>VFJQ01000106.1 GCA_009885995.1 Verrucomicrobiota bacterium
CCAATGCCACGCTGACCACCGACTTCGACGGCACGGTGAACGCGGGGGCGGGAGCCGGCATGATCAACAACGCCGGCACCTTCACCAAGAGCGCGGGCACGGGCACGACCACGCTGGGTGGCGGAAATATCGTCACCTTCAACAACTCCGGCACCGTGAGCGTGAACGCGGGTGCGCTGAACTTCGCTTCGAACTTTACGCAGACCAGCGGCACCGTGGTGCTTTCGGGTGGCAATCTCGGCGGCGGCATCACGTTCGCCTTCCAAGGCGGGGAGCTGCGCGGCACCGGCACAATCACCGGCAGCGTGAACAACACGGGCGCGACAGTGCGGCCCGGCGGGACCGGCGCGGCGGGGACGCTGACAATCACGGGTGCTTACACGCAGGGCGCGGGCGGGACGCTCGCGGTGGAACTGGGCGGGACGGGTGCGGGGCAATTCGACGTGCTCAGCGTCGGCGGCACGGCCACACTCGGCAGCACGCTCGCCGTCAGCTTCCTCAGCGGATTCACGCCGGTCATCGGCAACACATTCAACGTCGTCACCGCCGGCACGCGCAGCGGCACGTTCGGCACCGTCACCGGCGCGGGCGCGCTGACGGCGAACTACACCGCCACGCAAGCGCAACTCGTGCGCGCAGCGGCCACCTTCACGTGGGATGGCTCATCGTCGAGCGACTGGTTCACCGGCGCGAATTGGGACATCAACGCCGTGCCCACCGCCGGCGACACCGCGATCCTGAACATCGGCTCGACGATCAATCTCACGGGCGCTGCGAGCGTCGGCACGTTCCAGCAAAGCGCGGGCACGCTGACGAGCGGCGCGGGGGTGAACTTCACGGTGCTCTCCAGCTTCGTTTGGAATGGCGGGACCATGAGCGGCGCGGGCAGCACAACGCTGAACGCGGGCGCCACGGCGACACTCGGCGGCGGCACGCCCACGCTCGACGGGCGCTCGCTCGTCAGCGGCGGCACCGTCACGCAGACGGGCGCGACTTCGCTCACGCTGGCCAATGGCGCGAGCGTCGCGAACAACGCGACGTGGCAGATCGACGGCGATGGCGATCTACTCTCCAGCGGCGCGGGACCGAATGTCTTCACCATCGGCGTGGGCGCCCTGTTGCAAAAAATCAGCGGCGCGGGCGTCTCGGACATCGGCGTGGCGTTGAATCACATCGACGGCTCCGGCAGCCCGATCGATCTCGCGGTGCAGACCGGCACGCTGCGCCTGCTCGGCGGCGGCACGTGGGATGGGACGGACCCGAATGTCTCCGCCGGCGCGATGTTGGAAATCGCGGGCGGCACGCTCTCGATCGCAAATCGCCAGATCTATGTGAACGGGGGCGGCACAGTCCGCCTGAGCGGCGGCACGCTCGATCTCGTGTCGGATCAATTTGCGACCGACGCGGCGGTGACGTTCGAGTTCACCGGCGGCACGCTCGCGAGCCAGAGCGGCGACGATCTCGTCGCGTTCGGCGCGGCGACGTGGTCCGGCGGGAATGTGAACGCGAGTTCGACGACGGCTGGTCTTCAGTTCTACGGAACGACGACTGTGAGCGGCGCGGCGAACCGCTCGCTGCGCGGCACTTTTTACGGCTACGGCACGACGACGCACACGGCCACCGGCGCGATCGATCTCGTGGACGATTCGGGCTACTACAATTACGGCACGATGGAGTTCGCGAGCACGGGCGACTTCACCCACAGCGGTGCGATCAGCGGTGCGTTCTTTGCCAGCGTCGGCGACGGCACGACCGACGGCATCCTACGCAAGACGGACGCGAGCACGACGACCTTCGGCGCAGGCGTCGAGTTCAGCGCGAGCGGGCTGCTCGAGCTGAATGCGGGCACGCTGCAAACGACCGATCCGTCTTTCCTCCTCGGCACGACGAAGCTGCAAGGCGGCGGACTCACCGCTGCTGGCGTGATCGAACTCACCTCATCCGCGCTGCCTGGGCAGGAAGGCATCATCACCGGCATCGGCACGATCACCGGCAGCCTCACGAATACGAGCGGCACGGTGCGGCCCGGCGGCACGGGCGCGGCGGGGACGCTGACGATCACGGGCGCTTATACGCAGGGCGCGGGCGGGACGCTCGCGGCGGAGTTGGGCGGGACGGGCGCGGGGCAGTTCGATGTGCTCGCCACAGGCTCGGGGACGACGGTCGATGGCACGCTGAACATCGCGAACATTTTGGGCTTCACGCCGGCGGCGGGGAATACCTTCCGCGTCGTGCAGTCGGCGGGGAATCCGACGACCTTCACCACGCTCACCGGTGCGACCGCAGGCATCTCGCAGGCGGCGGATGCGACCGGGCTCGTGCTCACGGCCACGGCGCTGACCTACGTGTGGGATAACACCGCGGGCACCGGCGATTGGTTCAACCCGCTGAACTGGGATCTCGATAGCGGCGTTCCCGGCGCGGCGGACACGGCGGTGCTGAACATCGCCTCGACGATCAACCTCACGGGCAATGCGAGCGTCGGCACTTTCCAGCAGAGCAACGGCACGCTGGGCGGCGCTGCGAATCTCACCGTCAACGGCAGCTTCGTGTGGAATGGCGGCGCGCAGTCCGGCACGGGTGCGACGAACGTGCTCGCGGGCGGCTCGCTCGCCATCGAGGGCGGCGTCCTCACCCTCAGCGGGCGCACGGTGAGCAATGCGGGCGCGGGCTCGTGGGTCAATGGCCTCATCATCGCCAATAGCGGCGTGCTGCGGAATGAAGCGGTCGGCATCTTCGACATTCAGTCCGGCGCGACCATCATCGACTTCGACGGGGCGGGCACACCGTCGTCGTTTTTGAATGCAGGCACGATGCTAAAAACGACCAGTGGGCAGCCCAGCATCCAGATTCCCTTCAACAACACCGGCACGCTCGATGTGCAGGATGGCGTGATGCGCCTCGGGGGCGGAGGCGCTTCGAGCGGCGCGTTCACCGCTGTGGGGGGCGGGGGCTTCTTTTTCAACACCACACCGTATGCACTCAATGACGGCGCCACCATCGGCAGTTTTACCCTCGTGCAGGTCGCGTCGCCGCTCGTCGTCACGGGCACTGTGACGCTCGATGGCCCGACGGAACTCCAGACCGGCAGCGCCGTGCAGGGCAGCGGCACGCTCGAGGTGAATGATGCGCTCTTCTGGAGGGACGGCACGATGAGCGGCAGCGGTGTCACGCGGATCAATGCTGGTGGTATCCTCAGTATCACCGGCACGGTGGCAAAGACGCTCGATACGCGCGCGCTCACGCTCAACGGAGACACGTTCGCGAGTCCGACCGGCAACTTCACGCTGCTCAACGGAGCGGCGATCACGAACAACGCGGTCTTCGTCGTGCAGAGCGACTTCACCTTCGTGAGCGGCTCGGGCGGCGGAACCTTCGCGAACTCCGCGACGGGCACGCTGCGCAAGTCCGCGGGCGCGGGCGCGACGATCTGGCAAATGGCGGTGACGAACGCGGGCATCGTGCAGCCGCAGGCGGGCACGATGGTCTTCGCCAACGGCTACACGCAGACCGCGGGCGACACGCAGCTCGGCGCGGGCACGATCGTTTCGACCATCCCGCTCGCGCTGCAAGGCGGGCAGCTCACCGGCAGCGGCCCGGTCGGCGCGGGCGTGAACAACTCCGGCGCGACGATCCGCCCCGGCGGCACGCTAGCGGCGGGGACGATCACGATCAGCGGCGACTACACGCAGAGCGGCACGGGCGTGCTCGCGGCGGAGCTGGGCGGGACGGGCGCGGCGCAATTCGACGCGCTGAATGTGACCGGCAACGCGACGCTCGGCGGGACGCTGAATCTCGCGCACATCAGCGGCTTCACGCCCGCGGGCGGCAATACTTTCCGCGTTGTGCAATCGGCGAACAATCCCGGCACGTTCGCCTCGCTCAGCGGCGCGACGGCGGGGCTCTCGCAGGCGGCGGATGCGACGGGGCTTGTGCTCACGGTGGCGGGCGCGAATGAAACCGATGTGTCGCTTTCCGGCGGTAGTCTCGTCGTCACCGACATCAACGGCGGCACGAGCAACGACGCGCTGACGATCACGCTCGTCGGCGCGAACGTGCGCGTGAGCGATCCGGGCAACCGGCTCGGCGCAGGCGCGGGCGCGACGCAGATCGACCCGAACACCGTCGAGGTGCCGCTGATTTCGATCACCGGAAACATTCAAGTCAACGCGCTCGCGGGCGACGACACGCTCACGCTGGCGCTGGGGGGCGGCGACTTCATCGTCGCGGGTGGGCTGAGCTACGCGGGCGGCCTGAATGGCGGGAGCGGAGACAGGCTCGTGATCACCGGCGGCGCGCAGGGCGCGGTGACTTACAGCTTCACGAACGCGACCGACGGCAGCGTGGCGATGAGCAGCTTCGGCACGGTGAGCTACACCGGCTTGGAGTTTACCGCCAACTCCGGCGGCTCGACCGACGTGACTTTCAACCTGCCCGCCGCCGCGAGCACCGCGACGCTCGGCGACGACGGCACCACCGCAAACACGCTCTCGCGCTTGAGCGGCGCGACGTTTGTGCAGACCGACTTCGCGAACCCGAGCGGCACGCTCACGATCAACCGCGGCAACGCCGCCGACACGCTCGCGGTCAACGCGCTGCCGGATTTCGACGCCGGCCTCACCCTCGGCTCGGCGGCGAATCCGCTCGGCGCGCTCACTTTCGCCGGCGCGGTGACGCTCGGAGCCGGCAAGAATTTTGCGGCCACCGCGAGCACGATCGGCGTCACGGGCGCGATCGGATTCGGCGGTAATTTGAGCCTCACCGCGACCGGCGCAGACCAGCCGATTTTGGTGCAAGGCTCGCTGACCAAGGCGACCGGCGGCAATGCGACGGCGATCTTAAAATCCGCGGGCGATGTGCGCTTCGAGAATTCCGCCGACCTCACGGTCAGCGCGGGCGCGCTGGCGCTGACGCTCAACGCGGACAGCGATGCCAGCACGGGCGGCGGCGTTTTCATCGGCGCGGGCTCCGTGCTCACGACGAACGGCGGCGATGTGACGATCGGCGGCGGCGCCTCGCCGGGCACGCTGCCGACGGGCGGGTTGGTCAGCGGCGGCGCGCTGGATTTTGGCGTCCTGATTTCCTCCGGAGGCGCGATCAATTCCGGCGCGGGCAATGTTTTCATCCGCGCCCACGGTCGCGACACGGCGCCCGTCCGTGCCGACGGCATCAACATTCGGGGTTCGGTCACCACGAGCACGGGCTCGCTCACTCTCATCGGCACGGCCGCGAATGGCCCCAGCGGTTTCAACACCGGAGTGATGGTGGATGGCGGCTTGGTGGAGAGCACCGCGGGCGGATCCATCAATTTCATCGGCACCGGCGCGGGAGCGGATGTGGGCAATCGCGGCGTGCTCATCGCAGGCGTCACTCGCACGACCGGCGCGGGCACCATCACGGTCACGGGGACGGGCAGCGCAGCCGGGTCGGATGGGAACTACGGCGTGGACCTTGTCGGAGGCTCGGTCACCGTCGCGGGATCAGGCGCGATCACGTTCAACACGATCAGCGGGGCCGGCTCGAGTTCCGAGTCCTTTCACGCGATTGGCGGCAGCAACGTCGTCGGCTTCGACGGCACGAACGCCTACACGGGCAATATCGTGTTCAACGCGAACAGCGTCTTTCTCTCCAGCCACAGCATCCGGACGACTGGCAACGTCACCATTCTCCCGACCACGGCGGGCACGACGATCGGCCTCGGGGGCATCACCGCCACACTTGCGCTCTCCGATCCCGAGCTAGACGGCATCACCGCGGGCACGTTGCAGATCGGCGATGGCAGCAGCGGAGCGATCACGATCGGCACGGCGATCACGCACGCGAACAATCTCTCGCTCACGACCGGCGCGGGCGTGACGGGCACATTCGCGCTCACGCTCGCGGCGGGGAAAAATCTCGGCGTCACCGCGAATGGCGCGATCAACCTCAGCGGCGCGATCACCGTTCCCGGCACCGCGACACTCGCAGCGGGCGCGGCGAACAACATCACGCTCACCAACGCGGGCAACGCGCTCGCGACGGTCAGCATCACCAGCGGCGCGACGGTCTCGCTGCGCGACGACGGCGGCTTCGCTCTCGGCGCGACGAACGCTTCGACGCTCCTCTCGGTGCAAAGCGCCGGCGCGATCACGCAATCCGGCCCGCTCACCGGCACCGGCGGCTTGACGAAACTCGGCACGGGCACGCTCACGCTCACCGCCGCGAACACCTACACCGGCACGACGAACGTGAACGCGGGCACGCTCAACGTGAACGGCTCGCTCGCCGACGGCGGCGCAGCGACGGACATGACCGTCGCCAGCGGCGCGACCCTCGCCGGCACTGGCACGATCGGCGGCGGCGTCTCGAACTCCGGCACCGTGCAGCCCGGCGGCGCGGGCGCGGTGGGCACACTCACGATCACCGGCGGCTACGCGCAGACGGCGGGCGGCACGCTCGCGATCGATCTCACCGGACCCGGCGCGGGGCAATTCGACGTGCTCAGCGTGGGCGGCACGATGACGCTCGATGGCACGCTGAACGTCAGCGAAGTTATGCCCTACGTCGTGACGGCGCCGGCGAGTTTCATGGTGCTGACCTCCACATCGCGCGCGGGCACTTTCGCGACGGTCAACAAGCCGTCGATCCTCAGCGCGAACTACGGGCTGAGCGATCTCGTGTTGAGCACCGCGGTGGCGGGCTCGCCATTCTTGGTCACGACCGCGCTCGATGTCGTGAATGCCGGCGACGGCGTGGTCTCGCTGCGCGAAGCGATCCTCTCGGCGAATGTCACGCCGGGGCTCGATACGATTACCTTCGCCATCCCGGGCAGCAGCGTGCAGACGATCTTGCTCAGCAATTCACTGCCGGACATCACGGATGCGGTCTTCATCGACGGCTATTCGCAGCCCGGCGCGAACGCGAACACGCTGGCCACGGGCAGCGATGCGGTGCTGCTCATCGAGCTCGCCTACAACAGCGACGGCGGCTTCCTCAATGGCCTCTCGCTAGTCGGGGCGAGCGGCGGCAGCACGGTGCGCGGGCTCATCATCGGTGGCTTCGAGCCGCAGGGTGGCGCGGGCATCTACGTCGAGAGCGACGGGAATACGATCGTGGGCAACTGGATCGGCACCACGAGCACCGGCGCGGCGGCGGCGGGAAATGGGACGGGAATCCATCTGCAAAACTCGTCGAACAACACGATCGGCGGGAGCACGCCGGCGGAGCGCAATGTGATTTCGGGCAATGCGAACGTCGGCATCGACCTCGCAGGCGGCTGCCTCGATAACATTGTGCGTGGCAACTTCATCGGCCTCGCTGCGGATGGGATCACCGCGCTCGGCAATGGCGGACCTGGTATCGGTGGCGGCGACGGCCCCGATCGCACGATCATCGGCGGGCCGGGCGCGACCGACGGGAACGTGATCTCGGCCAACGGGGGCGCTGGCATTTTCGTCCCCGGCGACAACACACTCGTGCAAGGCAACCGCATCGGCACCGACCAGAGCGGCGCGCTCGCGCGCGGCAATGGGGCGGGCGGCGTGCGGATCGATTTCTCGGCCAACACCTCGCTCACCAGCAACCTCATCTCCGGCAACACGGGTAATGGCGTGGAACTGACCAATGGCGCGAGTCTGAATACGCTGACGGGCAATTTCATCGGGACGAACGCCGCAGGCACCGCTGCGCTGGCGAACACCGGCGTGGGTGTGCTGCTCAACGGCGCGGACATGAACACGATCGGCGGCAGCGCCCCCGGCGCGGCGAACGTGATCTCCGGCAACAGCGGCGCGGGTGTGCTGGTCGTCGGCGGCGGGATGTTCGGGAACGACATCACCGGGAATTTCATCGGCACCAACGCGACCGGCACAGCAGCGCTGCCGAATGCGAAGGGCGTCCACTTCACCCTCGGCACGTCCTCGAACTTCGTGGTCGGCAACACCATTGCAGGGAACACGGCGGAGGGCGTCTTCATTGATGCAAACGGCGGCAGCTTGAACGTGATCGCGGGCAACTTCATCGGCACGAACGCGACGGGTGCGAGCCTGCCGAACGCGACGGGCGTGCGCATCGGCAATGACGCGGTCACCAACACCATCGGCGGCACCGGCGCGACCGACGGAAACGTAATCGCCCACAACACCGGCAACGGTGTGCAGGTCGAAGGCGCGGGCACGCTCGGGATTAAGATCATCGGCAACCGCATCTCCGCCAACGGTGGGCTCAGCATCGACCTCGGCAACGACGGCGCGACGGCGAACGACGCGACCGACAACGACATCGGTGCGAACGGTTTCATCAACTTCCCGATGCTCGCCGGTGCGGCGTTCGGCGGCTCGAGCACGACGGTAAACGGCAGCGTGACGACGGACGTGAACGGCACGGTGCGCGTAGAATTCTTCCTCGCCTCCACGGGCGCGTTCCTCGGGACGCTCGATGTCGTCTCGGTCGCGGGCACGGCAGTTCCGTTCACGGCGACGCTCAGCGGCGTCGGCGCGGGCGAGCAGATCGTCGCGACGACGAGCGATCTCGCGGTCGAAGGCACTTCGGAAGTTTCCGCCCCGGTCACGGTGATCCCGCCGGCCTTCATCAGCATCGGCGATGCGGCGATCGTGGAAGGTGCGAGCGGGACGAAGCAGATCGTCTTCACGCTCACGCTCGACCAGACGGTCCCGGGCGTGGTGACGGTGAATTTCGACACCGCCGCCTTCAGCAGTGACGCGCGCTCGGCGACGGCGGGTGTGGATTACGCGGCGGTCAGCGGCGGGGTGGCGACCTTCCTCGCGAACACGCTGACGACGACGATCTCGATCACGATCAACGGCGACACCGCGAGCGAGCCAGTCGAGCGCTTCAGCGTCGTGCTCAGAAACGCGACCAGCGCAGGCATCAGCGACGGCACGGGCACGGGCACGATCATCGACGAAGACCATCACACCTTCGCCGTGGGCGAAGGCAGCGGGAACTCGTTCACCATCTTCACCGCCGCGCCGCTCGCAGCCACGCAGGGGCTGACGATCGATGCGTTCGCGCCCGGCTACAAAGGCGGCGTGCGCGTGGCGGTGGGCGACGTGACCGGCGATGGCGTGGACGACTTTATCGCCGGTGCGGGCCTCGGCGGGCGGGGCAAGGTGCGCGTGTTCGATGGCGGCACCTTTGCGCCGGTGCCCGGCGTGCTCGGCGATCTCGCGGCGTTTGGGACGTCGTATCGCGGCGGCGTCTTCGTCGCGGCGGGCGATGTCAATGGCGATGGATTTGCGGACGTGATCGTCTCGACTAGCGCGGGCAGCCAAAACCGCGTGAAGGTTTTCTCCGGCGCGGACGGCTCGCTGCTGAGCAGCTTCCGCGCATTCGGCAAGGGCACGGGCGGCGTGCGCGTCGCGGCGGGCGACGTGAATGGCGACGGGCTCGCGGACATTATCGTCGGCACGGGCGTGGGTTCGAGCGTGCGCGTTTTCGACGCGATGAGCGGGCTGCCCGTCGATGGCGAAGGCCATCAGTTCCGCGCCTTCGGCAAGGGCTACCGCGGCGGTGTGTATGTGGCCGCGGGCGATCTCAACGCGGATGGCGTCGCGGACATCATCGTCGGTGCCGGTGCAGGCGCGCCGCACGTGCGCACTTACCTCCAGGGGATCGAGGGCGAATCGCCGAGGACCTTCGACACCTACGGCGGCAGCCCGCTGCGCGGCGTGCGCGTGACGGCGCTGGACATCAATGCCGACGGCATCGCCGACATCATCACGTCGAAGGGCCGCCGGGGGGACAACCTCGTGAAGGCGTTCAACGGTGCGAACTTCGCATCGCTGTTCGACACCAGGCCTTTCGCCGCGCAGCCCAACAGCCTCTACGTGGGCTGAGCGATCGGGCGTTTCGCTGAAGATCGACGCGACAGGATGAAACCGGCTGCGAGAAGCGCGCTGGCGGTCGTGAGCGAAACCGGCACGCCGATGCGAAGGAACACGGGCCGGTAGCGCAGGCGGACGACGCCCTCCGTGCGCGGCGGCAATTCCACCACGGGCACCATGCCTTGATACGCGCGCACCGGCAGCGGCTTGCCATCGAGCGTGGCCTCGTAGCCGGGATACCACGGTCGCGGAAAGGCGAGCCACACGGGCCGCGGATCGACTTCGACCGCGACCTCGACGACCTGCCGGCCGGCGCGCAGCACACGGAGCGGCGGCTGGCCGAGCACGAGGCGCGGTTGATCGGGGGCTACGACCACCGGCTTTGCCACCGCAGCGCGGCGGACCTTGCAGTGGAAGACGCGCCCCTCGGGTGACTCGTGGACAAGCTGCCACTCGGGGCCGAGCTGGCGCGCGATCGAGGCGTAGCGCGGGGCGATGACGAGGCCGTCCACGCCGAGGAGATCGAGGAGCCAGGCTTTCCCGGGAGAGGTCAGGTCCACGGCGGTTTCCCATGTGAGTCCGCCGTGCATTTCGAAGAGTCGCGGCAGGCCCGCGGCGCTGAAGCCGGAGTAGCCGTTGAGAAAGCGCAGGTCGGCGTGCATCGGCGTGTTGCATGGCCGGCGCACGGCGCCAAAGCCGGGCTCGCCTGAGACGCGATCGATGACCTCCACGAAGCCGTGGAGACCGAGATAAAGCCGGGTCGGATCCAACGGCTCGGGCCGGCGCAGGCTTTCCTCAAAGCGATGCCGGGACACGTGCTGCGCCATCGGCAGCATCCCACTCGTGGCCAGCACACCCGCGCCGGTGAGCACCACTGGCCACCACGCACGAGGCGCCCACGTCTCGGCAGCCCACCACAGCGCGACGAGCAAGCTGGAGACTGCGGCGAACTCGTAGCTCGCGTTCATCCCGGTCGCGGTCGTGAGCGCCCACGCGGCGAGCACAGATGCCAGCGCCCACGCCGCGACGGCGCGACGTGGAAGCTCTTGCAGCACCGCGGCACCGAGGAGCGCCAGCGTGAGATGCACGAGGGGAAGCCACCGGAAGCTCCATCGGAATGACCAGATCCCCGGCAGCATCGAAAGCGCGATGGCGATGGCGAGGAGCACAAACTCCGCGCGCCATCGCGAGAGCAGACGCCCGCGCATCATCCCAGCGCCCACGAGCAAAGCGGCCACCGGCACGAGCGCGCCCGACATTTCCACGAAGACGTGGGGCGACGGCTTGTAGTTGAAGTCGAGCCACGGCGTGACGCACGACGGGAGGATCAAGCCGAGCCACGCCTGCCACGGGACGATCCACGCGCGCTGAATCATCCCTCCCCATTCCTCGCGCGCCGAGCCTTGCATGAACTCGATCAAGGCCAGCCATGCGGGCGCCGAGAGTCCCAGCCCGCCGCACCACGCCACCGCGAGCACGGCGATGCCGGACCATTGGCGCGCGCACAGCCAGCGCACGCCCAGCCACGCGCCGACGATCGCGCCCATGAGCACGGAGAAGGGATTCCCGGCAGCGAGGAGAAGATAGAAGCATATCGCCGGCACGACCCATCGCCTCCATGGCGAACGATTCTCCGCCGCGCCGAGCAGCGCCCACCACACCCACGGCACCCACACAAAACCCGCGAGCGACGAGAACCAATCCGACGCGGCCCAGCCGAGCATCCAGCCGTTGCACGACGCGATCAGCGCCGCGAGAACCGCGCCCGGCACGTGGAGCCCGCGACGACGAGCGAGCAGGAAGACGCCCGCGGCCAGCACGGCGAGGTGGATCAGCGAAAGCGCGGCCGCATTCCCTGGGATGCTCAGCGGCAGATTCCACGCGAGCAGCACGGCGAGATTCGCGAAGAGCGAGAAAGTGCCGCACTGATATTCGCCCGCGAGATTACCGGTCGCCCACGAGCAATGCGTGAGGATCGGCCATTCACCGCCGCGCCACGCCCGCGCGATGTCCTCGAAGATCGGCGCGAACCAGAGTTGGTTGTCGCATACCCAAAAGCACTGCGGATCGCGCCACAGCAGCAGCATGCCGATGAGCAGCACAAGGCCCGGCGCGAGCAGCACGTGCCACCATCGATGCGAGCGCGCGGACGGTGCGTTCAATCCACGGCCGGCGCGGTGCCGGAATCGAGAGTGGCGTTGGCTTCGAGCATGGCGACGCGATGGAACCGCAGGAGGACGCGCCTCCTCAAGCAGGAACGCGTGCCCGGGAGCTTGCGCCGGCAGCGCGAGGCGGCGAGTCTCCGCGCCCGTCGATGCCCGCCCCGCAGCCTTCCGCCGCTCGTGATCCCTACGCGGCGTTTCGCGTGCCGGCGTATCGGCTCTACGCGCTCGGCTATTTCATCTCGGTGCTCGGTCGCTCGGCGGTGGCGGTCGCGATTGGCTACGAGCTGTATCAGCGCACGCACTCGGCGACGGCGCTCGGGCTCGTGGGCTTGGTCGGCGCGCTGCCGGTGATCCTCTTCGCGCTCCCCGCCGGACACCTCGCGGATCGGGGAAACCGAAAGACCATCATGATGATCGCGCAACTCGGGATGGGGCTCGGGTCGTTCCTGCTTTTCCTGCTCTCGCGGCATCACGCCGCGGTGCCCGCGTGGCCGGTGCTCGATCGACTCAGCGCAGCGCTGGCGTGGACATCCCGAGCCTTTGGCGAAAAAGGCGTTGTCTACGATCCAGCCGTGCCGCTGATGTTCGGCGCGTTGTTCCTGAACAGTTGCGCGCGCGCGTTTGGCTGGGCGGCGCGCGGGGCGTTCGTCTCGAACTTGATCCCGCGCGAGGTGCTGACCAATGCGATCACATGGAACAGCTCACTGTTTCAAATGTCGTCGCTGCTCGGGCCGGCCGCGGCAGGCATCGTGATCGCGAGCTTCGGCGTGCCGGCGGCGTATGCGCTGGACGTGGTCTGCGCGCTGGCCTTCTTCGCATGCCTCGCCGGAGTCCGGCACACTCGCGTCGAGGCGCCGCGCGAAGAAGCAGACTTCCTGAGCGGCCTGCGCTTCGTGTGGCGCTCGAAGGAAATCCTCGGCGCGATCACCCTGGATCTCTTCGCGGTGCTGGTCGGTGGCGCGACCGCGCTGCTGCCGGTATTTGCAGAGGAGATCCTGCATGTCGATGCACGCGGGCTAGGCATCCTGCGCGCCGCGCCATCGCTGGGCGCGCTCGTGATGGGATTTGCGCTCGCACATCTGCCGCCGATGCGCCGCGCTGGCGTGGTGCTGCTCTGGTCGGTGATCGGTTTCGGCGTCGCGACGGTGCTCTTCGGTTTGTCGGAAAACTTTGTGCTTTCCTTCGTCGCGCTCGCGCTGACTGGCGCGCTCGACAATGTGAGCATCGTGGTGAGGCACACCTTGGTCCAACTGCTCACGCCCGACGCGATGCGTGGCCGTGTGGGAGCCGTGAACAATGTTTTCATCAACTCCTCAAACGAGATCGGTCAGCTTGAGAGCGGGCTGACGGCTGCGCTTTTCGGCGCGGTGGGGTCCGTCGTCGGCGGCGGGATCGGCGTGATCCTCGTGGTGTTGCTCGTCGCGTGGCGGCTGCCGGAAGTCCGCCAGATCGGCGCGCTGCACGAACTGGAACCGGAGAGCGATCCTTAGGTCGTCAAAAGCGGCGCGATCGCCGCGACGACCTCACTCGGCTCGATCCGGGATAGATCACCTCCCGGCGCAGCGAGCACACGAACACGGAGATTCGCCGGAGCCCAAACCTGCGGATCGGTCGGCCCGAACAGCAATACTGACGGCGTGCCCACTGCCGCGGCGAGGTGCGAGATTCCGCTGTCGTGTCCGACGAATCCCGAGCATCGCGCGAGAAGCGCAGCAAGCTGCGGCAGCGGCAGATCGCGGGCGAAGCGCAAGCGTCCTGGAAAGGCGCCATCGAGTTCTGCGAGCGTGGTGTGCTCCGCTTCGCCACCCACGACCAGCAGCCGCACTGGCTGTGCGATGAGTTGCGCGATGAGTTCACGCCAGCGTTCGAGCGGCCAATTTTTCCGCACGCCTCCGCTGCCCGGATGGAGCGCGAGAATAGGACCATTTTCCTCGCCCAAAAATCCGTCCGCGAATGTGCGGTCCGCGTCGCTCGTAAAAATCGTCGCCGCAGGGTCATCAAGGTAGAGCGCGAGGCTTTGCAGCGGGCGGGCGAGCTGGTGCGCGGCGTGGATGCTGTCGTCGATGCGGACGTGCGCGGAGAGGAAACACTTCACGCCAGCACGACGCAGGTTCGTCTCGAAGATGCCGTCGGGATCGAACAGATAGCTGACGACCTGCTGGAACCCGGCGAAATACTCACACAACTCCGCGTCGAGCGTGCCGCCACGGGCAAAGAATCCGGCGAGCGGTCCGTATTCGATCGAACGCACGGCGTCCGCGTAGTAGCGGCCTTCCGCGAGTGCCGCGATGTGGCGGTAGCCGATGATCTCAAGGTGCGCGGCCGGGAAAGCCTCTCGCACGACTCGAAGCGCCGGCAGTGTGAGGATGAAATCGCCGATCGCGCCGCCGCGAATGACAAGGATGCGAGGCGTCATTGTGACCGGCGACCGAGCGTCGCCAAAGCCGCTAGTAACTGCCTTCGGTATTCATCATCCCACCGAGCGGTCCCTGACTTTCCCAACGCTCGGGGCGATTCCACGGGATGGTGCTCACGCGGTTCGGATCCTCCTCGCCGTCCGAAGCACAGCCTCCGAGGCCGAGAGCCCCACAGGCAAGAATCAGAAAGGCGAACAGGCGACCCATGGTAGCCAGCACAGGTAAAATCAGCGGTCGCCCTGGAAGATGACGGTATCGCCCGGCTGCACGGATTCGCCACGGGCGATCGTGCCAGGCAAAACGTCTGCGATCGCACTGCTCGGCTCGACCGTGGTGACCTTCACCTTTCCGATCATCGCGCCGCTCCGGGTGACGACCATCTGCGCGCCGGACTTGAGACCCGACTTGTCGCCGAGATTGAGGACGACGAAATTCCAGCCGGGATTGTAGGCGAGGACCTTGCCAGTGAGTCCGTTGCGGACGTATCCCACCTTGTATTCCTGAATCGTGCGATCCTTCGCAGCGAACTGCGTTTCGAGGTCGTCCGCCTTTTTCTTGAGCGACTCCTGCACCTGCTTGGCTTCGGCGAGCTCGGTTTCGAGTTTCGTCTTGTTCTCGGTCAGATCCTTAACCTTGGCGGCGAGTTCCTCGGGTTTGATGCCCTCGAACTGCGCCTTGATCTTATCGAGATCAGCTTGAGCCACCCCGAGCTTCTGCTCGGCATCCTTCATTGCTGTCTCCGCCTTCGCGAGGTCCGCCTTCGCCGTGTCGAGCATCCCCTTGGTCGAAGTGAGATCGTCCTCGGCCTTCTTTTTCGCGGCCTCGGCCTCTTCGAGGCTCTTCTTCGTGTCGGCAAGTTCGCCCTGCGTCTTTTTCAAGTCGGCCTTCGTCTTGTCGCGATCCGTCTTCGTGTTGCTGAGATCGGATTGCAGCGCCTTAGCCTGCTCCGTCGCTTTGTAGCCGAGGAATGCAGCGCCGAGGCCGATGACGATGGTGAGGATCAGGAAAAGTCGGGCCATGGTTGGTGGTTAGTGACTGAGGCGTGTAGGGGACTGAACATGGCTTGTCGAGCCACGGGTTGGTTGTTGGGGCGGGTGATTAAGTGGGCCTGATTCTTCTTGGCAAGGAGGAACTCGGATTTTTTAGGAGAAAATGCCTTGTCGCCTCGCAAGCGCCGGGCATCGTGCGCGACCCGCCAGGGGCCGCGGATTGTGGGCTTGCGAACCCCGCCAGGACCGGAAGGTAGCAACGGTAGCCTGACTCACTCTGTCGCGGTTCCCTGGCGGCTCCCGCTTTCGGCTGGTGCACTTTCCGTTTGTGCGCACTCGCGCTGTGGCCTTTTCTCCGCGCCCATGTTTCGCACCGGCGCCCAGCTTTTCTTTCTCACGGCCATCGTGGGGCTGCTCCTCATGCGCGAGGCGTCCCGCGATCCGATGCTGCGCGTCGAGGAAGGCTTCGCGGATTTTCTGGCCATGAATGCGCAGCGCATGGAGCCGCCGCCGCGGATTACGCTCGTGCGCATCGACGACGCAAGTCTCGGCGGACATACGTGGCCGTGGTCGCCGCTGGATTTCGCGCTCTTCTTTCAATCCGCGAACGCCTTCCGACCCGAGGTGCTCGCGACCGAGGAGAGCTTCACCTGGGGCAAGGGCGACAAGAACGCGCCGCATGCGCAGATCCTGCGCGAGCAGGTGCTGAAGTCGCCGCGAGTGCTGCTCGGTGCGCGACTCGGCTTTCCGGAGGATCCGGACATCCTGCCGCCACTCGAAGCGACGCCCATGCTGCGCCGCGTGACCGGCGACATCAGCCGCGTGCCGGAATTTGCGAGCATCGAGATGCAGTCCGACGTGGATTTCCGCCTTTCGAGCGCGACAGGATTCACGAACCTCCCGCGCCCCGACAACTGGCATCGCAGCGTGCCGCTCGTGCTGCGCTACCGCGGGCAGATCGTGCCCACCTTCGTGCTCCAGGCGGTGTTGCTTTGGGAAAAGGCGACGATCGAAGAAGTCACCGTCGCACTCGGTTCGCATGTGGCGGTCGGCGACCGGCTCTCGATCCCGATCGATGCCACGGGCGAGATGCGTGTCGATTTCGGCGCCGAACGCGACCAGTGCAGCCTCGACGACCTCGTGCTCGCCGCCGAGCAGCGCGACGCCGCCAGCGATCCGCGTCTGCCCACGCAGTTGTTCGCCGGTCGCTTTCTACTGCTCGCGCGGACCGATCGCGAAGCGAACACGCTCCGCCTCGCCCGCGGCACGCCAGGATCGCGCGGCGAGCTGTTCACCGCAGCGATCGCGACGATCCAAGGCCGCACATTCATCCATCGGGCGCCGTGGTGGAGCGATCTCGTCATCATCGGTTTCCTCGCCTTCATCGGCTACTGGGTGCCGCGGTGGAGCCGGGGACTCACCGCCTTCCTCGCCTGCGCAGCGCTGCCCGCCTACGTGCTGCTCGCGCTCGGCATTTTCGGCGCACACCGCACGTGGATCTCCGCGATCATCCCCGCTGGGCTGATTCTTTTCCTCCTCGTCTATCGCCTCGTGTCCCCAAACCTCGACCCGCGGCCTGCCCCGCCAACGCGTTGATTCCCCTGCCCCAGCGCCGATGACCTTCACGCGACTGACCCGCGACATCGAGATCGGTGCGAACTCCTACGCACTCGATCTCGCCGGCCACCGCCTCGTGCTCGACTGCGGACTTCACCCCCAGCACGACGGCCGCGCCGGCACGCCTCTGCTCGACCGGCTCGCGCCCGGCAGTGTCGATGCCGCCGTGCTCACGCACGCGCACCACGATCATATCGGCTGCCTTCCCCTGCTCCAGCGGCACCAGCCGCAGGCGCCCGTCTTCATGACCGAAGCCACCCGCCTGCTCGGCGACGTCATGCTTCACAACTCGGTCAACGTGATGATGCGCAGGCAGGAGGAACTCGCCGCGGAAGTTCCGCTCTTCACCCACGGCGAAGCCACCATCGCCACGAAACGCTGGAGACCCGTGCCGCTCGAGACGCGCTTTGACATCACGGGCGAGCGCCTCGGACCCCACGGCGAATCCCCCATCTCGCTCGAATTCTTCGACGCCGGCCACATCCTCGGCTCCGTCGGCGTGCGCATCTGCGCAGAAGGCCGCATGATCTTTTACACCGGCGATGTCCAGTTCGACGACCAGACGATCTCGAAGGCGGCAGCCTTCCCCGCCGAGCCCATCGATGTGCTAATCATGGAGACCACACGCGGCGACCGCGCCACTGAGCCGGGCTTCACTCGCGCCGGCGAGGAGCAGCGCCTCGCCACCGCCATGCGCGAAGTCTTCGACGCCGGCGGCGCGGTGCTCATCCCCACATTCGCGCTCGGCAAGACGCAGGAGATGCTCGCGATGTTTCACGAGTTTCACCGGGACGGATTGCTGCGCAGCGACTGCCCGATCTACATCAGCGGCCTCGGCGCCAAGCTCACCGAAATCCACGATCGCCTCGCCGGCCAGACGCGCCGCCAGCACCCCGGCCTGCGGCTGGCCGATGAAGTCCCGCACTACGTCCTCGCCGGCCAGAGCGCGGAATTCGAGCCGCTCAAATCACGCCGCATCTACGCCCTCTCGAGCGGCATGATGATCGAGCACACGCTCTCGAACACCTTCGCTCGGCGGCTGATGGAGAATCCGAAAAGCGCGATCTTCTTCGTCGGCTACTGCGATCCGCAAACACCCGGCGGCATCCTCCGCCAGAGCGCCCCCAGCGAACTCGTGCAACTCGATGCCGCAGTTCCTCCGCAACCGCGCAACTGCCGGCTTGAGCGCTTCGATTTCAGCGGCCACGCCTCCCGCGAAAACCTCCGCGCCTACGCGAACAAAGTGCGCCCGAAAAAGATCCTGCTCGTCCACGGCGATGCCGAGGCCTCCGGCTGGTTCCGCGAAGCGCTCTCCGCCGATCTGCCCGAGTGCGAAGTGCTCATCCCACCGGCGGGCGAGGCGATCGAACTTTGAGCACGGAGAAGCCCGGCGCGCTCGCCGATTCCGTCCGCCTCCTTCGCCGCGGTCCATTCGCCCGCTACATGGCCGGCGAGTCGATCTCGATGATCGGCACGTGGATGCAGATGTTCGCGCAAGGCTGGCTGCTCACGACGCTCACGCCGGAAGCCACCGCACTCGGCTGGCTCACGTTCGCCGGCGGCGTGCCCACGCTGCTGTTCTCGATGTTCGCCGGTTCGCTCGCCGACCGCTTCGACAAACGCCGCATCCTCCTCGCAGTGCTCGTCGCACAACTCATCTTCGCCGTGCTCATCGGCTGGCTCGCGCAGACCGGCGCCATCCGCATCTGGCATCTCTACGCAGTCACCACTGCGCTCGGTTTCATCGCCGCGTTTGAAGTGCCCGCCGTCTCCGCCTTCGTCCCCGAACTCGTCGCGAAAGGAGATCTCGCCCGCGCGCTCGCGATCGACCGCGCCGCCTTCCACTTCACCCGCATGATCGGTCCCGCGCTGGCCGGCTGGCTCGTCGGGCAATTCGGCGTGCCCACCGCTTACTACCTCAATGCCCTCAGCTTCACCGCGCTCATGTGCGCCATCCTCACCATCGGCCCGCGCGCTCTCGGCTCCGCCGAGGAAGAGGAAAGCCGCCAGGGACCGATGCGCGCCGGCTTCGACTTCGTGCGCCACGATCCGCCCACACGCGCGATGATCCTGCTCATGGCCGCGATGAGTTGCTTCGCGTCGCCCTTCTTCATCGTCACCCTGCCCGTCTATGCGCGCAGCGTGCTCGGGCTCGACGCCGAGCACATGGGCGTGCTCATGGCGTTCTCAGGCGTCGGCTCATTCATCGGCGCGCTCTCGCTCATGGCTCTCCCGCACGGCCAGCGCGCGCGCTTCCTCAAGTGCGGCACCACCGCCGCCGTCCTCGGTCTCGCCACGCTTGCGCTCGCGCCGACCTTCGCCGTCGCGACGCTGGGCATTGCGCTGATGACGCTCGGTCTGGCGACCACCTTCGGCACCTCGCACATCGTCGTCCAGGAACGCGCACCCGATCCGATCCGCGGCCGCGTCTCCGCAGTCGCGAGCCTATCCTTTTTCGGAACCATGCCCTTCGCCGGCCTCGCGATGTCCGCGCTCGCCGATCACTTCGGCCTGCGCCGCGTGATGCTCGCCGGCGCCATCTGCTTCGCGCTCGCCGCCTTTGCGCTGCTCGCAGGCCGCAAGCAACTCGCCTCCGCGCCGCCCGCGACCCGCTGAGTGCCGGCGAGCTTGCCCGATGCCGCTTCCGGGCCTAGGTCGTTCGGTATGGCCGTCTCATCTCCGCCAGCGCCGGTCCAGAGCGATCGTTCGTTCGTGAAAACGTGCGTCCTGCTCCTCGCGGTCGCGCTCGCGGTATTCGTCGTTCGCTCCTCCCTCAAGAAACGCGGACAGCAACCCGCGACGCCAGCGCCCGGCACGCCACGCACGTCCACGCCCGCCGAGGCGCTGTCCGTGCCACCCCCCACGATTCCACACGCTGCCGCGGAGCTGGCAACACCCGGGTTCACCACACCGCCGCCAGTCGCGCCGCTAACTCCGTCCGCGGGGATGAAACTGTTCGTCAATTCGCTCGGCATGGAGTTCGTTGCCGGGCCGACCGGCGGCGTGTGGTTCTGCCGGTGTGAGACGCGCGTGCAGGACTACCGCGCCTTCGCCGAGGCCACGCAGCGCGAAGTCGAGCAGCCCCCTTTTGCGCAAGGCGACGATCATCCGCTGGTGAATGTTTCGTGGGACGACGCGAAAGCTTTCTGCACGTGGCTTTCCCAGAAAGAAGGCCGCGTGTATCGGCTGCCGACCGACGAGGAGTGGAGCGCCGCCGTCGGCCTGCGCAGCGAAGTCGGCGCGTCGCCCAAAGAGAAGCAGGGAAAAGCCGATGGCTACCCGTGGGGCGCGCAGTGGCCGCCGCCCCGAGGTGCGGGAAACTTCGCCGACGCCGCCGCGAAGCAGGCGCACCCCGACTTCGGCGCGATCAGCCTTTACGACGACGGCTTCGCCGAGACCGCGCCGGTGGGCTCGTTCGCCACCCGCGCGCCCGGGCCCTGCGATCTCGGCGGCAACGTCACCGAGTGGTGCGAAGACCCATACAATCCCTCTGATCCGAAGCCGGACGCGCACCGCGTATTTCGCGGCAGCTCCTGGCGCGGCGCGGTGCCCGATGCGCTGCGCTCGTCCTATCGCGGCTACGACCGGCCCGAGCGCCGGAGCACTCACGGCGGGTTCCGCGTGGTGCGGGTCGCGGGCGCTCGATGACTCGCGCCCCGTTCCATCACGCCGCGCAGGCTTTACGGCGCGGTGGCGAGGTCCGTGAATCTCGCTCTGCTGGCCGCTCACAAGGAATCGTCGCTCACTTCCCCACAGCGAGCGAGGTGCAGACAACGGCGCTCCGTGGAAGCCTTGCCGAAGCCATTTCCAAAAGATACCGTCCCTGCATGAACTACGCACACCTCATCACGGTCGAACCCGGCAAGCGCAGCGGCAAGCCGTGCATTCGCGGGCTGCGGATCACCGTCTATGACGTGCTGGAGTATCTCGCCTCGGGCATGACGGAGGACGAGATTCTCACGGACTTCTCCGAGTTGACGCGCGAGGACATCAAGGCGTGTCTGGCGTTCGCCGCCGACCGCGAGCGCAAGCTCTTCAACGCCGCGGCGTGAAGCTGCTGCTCGACGAGAATCTGTCCGACCGGATCGTCTCGCAGATTCTCGATCTCTTTCCCGGCTCTTCGCACGTCAAGGCGCACGGCCTCGCTCACACCGACGACTTGCTCATCTGGTCGTTCGCGCAAGAGCACGGCTACACGATCGTTTCCAAGGACGCGGACTTTCATCAGCGCAGCCTGGTCTTCGGCCACCCGCCCAAGCTCGTGTTTCTCCGCATCGGTAACTGTCCGACCAGCCGCATCGCGGAACTTCTACGTTCTCACTATGCGATGCTCTCCACCTTCGACTCCGACGCGAACACCAGCATCCTCGTGCTGCCGTAGGCCGGCGCGTGCGGCTTTACGGCGCGAGCGTCGGCGTGCTTCCCTCCGCGTCCCACCGACGTAATTCACCGCGCCTCTCTCATTATGCTCCGCCGCTTCCTCGCATCTCTCCTCACCCTGCTCGTCCCCGCCTTCGCCGACGAGATCGGCACGCCGAAGAAGATCGACGACAAGACACCGGCGAACGTCTCGCTCTCCGATAGCCCCGAGGCCGCGCTGAAGAAATTCGCCGTCGCTCCGGGCTTGCAGGTCGAAGCCTGGGCCGCCGAGCCGCTGCTCGCGAATCCCGTGGCCATGAGCTTCGACAACAAGGGTCGCGCCTACGTCGCCGAGACGTATCGCCGCCGCACGAGCGTGCCGGACATCCGCAAGAACGAGGAGTGGAAGATCGCAAACCTCGCGCTGCGCACGGTCGAGGAACGCGTTGAGTTTCTCAAGGCGCAGCGGCCCGAGTCGGCGAAGGCGAAGCCGACAAACAACAACGCCGACCTCAACGGCGATGGGCAGTTCGACTGGCGCGACTGGACCATCGAGAGCGAACAGGTGAAGCTCGTGAGCGACTCGAACGGCGATGGCAAAGCGGACACGAGCAGCGTCTTCGCGACCGGTTTCAACTCCGTCGCCACCGGCGTCGCCGCGGGGGTGGCGGTGCATGACGGGAGCGTGTTCTTCACCGTCACGCCGGACCTCTGGCGCATCGACGGCGAGCGGAAGACCGTGCTGCACACCGGCTTCGGCGTCCATGTCGCCTACAGCGGGCACGATATGCACGGCGCGAAGGTCGGGCCGGATGGGCGCGTGTATTGGTCCATCGCCGACTGCGGCGCGCACGTCACGACGAAGGAAGGCAAAGTCATCGACGTGCCGGACAGCGGCGCAGTTTTCCGCTGCGATCTCGACGGCGCGAACCTCGAACTCGTCTGCACCGGTCTGCGCAACCCGCAGTCACTCGCGTGGAACGAGGTCGGCGATCTCTTCACCGGCGACAACAACGCCGACGGCGGCGACAAGGCGCGCTGGGAGCACATCATCGAAGGCGGCGACTACGGCTGGCGCATCGGCTGGCAATTTCTACCGAAGCTCGGCGCGTGGAACTCCGAGGGCATGTGGCACCTCGAGGGTGGAAGCGGCGCCTCGCCGCTTCGTCGTGAGCAAAGCGGCGGGGCGCCGCTTCCACCGACCGCGGAGAAGAATCTCGCCGTGCTCCCGCCCGTCGGCCACATCGGCCACGGCCCGTCGGGCATCGCGTATTACCCCGGCACCGGCCTGCCCGACGCGTATCGCGATCACTTTTTCTACGCGGACTTCCCCGGCGGCGTCCGCGACTTCGCGCTGAAGCCGAAGGGCGCGAGCTACACGGTCGAGAATCCGAAGGACATCCTCATGGACAACTCGCCGCAGCGGATGACCGGCAAGACGCTGTGGGGCCTTTTCCCCAGCGATGTCGCGTTTGCGCCCGGCGGCGGGCTCTACGTGCTCGATTGGGTGCAGGGCTGGGAGAAGACGGGCAAGGGACGCATCTTCCGCGTGTTCGATGCCGCCGCAGACAAGGCCGCGATCGAAACGAAGCGGCTGCTCGGCGAGGGATTCGCAACGCGCGGCGTCGATGAACTCGTGACGCTGCTCGGCCACGCCGATCAGCGCGTGCGGCTCGGTGCGCAGTTCGAGTTCGTGAAGCGCGACGATCCCAAGCCGCTCGTGCAAGCCGCGCTCACCCGCGACACGCGCCTCAAGCGCCTGCACGCGATCTGGGGCGTCGCTCAGCTCGCGCGCAAGCAGGCCGACATCGTGCAGCCGCTCATGCCGCTCGCACTCGACGCCGACAGCGAGGTCCGCGCGCAATGGGCGAAGTGCGTCGGTGAAGCGCGTTTTTCCGATCAGGCCGATCTCGTGCAGCGGCTGCTCGCGGACAAGGAGCCGCGCGTGCAGTTCTTCGCCGCGCAGACGCTCGGCCAGCTCAGCGCGAAGAAATCCGCGCCTTCCCTCGCCCGGCTCGCTGCCGGGTCGAAGGCCGACCCGCATTTGCGCCACGCCGCGCTCTTCGCGCTCGTGCGCTGCGGCGGTGAAGCGGAAGGCGCCAGGCTCGGCGGCGAAGTCGCGCTGCTCACGCTGCGTGCGATCCGCTCGGCGAGCGTTGCGGATTTCCTCGCGCAGCCCGCCCTCGCGCTCGAAGCCGCTCGCGCCATCCACGACACGGCGATCCCCGATGCGTGGCCGCAACTCGCCGCGCTCGCGGAGCAGGCGAATCTTTCCGAGCCGATCAGCCGCCGCGCATTGAACGCGAACTACCTGCTCGCCACGCCGGACGCGGCGCAGCGACTTGGGCGCATCGCCAAGAATACCAAAGCTCCACAGCCCGCGCGGCTCTTCGCGCTCGAATCGCTCACGATTTGGAATGCACCATTCGGACGCGACCGCATCACGGGCCTGTGGCGCAAGCTGCCGCCGCGCAGCGAGGCGCAGGGCGCAGCGGAAGTCGCCGCGCAAATCGTGCCGACGCTGCTGGCGGACAAGGACGACGCGATCCGCCTCGCCGCTGCGGAACTCGCCGGCGCCTTGAAGACCACGACCGCCGAACCGCCGCTCCTCGCTCTCGCTGCGAACGCGCAGGCACGCGGAGAGATCCGCGCGGCCGCCCTGCACGCGCTGAGCGCGATGAAGTCCGACAAGCTCGCGGCGGCGGTGACGGCTGCGCTTTCCGACAAAGACGCTACGCTGCTCGATGCGGCGCGCGAACTCGCCGAATCCGTCTCGCCTGAACTCGCCGTGCAGGTGAACGCCGGCATCCTCGGCAAAGGCAGCTCGCGCGAGCAGCAGGGCGCGCTCGCCACGATCGCGCGTCAGCCGGGCGCCGAGGCGGACAAAATCATCGCTGAGCAACTCGACCGTCTCGCCTCGGGCAAGCTCTCCAAGTCGCTCTGGCTCGACGTGCTCGAAGCCGCCGCGCAGCGCACCGACGCGGCGGTGAAGGCGAAGCTCGCCGCTTATGAGCAATCGCGAGTCGCTGCCGATCCGCTCGCCGCGTGGCGCGAGTGTCTCGAAGGCGGCAACTCGAAGGTCGGCCGGGAAATTTTCTACGAGAAGGCCGAGGCTGCGTGCCTGCGCTGCCATAAGATCAAGGGCGAGGGCGGCGACGTGGGGCCCGACCTCATGACCTCGAAGCGGGACCGCGAATATATCCTGCGCTCCATCGTCGAGCCGAACGCAGCGATCGCGCCCGGCTTCGAGAATGTGATGTTCACGCTGACCGACGAGAAGACCATCCTCGCCGGGCTGCTCGTCGGTGAAGACGCGACGACGGTGACGATCAAGTCGCTCACCGACGGCTCCACGCAGAAGACCGAGAAGACGAAGATCAAGGAGCGCATCAGCGTGCCGAGCGCGATGCCGCCGGGGCTGGGCGAGGTGCTCGGCAAGCGGGCGCTCCGCGACGTGGTCGAGTATCTGGCGAAGCTGAAGTAGCCGATCAGAACAGCGCGCCGACGACGAAGATCACGGCAAGCCCGATGACGATCCAGACGGCGAGCGACGCCCGGAGCAATGGGGCGTCCTCGGCGGCGGTGCGCTGGAGCGACTCGGCAACGGCGGCTTCTGTATCCGTGATCGTGGCTCGCAGCGTTCGCACCCATTCGAGGGCGTGTGGCTGGTTCATCGGCGCGATGTCGTTGTCGGCGAGCACACGGCCGATCTCGCGATACGGGTCGGTCTTCGCACGATCGAGGCGATGGGCGGCGGTGCCGGCGCGAGCGCGTTCATTTTCCAGCGTCTTGATCCGGGCGGCGGAGGTGGCGTCGCGCTGGTCGGCGTCGGCCTTAAGTTCGCGGAGTTGGCGGTCGAGTTCCGCGGTGCGCTGCTCGATTTGCTTTTGCTGCTGCTCGCGTTCGGCGATGTCGCTGGCGGCGCGGTGCCGCATGGCTTTGATGTCGGCGACTTCGTTCGGGATCGCGATGAGACGCTCGCGGAGGCGCAGGACTTCATCGCGGACCTGCGGGGTCTGTGGCTCGGTGCCGAGCAGCTTGGTATAGAGGACGTCGGTCTCGCCGAGTTCGCGCTGGAGCTCGGCGATGCTCCGGGCGACGTCGGCGGGACGCGCGTGAACGACGCGCAGGATGCGTTCGATCTCGGCCAGAGGCTCCCGGACGCTGGCGCGTTCGGCTTCGAGGGCCGTGCGCTGCTTGTCGAACGCGGCAGGCACGGCGGCGCGCTCGACGGCGATGGCCTCGATCTCGCGGGCGAGGGCGGCAGCGCGGTTGGTCAACTCGCCCTGCTCGCGCTCGACGTGATGGATGGCATCGACCTGGCGCTGCGTCTCGGTGTCGAAGTCGGCCTGCTCCCAGCCGAGCAGGCCGAGTTGCGTCTCGGCGCTGGCGAGTCGCCGGTGCGCCAGCCATCCGCGCAAACGCCAGCGCGCACGCTGCACGAGCCGGATGATTTCGCGGAAGCCGGGCGAGAAGTAGGGCATCGGAGCGGATGGGCAGCCTCGCTGGGGCCGCTAGTCGTCGTTGGCGAGTTTTGCGAGGACGCCGAGGTCTTCGAGCGTGGTGGTGTCTCCGGTGACGACCTGGCCGCTAGCGACCTGCTTGAGGAGTCGACGCATGATTTTTCCGGAGCGCGTCTTGGGCAGTGCCTCGGCGAAGCGGATGTCGTCCGGTGTGGCGACGGGGCCGATGACGTGGCGGACGTATTTGCGCAGTTCTTCTCGCAGCTCAGGGTGAGCCTGCTGGCCGTTTTTGACGGTGACGAAGCAGACGATGGCCTGGCCTTTCAACTCGTCTGGGCGACCGACGACGGCGGCTTCGGCGACGGCAGGGTGGCTGACGAGGACGCTCTCGAGCTCAGCGGTGCCGATGCGGTGGCCGGCGACGTTGAGCACGTCGTCGATGCGGCCGACGATCCAGAAATAGCCATCCTTGTCGCGACGCGCGCCGTCGCCGGCGAAGTAGCTGCCTTTGACCTCGGACCAGTAGGTCTGTTTGTAGCGCGCTTTGTCGCCATAGATGCTGCGAAGCATGCCCGGCCATGGCTTTCGGATGACGAGTTTGCCGCCGACGTTCATGGGGACTTCCTTGCCGTCGTCATCGACGATGGCGGCATCGACGCCAAAGAATGGGAGCGTGGCGGTGCCGGGTTTCGTCGGCGTGGCGCCAGGGAACGGCGTGATCATGTGGCCGCCGGTTTCGGTTTGCCACCATGTGTCCACGATTGGGCAGCGGCCGCCGCCGATGAGCTTGTGATACCACATCCATGCCTCGGGGTTGATGGGCTCGCCGACGGTGCCGAGCAGGCGCAGTGAGGAGAGATCGTGCTTCGTCACCCACTCATCGCCCCAGCGGATGAACGCGCGGATCGCGGTCGGTGCGGTGTAGAAGACGGTGACTTTGTATTCGTCGATGAGGCGCCAGAAGCGGTCGTTCTCCGGCCAGTTTGGCGCGCCTTCATACATGAAGGCCGTCGCGCCCATCGAGAGCGGACCATAGACGATGTAGCTGTGACCCGTGACCCATCCAATGTCGGCGGTGCACCAGTAAACGTCCTCGTCGCGCAGATCGAAGACGTATTTGCACGTGGTGTAGCACTGGATGAGGTAGCCGGCCGTCGTGTGGAGAATGCCCTTCGGCTTTCCAGTGGAGCCGCTGGTGTAGAGGATGAAGAGCGGGTGCTCGCTATCGAGGGCGGTGGGCGGGCACTTCGCATCGACGTATTCCATCTCGCGGTGCCACCACACGTCGCGGCCTTCCTCGATGTGGATGTCGTTTCCGGCGCGCTTGAAGACGATGACCTTCTTGATGTTCTTGCCGCCGGCCTTGAGCGCATCGTCCACGTTCTTTTTCAACGGAACGATCGAGCCACGGCGGTATCCACCGTCGGCGGTGACGACGAGCGACGCGCCGCAGTCTTCGATGCGGTCCTTGATCGAGTCAGCGCTGAATCCGCCGAAGACAACCGAGTGAACCGCACCGACGCGGGCGCAAGCGAGCATGGCGACGGCGGCCTCGGGGATCATCGGCATGTAGATGATGACACGGTCTCCTTTCTTCGCGCCGTTGCGCTTGAGGACGTTCGCGAACTTGCACACCTCACGGTGAAGCTGCTGGTAAGTGAGCACGCGCTTTTCGCCGGGCTCACCCTCCCAAATAATCGCGGCTTTGTTTTGCCGCGCCGTGCCGAGGTGACGGTCGAGGCAATTCTCGCTGACGTTGAGTTTGCCGCCGACGAACCACTTCGCG
Organism: Verrucomicrobiota bacterium; assembly: GCA_009885995.1. Classification (GTDB taxonomy): domain Bacteria; phylum Verrucomicrobiota; class Verrucomicrobiia; order Chthoniobacterales; family Chthoniobacteraceae; genus VFJQ01. Next base: position 27,621 of record VFJQ01000106.1, read on the forward strand.
AAGGGCAGTTTCCAATCGAGCACTTTGGTCCATTTCTTCTGCCAGACCAGATCAGCGGCTTCGCGCGCCCAGAATCTGTCCGGCTTCGCGATGCTTTCCTTCCACATCTTGCGATACTGCTCCATCGAGCTGATGCGGGCTCTCTTGGCGAAGTCTTTGGAGGGTTTGAAGACGCGGTTTTCGACGAGAACGGAGGAGATGTTTTGGCTCATGCGGGAGAGGAGTGGGGGCGTTGGTTAGCAGCGCTATGCCGCGCCGCGCAAATCAAAGTTCGAGCAGTCTGCCGCGAGGCAACGGCGCCGCCGAGGCAAAGCTGAGCGTAGAAGCGCGCGCCACGCCGCCAAAGCACTGGGAACTTGCCTGGCGCGTGTCACTTCGGTGGTTGGTCGAGCAGATCAGGACTCCGTGCATCCGGGCCAAATGTCTTGCCTCAACCTGATCCCGAAAAGACTCTCCGACTATATGGCCTCCATTGTCGGATCACTTTTGAAGGTTTTGTCGCTCAGTTTGGTATCGAGCCTCCTTTGCTGCGGTTGCTCGCTGCTGCCGCGCTTCAATGCGAAGCTCCCCGGCGATCGCGCCTTCATCGCCCATTGGCCGGATGCGCCGGGCGACAGAAAACTGCGGCTGGCTGTGAAGGACAACATCGATATGCGGGGCGTGGTGACGACTGCGGGCTCGGAGCTATTTGCCAAGACTCATGCCCCTGCGGCGAAGGATGCGCCGTGCCTGGCGATCGCGCGGCAGCGAAATGTGCAGATCGTCGGCAAGGCGAACATGACCGAGTTCGCGGTCGCGCCGTCCGGCTTCAATGAATTCTTCGGCACGCCCCGGAATCCGTTCAACACGTGGCGGAAGTTGATCCCGGGCGGCTCGTCGTGTGGGTCGGCGGTGGCGGTGGCGAACGGGATGGCGGACGTGGCGTTTGGAACGGATACGGCCGGCTCGATCCGCGTGCCTGCGGCGTGCTGCGGCGTAGTGGGATTGAAGACAACGCATGGCTTGGTGCCCGTGGAAGGCGTGCATCCGATCGAAGCCGAGCACCTCGATACAGTCGGGCCGATCGGCAAGGACATCGCACATACGGTGCAAGGAATGGATTTACTCCAGGCCGGTTTCGCCGGCCGCTATGCCGCGGCGGTGTCAGCGCGGCCTTCCGCGAAAGGCATCCGCATCGGACGCCTGAAGCTCGAGGGCACTGATCCGCGAATCGACAGCGCGATCGACGACGCGCTCGCCAAGGCGGGCTTTCAGGTCGTGCCGCTCAGCGATGACTTCCGCGGGAAGTGGGAGAAGGCGAAGGAAGACGGCAACGCGATCGCTGCGACCGGCGCGTGGCTCAGCGACAAGCAATACCGCTACGCGCTGGGAGTGACCGCGCGCACGAAGTCGGCGATCCTCGCGGGTCGCATCATGCATCGCACCTCCTACGCGAAGGCCGTCGCACGGCAGCCGCAGTGGCAGCAGGCGCTCCGCGAGGTTTTCAAGACGGTGGACTTCATCGCCTTGCCCACGCTGCAGGGGACACCGCTGCCAATCTCGGTGAATTTGAAAATCGGTATCCTCGAAGCGCGTGTGCTGAAGTTCCAAAACACCGTGGCGGTAAATTTCGCGGGCAACCCAGCGCTCGCCGTGCCGGTCCCGCTACACTACGCGAGCGTGCCGGTGACGAGCCTGCAATTGATCGGTCCGCGGCTAAGCGAGGCGGGGTTACTCAATGCGGGCCGCCTGGTGGAAGCCGCCGTAAAATGATGACGCAGGAATAGGCCGCGCGTCGGAAGTCGGACTTGCGGGCTGATGGCGGACGGCGATGGATAGCGCCACTCTCCCGCTCCTCACGTCATGCGGTCCCGTCACATACTCCTCACACTTTCGGCAGTGGCTCTGCTGGCGTTCACTTGCCCGGGATTTGGTGCGGAGTCAGCGGAAGATTTGATCCGCAAGGGCGATGTCTTTTACAACCGGCTGCAGCCTGCGGAGGCGCTGAAGTTTTATCTTCCCGCTGAGAAGCTGGAGCCAAGCAACGCCACGCTGCTCGTGCACATCGCGCGGCAATACCGGCACCTCATGAGCGACGCGACGAAGACCGACGAGAAGCTTCGCCTAGGGAACACAGCGCTGAACTACGCGCAGCGCGCCGTCGCGCTCGCCCCGAACGACCCGGAGACGCAGCTCGCGCTCGCGATCAGCTACGGCAAGGTGCTGCCGCTTTTGAGCTCGAAGGAGCAATTCGCCGGTTCGCAGCGCATCAAGTCCGCCGCCGACAAAGTGATCGCGCTCGACGCGAAAAACGACCTCGCGTGGCAAATCCTCGGCCGCTGGTATCTGAACCTCGCTGACGTCGGCACCGTGAAGCGCGCGCTGGCTGGGATCGCCTACGGCAAGCTGCCACCCGCAAAATACGAGGACGCGGTGCGCTGCTTCGAAAAAGCCATCGCGCTCAACCCGAATCGGCTCATGCACTACATCGAACTCGGCCGCACTTATGCACAGATGGGAAAGGCGGACGAAGCACGACGATTCATCGCCAAGGGGCTCGCGATGCCCGACACGGAAAAGGACGACCCGGAGACCAAGGCGCGCGGCCGCCAGCTCCTCGCGAAGCTGCGCTAAGCCGCGGGCAGATCGGCGAGGCTCGCATCGATGAAAAGGTGATGCCAGAGCTGCGTCGCGACGACCGCGACGAGGCCCCCCTCGACCGAAAGCCGCGCCATCGAGCCGACACGCATCTGCCGGAAAGCGCGCCGCCAGTGATGCACCGCCGCCGCGTCGAAATAGCCGGTGCGACGGAGCGATTCCTCGCTCAAGAGCTGCGCGACGAATGGCGGCTCCGGCTCCATGTGGAAGCTGTCGAGCGGCGCACGGAAGATCACCTTTTTCCGCCGATACACGGATGGCGGCAGCCAGCGCTCGGCCAGCAGACGCAGCAGGTGCTTGTCGCGGAAGCCGCGCAGTTTCCACCGCGGGTGCAGCCGCGCGAGGAAGGCGAAAACGTCCTCGTCCAGGAACGGATACCTCACTTCCACCGACGAGTGCATGGCCACGCGGTCTCCCTTGGCTTGCAGCAAATGACCCGCGAGCGTGACGCGGCCCGCGACCCAGACGCCGCGGTTGAGCGGATGCCAGCGCCGCGCGCGCTCGAGCGGCATTTGTAATTCACTCCACGGGTTCGCGCCGTCCGTCGCCACGTGCATCGCCTCGGAATAAAAGCGCAGCTTTGAAAGACTCAGCAGCCCATAGGCGTCGATCCACGCGTTCGGCCCGCCGATCGTTTCCTCGATGCCACGCCGAAACTCCGGCGGATTCTGCGGCACCTTGTTCAGCCGCAAGAAGCCGCGTCGCGCCACGTCGCTAAGTCGCACGCCGGGGATCGCGTCGAGGCCCTCAAAAATCTTCGCGACCTTATACCACGGGTAACCGAGCAACCATTCGTCCGCGCCTTCGCCGGTGAGCACGACCTTTTGTCCGCAGGCGTGAACGCGTGCTGCGAGTTGCAGCAGCGCCGCGCACGAGGTGTCGATGACGGGCCCTTCCGCCGCGCGGATGAGTGCGGGATAATTGTTCACCGCGTCCTCAGCGCGAAACTCCTGCACGACCGGCGGCTTGGTCTTGATGTGCCGCGCCACGAGGCTCGCCGCCTCGAGTTCGTCCAGCTCCGGCGAATCCACGCGGATCGTGTAGGTGTTGATCGCCTCGCCTTTCAAGTGACACGCCAGCGCCGCGATCATGCTCGAATCCACGCCGCCCGACAAATACGAGCCCACCGGCACATCGGCGCGCAGCCGCTTCTCCACGGCGTTGAAGAGCACCTTCTCGAATTCATCGACGAGTTTCTTCGGATCGTCGCCGCGCTCCTCCTCGCCTTCGTTCGGAAAATCCATCTCCCAATACGCGCGCTCGCGCACTTCGCCGTCCGCGATCTCGAGAAAATGCCCGGCGCGCAAACACTGCACGCCTTCAAAACAGGTAATCGGTCCCGGCAGCGCCGAGAACGTGAAGACGTGATCGAGCCCGCGCCGGTCGGGCCGCGCGGGCACCATGCCCGAGGCGAGCAGCGCCTTGATCTCAGACGCGAACAGCAGCCAATCGCCCTGCCGCGTCCAATAGATCGGGCAGATGCCGAAGCGGTCGCGTCCCAGCACGAGCCGCCGTCGTCGTTCATCCCAAAGCGCGATCGCAAACTGCCCACGCAGCCGCTCGAACATTCCAAGATCATGCTCCTCCCAAAGGTGCGGGATGATCTCCGTGTCGCAGTGCTTCACGAGCCGATGTCCACGCGCCTCCAGTTCCGCGCGCCTTTCGATGTGGTCGAAAAGCTCGCCATTGAAAACCACGACCACACTTCCGTCCTCATTGGTCACCGGTTGCTGCCCATCCGCGAGACCCACGATGCTCAGCCGCCGCGAGGCAAGCGCGAGACCGGGTCGAAAATAGAAGCCCTCCTCATCCGGCCCCCGGTGGACGATGGCGCGAGCCATCGCGCGCACTGCGCTATCCGAAACGGGGCGCTGCTGTGAGAGGTCGATGATTCCTGCGATGCCGCACATGATGCTGCCCACCCCTATCTCGCCGCATTCATTGGGCAACCGTATCCTCAATGGATTCTTCCTTCGGCCCCACTCCTTCCCCCCCTGCGGCGGAAGTCCACTGATCCGCGGGTCCCGACGACTGCCGCTCTTCCCGGATAGGACCGCGGCGACCTCGCCGATGGCGTGCGCGGATCGCCCGCAGGCGCACCGTCCACCACCGCTTCCAATCCCTGAGCCTGACCTCCACCGCGTCGAGCCTGCGCGCCACAAACACCGATTCACAGCCGAGCAGACCCAACCCGAGCGCGATAATCAGCCAGCCCGGACCTGGCGCAGGAATCAAGATCGCTCCGACGACGACCAACGCGATGGCGCTGCCGAGGATAAGTGAACGTGCCACCGCGGACGTCCCCACCCCTTCTTCCTGTCGGTTTCGATGCAGGTTTTGAAAACGCTGTCCGGGACGATCCGCGCGAAATCGCCGCCAAATCGTTCGGAGCTTCGCGCTCGTGCCATGTGGGCGGGCGCTCATCTAGACCGTCTCATATTCCACCGCGTGCCACACCGCACCGATCATCGCCGCGAGCGCGATACACATACTCATGAATCCAAACATAGGTCCTCCCTTCCATTGTTGTCTCGCTCGGCCACCGCGCGCATCTGCGCGCCGACACCTGCGAGAATGATATTGGCCGCGCGCACTTGCACGCGCACTTGCACGCGCGCGTCGTGCCGGCTCACCGGTTCGCCGCGGATCGCCGACTCGACCATACAGGCCGCGTGGACCACCTGCTCCAGGTCTCCAAGCTCTGCCATGATCATCACTTCGGATGGGCTTTTCATAACGTTCGTTGAGTTGCATGTGGGGTTCGCGCGAGTGCCGGCGGGCGGATGCTCCTCATTCAGCATCGGGCGACGATTTTCATACGCGCAAACGCCGCCGCATTCCGAATTGGCGGCTGATGCTAACTTTCGACCATCAGATCATCCTCACGCTCTCCATGGCAGCACTGGCGGCCTCGATCATCATGCGATTCTGCGTGTGAATCCGAGCACGGTAGCCGGACGCTGAGCGCGGGATCGCACAGCAGGCTTGGAAGGGCGCGCGCCGTCTGCTACCTCCCGCGCACCCGGATAAACCACCTCTACTACGGCGACCCGCACACCTAACGGATGCGCCCCAGAGGCGCGCGGGAAATCGTCGCGAGCATTTCCGTCACCCCTTCAGGGTGCATCCCTGTTGTTGTCGGTGAACCCCGGGTTGCACCCGGGGCTAATGTCCGTCAGCCCTCCGGGCTAAAGCACGCCGAGATCGGCCTCTTCCTCACCATCGCCGACCTCCTCGCCGGCACCGCCCGCGCGGAGCACCCCGACGACGAGCCGGACCTAAACTTCAAGAAAGCCAAAGCCGAGTCCCACGTCGAGCAGGCGGAGCTGTTGTGAACCCGCCCCGGCCATCAGCGCAAGCGCGAGGAAAGGGGGGCGCGTTCGGCTTTCGCTGCGTGGAGGGCCTCTTGGAGGGGGCGACTTCGGCGGCGCGCGGGGTGCAGTCGTCTTGACGCTGCCGGAGGGTGTCCATCATCAGCGACCTAGGCGACGTGTATCACATCGTGCCGCGGTTCGAGGAGAGCATCCTGAGTCGCGCACGGACGCTTCATCCGGTGTGGGTCCGCGCGAACACGGCGCTCGCGGCGCTGACCCCGCCCGGCGACCCGATCACGCGGCCCATCGGCGGGGTGCCGCACACGACGGCGATGCTGCTGGCGCTGCTCGACGGCTTCACCGGTCTGACGCAGGCGGCGAGCAATAGCCGCTCGACCCTCAAGCAGAAGCTGCGAGGACCTGCGCAAGATCGACCGCAAGACCGACCGGCTGAACAAGGACTGGTATCAGGTGCGCAAGAACACCGCGGAAGCCGGTTCAGATGAAGCCCTCGCGCTCGAGCAAATCCCCACCGAGCAGGGCACGCCGGTGCCGGACGTGATCGACATCGATACCGTGCTGCAGGGCGGCGACGACGGCCTCCACGTGCTGGTCCACTACGAACCCGGCGGGGGCGATCACGCCACGACGCGCGAGATTCAATGGATGGTGGAGGGCGTGGACGTTGACTTCACGCACACCGCGCCGCTCGACGCGAGCGGCAATGCGCTCGGGCCGTTCACAGTGGGGCAGGTGGTGAAGGTGCGCACGAGCGCGAGCAATTCGAGCGGCACGCGCACCTGCGCGGTGCGAACGATCACCATCGGCACGCCGATCCTGTAAGCCATGGCCTTCGATCCGACTCTGCCGCTCGACGCGGCGAATGTGGTAGCCGCGGAACTGCGAGCGCAGCTCAATGCGCTCAATGACAAGATCGACGCCGTCCCCCGCCGGCCCGCCGGGCGCGGATGGAGCGCCGGGGGCTGACGGGGCGCAGGGGCGCAGGGCGATCAAGGCCCGGCGGGCAATCCCGGCGAGGTGACCAATGCGGCGCTCGCCGAAGCCATTGCGGGCACGGCGCGCAATCCGATCGGACTGGCGACGCTGGACACGCCTTATTCCGACTCGGAGAAGGAGGAGTTGCGGCAGTTTTGCAATACGCTGCTGGGGCTGGTGCTGGTGCTCCGCGCGCCGATCTGAGGCGCCGGTGCGCGATTCAACCGCGCGCAATTCGATACACTCAATGACGCGGTCGTTGCGATAATGAGTTAAAATCCCATTATGATCTCGTCACACGACTCCTCCGCGTCCGCAGACATCTCCTTCGATAAGGAGAACATCCACGACTGCACGCAAATCACTCCCCCGGAATTCGACCTCGTCCGACTCTATTTCACCGATGGCCGTCTGACCTACGGATTTTGGGACGGTGAGCACTGGCGGGTCGGAGAAGAGGTCATCGAGCCCGAGTATTGGCAGGATCTCACAAATGGGTGATCTCCCGGCCATAGTGCTGAGGATACTAAGCATCAGTTTTTTCGGCTTATCGCCCCTTGTCGCGAACGGTTCCTTGCGCATAGAGGGAGGCCGCTCGATGAACAACCTCACGAAGCTCGGAAGCTTCCCAGCCACAGGCGTCGTTTTCGCAGGGCTCGCCTTTGCCGGCTTCGCGCCGCGTTTCTCTGCCCAAGGGGCTGAAATAGGACTTAACTCATGCAAAGGCACAGGGCTTGTTCCTTGACGAGTTGCGATCCCCGTCGGTCAATGCGCGCCCCGCGCGCTACAAAGTAACCTTCTCTTTATGTCCAAAGACCGCATCGCCATCATCGGAATCGGATGCCGCTTTCCCGGCGGCATCAACGACGCGGACGCATTCTGGAAGCTGATGGTGGAAGGCCGGGAGGCCGTCAGCGCAGTGCCGCCGGATCGCTGGAATGTGTCGCGCTTCTACGACCCGGAGCCGGGTCTGGTCGGCAAGTCGGTCGCGAAGCGCGGCGGCTTTGTCGATGGCATCGATCAGTTCGATCCGCAGTTTTTCGGCATCTCGCCGCGCGAGGCGCCCTACGTCGATCCGCAGCACCGGCTGCTGCTCGAGACGGCATGGGAGGCGATCGAAGACGCCGGCATGGTGCTCGACTTCGAGAAGGGCAGCGACCTTGGCGTGTTCGTCGGCATTTCGCACACTGACTATCAGGTCATCCAGGGCTCACCATGGGACTCCGCGGGCATCTCTCCTCATTCGCCCACCGGCACCGCGCACAGCATCGCGGCGAATCGCATCTCCTATTGCCTGAACCTCCGCGGCCCGAGCGTCGCGATGGATACGGCATGCTCGTCCGCACTCACCGCGGTTCACGCCGCGTGCGAACACATCTCGTCCGGCCGCGGCGACACCGCGCTCGCCGGCGGCGTCACGGTCATGATTACGCCCGGCGGCTTCATCGGCTTCTCGCAGGCATCGATGCTTTCGCCAGAAGGCAAGTGCAAGGCGTTCGACGCTTCGGCGAACGGCTTCGTGCGCGGCGAAGGGGCCGGCATGGTGCTGCTCAAGCGCCTCTCGCAGGCCATCGCTGATGGCGACCCGATCCACGGCGTGATCGTCGCCACCGCGCTCAATCAAGACGGCCACACGAACGGCATCTCGCTGCCGAGCCCCGAGGCGCAGGCGCAGCTCGTGAAGGACGCGTGCAGGCTCGCCGGCGTTGCGCCATCGCAAATCGGCTTCGTCGAAGCGCACGGCACCGGCACCGCAGTCGGCGATCCGATCGAGGCCCACGCGCTCGCCGAAGCGCTCTGCGCCGGTCGCTCCACTCCACTCGTCATCGGCTCGGTGAAAACGAACCTCGGCCATTTGGAAACCGCCGCGGGCGTCGCCGGCCTCATCAAAGCCGTGCTCGTCCTCAAGCACCGGCAGATTCCCGCGAATCTCCACTTCGAGACGCCGAACCCGAACATCGACTTCGAGGGATTGAAGCTCCGCGTGAACACCACGCTCGAACCTTTTCCCAAGACCGAAGGCCCGCGCATGGCGGGCGTGAACTCGTTCGGCTTCGGCGGCGCGAATGCCCACGTCCTTCTCGAGGAGCCGCCGCATCGTCCGCACCACGAACATTCCGACGAACCCGTCGAACGAACGTGGCCGATCGTTCTCTCCGCGCGCTCGGAGGACGCACTGCGCGGCACCGCGCTCCAGCTCGCGAAATGGCTCGACGAGCGCGCCCACGCCAACGGCGATTCGCCGCTGCTGCCCGATCTCGTCTATTCGCTCGGCGCCCGGCGCAATCACCATCAGCATCGCCTCACCGTTGTCGCGAATTCGATTACCGAACTGGTGCAGGAACTCGACGCGTTCGGCGTGAAAGGCGAGACCATCAAGGCGCGCACCGCATTCACTCCCCGCCCCGAACACGCGCCGCGCGTCGCGTTCGTGATGAGCGGCCAGGGCCCGCAATGGTGGGGCATGGGCCGCGAGTTGATGCGCCACGAACCAGTCTTCCGCGAGACGCTCGAACGCTGCGCCGCCGCGATGAAACCGTGGGCAAAGTTTTCGCTGCTCGAAGAACTCGCGCGCACCGAAGAAACCTCGCACATCCTCCACACCGAAATCGGGCAGCCCGCGATCTTCGCGATGCAGGTCTCGCTTGCGGCGCTATGGCGTTCGTGGGGCATCGAACCGGCAGCGGTCGTCGGGCACAGCGTCGGCGAGATCGCCGCGGCGTGCGTGGCCGGCGTGTTCAGCATCGAAGAAGGCGCGCGCATCATCGTGCTGCGTTCGCGTTTCATGCACGAGTGCGCGCGTGGCGAAGGCACCATGCTCGCCGTCGGCCTCGGCGAAGACGAAGCGCGCACGCTGATCTCGCGCCACGACCGCACGGTCACCATCGCCGCCATCAACGGCCCCCGCTCGCTGACCCTGGCCGGCGCAAAGATTTCGCTCGAAGCGATGCTCGCCGAACTGGAGCCGCAGGGCGTCTTCGCGCGGCTCGTGCGCGTCGATCATCCTTTCCACCACCCGCTCATGAGGCCTGCGTCCGAGGATCTCGAAGTCGCGATCGCCAACCTCCAGCCGCAGGTGGACACGATTCCATTTTTCAGCACCGTCACCGGCGAACGCTGCGCCGGCGAGACCTGCGGCGCCGAACACTGGGGTCGCGGCGTGCGGCAGGCCGTGCAGTTTGCGCGCGCGGTGAATGCGCTCGCCGATTTCGGCGTGGACGTGTGGCTCGAAATCGGCGCGCATCCCGCGCTCGTTCACTCGATCAACGAATGCCTCGCCGCCCGCAGCACGAAGGCGCCCGTCTTTTCCTCCGCCCGCCGCGAGCGCGAGCACGAGTCGCTGCTCGAAACCGCGACCGACCTGCACCGCGCCGGCGTCGCACTCGACTTCGCGGCGATGACGCCCTCGCGCCGCCTCCTCGCGTTACCCGCCTACGCTTGGGAAAAGGCCCGCTGGTGGAACGAAGCCGCCGACTGGCGCGAAGGTCGACTGACCCCGGGCGGTCGCGGCCTCTTCGACGTGCGCCTCCCTCGCGCGACGCCCACCTGGATCGCACGCCTCGACGCCCGCCACATGGCCTTCCTCAAGGACCACAAGGTGGATAGCCACGTCATCTTCCCCGCCGCCGCGTTCGTGGAGCTGGCACTCGAAGCCGGCGTGCAATTGTTCGAGGGCCGCGCGTTCGTCATCGAGGATTTCGAGATTCGCAAACCGCTCATCCTGCCCGACCCCGCGTCGGGCGTGAGCCTCGAAGTTTCCTACGACCCGAACGAGCGCACCTTTGCGATCCAGAGCCGTTTCGAAAACGGCGCGGCGTGGTCATTGCACGTCGTCGGCTCGATGCGCGGCGAGCGCACGGAGTCGCCCTTCGCAAGCTCGACGCTCGACACAAATCCCGCGCTGCAGCCCGTCGCAGTGGACGGCTTCTACCGCTACATGGCCGACCTCGGTTTGAAATACGGCGAGGAGTTTCGCGCCGTCCGCGAAATGTCGGCCGCGGCTGGTGAATCCGCCGGACGCGTGGCGCTGTCGGAGGCGATCGCGAAGCGCGCGGACGAATATCCGCTCCACCCGGTGCTGCTCGATGGCGCGCTGCACGTGCTCTCCGCAGGCCGCTCGACTGTCGAAGCGCGTGGCTCGCAGCTCAAGCTGCCGGTGCGCTTCGGCCGCATTCTATTCCTCCGCTCGCCCGGCGCCTCCGCGCAAGTGCGAGCAAGCGTGCTGCAGTGCAACGACGAATTCGTCGAGGGCCGTCTCGCACTCTACGACGACGCCGGACAGCCGTGCGTGCTCGTCGATGGCTTCCGCGCGATCAGCGTCGCCAACGTGCGTCGCGGCGGATCGGGCAGCACGCGCGATGTGCTCTACCATCTGGACTGGCTGCGCACGCCATCGTCCATCCCCTCCCCTCCGCGTCCCCCGCTCCCGCTCGAACAACTCCACGCCGCTGCCGCGCACGCACTCGATCAAGTCCTCACCACGCACGGTCGCCAGGCGCTACAAGCCGCGATGACCGCCGGCGACGACCTCACCGCCGCCCAACTCGCGCGCGGTCTGCGCGAGATGGGCGTGACCGCGCGCGGGAAGTTCAGCGCGAAGTCGCTGCGCGTCGCCGCCGCGATGCAGCCCGTTTTCGAGCGCCTGATGTCCGGCCTCGTGAAGCGCGGTCTCTTGCAAAAAGAGGACGCTGCATATCGCCCGACGCCCGCATTTTCCACCGCCGCAAGGAACGCTCAGAAGACGATGCGCTCGTTCATCGAAACGCAATCCGGTCATTTGCCCGAGGCGCTGCTGTGCGCAGGAAATTGCGCGGAGCTCGGCTCGATCCTCCGCGGCGAAAAGGACGCGGTGCAGGTGCTCTTCGCCGGCTCCGGCGCGGAACTCCTCGATCAATTCTACGGCGACGGCCTCTACACGAGCCGATGGCTCGCCGCCATCGGCGCAACGCTGCGCGAGGCGGAGAGCCATCTGCCCGAGGGCCGCGGACTGCGCATCCTCGAAGTCGGCGGCGGCACCGCCGGCCTCGCCGCGCACGTGATGCCGCTGCTCCAGCGCGGACTGCACAGCTACACATTCACCGATGTCTCCGCGGGTTTCTTCCCCGGCGCGATGCAAAAACTCGCCGCGTTTCCCGAGGTCGAGTGCAAGATTTTCGATCTCGAAAAACCCGGCACCGAGCAGGACCTCGCGGCGGATTCGTTCGACTTCATCATCGGCACCAACGTGCTGCACGCCGTGAGGGACGTGCGCGCGACGCTCGGCCATCTGCGCGACCTGCTCGCGCCCGGCGGCAGCCTCGTCTTCATGGACACCGCGACGCCGCAGCTCTGGACCGAAACGGTCTTCGGTCTCACGAGCGGTTGGTGGCGCTTCACCGACCGCGACCTGCGCCCCGAGCAGCCGCTGCTCGAACGCTCGCAGTGGGAGCGCGTGTTGAAGGAAGTGGGCTTCAGCGAGACGGCTTCACTGCCCGGCCTAATCGGACCGACCGGCGGCGAAGGGCAGTTCTGCGCGCTCGCGCGCAAGACGTGGCACCAGCCCACCGCCGCACCCGCGCCGAAAGGCGCGCCTGCCGAAACATCGTGGCTCATTTTCGCCGACGCCTCCGGTCTCGGCGAACAACTCGCGACGCAACTGCGCGACGCGGGTGCGAGTTGCCGCGTCGCGCGGCCCGGCAAGAAATTCGCCACGACCAAGGCCGACGAATTCACCCTGCGCACGGAGTCGCCGGAAGATTGGACCCAGCTCCTCGAAGCGTGCGCCGCCGCCGCGCCGATCGAGCGCATCGTTTATTTGTGGAATCTCGACGCGCCCGCCGAAGTCGCCGAGGGCGACACGCTCATCGGCACCGCCGCCCTGTTGCACCTCGCGCAGACGCTCGAAAGCACGAATGCCGGCGGCAAAGTCCGCGTCGATGCCATCACCCGCGGCGCGCAACCCGCGGGCCGCGAAGCATTCCCCACGACCATCGCGCAGGCGCCCGCCGTCGGACTCTTCCGCGTCATCCTCAACGAGTATTCGAACCTCTCCTGCCGCGGCATCGACCTGCCGCCGCTGGCTTCTGACGCTGACGTGGCCTTGCTCTGGAGCGAACTGCAACGCGCCGATAGCGAGCGCGAAGTCGCCTTCCGCGGCGAAGCGCGCTACGTGCAGCGCCTCAGCCGCGGGCGTCCATCCGTCGAGCAAACGCTTGCGCCGGAGATTCCACTGCGGCTCGAGTCGCGCGAGCGCGGTCACCTCGACACGCTGCGCTTCGCGCCATTCGCGCTGCCGGCGTGTGGCCCGGGCGAAGTGCTCGTCGATGTGAAAGCCGCGGGGATGAATTTCCGCGACGTGCTCAAGGCGCTCGCGCTTTATCCCGGCGAAGCGCCTGACGCGCGCATCTTCGGCGACGAAATCGGCGGCGTCGTGAAAGCGGTCGGCGAAGGGGTGACCCACGTCGCGCCCGGCGACCGCGTCTTCGGCCTCGCAGTCTTCGGCCTCGCCACGCAGACGCTCGCACGCGGCAGCGATGTGCGCGGGATTCCCGGCAAGCTCTCGTTCGAGGAAGCGGCGACGCTGCCAGTAGTCTTCATGACTTCGTGGCACGCGCTGAAAAACGTCGCGCGACTCCGCAAGGGCGACACCATTCTCGTCCACGCGGGTGCGGGTGGCGTCGGCATGGCGGCGATCCAGATCGCGCACCATCTCGGCGCGGAAGTGATCGCCAGCGCCGGCAGCGCAACCAAGCGCGCCCTGCTCGAAACGCTCGGCGTAAAGCACGTGATCGACTCGCGCCGCGGCGATTTCGCGGAAGCGGTGATGGAACTCACCGGCCGGCGCGGCGTGGATGTCGTCCTCAACGCACTCGCCGGCGAAGCCATCCCGATGGGCCTCTCGTGTCTCGCGGAGTTCGGGCGCTTCATCGAGATCGGCAAGCGCGACATTTATCAAAACTCGCGCATCCCGCTGTGGAATCTGCGGCGCAACGCGTCATTCCACGTCGTCGCGATGGACGCTGTCTTCAGCGGCGACGAATCCCTCACGCGCAACATGCTCGGCGAGATCGCCACGCTCGTGGAAAAGGGCGCCCTCACCCCTCTGCCGTTCCGCGCCTTCCCGGCGAGCCGCATCGACGCGGCGTTCCGGCTCATGGCGAGCGGCAAACACATCGGCAAGGTCGTCGTGTCGTTTCCCGAGCCCTTCGTGCCGCGCCGCGGCGAGCCGCTCGCGCCGCCGTTCGCGATCAAGCCGGACGGCTGCTATCTCATCACCGGCGCGTTCGGCGGCTTCGGCAAAGTGCTCGCCGAGTGGCTGGTGAAATGCGGCGCACGCCACCTCGTGCTCAGCAGCCGCAGCGGCGCGGCGACACCGGAAACGAGGGCCTTCGTCCAAAGCCTGATCGACCGCGGCATCGGCGTGCGTGTGGTGAAAGCCGACGCTGGATCGGAGAAAGACATCGCTCGACTGCTCGCGGAAATCCGCGCCGGAGACCAACCACTGCGCGGCGTCTTCCACCTCGCGATGGTCATCGATGACGCGCCACTCGCCGCGCTCAACTGCGAGCGGATGCGCACGGTGATGGCGCCGAAAGCCTACGGCGCATGGCTGCTGCACAAAGGCACGCGCGACATGAAGCTCGATGCCTTCGTAATGTTCTCGTCCATCTCCAGCATCTTTGGAAATCCGGCGCAGGGAAATTACGGCGCGGCCAACGCCTTCCTCGACTCGCTCGCGCACCATCGCCGCGCGCTCGGGTTGACTGCGCTCACGATGAACTGGGGCGTGCTCGGCGGCGAAGGTTACGTCGCGCGCAACGAACGCGTCGCCGAATTCCTCGCGCGGCAGGGCACGACCGAGCTCTCGCCGGGTGAAGTGATGTCGATCCTCGAATCGTCGCTCGTCGCCGGAAACACGCAGGTGGCCGCGATCCGCGTGGACTGGGCGAAGTGGCGGCAGTTTTTCCGCAGCATGCAGGAGAATCCGCTGCTCGAACGCATCCTTGCTTCGGTCGAAGGCCAGGAAGGTGGCGGCGTTACGAGCGACTGGCGGCTCAAGATCGAGTCCGCCTCGCCGGAAGAGCGCGAGCCGATCATCGCGCAGGCGGTGCGCGAAGTCGTCGGCTCCGTCCTGCGCGTGAAGCCAGACAGCCTGCGCGACGACCAGCCGCTCACCGACCTCGGACTCGATTCGCTGATGGGCGTCGAGATCGAAAATTCGCTCGAAGCCACCATCGGCGTCGCCCTTCCCCCGACCAGCCTCATGCGCGCCCGCACCATCGGACAGATCGCCTCGCTGATCGCCGGCCACATGGGAGGCAAGACCGCGGCACCAACTCCGGCTGCGCCCGCCGCCGAAACCGTGGAGAGCGAGGACGTCGATCTCGAAGCGCTGTCCGACGCGGACCTCGACCTTCTGCTCGGCACGGAGGCAGTCTCGGACGAAGATCCAGATCCGCAGGGCGCCGCGCGCTAGTCCATGTCCGCCGACAAACGAGCGCTGTTGAAGCAAAAGCTGGAGAGCGGCGAGATTTGCCTCCAGCCGCTCACGTTTCCGCAGCGAGAGTTGTGGGAAACCTCACCGGTGCCGGTCGGAGATGCGGCGAATCACATCTGCTGTCTCATCGAGGTGCGCGGCAAGGTCACGCCGGAAGACGGCAAGGGCGCGTTGCTTCAAGTCGTCGAGCGGCAGGAAGCGCTGCGCGTGTCGTTCTTGCCCGGCAAGGACCGGCCGCTGCAGATGATCCGTGACGACATGCCGGCGAATTTCCGCTTTCGCGAACTGACGCCGGATGAGTGCGCGCCGGACGCGGTGGAGGAAATTGCGCGCGAGGTTTTTCAAGAGCCGTTCGATCTTTTGCAGGGGCCGCTTTATCGCGTCGAGTTGCTGCGCCGCAGCGCGGAAGATCACGTGCTCGTCTTCGCGATTCACCACGCGGTCGCCGACGGCTGGACGCTCGGGCTTTTCATCCAGGAGCTTTGCATCGCCTACTTTCAGCGCCTGCGCGGCACTAGCGAACCGCTGCCGAAGGTGACGCAGAGCTACACCGCGTGGGGCGCCGCAGAGCGCGTGTTCTGGCAGCCGTCGGAACTCGCGCCACGCGCGGCGTTCTGGAAATCGCACCTCGCGGGGCACCGCCGGTTGTGGAGCGCGGTCGAAGGTCCGCACGAACGGATCGTCATGCACTTCCCCGCCGAACTCGCGAACGCGGCAGGCGATCTCGCGCGGCGATGCGGGGCGACTCTGTTCAGCACGCTGCTCGCCGCGTTTCAGCTCGCGCTCTCGCGCTGGGCAGACACGGACGACGTGCTCGTCGGCACGCCGATCGCGAACCGCACGAAGAAGTCGGTCAACGAAACGATGGGCTACTTCGCGGGCATTGTGCCGATCCGCGGGCGCGTGGATCACGAGCGCGCGTTTCCCGAGAGCGTGCGTGCGGTGCATCAGGCGACGGTCGATTGTTTCGCGAATGCGATGCCTTTTGCCGAACTGGCGCGCGCGCTCGGCGACGCGGCCGCGCCGGGGCACAACCCGATCTTCGAGGTGCGTTTCGCGCTGCAAAATCATCCGGTGCCCGACATCGAGATGCCCGGCCTGTCCGCGAAGCTGCGGATGCGCTCGACCGGCACAGCGCGCTTTCTCCTCGCGTGCGAAATCACCGAGGACGGCGAGCAACTCGAAGTCGTGTGGCTCTTTCGTCCGACGCTCTTCGCGCAAGCAGAGGTGGAAAACCTCGGTGCTGCGTTCCAGACTCTGCTCGCCGAGGGCTGCCGTCCGGCTGAAACACGCGCCGCCGCCCTCACGACGTGAACACGATGAATTCCGCAACCACCGCCGAAGCCGAGACGGACACGCCCGAGCCGCACTGGCTGAGCCGCGTGGCGTTTCCGGTGATCGCCGGCCTTTTCTTCCTCACGCAGGCGTCGCTGGTCTGGGCCTTGTATCGCGACAACTATTGGCTCGTCGTGCCGCTCGCGCTCATCGCGAGCCACCTCATGCACGGACTGCTGATCGGCTTCCACGAGGCCTCGCACGGACTGCTGCGCAAGAGCCGACTGCTCAATGAACTCGACGGCATCATCATCGGCATCTTCAGCTTGATGAGCTTCAGCCTCTACCGCGCGGCGCACCAACTTCACCACGCCTACCTCGCTTCCGAACGCGACGAGGAACTGTGGCCGTTCGTCCATCCGCGCATGCCGCGCTGGGCACGCGTCGGCGCCGCGATGCTCGAACTGACGATGGGCATGTTCTTCACCCCCTTCCTCTTTGTGCGCACCTTCCTGCGCAAAGGCTCGCCGATCCGAAACAAGAAACTGCGGCGACGGATCTGGATCGAATTTGCGATCACCGCTGCGGCGTGGGCCGCGATCCTCGCGGCCGACGCGCTGCTCGGCACGTGGAAGTATTTTTGGTGGACGTATTTCATCCCCGCCTGGCTCGCGGCAAACATGCAGGCACTGCGCAAATACGTGGAGCACGTGGGCCTCACCGGCGCGACGGTGAACGGCTCGACGCGCAGCATCGTCGCCGAGGGCTGGCTGGCGAAGTTCGTCTGCTTCACACTGCTCCATGAGCCGTATCACGGCGTTCACCACTGGCGCTCCGGCCTGACGCATCCCGAGTTGCCGCAGCACGCCGAAGCGCTCGAGCCGACGGTGCCGGAGGAGCGTCCGCCTTTCCGCACCTACTCTGCCGCGCTGCGCGATCTTTTCGTCAATCTGCCCGATCCGCGCGTCGGCGCGCAGTGGCTCGGAGTGACGCGGACGACGCGGCAGGAAATGGCGAGGCAGGGCCTGAACTGATGGCGACTCCCGATGCCGGCGGCGCCTGCGTATTCGAAGCGATCGGCCTGACGAAGGAATACGACTATGGGACGGTGCAAGCGCTGCGCGGCGTGGATATCCGCATCGCGCCGGGCGAATTCGTCGCCATCGTAGGCCAGAGCGGCTCGGGAAAATCGACGCTCCTGCAAATGCTCGGCGCGCTCGATCACCCGACCGCCGGCGAATTGCGCTACCGCGGTGCGCCGCTCTCGGCGCATGGCGACCTCGCCTCGTATCGGGCGCACGAGATCGGCTTCATCTTTCAGGCGTTTCATCTCCTGCCCACCTTCACTGCGATCGAGAATGTGCAGATCCCGATGTTCGAGACGCACCGTTCGACTTCGGAGCGAAAGCAGCGCGCGATGGAACTGCTGAAGCTGGTCGGACTCGAAGACCGCCTGCATCATTTTCCGTCGAAGCTCTCCGGCGGCGAAAGGCAGCGCGTCGCGATCGCACGCAGCCTCGCGAATGGCGCGTCGGTGCTGCTCGCTGATGAACCGACGGGCAACCTCGACAGCGAAAACGCCACGCTTGTCCTCGACCTCATCGTGCGCTTGCGGCGCGAGCAACAGTTCACGCTCATCCTTGTGACGCACGACATGGGCATCGCGCGGCAGGCCGGGCGCGTTATCGAGATGAAAGACGGCCGCGTGGTCGCCGACACACTCAACTCCACGTCGCACTGACATGACCTTCTTCACCGTCATCACGCGCGGATTGACGCGCCGGCCCGTGCGCACCGGGCTCACCATCGTGGGCATCGCCATCGGCATCGCCGCGGTGGTCGCGCTCGTCGGCATCTCACGCGGCTTCGAGACAAGCTGGGCGACAGGCATGAAGACCCGCGGCACCGACTTGGTGGTCAGCAACATGGGCAGCGCGCTCACGCCGAAGCCGTATCCCGCCACCGTGGTCGATCGCATCACTCCCCTCCCCCACGTCGCGGAGACCTGTGCGCTTCTCGCCGACCTGATGAGCGTGGAGACCACGGACATGATGATCGTCTCCGGACGGCAATGGGGCGGCTTCACGTGGAAGAATCTCCACATCATCGCCGGGCGAATGCCGCACGATGCCGCCGAGCGTGCAGTGGTGCTGGGGCAGACCGCGGCTGAGGTTTTGAAAAAGAAAGTCGGCGATACGCTCCAACTCGAGACCGAGGAACTCCCGGTCGTGGGCATCGTCGATGGCGGCGCGATCGTCGAAAACGGATCGGTCATCCTCTCGCTGCCTCTGCTTCAGGAACTCACCGGCAACGAAGGCAAGATCAACGTCATCGACCTGCGCGTCACGCCGGGCACGACGAAGGAAGAACTCCGCCAGCTCTGCGATCAAATCAGCGCCCTCGTGCCGGAAGCGCGCGCGGTGATCGCCGGCGAGCACGTGCGCGACAGCCAGGCTTACAAGATCATCCGCGCGATGAGTTGGGGCACCTCCCTGCTCGCCGTGCTCGTCGGCGTGCTTGGGGTGATGAACACGATGCTCATGACTGTCTTCGAGCGCACGCAGGAGATTTGCGTGCTGCTCGCCATCGGCTGGAAGCGCAGCCGCATCGTGCGCATGATCCTGCTGGAATCGGCGATGCTCGGATTGATCGGCGGCATCGGCGGAGTCCTGATCGGCATCGTCGGCGTGAAGATCCTCGTCCAGACACCCGCCATTCGCGGCTTGCTCGAGCCCGACTTGAACCCGCAACTCCTCCTCAGCGCGGTGGGCATCGCAGTCGTGGTCGGAGTTTTCAGCGGCCTGTATCCCGCGTGGCGCAGCTCGCGCCTCACGCCGAGCCACGCCTTGCACGGCTGACCCATCAAATCACATGAACCCAATCCGCCTGATCTTCATCATCACCATGGCGCTGACATTCACCACGCACGCCGCCGACAGCGCACCGTCCGCGGACGAACTCGCTGCGCGGCTCAGCGCGCTCCAGCAGAACGGCGCGTCGTATGTGCGATTGAAGATGGAGATCAAGGGCGCGGCGAAAGAAACCCTCCAGCTTCAGATCAAACAGCGGCGCACGAAAGGCGCGACGGAGGTCGTGTATCAAGTGCTCTTCCCGAAAGAGCGCAAAGGCGAGTCCGTCCTGCTCCGAAAAATCGGAAACCGCGCCGCGACCGGCTCCACGTTCACGCCGCCCAACACGGTGCGCACGATCGAGAACTTGAAGGAGCCACTTCTCGGCAGCGATCTGTCCTTTGAGGATGTCGTCGAGAATTTCTTCGCGTGGGAGCGGCAGGGCATAGCCGGAGCGGAGGACGTGGACGGCGTGCGCTGCCAGATCCTCGAATCGAAGCCGGGCAAAAGCGACCGCTCAAGCTACGGCAGCGTGCGCACCTGGATCGACCCGCGCCGCGTGGTCCCGCTCCGCGTCGAGAAATACTCCGCCTCGGGCCAGGTGCTCCGCCGCATCGACACCACGCGCGTTGTCGCCGACGCTGGCCACCCAATTCCCGCGAACCTCGTGGTGCATGGACTGCGACCGGATTCCTCAACCGAACTCGATGGCTCCCGCGTCCGGCATGATGTGACCTACACCGACCACGACTTCACGGTTGAAGCTCTCAAGGACCTCGCCGGACCACGAGGATCGCCCGAATGATGACCGAAGGATCCACTGAGGCAGCATGACGTGACGGCATCCAAAATATAGTCGTAGGCGCGAACAGCGTCGGAGTCCCACTCGCGTGAAAGCCATTCGCACCAACGGTTGAACGAGGTTCCTCCCAACATCGCGTATTAATTGTGGCCAGCGTGGATCAGCGCTTCACTGAGCCGCGACGGTGACCCCGCCCGATTCAGCCAGCGGAACGATGCCAAAGGTGAGACGCGACGCCATGCGCTTGCGGTGTTCGTCTGCAATGTCGCCATAGAATTTGCCGATGAGCACATCGCCGTCTCGATGCTCGACCCATTTTGCAATGGTCATAAAGTCGATCCCGTTCATCACCACGTAGCTGATGAAATACACACGCAGATGATGGAAGCCGAAAGTCGGCAGCTTCACGTGAGCACGGACAGCCTTCAAAGATTCGCGCAGACTTTTCACCGGAATGTCTTTTGCACCACGCTGTGGGCTCGAGAAAACGAAAGACGAATCGGGCGCACGGCGAGGGTGCATCTCGCGGAGCAGGCTTTCGAGTCGCGGGTTGAAATCCACAACGCGGGAGCCGCTGCTTTTCGACGTATCGCTCTCACCGATTGTGAAAGCCGCTGCGTCGAAATCATCCGGTGCACCGATAAAGACACGAGCGCGCTCGAAATCGACGTGCGCCCACCGCACGCGCAGCGTCCCTTGTTCTCGCGCTCCGCTGAACGCGAGGTAGCGGAGGTAGTCACGCCGTTGCTCGCCATTTTTTGTAACGGGCGAACCGACCTCTTTCTTTCCCCTACACCCGGCGAGCCATGTGTCGAGTTGAGCCGGTGAAATGAGCGGGCGGCGCAGCGGCGCGACTTTTCCAACTTTGGGAAAGCGCGGTAGTTCTTTGAGGTGGCGCGCGTCCTCGGCAGCGCACAGCACGTTGCGAAGCGCTACCAGATCAAGCGCGACAGTGCGACCGCTCGCGGTCTTGTAGTGTTTTCCCGCATCGTGCATCCATCCTCACTCTGCCGTTTCTCGACGTAGCCCTTAATGATAGGTGTCTTGATCGCGTCGAACCGGAAGCCGCCCAGATGTCCCGTCCATCGCGAGAGCGCCTGTGTCTTGTTCTCCAACGTGCCGGGTTTCTTCGCACGGGTCGATGCCATCGCGAGGTAGTCTTTCGCAAAGTTCGCAAACAACCGACAGCGACCGGCAGCGGGCAGCTTTTCCTCTCGCCGTTTCGCGTTCAACATATCGAGCGCGGCCATGGCTCCGGCAAACGTGCGGATGGGTTCGCCGGCCTCATCGAACAGCGGAAAACGGCGCACCCCTTTGCGCCCGTCGCTACGGTCCGCCCACAGAACGGCGTAGAAGCGTCTGTTGCGGGTGCAAAGACCAGAGACTCGGCGATTGCGCGAATCGCGAGCCGCCATAAACTGCGCGCCGGGTGCAAGCCCGCTGTGCAAGACTCATCACTGCTCGCGAGTCTTATTCTTCTTTTACAGAGACGCCGGGGTAGCGAAATTGGCAGACGCGCCAGACTTAGGATTGAGCTTTTCGCGATTTCGCGACTTTGCTTCGCGAGTCTAAATCGCCCCGCGATCCGCTTGAATACAGGGGTTGGCGGCGATTGATCAAGACTCAGACTGGATTAGCAGACAGCGGCTCAGTCTTGCACAAACTCTTGCACAGACCCAAGCGAAGCTGTGTCTGGAAACTCGCTTTTTTTGCGGCGTGCGCGCCGTTTGTGCAAGTTTGTGCAAGTTTGTGCAAGTCGAACTCGATTCATCCGCGCCCCGCGCCCCGGAAGGCGATGCCTTCGCCGATGGTCCGTCATTGTCGGCATGACCGGGGCAGGCCAGGAGCCTGTCGCAGCGGCAAGCGAATCACGGGGACGAATGTAGAGCGCCGAACCCACGCCAGAGGCTTGCAAGCCCCTCACAGGCACCTTGGCGCGCGCCTGTGCCGTTGACGATGGATCGCAAAGGACACGGGCCGCCTTTGTCGAAAAACCTGCGAGGGCAAAAACCAGTTAGCACGCACGCCACCCCTGACGATTTCGGCAAGTCCCCCCGCCGGGTGTCCAAAACTCGCGAGCACGTCGCACGATTCCTAGCAGCCTGTCGGACTTTCCGTCCACGACTGCGCGACATTGCGGGTTGAAAGGGGATGCCCGCCCGCTTCGTCAACATTGACCACGACACGCCGCTGTTGCTGCC
>VFJQ01000179.1 GCA_009885995.1 Verrucomicrobiota bacterium
CACGACCTGGAAGTGACCGTGCGCCTCGACGGCGCGAACGCGACCATCACCACCACGTTCGACACCCGCCCGCTCTACGAATGGACCGGCCCCACCGCCGCCCTCAGCCCGGATAAGGTTTGGGGCAGCACCGAGCCCGGCACCCTCGCCCTCGGCGCCTTCGGCAGCGGCTGGGCGGTCTCCGCGGTGAAGGTGAAGCGGCTGGACGCGGGGAAGTAGGCCGGCTCAAAGAACGGGGTTCACAGACTCCGGCTATAAATCAAACCTCGTGGATGGCCACGTCGGAGGGGGCGGTGCCGACCTGTTTGATCGCCGCGGTGATCGGTGAGAGGAAGATGCGTCCGTCGTTGCCAGAGGTCAGCGGGGCTTTGAACCCTTCGGCTTTGAACGAGCCGATCTGCCCGGCGACGAAGCCAAACTGGTCGAAGATGCTGATCGAGTCCTGCGTGCCGATGACGTGTCCGCCGATGAGGATGCTGGCGATCCGGGAGGTGATGTTCGTGTTGCCCGCGCCGATGGATTGATCGTTGGCGTTGCCGAAATTCGTGTTGCCCGAGGTGCCGTTCAGCACGCCGGCTACAAGACTGCTCGCGGCCCAATCGCCGCCGACTTTCACCGCGCCGATCTGCGCGTCGCCGTTGCGCGCGACGAGATCGGCGTCGTAGCCGGCGAAAATCCGGGCGAACTCGACGTGCCCGGCGATGCTGATCTTGCCGATGGCGAGGTCGCTCGTCGCGCCCTGCACGGCCTGACCCTGTCCGCTGATGATGACACGCGAAGCGCCGTTGGCGGTGAGGTGGCCGACGACGCTGCCTTTGACGACGAGTGAGCCGAGGTCATCGCCCGCGCGGATGGACGCGTTGCGGGTGAGGTCGCCGCCGGTGCTGTCGTCGATGCCGGAGATGATCGAACCGCCGATGGTCACGCCCGCGATGCGCTCGAAGCTGGTGATGTAGCCGCTCTGGTCCAGCGTGGCCGTGCTGCCGGTGATGCTGCCGCCGATGAAGTCGTGGCCGATCTTCACCTTGCCCATTTCCTTACCACTGAAAATCTTGCCGCTGCCGGTGCCCGCGCCGCCGACGAGCGAGCCGCCGATGGTCACGCTGGCCAGTTCCCCACCACTGAAGATGAGGCCGGAATCGCTGCCCGCGCCGCCCACCATATCGTGGCCGATCTTCACCGGGCCGATGTCGGTGGAGGGAGTGGAGATTCTGCCGGTGGACGCACCCGCGCCACCGATGAGCGAGCCGCCGATCGTCACGCTAGCGAGGGTGCCGCCGCTGGCGATGAAGCCGGAAGGGCCGATCGCGCCGCCGCGCACGTCGCGACCGATTTTCACCGGCCCCAGGTCGCCGCTGGAGATGATCTTCGCGCTGGAGCTCGTGCCGGCGACGAGCGAACCGCCGATCGTGACGCTGGCGATTTTCCCGCTGGCCGTGATGAAGCCGGAGTCGGCGCCCGCGCCGCCGAGCATATCGCCGCCGATCTTCACCGCGCCGATGTCGCCGGTGCAGAAAATGTAACCGCTGCCACTGGCCGCGCCGCCGATGAGCGAGCCGGCGATGGTGACGGGGCCGATGCCGCCGTTGACGTTCATGAAGATTTCCTTGAAGTCGCCCTTGACCACCAGCGCGCCGAGCACGCCGGCGATGCTGCTCCCGAAGGTGCCGCCGGCCTCCTGCGTGGCGATGCCGAAGCGGCCCATCGAGCGGACCGTGAGCGACTTCACTGCCGGCATGGCGGCGTCGCCATCGCCCGCGTTGATCCTGCCCAGGTCGCCCTGCACGCTCACCTTGCCGAGGTCGTGGCCGGCCGAGTTGATGAAGCCGACTTGCGCGAGCCCGTCCCCGGCGTCGCCGCGGACGACGCTGATGGTGAGGTTCGCCGCGTCGAAGCCGCCGGCGCTGAAGTTAATGGTCTGGAGCTGCTCGCCCAAGCCGAGGCCGGTGGTGGTGAAAAGCCCGCCGGTGAGCGTGCCGGTGGAGACTTTGATGGTGACGCGGTCGCCATCCACATCCGTGTAAGTGGCGGTGGTGGCGTTGAGGATCATCACGGCGGGCGCGATGCGGGACTCGAGCAGTTCGATGCTAGCGGGGAGGGATGTGTGAGCAGTCATGCCCCGCCCCTACGCCGCGGCGTTACGAAGCCAAGCGTTAATGCGCCGCTGCGTCCCACCGCCTGCTCCAGTCGGGAGTCTCCGGCACGCTGCAACCGGAAGCGTCTTTCCGGTCCAGAGTCTCCGGCACGCTGCAAACGGAACGGTCTTTCCGGTCGGGAGTCTCCGCACGCCACAAACGGAAGCGTCCTTCCGGTCCGGAGTCTCCACCACGCCACAACCGGAATGGTCCTTCCGGTCCGGAGTCTCCGGCACGCCACAAACGGAACGATCCTTCCGGTCGGGAGTCTCCGGCACGCCACAACCGGAACGATCCTTCCGGTCGGGAGTCTCCGGCAGGCCGCAAACGGAATGGTCCTTCCGGTCGGGAGTCTCCGGCACGCCACAAACGGAACGATCCTTCCGGTCGGGAGTCTCCGGTATTGCAGGCCGCTTTGGGTTTTGGCACGGTCCAGCCTCATGAACGAGCCAGCCGCTTTGACCGTCGTCACCACGACCGTCCGCACCATCGATGCCGACACGATTTTCTCGGCGCTGAGCGACCGGACCCGGCGGCAGATTCTCGTCTCGCTGTTCGATGGCCAGCCGCATGGCACGGGCGGAATCGGCGGCTCCTTGCCCAAGCACCGCGACCTTGTGCGCAAACACTGCGCGGTGCTGGCGAAGGCCGGCTTGATCATCGGCCAGGACGATCCGCAGAACCGCAAGCGGCAGCTCTATCAACTCTCGCCGGCGGTGAAGGCCGAGACGACGCCGACCGGCCGCACGCTCGACTTCGGCTGCTGCATCGTGCGCTGCTGAGTGGCGCGCCCGAGCGGTCGTTTCTGACCTCAGTCGCCCTGCCGGCGCACGCTTGCTTTAAGTTGGCCGGTCCCTACAAGGCTCCGCGCCGACATGAGTCCCGCCAAGACCTGCATCCAATGCGCCACGCCGTTGCCCGCCCACGCACCCGACAGCACGCTCTGCGTGGTGTGTGCGAGTTCCGCGATGAAGCGCACGGTCCTCGGCTCCGCGCCCGTGGAGCCCGCGCCCGCGTCCGACGCGCTCACGGTGATCGGCGATTACGAGATCATCGAGAAGCTCGGACAAGGCGGCATGGGCGCGGTCTATAAGGCGCGGCAGATTCCGCTCGGTCGCCTCGTCGCGCTCAAGGTGCTGCCCCAGCAGTTCGCGGACGATGCCGACTACGTCGGTCGCTTCCAGCGCGAGGCGAAGGTCGCCGCCAGCCTCCACCACGCCAACCTCGTCGCGGTCCACGACTATGGCGAGGTCGGTGGGTGCCATTACATCGCCATGGAACTGGTCGAGGGCGAGAACCTCCACCAGCGACTCCGCACCGGCACGATGGACTTTGCCGAGGCATTGAGCGTCGCGGCCTACGTGGCGCGCGGGCTGAAGTGCGGCTGGGATAGCGCGTCGCTGGTCCACCGCGACATCAAGCCGAGCAACATCTACCTCTCCTTCGACGGCCACGTGAAGGTGGGCGACCTGGGGCTGGCCAAGAGCACCTCCGCCAACACGACGGGCATCACGCAGACTGGGGCGATGATGGGCACGCCGCACTACATGAGCCCCGAGCAGTGCCGCGGGGACAAGGTGATCGACTTCCGCGCGGACATCTATTCGCTCGGCTGCACGCTCTTCGAGATGCTCACGGGCAAGCCGCCCTATCCCGGCACCGACCCGATCGCCATCGCGCGGAAACACCTCGACGCGCCGCCGGCGGCCTTGCTCAAGGAGATCCCGAACTGCCCGCTGCCGCTGGCGCTGTTGGTGGGGCGGATGCTCAAGAAAGCGCCGCGGGAGCGCTACGCGAGCTACGATGAATTGATCGCGGAGATCGAGGGACTCTATCGGGACATCGAGCGGGGCGCCCCCCTCAAAGGCACGGCGGCTGCGAAGGAGGCCGAGCGGGCGGCCGCGGCGGCTGCGGCTGCTGAGGCTGCGGCAAAACGTGCGTCGAGCGCGCGCGGGCGTCGGATCGCCCTGGCTGTCGTCTGCGCGATCGTGGCTGGAGCGGGTTGGTGGTTCACGCAGCGCGAGAGCACCACGACTGAGCCGGGGCAGACCGAGGGCCAGCCCGACACACCGCTCGTGGCCGACGCGGCATCGCCGGGCAGCCCATCCACGCCCGCACCGATGCTCGGACCCGAGGCACCCGCCGAGATTCCGCCGCTGCTCCCGGAGCAGATGGCCGAACTTGCGCAGACCAATCCTGCTCCGTCCACGCCCGCGCCGACTGCCGCGACCCCGGCACCGGCAACGCCGGCGCCAGCGACGCCGCTGCCAGTCGCGGACTTGCCGGCCGGCACCGTCGTCATGCTCGCGAAGGAGACGCGCGTGAATCTGCGCTTCGGCGCGAGCGTCATGCCGAAGGGCGCGCGCCTTACCCTCGTCGCCGTCGAGGGCCAGCAAGTGCGCGCACGCTTCGGCTCCGATCTCGTGACCGTCCCGGTGGCGGACATCATCGCACCGACGATCTTCCCAGCGGCGGTGAAGACGGTCTCCCTCGGCGCCGCGCCGCCGGCCCCCGATCCGCTGCTCGCGGCCACTCGCACCAGCCAGTTCACCAACAGCCTCGGCATGAAGTTCGTCCCCGTGCCCGGGACCGACGTGCTCTTCTGCATCCACGAGACGCGCAGGAGAGACCACGATGCCTATGCTTCGGAAAAAGGCGTGGGGGCGATCCCGGATAGTCGAAACTACGGCGGATATGTTATCGACGGACCTCACGAGGAGTATCCTGCGGTTTACCTGAACTGGGACGACGCGAAGGCCTTCTGCGCCTGGCTGAGCGTGAAGGAGGGCCGGACCTACCGGCTTCCGACCGACAGGGAATGGAGCGTCGCCGTGGGCATCGGTAAAGAAGAGACGTGGAAGGAGGACACGACGCCGGCCACGGTATTCAAAGCCAAGGACGTCTTCCCGTGGGGAGAAGGCTGGCCGCCACCGCCGGGCGCGGGGAACTTCGCCGACGAGAGCTGCCGAGTGAAGGTGCCGAATTGGACCGATCCAGTGATCGAAGGCTACGACGACGGATTCCCCTCCATCGCGCCGGTGATGACCTTCACTCCCAACCCGTTCGGCCTCTTCGACCTGGCGGGCAACGCGTCGGAGTGGTGCGAAGACTGGGTTGACTCCAAGAAGGAGAAGCGAGTGTATCGGGGCGGGGCGTGGAAGTGGGGCAAGCCTGATCAACTGCTCGCATCGCGCCGCGATTCCAGCCTCCCGGACAAGCGTCTCAGCTTCGCTGGCTTCCGCGTCGTGGTCGAACTCCCGCGCCCCGCCCTCACGGCCGCCACTTCACCGAAACCCGCGACCCCCGCCCCGGCGGCGACGCCCGCGCCCGTGCGCAAACCCCGCACCTTCGCCACCGTGCCCAAGAGCGACTTCACCAACACGCTCGGCATGAAGTTCATCAAGGTCCGCGGCACCGAGGTCCACTTCTGCATCCACGAGACACGCCATCAGGACTACGCTGCCTATGCCGCCGAGGCGCAAGGCGTGGGCGGCACGTGGAAGGGGCAGGTGTTCGACGGCTTCGACCTCGCCGACTGGCCGGAGGAGCACCCGGTCACCAACGTGAACTGGGAGGAGGCGCGGAAGTTCTGTGAGTGGCTGAGCGGGAAGGAAGGCAAACACTACCGCCTGCCCACGGACGAGGAATGGAGCCACGCGGCGGGCATCGCCCGGGATGAGAGGAGGAAGAAGGACACCACGCCCGCCACCGTCTTCAAGGTTGCGGACGAGTTTCCGTGGGGGACGCGGTGGCCGCCGATCAAAGGCACCGGCAACTTCAACGACGAGAGCCACACCGGGAAGCTCCCGCCGGACAAAGCGGACTACTTCGGTAAATACGACGACAGCTTCCCCACCACGGCGCCGGTGATGAGCTTCAAGCCCAACAAGCAGGACCTCTACGACCTCAGCGGCAACGTGTGGGAATGGTGCGACGACTGGTTCGATATCAACCACATCAACCGCGTGAAGCGCGGCGGCAGTTGGGGCAACAACGAGCGCGGCCACCTGCTCTCCTCGGCCCGGGTGTCGTCCAAGCCCGGGGACCGTTGGAACGATACCGGGTTCCGCGTCGTCATGGATCCCACCGTGCTCGTCGCCAAGGCCGCGACGCCCACCAAAGCGGCCACGCCTGCGCCTGCGGCCACCGCCGCCGCACCCGCCAAGCCGGCAGCGCAGCCGGCTCCTGCCGCCGATGGCTGGGCCGACCTCCTCGCCCCGCTCACGCCCGAGCTCGTCGCCCAGACCGGCAATGGCTGGAGCATGAAGGATGGCGTAATCCACAGCCCAGACACGCTGCATGCCGTGCTCCATTTTGCAGGTTCATTTGCCGGTGCCAGCTATCAAGTGCGGGTGAAGCTGCGGCAGCTCATGCCGAAGGAGAGCGTCACGATCTTCCTCCCGGTCGCGGATCGCATGGTGGGGTTCGTATTGGATGGTTGGCCAAAGGCAGGGCATTTCACGGGCCTCAA
Organism: Verrucomicrobiota bacterium; assembly: GCA_009885995.1. Classification (GTDB taxonomy): domain Bacteria; phylum Verrucomicrobiota; class Verrucomicrobiia; order Chthoniobacterales; family Chthoniobacteraceae; genus VFJQ01. Next base: position 6,607 of record VFJQ01000179.1, read on the forward strand.
CCTGGTGAATGGGGTGGATCCTGGAAAGCAGCCCGGCGCGATCGCCGGCAAGCGGCTCAAGGACGCCGAGCTGCACGAGCTGCAAGTCAGCGTCCGCCTGGACGGTGCCGACGCGAAGGTCACCGCCACGCTCGACGCCCAGCCCCTCTACGAATGGGCCGGGCCCGCAGCCAGCCTGAGCGTTTCGCCAGCCTGGCCCATCCGACCCACTACCCTCGCCCTCGGCACCATGGCCGCCGACTGGGCGGTGTCCGAGGTGAAGGTGAAGCGGCTGGATGCGACGAACGCACTTGCCAAGCCCGCACCTGCGCTCCCGCCCGCAGTGCTCCCACAGCCGCCCGTCGCCGCCGAAGGCTGGGAAGACCTCCTCGCCCGGCTCACCCCCGAGATCGTCGAGGAGACCGGCAAGGGATGGAGCATGAAGGACGGTATGCTTCACAGCCTGCCACACGACGCAGCCGGCATGCTCCCGCTGCCGGGCATCCTCGCTGGCGCGAGCTACCAGGTGCGCGTGAAGGTGCAGACCAGCAAACTGGAGAAAGGCTTCCGCATTGCCCTCCCCGTGGGCGATCACTCGGTGCACTTCATGATCGATGACTGGGGCGGCCAATACACCGGGTTGGGCATCGTCGCTGGCAAGTGGGGCAAGGATATGCCCGGCATCGTCATCGGCAGACAGATCAAGGATGCCGCGCCGCACGATCTCGAAGTGACCGTGCGACTCGACGGCGCGAATGCGACCATCACCACCACGCTCGACGCCAGGCCGCTCCACACATGGACCGGCCCGAGCGCCGTCCTCATCATACCCGAGAATTGGGGTCTCAAGTCCCCCGGCGGGCTCGGTCTCGGCGCCCACGGCCCGAACTGGATCGTCTCCGAGGTGAAGGTGAAGCTGCTCAGCCTGCCCGCACCTGCGCTCCCGCCCGCAGTGCTCCCACAGCCGCCCGTAGCGGCGGACGGCTGGGCCGACCTCCTCGCCCCGCTCACGCCAGAGCTCGTCGCGCAGACCGGCAATGGCTGGAGCCTGAAGGACGGCGAGCTTTTCAGTCCGGCCACGAAATACGCGACGCAGCCGCTGCCCGGCGAAGTGTCCGGCACCAGCTACCAAGTGCGCGTGAAGCTGCGGCAGCTCGACGTGAAGCAAGTTTTCCACGTCGTCCTCCCCGTCGCGGACCGGATGACCGGTTTTGATTTGGAAGGGCGTCCCGGCGGCGGCATCTACACCGGCTTGGTTCTGGTGAATGGCAAGATGGGCAAAGATCTGCCCGGAACCTTGGAAGGCAAACAGGTGAACGACACCGAACCGCACGACCTGGAAGTGACCGTGCGCCTCGACGGCGCGAACGCGACCATCACCACCACGTTCGACACCCGCCCGCTCTACGAATGGACCGGCCCCACCGCCGCCCTCA
>VFJQ01000115.1 GCA_009885995.1 Verrucomicrobiota bacterium
CACGACCTGGAAGTGACCGTGCGCCTCGACGGCGCGAACGCGACCATCACCACCACGTTCGACACCCGCCCGCTCTACGAATGGACCGGCCCCACCGCCGCCCTCAGCCAGCACAAGTTTTGGGCCACCACCGCCCCCGGCGCCCTCGCCCTCGGCACGACGGCCAGCGGCTGGGCGGTGTCGGAGGTGAAGGTGAAGCGGCTGGAGCCGTAGGCGCTGTGGCACCGACCTCCAGGTCGGTGTGAGCGACGGGGCCGGCTCTCGTTGACGCCGACCTGGCGGTCGGCGCCACTTTCGGGCAGGCTGGCATTTCAACAGGCTCCTGAGCCGGGATGCAGCAGGGGCACAAGCTCGCCGAATTCATCCCCGGCGCCCGGCGAAGCGCGCCAACGCCAAGGCAACAATAGCGTTCCTCCCGGAGAGTAGAGCTTGCCCGGCGTCGGGTCGCCGCTACCCGTGCAGGCACGCAACTTGGCCACGGGACCAGCATGGCCCGGGCAGGTTGGGGATTCGTTCGGACTTCACTCCAATGCACCCTGCCATGAACACCCTGCGCTCTCTCGCTGCCCCGCTGCTTTTCCACCCCGGCTCGCCTGTCCGGGCCATCGTCCGGGCGCTCGCTCTGGCCTTTGCCCTGCCCGCGCTCGCGCAGGTGCCGGATACGCTGCTGCACTCCATCCCCGCGCCGCTGGTGGGGGCGGAGAGTGGTGCGCAACTCGGGTATAGCGTGGCGGTGGAGGGGGGGCTACACGGTGGTCAGTTCACCCATCGCCGGGGCGGACGGGCTGGTGAAGGTGTTCGACTCGACAAGCGGCACGCTGCTTTTCGTGCTGCCTAATCCCAGTCCGGGTTTTGGAGAATACTTCGGCAACGCGGTGGCGATCTCCGGGACGCGCGTGATCGTAGGGGCTCAGTTTGACGTCATCGGAGCGACCGATGCCGGGAGCGCGTATGTGTATGACCTGAGCAGCGGGACGCCGACGGTGCCTGTGCTCACGCTGAACAACCCCAGTCCGGCGGGAATGGACCGATTCGGCTTCTCGGTGGCGATCTCCGGCACGCGGGTGGTGGTGGGGGCTATCTGGGACGACACGAGTGGGACCGATGCCGGGAGGGCGTATGTGTATGACCTCAGTAGCGGGACACCCACGGTGCCCGTAGCCACGCTGGACAACCCCATGCCCGGCCCGGCGCTGCAGCCCGCCTTCGGCTACGCGGTGGGGATCTCCGGCACGCAGGTAGTGGTGGGGACAATAGGGGACTCCACAGGAGCGCTCGCTGCCGGGAGCGCGTATGTGTATGACCTGAGCAGCGGGACGCCCACGGTGCCTGTGCTCACGCTGAACAACCCCGGCCCGGCGGCCAATGACGAGTTCGGTGTCTCCGTGGCCATCTCCGGGACGCGGGTGGTGGTGGGGGCTTTCTTTGACGACACGGGCGCGAGCAATGCCGGGAGCGTGTATGTGTATGACCTGGGCAGCGGGACGCCTACGGTGCCTGTGCTCACGCTGAACAACCCGGGCCCGGCGGTGGGTGACGAGTTCGGGATCTCCGTGGCCATCTCCGGGACGATGGTGGTGGTGGGGGCCCTCTTTGACGACACGGGCGCGAGCAATGCCGGGAGCGCGTATGTGTATGACCTGGGCAGCGGGACGCCGACGGTGCCTGTGCTCACGCTGAACAACCCCGGCCCGGCATTCAATGACGAGTTCGGCAACTCGGTGGCGATCTCCGGCACGCAGGTGGTGGTGGGGGCTTGGCAGGACAACACGGGAGCGAACGATGCCGGGAGCGCATACGTGTATGATGTGAGCAGCGGGACACCCACGGTGCCCGTGGCGACGCTGAACAGCGCCAGCACGGCGACGCAGGACCAGTTTGGCAACTCGGTGGCCGTCTCCGGCGCGCTGATGGTGGTGGGGGCGTATTTTGAAGACACCGGGGCAGTCAATGCCGGGAGCGCGTATGTGTATGACCTCACCAGCAGCACGCCCACGGTGCCGGTCTTCACGTTGAATAATCCCACCCCGGTGCCGAACGACTACTTCGGCTTCTCGGTCGCCATCTCCGGGACGCGGGTGGTGGTGGGGGCTTCCCTGGACGATACGGGAGCGGCCAACAGCGGGAGCGCATACGTGTATGATCTGAACAGCGTCACACCCACGATGCCCGTGGCGACGCTGAACAATCCCGCTCCAGCGTCGGGAGACGCCTTCGGCACGTCGGTAGCCATCTCTGGTTCGCGGGTGGTGGTGGGCTCCCCGGACCGCGATATGGGAGTGGGGGACGCTGGCCGCGCGTGTGTCTATGACCTGAGCAGCCTCACACCCACGGTGCCCGTGGTCACGCTGAACAATCCCAGCGTAGGGACGAGTGACGAGTTCGGTATCTCGGTGGCGATCTCTGGCACGCGGGTGGTGGTGGGAGCTTACTTTGACGACACGGGAGCGCCCGAGGCCGGGCGGGCGTATGTATTCGACCTCAGCAGCGGGACGCCCACGGTGCCAGCGGTGACGCTGAACAATCCGAGCCCTGCGGCAGGGGACTTCTTCGGCTACTCCGTGGCGATCTCCGGGGCGCGAGTGGTGGTGGGGGCTCATAACGACGACACGGGTGCGACCGATGCCGGGAGCGCGGTTGTGTATGACGTAAGCAGTGAGACGCCGACTGTGCCCGTGGCGACGCTGAACGACCCCAATCCGGCGGCGTCCGACAACTTCGGCTACTCGGTGTCGATCGCCGATACGCGGGTGGTCGTGGCGGCTTACCGGAAGAATGCGATCGCTGGCGGAGCGGGGGAGGTGTTTGTCTATGACCTGGCCGGGGCGACGCCCACGGTGCCGGTGGCCACGCTGATCAGCCCCCAACAGGAGGTGAATGCCTACTTCGGCTTCTCGGTCTCGATCGACGCCTTCACCATCGCGATCGGCACGCCGCTCGATGACTCGACCGCTTTCGATAAAGGCGCTGCCTATGTCTTCGGCCTGTTGCAACAGGTCGTCATCGCCACGGATGCCGACGCCACCGGGGCGGGACTGCCGGCGGGGACGAGGTTTGTCAGCTTCACGGCGCCGGATGTGGGGGTCTTCGGCGGGAAGGTGCTGACGCCCGATGGGAAGAAGCTCGATGCAGTCTTCTCGGAGGCGGGCACGGTGCTCTTGAGCGAAGTGCAGATGGTGGCGGTGGACCCGGCCGGTGGCGCAGAGATGGGGATGATCACGAAGCTGGCAGCGCCGACGGGCGATGCCGTGCTCGCCACGCTGGACCGGCGGAGCGGCGCGACGGCGGAGAATGATCAGGTGCTCTTCGTGGGGCTGAAGGCGGGTGCTCCCAAGGCGATGGCGCGCAAGGGGCAGACGCTCGCCGGGATGGCGGGGGTGAAGCTCAAGAGCTTCCTGACGCTGGATGGGAACGGGGCGACGACGTTCTTCTCCGGCAAGCTATCCGGCGCGGGGGTGAACAGCGGCAACAACACGGCGATCCTGGCGGCGGGGCCGATCAGCGGTGTGGCGAGTCTGCCCGAGAGCGGTGCGCCGGTGAGCGGGCTGCGGGTGCTGGTGCGGAAGGGGGACATCCTGCCGGATGGTAGGAAGGTCAAGATCATCGCCACGCTGGTGGGCCAGGCGGGGACACTGGCGGAGGGCCGCTGGCGTGGGGGACCGAACGACATCGGGGTGCGGCTGACTTTTACCGACAAGACGCAGGCACTCTACCTGGTGCCCGCCGATGCGACCGGTCCCGCCGACTGGCTATTGCTCGGGAAGACGGATGGCGACGCCGGGGCGGACTTGCCGGGGGCGAAGCTGCTCAGCTTCAACCTGCCCGCCCATGCGCCGGGGGCGACGGTCTTCGACTCGCTGCTGAAGATCGGGCCGGGCGGGATCACGCGGAAGACGAACCGGGCGGTCTTCGACGCGCTGGGGGTGGAGACGCGCGGGCCGATCAGCCTGCGACGGCTGGCGCAACTCGCCGGGCCGGTGCCTTCAACCACCGGGACTCCGGTGAGTGGGTCGGAGCTGGCGCGGCTGCGGTCCACGCTGGCCGGGCTGGGGCGGGCGTCGAGCTACGTGGCGTCGAGCACGCTGCCGGGCGAACGCGGGCCACGCGACACGATCTATGATGCGCGGGGCGATGGGGAGCTGCGGCAGCTCGCGCGGATCGGCCGAGACGCACCCGACGGCGGCCGCTTTGACCGGTTCGTCTCCGTGGCGAAGCCGGATGGGCAGGGCTACGGGGCGCTGGTCTCGGCGCTGCTGGCGATCAGCAGGCGGGATGGGGTGACGGTGAAGAACCGGGCCGCACTTTACGGCCGGGACAGCGACGGGAATATGCGCCGCCTGCTGCGGGCGGGTGATATGATCGAGTCCGCCGGGCCGGGCTCGGCGCTGAAGGCGGTGAAGAGCTTCGTGGCGCTGGGCGCTGCCGCGGGGTCGATCGGCGCCGCGCGCGGCTACGACGATACGGGCCGGGTGAGTGTGCTGGTGACTTTCGCCGACCGGACGCAGGCCGTGGTGCGGGTGCAGGTGCCGTAGGGTGCGAGTGACCCGAACGGCACGACCGCCGATCGCGAAGCGATCCTGGCCAAGCTCAATGAGCTGATCGCGGCGACGAAACGGGTTTAGGCGGGGTGGGCAAAGGTCGATTCGCGCTTGCCCGGGTGGGAGCCCTCGCTACTCCTGCTAGCACGCAACTTGGACACACGGGACCCGCATGGGCCGGGCAGGTTGTGGATTCGTTCGGACCTCATTTCGCCACAGCCCGCCATGAAGACCCTGCGCTCCGTCGCTGCCACACTACTTTTCCGCCCCGGTTCGCCCGCCCGGCCTATCTGCCGGGTGCTCGCGCTGGTCTTTGCCTTGCCGGCGTTCGCGCAGGTGCCAGATACGCTCCGCCACACCATCCCCGCGCCGGCGGTGGGCGCGCAGAGCGGGGCGCGGCTCGGCTCCGGCGTGGCGGTGGATGGGGGCTATACCGTGGTCGGCGCACCCTTCGATGACATCGGTGGGCAGGACTCCGGGGTGGTGAAAGTATTCGGCTCGACCAGTGGCGCGCTGCTGCTGGTGCTGCCCAATCCCAGCCCGGTGACGGGTGACCGTTTCGGCTCTACGGTGTCCATCTCCGGGACGCTGGTGGTGGTGGGGGCTTACCAGGACGACACGGGAGCCGGCAACGCGGGGAGCGCATATGTGTATGACCTAAGCAGTGGGACGCCCACGGTGCCCGTGTTCACGCTGAACAACCCCAACCCGGCGGTGGATGACTTCTTCGGCACCTCGGTAGCGATCTCTGGCACGCGGGTGGTGGTGGGGGCTCGGCAGGACGACACGGGCGCGACCGATGCCGGGAGCGCGTATGTCTATGATGTGAGCGGTGGCACGCCGACGGTGCCCGTGTTCACGCTGAACAACCCCGGCCCGCTGGACGATGACCAATTTGGCCGGTCGGTGGCCATCTCCGGGACGCGGGTGGTGGTGGGGGCTGACGGGGACGACACGGGCGCGACCGATGCCGGGAGTGCGTATGTGTATGACCTGCTCAGCGGCACACCCGCGGTGCCGGTGACCACGCTGAACAATCCCAGCCCGGTCGGCGGTGACTTCTTTGGGACGTCGGTGGCGATGTCCGGCTCGCGGGTGGTGGTGGGAGCTGACCATGATAACACGGGAGGGAAGTATACCGGGAGCGCGTATGTGTATGACCTCACCAGTGGCACCCCCGCCATGCCCGTGACCACGCTGAACAACCCAAACCCGGAGGACCTCGACTTCTTCGGCATCTCGGTGGCGATCTCCGGCCCGCGGGTGCTGGTAGGGGCGAGCGGGGATAACGCGGGCGCGGTCGATGGAGGGAGTGCGTATGTGTATGACCTGCTCAGCGGCACGCCAACGGTGCCCTCGGCCACGCTCACTCCTGCCAGCCAGGGGGCGGGGGATAGCTTCGGCGCCTCGGTGGCGATCTCCGGTTCGCAGGTGGTGGTGGGGGCGCCCTTCGAAGATACCGGCGCGACCGATGCCGGGAGCGCGTATGGGTATGACGTCGGCAGCGGCACGCCGACGGTGCCTGTGGCGATGCTCAACAACCCCGGATTGGGCGGGGGCGACACGTTTGGCTACGCCGTTGCCGTCGCTGGGACGTGGATGGCGGTGGGCGCTCCTTTTGCCGGGAGTGCGAACGCCGGGACCGTATACGTGTATGATTTGGGCAGTGCCACGCCGACGGTGCCGGCGCTCACAGTGAACAATCCCAGCCCGGTGGCGAGTGACGCATTCGGCATCTCCGTGGCGATCTCCGGCACGCAGATGGTGGTGGGGGCATACCAGGACGATACGGGTGCGGCCAATGCCGGGAGCGCGTATGTATATGACCTCGGCAGCGCGACGCCGGCGGTGCCTGTGACGACGCTGACCAACCCCAATCCCGCGGCGAATGAACGCTTCGGTAACGCGGTCGCCATTTCCGGGACGCGCGTGGTGGTGGGGGCTTACCGGGATGGCACAGGCGCGACCGACTCGGGGAGCGTGTATGTCTATGACCTCAGCGGCGGCACGTCGGCGCTGCCGGTGGCGACGCTCAATAATCCGAGTCCGGCGATCAACGATCGCTTCGGCGTATCCGTAGCGATTGCGGGCACGCGGATCGTGGTGGGGGCAAATGGAGACGATACCGGCGCGACCGATTCGGGGAGCGCGTATGTGTATGACCTGAGCAGCGGCACGCCGACAACACCCGTGTCCACACTGAATAATCCCGACCCGGCGATGAGTGACCAGTTCGGCCTGGCCGTGGCTATCTTCGGCACGCGAGTGGTCGTGGGGGCCTTGCAGGACGACACGGGCGCGACCGATGCCGGGAGCGCGTATGTGTATGACCTGAGCGGTGGCACTCCGACGGTGCCGGTGGCCGTGCTGAGGAATCCCGACCCGGCGAATGCTGACTACTTCGGCATCTCGGTGGCCATCTCAGGGACGCAAGTGATCGTGGGAGTCTATGGGGACGATACGGGAGCGGCCAACGCGGGGAGTGCGTATCTGTATGACCTCAGCAGCGCCACCCCCATGGTGCCCGTGGCCACGCTGCATAACCCCGAGCCCACGGATACTGACATCTTCGGCTCATCGGTCGCCATCGATGGCAGCACGGTGGCCATCGGCTCGCCCTTCGACGACTCGACCTTTCTCGACAAGGGTGCCGCCTACGTCTTCGGCCCGCTGATGGGGCAGGTCGTCCTCGGCACGGATACGGATGCCACCGGGGCTGGGCTGCCCACGGGCACGAAGGTGGTCTCCTTCACGGCGCCGGATGTGGGGGTCGTCGGCGGGAAGGTGCTGACGCCGGATGGGAAGAAACTCGACGCGGTCTTCACGGAAGCGGGGACGGTGCTGCTGCGCGGGGAGCAGATGATGGCGGTGGACCCAGCCGGTGGGGCGGAGATGGGGATGATCACCAAGCTCGCGCCGCCGACGGGGGATGCGGTGTTAGCCACGCTGGACCGCCGCGGTGGGGTGACGGCGGAGAACGATCAGGTGCTCTTCGTGGGGCTGAAGGCGGGCGTGCCGAAGGCGATGGCGCGCAAAGGGCAGACGCTCGCCGGGCTGGCGGGGGTGAAGCTCAAGAGCTTCCTGACGCTGGATGGGAACGGAGAGACGACGTTCTTCTCCGGCAAGCTATCCGGCACCGGAGTGACCAGCGCTACCAGCACGGCGATCCTGGCGGCGGGGCCGATCAGCGGTGTGGCGAGTCTGCCCGAGAGCGGCGCGCCGGTGAGCGGGCTGCGGGTGCTGGTGCGGAAGGGGGATATGCTGCCCGATGGCCGCAAGGTAAAGACGATCGCGACGCTGGTGGGTCAGGCGGGGACGCTGGCCGAAGGCCGCTGGCGTGAGGGGCCGAACTCGCTGGGGATGCGGCTGACTTTCACGGACAGGACGCAGGCGCTCTACCTGGTGCCGGGCGACGCGACCGGGCCGAACGACTGGCTGCTGCTCGGGAAGACGGATAGCGATGCCGGGCCGGATCTGCCGGGGGCGATGTTGCTGAGCTTCAAGCTGCCTGCCTATGCGCCCGGTGCCACGGTTTTCGACTCGCTGCTGCGGGTGGGGCCGGGTGGGATCACGCGGAAGGACAATGGGGCGGTCTTCGACGCGACGGGGGTGGAGACGGGCGGGCCGATCAGCCTGCGGCGGCTGGCGCAGCGGTCGGGGCCGGCGCCGTCGCGCACCGGTGTGCCGGTGGCTGGGTCGGGCATGGCGCGGTTCAGCGCGATGCTGGCGGGGCTGGGTCGGGCGTCGAGCTTCGTGGCGTCGAGCACGCTGCCGGAGGAGCGCGGCGCGCGGTCCACGATCTACGATGCGCGCTCCGATGGGCAGGTGCAGCAGCTCGCGCGGATCGGTGGGGAAGCGCCCGGGGGCGGCCGCTATGGCCGGTTCGTGTCCGTGGCGAAGCCCGATGGGCAGGCCTATGGGGCGCTGGTCTCGGCGCTGCTCGGTGTCAGCAGGCCGGATGCGGTGACGCCGCGGAACCGGGCTGCCCTTTACGGCCGCGACAGCGCCGGCGAGATGCGCCGCCTGCTGCGGGCGGGCGATCAACTCGAATCCGCCGGCCCCGGTTCGGCACTCAAGACGGTGAAGAGCTTCGTGGCGCTCTCCGCCGCGGCGGGATCGATCGGCGCCGCGCGCGGCTACGACGACATGGGCCGGGTGAGTGTGCTGGTGACTTTCGCCGACCGGACGCAGGCCGTGGTGCGGGTGCAGGTGCCGTAGGGAAACGACCATCCGATCCCCGGCGACTGCCGACCTCGAAGGGACCGGGGAGATGATCCGTGCCGCGCGGTTGGAGGAGGTGGGCGCTGCTTACGGCCCGACGGCGAAGGGGGACCAGAACTCGAGCGGGGCGACGTCCGACAGGCTATCGAAGGTGTCGCGGGAGAGGGCGACACCTTCCTGGACGACGCCGCTGATGAAGTAGTTGCCGAGGATGTCGGTGGCGCTGGTGTTGTAGAGGCGGCTGCCGGTCTTGATGTAGAGCCGGATGTCATCCCACATGACGGATTGGGCGCCGGACTTGTCGTTCTCGATGGCATACTGGTCGATGGCGGCATCGATGATGCGCAGATCCTCGAGGATGTGAGTGGCTTGGCTGCGATTGCGGGCGCGGATGAAGCTCGGGAGGGCGATGGACGCGAGAATGGCGATGATGGCCACCACAATCATGATCTCGACGAGAGTGAAAGCGTGACTGGAGGTGTGCTTGATCATGTGAAAAGCGATGAGGTTGTTTTCTCCATACCGCACTAGCGGTGCCAATGAAAGCCCTCGTGCCCCGACTCAGTAGTAGCCGCAGGGGGCTGCGGAAGGGGCGCGGGAGTTGACCTTGCGTCGGCGCCGTCTCCCCAGCTACACCGCCCCACGCATGGCAGACTCCTTTTCAGGCTTCTCAGATCCGGGCGGGCCCTTTCCAGAAGGTCCGGGACTCCGCGACGATGCGAGCCCGGAGTCGGCGGGGGAGTTGCTCTTCCGCCGCTACCAGGTGCAGCGCGAGCTGGGGCGGGGTGGCATGGGCGTGGTGGTGCTCGCGCACGACACGGCGCTGGACATCCCGGTGGCGGTGAAGCTCGTGCCGGATCTCGTGGTGAAGGACACCGAGGCGATCGCGGATCTGCGCAAGGAGGTGCTCCGCGGCATGGCGCTCATGCACCCGGGCATCGTGCGCACGCACTACTTCGAGTGCGATGAGGGCGCGCGGGGATCGTCATGGAGCTTGTGGACGGCGACACGCTCAGCGGGCTGAAGGTGCGCCAGCCAGGCGGGTGTTTTCAGCCCGATCAAATCCTGCCGTGGATCGAGCAGCTCTGCGCGGTGCTCGACTATGCGCATCGGGAAGCGCGCATCGTCCACCGCGATCTCAAGCCGCGGAATGTGATGATGACGCGGGCGGGGAAGCTGAAGGTGGCGGACTTCGGGATCGCGGCGACTCTGAGCGACTCGGTGAGCCGGCATTCGATGGAGGGGACGATCAGCGACACGCTCAGCTACATGAGCCCGCAGCAGGCGGAGGGGAAACGGCCGACGCATCTCGACGACATCCACGCGCTCGGCGCGACGATCTACGAGCTGCTCACGGGCAAGCCGCCGTTCTTCCGCGGCAATCCCACTGCGATCCACGCGCAGATCCTCACCGCGGTCCCGCCGGGGATGACCGAGCGGCGGACGGAACTGGAGATCACCGGACGTGGCGCGATCCCGACGGCTTGGGAAAAGACAATCGCTGCGTGCCTCGCAAAGGATCCGCCGGACCGTCCGCAGAGCGCAGGCGAAGTGCTCGCGCGGCTCAGCGGTGCGGCGGGAAGTGCGGCCATGTCGGCGGGATCGATGCGCTGGGTGTGGATGGGGACGGGAGCCGTTGTGGCTACGGTGGTCGGGTTGGCGGCGATGGTGGCTACGCGGGAAAAGCTGGCGCCGGTTGTGACTGAGTCGCCATCACCGGTTGCGATCACGCCTGTGCCCGCGACTCCGCCGCCCACGACGCCTGTGCCTGCCACTCCCTTGCCGGCGACGCCTTCCCCGACTCCGCCGCCCAGCACTCCAGTCGCCGCGCCGATGCCCGCGACTCCCCCAGTTGCGGTCGCGACCATCCGCCCGCAGACGAAGCCGTCCACGCCGATGCCGTTCGACGGCAATTACGTGATCGTCCCGTCTGCGACCCCATCGATCAAATACCCCGCGCCTCCGCCGGGCGTGCCTATCTATCGGCCCGAACTCAGCGATGAGGAATTCCGGCTGATCTACCCGCGGAACCCGCGAGCGACGGCACCTGGGCCGTGGGATCGGATGGCGACTTCGCAGCGAGCGGCGCAGACTTTGCCCGCCGGCTATCCTTCGCCGATGAGCACTCCGACTCCCAACCTGCCGCCGGCGCCGCCGTCCAGCGCGTCGCAGTCGAGTCGGCTGTCGGGTTACGTGAGCGATCTGGACCGCTGGCTGACGGCGCTCGATGTCGAGCCCAGCATGCGCCCGCAGGCGGAATTGCAGGCGCTCAAGGATAAGCTGAAGATCGAGGCGGCGAAGGCTCCCAAGGATGATCCTCGGCCCGCGGCTGCGCTCGCGCTGGGGGAAGCCCTGGCAGGGGCGGTGGATGCACGCGAGGCGGTCTTGATGCGCGCCTTGCAGACGCAGAGCGGCCCGGGCACGCGGCTGGGAGGCGGCAATAACCGCGCGTTCTTCATGGGAGTGATCCGCGCCGAGTGGGAGAAGTCGCGCGCCGCGTGGCGAAACAAGATCGTTCAAGCGGCAGCGAAACTCCAGCAAGCCGGGAAGACCGTCCCCGTTTCCAGCCGATAGATATCCCTCACTCTCCTCTAACTACCACCGATGAAGCCTATCCCGTTCGCCCTGATCCTCTCCCTGGCCTCCGCGGCTCTCGCGCAGCAACCGAAGCCTTTCACCGGGTTCGGCAATACCGCGCTGGATCGCAAGCCGGGGCGCGTGGCGACTCCATCGCCTGCGGGTCGCGGCTTGCCCTACGGTCTGCCGGTCGGCCAGTCGACTCCGCTGCCATCCCCGGCGCAACCGGCGGGGACGCTGCCGGGATCGATTCCGGGCGCAGTGCCCAGCGCGTCAGCCCCGACGAGCACGGCGCCGGTGCCGGGCGGCATCACGCTGGCGAATGACTGGGCAGGCCGGCTGCCGCAGGGCTCGGGCGGGCAGACGATGAAGATGCGCGATCTTCAAGCGCTGCTCTCCAGCTTCGGAACCGCGGAGCCGGATATCGCGCCGCATCCGGACGTGACGATCTACGAGGGCCAGCGCATGGACGGGGCGCCGGGGAACAATTGCCGTATCACCTATCTCATGCCGCTGCGGCAGGCGGAGGCGCTGCTGATGAGCAATCGAGGCATAGCCACCGTGGCCAAGGCGGTCGCGCCCGGTTTTCCCGACGGGCTGATGCTGCACACCTACGACGTGCGCGCCGGCATCTACAACCGGCTCTGCATCGTGACCGACATAGGCAAGCCCGAACAGAAGGTCGTATCGATCGTGCTCAAGGCAGAGACGGCGAACTGGTATGCGCCGACGCCATTCATCAAGCAGGAGAGCGACTGGCACACCTTCGACTACGTAAACACGGAGAACCGCGGGCAGCCGGGCATCGTGATCGATACGCGCGTGAGTCAGCAGAAGGGCTACCTCGTCGTGAATACGACCGGCGGGTTCAACCCCTACAGGGAACTGGTGCCGCCGGGCGTGATCATTAAGCCGGCGCGGTTCAGCCCGAAGGAGACGACGACGTGGTATGTGCCGGAGCCGATGGTGAAGCTGATCCTCCATTGCCTGAGCCGGCAGCTCGGCGGGTAGCGGCGCGGGCGATTTGCACTTTCCGTATGGGCTCGGGGCGACTAGAGGCAGCGGCCCATGCCATCCATCGCCGTCCTCGGCACGTTCGACACCAAGGGCGACGAACACGCGTTCGTCGCGAAACTCATCCGCCAGCGCGGGCACAAGCCAGTCTTGATCGACGTGGGCACCGCGGAGCCGCCTCGCGTGCGACCCGACATGACGCGCGAGGAGGTGGCCGAACTGGCCGGGATCGATCTCGCGGACCTCGTGCAGCGGCACGATCGCGGCGAGTGCGTGGCGGCGATGGGCGAGGCCGCGGCGGTGGTGCTCGCGCGGCTCGCGGCGGAGGGGCGGATCGACGGGGTGATCTCGCTGGGCGGGGGCGGGGGAACTTCCATCGCGACAACCGGGATGCGGGCGCTGCCGCTGGGTTTTCCGAAGGTGATGGTGAGCACGCTCGCGTCGGGAAATGTGGCACCCTACGTCGGCTCGAAGGACATCGTGATGATGCCGGCGATCGTGGATGTGCAGGGGCTGAACCGCATCTCGCGTGTGATCCTCTCGCGCGCAGCGGGAGCGATCTGCGGGATGGTGGAAATGGCGCCGTCGGTCGCGAGCGACAAGCCGGTCATCGTGGCGAGCATGTTCGGCAACACGACGGCGTGCGTGCATCACGCGACGAAGTTCCTCGATGCGGCGGGCTTTGAGGTGCTCGTCTTTCACGCCACGGGCACGGGCGGGCGCACGATGGAATCGCTGATCGAGAGCGGCATGGTCGCGGGCGTGCTCGATGTGACGACCACGGAATGGGCCGACGAACTCGTGGGCGGCGTGCTCGGGGCCGGACCGGAGCGACTCGATGCGGCGGGGAAGATGGGCACCCCCGCGGTCGTGGCACCGGGCTGCCTCGACATGGTGAACTTCGGAGCGCGCGACACGGTGCCGGCACAGTTTGCCGGCCGCACTTTCTACCAGCACAACCCGCAGGTGACGCTGATGCGCACGACGCCCGCGGAGTGCGCCGAACTGGGGCGCATCCTCGCGGAGAAGGTGAATGCCTATCTCGGCCCGGTGACGGTGCTGCTGCCGCTGCGCGGGATCAGCGTGATCAGCGCGCCGGGGCAGCCGTTCGATTCGCCGGAGGCCGATGCGGCGCTATTCGGGGCGATCAAGCAGCACCTCCGGCCCGGCATTCCGCTGGTGGAGGTGGACTGTGAGATCAACGACATCGCCTTCGCTGAGGCGTGTGCGAATGCCTTGCTCTCGCACCTCGCGGCTCGCTAAACCCTCGTCGCCATGCGCTCCCTGACCCTCCTCCTCGCTCTCGTCCTCCCGCTCGCCGCTGCCGATGACTTCGGCTCCGCGCAGCCGTTCAAGTCCGGCGACACCGTGTGCTTCGTCGGCGACAGCATCACGCACGGCGGCACGTATCACTCGATCGTCACGCTCTACTACGCGACGCGCTTTCCCGATCGCACGCTCACGACTTACAACTGCGGCATCGGTGGCGACCGCGCGAGCGGCATCATGTCGGACGAGAAGTATCGGCTGAACGTGGACATCCTCGGCCACAAGCCGACGGCGGCGACGATCATGCTCGGCATGAATGACGTGGGTCACACCGACTACCGCGGCGTGACGCTCACGCCCGAAGTCGAGGCGCGGCGAGCGGCGTCGCTCGCGACTTACGAGGAAAACATGCAGAAGCTCATCGGCGTGCTGCAGAAGGCGGGCGCGAAGCTGACGCTGATTACGCCTTCGATCTATGACGAGACGACCACGCTCGCGACCGCGAGCCCGAGCGTGAGCGTGGGCGGCAACGCGGCGCTCGGGAAGTTCGCGGAGAAAGTCCGCGGCTGGTCGAAGCAATACCAGACGGGCCTCGTGGAGTTCGACCGCACGATGAACGCGATCAACGCGCGCGAGCAGAAGAAGGATCCCACGTTCACCATCGTCGGCCCGGACCGCGTGCATCCCGGGCCGGTCGGGCATTTCGTGATGGGCTACATCTTCCTCCGCGCGCAGGGCGTGCCGCAGGTGGTCGCGACGATCGGCATCGACGCAAAGAAGGGCAAGGCAAGCGGCGCGGTGAATTGCACGATCGGCGACGTGAAGGCGGGACCGACGAATGTGAACTTCGACTGCACGGAAAAGGCGCTCCCGCTCGTGGTGCCCGATGAGGCGAAGGCCGCGCTCGCGCTCGTGCCGTTCATGCGCGAGTTGAACGAGGAGAAGCTCGTCGTCACCGGACTCGCCGCAGGCAGCTACGAGCTGAAGATCGACGATGTGATCGTCGGCGAATACTCCGCCGATTCGCTCAAAGCCGGCGTGAACCTCGCCGAGAACGACAAGACGCCGCAATACCAGCAGTCCGCCGCCGCGACGAAGATCAGCCAGCAGCGCACGGCGATCGGCGTGCAACTCCGCGGGCTGGCGTCGCAGCTCTACGGGATGTCGAAATCGAAGGTGGATGTGAGCGACGCGGCAGCGGTCGAGAAGGCGCTCACAACCCGGCTTGAGGCTTCGCAGAAGGACGGCAAGCCTGCCGACGCGCGGCTCACGGCAGCGCTCGATGCCTTCCAAAAACGCGAGCAGCTCGCGAAAGACTACGACGCGTTCGCCGTCTCACTACGCGAAGCCTGCCAGCCGAAGCCGCACCGCTTCACGCTCACGAAGAAATAGTCGAAATGGTGAGCGCGCGGGCCGCGCTTGATCCGTCTGCGGTTGACGTGTGAACCACTCGCGCCGCTTTGCTTGTGAAGGATTCGCGGGTTAGCTCGGAACCCGACCCGCCATGCACATCCGCTCCTGCCTGCTCCCGCTCGCCATCTTCACGCTCGCCGCGCACTCCGCGCCGAGTCCAGACACCGATGCCGGCCCGGCGAAGAAGCGCGCCGGCGGGGGACCGGAGGATCCGGTGCTCAAGTTCAAGCCGCCCGTGCCGCGCGTGCTCACGCCAGCGGAAGAGCTGAAGACGCTCAAGCTGCCGAAAGGCTTTCACGCGGAGCTCGTCGCCGCCGAGCCGATGATCGAGACGCCCGTCGCGGTGAGTTGGGACGACCAGGCGCGCATGTATGTGCTCGAGATGCGCGGCTACATGCACGACATGGACGCCGCCGGCGAGGACCAGCCGATCGGCCGCGTGAGCCGGCTCGAGGACACCGACGGCGATGGCATCTATGACAAGCGCACCGTCTTCGCGGACAAGCTGCTCATGCCTCGTGCCGTGATGGCGATCGGCGACGGCGCGCTCATCGCCGAACCGCCGAACCTCGTCTTCCACCACGACACGGATGGCGACGGCGTGGCCGACAAGCGCGAGGTGATCCACGATGCCTACGCCACGAAGGGCGGCCAGCCCGAGCACATGGCGAACTCGCCGACGTGGATGATGGACAACTGGATTTGGTCCGCCGGCCACGGCTTCCGCTATCGGTATCAAGGCGGCGCGTTCCTGCGCGAGGCGACGACCGGCTTCGGTCAGTGGGGCCGCACGCAGGACGACTGGGGACGGCAGTATTTCAACTACAACAGCGACTGGCTGCGTCTCGATCTCGTGACGCCTGGCTACTACGCGCGCAACCTGCGCCTCGCCTCGCGCACGGCGATCAACTTTCAGACGACCAAGGTGCAGACCACGTGGCCGCGCGTGCCGACGCCGGGTTGCAATCGCGGCTACGACGGCAAGACGCTGCGTGAAAATGGCACGCTGCAAAACTGCACCGGAACGTGCGGCGCGACGATCTACCGCGGCGACCTTTTCCCGAAGGAGTATCGCGGCAACGCGTTCATCCCCGAGCCGTGTGGCCTGCTCGTGAAGCGGCTCGTGCTCAGCGAAAGCGGCGGCGTCGTCGGCGCGAAGCACGCTTACGAGGGTAAGGAATTCCTCACGTCGAGCGATGAGCGCTTCCGCCCGGTGAACGCTTACACCGGCCCCGATGGCGCTCTCTACATCGTCGATATCGCGCGCGGCGTCATTCAGCACAAAGGCTTCATCACCTACTACCTCGCGGCTAACATCACCGAGCGGAAGCTGGAGCAGCCGATCAATCTCGGCCGCATCTACCGCATCGTGCCCGATGGCGCGAAGCCCGTGGCGACGAAGCTGCCGAAGGCGAGCGCCGACATCGTGCCGCTGCTCGCGCACGCGAATGGCTGGGTGCGTGACACGGCGCAGCGTGTGCTCGTCGAGCGCGCGGACAAATCGGTCGTGCCCGCCGTGACGACACTCGCGAGTGAAGGCGCGCCGCTCGCGCGATTGCACGCGCTCTGGACGCTCGAAGGAATGAGCGCTCTCACGCCGGACTTCATCACTGCGCGCTTGCAGGACAAGGACGTGAAAGTGCGCGCCGCCGCGGTGCGCCTCGCCGATCCGTCGCTCACGCCGGAGCTGATCAAGCTCGTCGCAAAAGCCGACGCCGAGCTTCGGCTTCACCTCGCTTTCAAGCTCAGCGATCAGCCCGGTCCCGAGGTCGAGCAGGCGCTCATCGCGCTGCTCAAGAAAGGCGACGGCCCGATGCTCGGCGAAGCGGTCGCGAGCGGGCTCACCGGGCGCGAACTCGAATTCATCGAAGCCTTGCTCAAGCTGCCCGTCGCCGAAGATGCGACGCTCGCCTCGACGAACGTCCTCGCGACGCTGGCCGGCTGCGTGATGAAAGAACGCCGCGGCTCGCGCGTGACGCGCCTGCTCGAACTCGCCGCCGCGCAGCCCGCGAGCCGGCAGACCACGATCTTCGGGGCGATGGCCGGCAAGCAACCGGGCAAAGGCGCGCCGCCTCCGAACCCGATTCGCATGGAAGCCGAGCCGATGGCTTTCACGGCGCTGCAAAAGACGGCGAAGGGCGGGCTCAAATCGCAGCTCGCGAAGATCGACCCGCAGCTCAACTGGCCGAACAAACCCGGAGCACCGCCGCTGCCCATCATCCCCCCACTCACGCCCGAGCAGCAGGCGCAATTTGAGAAAGGCAAAGCGCTCTACGCGGCGGTCTGCTCCGCGTGCCATCAGCCCACCGGGAGCGGCCTCGCGAACCTCGCCCCGCCGCTGCTCAACTCCGAGTGGGTGCTCGGTCCCGCCGATCGGCCCATCCGCGCGGTGCTGCACGGTGTCACCGGCCCGATCACGGTCGGCGGCGTGAAGTTTCACCTCGAGATGCCCGGCCTCGGTGGCTTCCCAGACGAAGACATCGCCTCGGTCATCACCTACATCCGCCGCGAGTGGGAACACGGCGCCTCGCCCGTGACCGCCGCCGATGTGGCGAAAGTCCGCGCCCTCACGCAAGGCCGCGAGAAGGCGTGGACCGAGGCGGAGCTCAAGCAGCCGCCGGGCGCTCCGCAGATGCAGGTCAAGGCGGAGTCCAAACCGAAACCGAAGTCGAAGCCGAAAGCGAAGTAGCAGGGCTCGAAGTCTATCGCGTGCCGAGCCGGCGCAGGTTTTGTGTGCCAATGTCGTCGCCTGCGGAGGCGGCGCGGCGGTAGTATTCGATCGCTTTGCTGCGGCTGGCCTTCACGCCGAGGCCGCCTTCGTAGAGCACGCCGAGGTTGTTGAACGCACGCGCGTTTGCCTGCGCGGAGGCCTTCTCATACCAACCGCGCGCGGCGGTGTAGTCGCGCGTGCAGCCGGTGCCATTGTGCAGATACCAGCCGGCCTGGATCTGCGCTGCCGGGTGTCCCTGCTGCGCGGCGCGCGTGAACCACTCGAACGCTTCGCGCGCGTTTTGCATCACGCCGTTGCCGGCTTCGTAGCAATAGCCGAGCTGCGCCTGGCCCCACGCGTTGCCGGCCTCGGCGGCGGTGCGCACGAGCTTGATCCCGCGCGCGGCATCCTTCTCGATCCCGCGGCCGAGCAGGAGCAGCGTGCCGAGGTTCGCCTGCGCTGCGACGAGGCCCTGCGCTGCGGCCTTCTCATACCACGCGACGGCCTGCGCATCGTTCTTGTCGATGCCGATGCCAGCTTCGCACGCGTAGCCGTATTGGAATTGCCCGACCGCGTAGCCGCCATTTGCGGCCTGCGCGAAAAGGCGCGTCGAGCGTGGCAGATCCTTCGGCCCTCCGGTGCCGTCGCGGAGCATCTCGCCGAGATCGCACATCGCTGCGAACAGCCCCGCTGCGGTCGCGCGCTCGAACCACTCGTGCGCCTTCACCGGATCGAGCGGCGCGCCTTTGCCCGCACGGAAGCAGCGGCCCACGTAGAGCTGGCCGATGCGGTTGTCTTGCGACGCGGCGCGCATGTAGCAGCGGAAGGCCTCGGCCTCGTCGCGCGGGGTGCCGCGGCCCTGCTCGGTCGCGAGCCCGAGCCGCCACCACGCCTCGGTGTCGCCGGAGTCGGTGCCCTGTCGGAAAAGTGCGACCGCGCGCGACTCGTCGCGCACCGAGGGATGGCCGTCGTAAAGCAGTTCACCGAGGCGCCAGAGCGCGTCGGTCGAGCCACGCGTGATCGCTTGTTCGATCAGCGCCTTCGCTCGCTGCGCGTCCGGCGGAAGGTTGCCGCCGATGCCGAGTTGCGCGGCGTGCATGATGAAGGCGTCGATCCAGCCGGAGTCGGCCGCGCGGCGATAGAGATCGGCGGCGCGCGCGTCGTCCTCGCCGATGCCGAACCCGCCGGCATACGCATCGGCGAGCGCGACCATCGAGCGCGGATGACCGAGCTGCGTGCCGGCCTCGAAGGCGCGCACCGCCGCCTGCAAATCGCGCGGCGCGCCGCGGCCCTGCGCGCGCGCCCAGCCGAGCCAGTAGTGCGCCTCGGCCTGGCCCGCCGCGGCATCGGCTTGCATCTGCGCGATGCCGCGGCGGTCGAGATCCTCGGCGCGCGTCTCGTCTTTTGCGACACCGCGCCCGCCGCGGAGTTGATCGGCGAGATTGAACATCGCGAGCGCGTAACCGCCCGAGACGGCGCGTTCGAGATAGCCGACGGCGCGTGTCAGTTCGGGCCCGGAGTGGCGCTGCCCGCTGAGAATCACCGCGGCGAGATTTGCGCCGACCGCGTCGCCTCGAGCCGCGGCCTGCTCGGCGAGCTGCAACGCCCGCGCCTCGTCCGGGCGCACGCCCCAGCCGTAGTTCAGCAAGCGCGCGAGCCGCGCCACCGCGGGCGTGTGGCCGAGGTCCGCCGCGCGCTGGTAGCTCGCAGCCGCTTGTGCAGCGTCGATCGGGCGGCCAGTGCCGTTTTCAAAGGCGAGGCCTTCGCGGAAGGAGTCTTCGGCGGACGTGCCTGTTTTCGGCTGAGTGGAGGCATGGGTCGCATGCGTCCCATGTTGTGCATTGCGCGAATCCGCGAGCCGCCAGCCGAGCCAGCCGCAGAGCGCGACGATGCCGGCTGCGCCGACGGCGAGCGGCCAGAGCGGAAAGCGTGGCCGGCTCGGTGGCTCTGGCGGCATCATCGGTGAGGTCGCTGAAAAAATGGGTTGCGGCTCGGGTGCTAGCGGTTCCCCAGGCAGCGGCAACGGCAGCGAGCCGACTGCGGGAAGCTGCCTGCCGCGTTGTGGCGCCGGCGCTGCGGCGGGACAAAGCAACTCGCGCACTTCGCGCACCGACTGCGGGCGCGCTTGCGGCGCTTTCGCGAGGCACGCGGCGATGATGCGTTCCCATTCCGCAGGGATGGGTTTCTTGCCGAGCGCGCCGAGTTCCACGCGGCGTTCGCTCATCGGTGGCGGCACGATTTCACTCGCCTGCACCACGATGTCGCCGCGGTAGAATGGGGGCTTGCTGGTGAGCAGTTCGTAGAGCGTCGCGCCGAGGGCGTAGATGTCGTCGGTCACGGCGGGCGCCTCGCCGCGCGCCTGCTGCGGGCTCATGTAGGCGAGCGTGCCGCTGCTCGCGGGCGCGTTTGTCATTCGCGTGAGCGAGTCGGCCAACGAACTGGCGATTCCGAAGTCAGCGACTTTCACTTCGCCGGCGCACGAGACCATGAGGTTGCCGGGCTTGAGGTCGCGATGCACGAGCTTCGCGACTTCATGCACGTAACAGAGCACGTCGCAGAGCTGGCCGACGAGCGGGCGCAGATCGTCCACGTCGAGGCAGCGGCTGGGCGCGTCGAGCTTGCGCTGCCGCAGCGTGGAGCCGTCGATGAACTCCATCGCGATCGCGGCGAGTTGCTCGTCGCGGATGAAGTTGTGGACGCGCACGATGCCCGGATGCGTGAGCCGCAGGCCGCGGCGGATCTCGCGTTTGAGGTCCTCGATCGACTCGGCGTCGCGAGCGACGAGATCGGGCAAAAACTTCAGCGCGACCTCGAGTCCGAGTTCCTCATCGAGCGCCTGCCACACCACGCCGAAACCGCCGCGGCCCAGCTCGCGCGAGAGCAAGTAGCGGCCGAAGAGCTTCTCCCCCGCGGCAACCCGCCCCGGCAGCACCATCTGCGTCGGGCGCCCCGTCGGCACTGGCGAGGGAAGATTGGCTGATGATTCCGGCATAAATCCCGGCTCGAAGTATGCACCTCGCACGCGGGTGGACAAGGCACCGGTCTTTGCGGCTTAATCCACGGCGTGATTAAAGCCGCCATCCTTGCCATCCTAGCCGTGCCCGCCTTTGCGCAGGAAGATTTTACCGCGCTGATGGCCAGGGGCGATCAACTCGACGCGCAGCTCAAGACGAAGGACGCGCTCGCGGTTTATCTCGAAGCCGAGAAGCTCCAGCCGAACAACGCCGATCTGCTGCACCGGATCGCCAAGCAATACGGCGAGTCGCAGAACGACACAAAGGACAAGGCGGAGCGCCGACGCATCGGGGAACAGGCGCTCGACTACGGGAAGCGCGCTGTCGCCGCCGCGCCGGACAACGCGAAGGCCCAGCTCGCGCTTGCGATCTGCTACGGGCGCGTCGCGACTTACCTCGATAACAAGACGAAGATCAGCTACTCGAAGCTCGTGAAGCAGCACGTGGACAAGGCGCTCGCGCTCGATCCGCGCGACGACCTCTCGTGGCACGTGCTCGGCGCGTGGAATTTCGAGCTGGCGAATTTGAACCCGGTCCTGCGCGCGCTCGCGCAGCTCATCTACGGGAAGCTGCCCGCGGCATCGAACGAGGACGCGGTGAAGGCCTTCACAAAGGCGCTAGAACTCAACCCGCGCCGCGTCGGCAATCAGGTCGAACTCGGCCGCGCGCTCGCCGCCGCCGGCCGCAAGGACGAGGCGAAAGCTGCGCTGGAGAAAGGGCTGAGTCTTCCGAACAAACAACGCGACGATCCCGAGGCGAAGGACCGCGCGCGTGCCGCGCTGAAGAAGCTGTAGCCGCCGATGCTCGCGACCTACCTCCACGATCTCAGCCCATTCGTCTTCAAGATCGGCACGTGGGGCCCGCGTTGGTATGGCGTGGCCTACATCGTCTCGTTCGCGCTCGCCTACTGGCTCTACACATGGCTCGCGCGGCGCCGCTACACGGACATGCCGGTGGCGATGGTGGGCGACTTCATCACGCTCGCCGCGGTCTTCGGCGTGATGATCGGCGGGCGGGTCGGGTGGATTTTCTTCTACGGCTTCAAGCAGGAGCACGACTCGCCGTGGTGGATGCTGAAGGTGTGGGAAGGCGGGATGTCGAGCCATGGAGGGATCATCGCGCTGGTGTTGTTCACCGCGTGGTTCGCGCGCAAACATCGGCTCTCCTGGACCGGTATCGGCGATTCGCTCTGCGTCGTCGCGTGCGTCGGCTTGTTCGTCGTGCGGTGCGCGAACTTCGTAAACGGCGAGCTGTGGGGAAAGCCCGCGGGCGAGCCCGGTGGCGCGCCGTCCGTGCCATGGGCCGTCGTCTTCCCGCAGGAACTCGAGGATCGGATGCCGCCACTCGATGTCATCCGCCACGATGCGGCGACGCGCGTGGCGCTGCTCGATGCGCTGCCGCCGCGCCATCCCTCGCAGATCTACGAGGCGCTGCTCGAAGGCGCGTGCCTGTTCGGTGCGCTCTGGCTTCTGCGCACGAAAGCGCGCGTGCCGCGTGGCGTGATCACCGGCGTGTTTTTCATCCTCTACGCAGCGCTGCGCATCGTCGGGGAAATGTTCCGCGCGCCCGACCCCGCGTGGAGTTGGTTCGGGCTCTCGGCGGGCCAGACGCTCTCGTTGTGGATGTTCATCGTCGGCGCGGGCTTCGTCGCGTGGGGGCTGCGCACGCAGGAATACGAACCCATTTTTGCCCGTGACGCGCGCTGACGAAATCCACGCGGTCTCGCCCGGCCTCGCGGTCTGGCAGGCCTACGAACCGGCGGTGAAATGCGACCTCACCTCGGTGGCGCTGAGCGTCGGCGGGCAACTCGTGCTCATCGATCCCATCGCCCTCAGTGCCGCGGGCGTGTCGGAGTTGGAAGCCGTGGGCCAGCCCGCGCTCATCGTCTGCACCAATGGTAACCACGCCCGCGCGGCGGATGCCTTTCGCACGCACTATCGCATTCCGCTCGCGGCGCATGCAGACGCCGCGCTGGAGACGAGCGTCGATCTCCCGCTCGCCGACGGTTCGCGCCTGCTCGACACGATCGAAGTCTGCGCGTTGCCCGGCGGTGCGCCCGGCGAGATCGCGTTGATTTCGCCGCACGGCGTCGCGTGCGTCGGAGATGCGCTCATCGATCTGCCGCCCGATGGATTCCGGCTGCTGCCGGACAAATACTGCACCGACTCGAAAGTATTGCGCGAGTCGCTGCGAAAGCTCTTGCGATGGGATTTCCGGGTTCTCACCTTCGCGCACGGCTGGCCGCTCGTCGCATCCGCTCGCGAGCGCCTCACCGCCCTTCTCGCATGAAGCCTTTCCTCTTCCTCATCCTCGCCGTCGCATCCCACGCGCTCGCCGCGCCCGAGAAGCCCGCCCGCACCGATCGCGGCGCGGCCACGCGGGCACCCGCCACGCCAGTTCCCGCGCCCGCGGTCGATGTCCCCGCGCAGATGGCCGGCGACTTTTTCGCCGCGCTGCAACGCGGCCAGATCGACGACGCCTACGCGACGCTGACCAAGGGATCGAAGACCATCGAGAAGCCGGAGGATCTCCGCATCCTCAAGCAAAAGACCAAGGAAGCCGTCGAGGTCTTCGGCGCGATCATCGGCTACGAACTCGTCGATACGACCCGCATCGGCGCGAAGCTCATGCGCCGCACCTACCTCTCGCTCGGCGAAGAATTTCCCCTCCGCTGGCGCTTCTATTTCTACGAAGCGGGGGGGCGCTGGCGCCTGATCGACCTGCGCGTGGATGATCGGCTCGCCGGCATGTTCGACGAGCCGACGGAGGGCGACGACAAGCCCGCGAAGCCGTAACTCGTGGCCGGTGCACTCGGTCGCGCGCTGCGGTTCATCCGCTTCTCGCACACGATCTTTGCGATGCCGTTCGCGCTCGGCGCGA
Source organism: Verrucomicrobiota bacterium (assembly GCA_009885995.1). Taxonomy (GTDB): domain Bacteria; phylum Verrucomicrobiota; class Verrucomicrobiia; order Chthoniobacterales; family Chthoniobacteraceae; genus VFJQ01. The sequence goes on from VFJQ01000115.1 coordinate 23,637, forward strand.
TGCTCGTCGCCGCGGAAGGATTTCCGCCGTGGCGGCTCGTCGGCTTGATCGTGCTGGCGATGGTCTTCGCCCGCACCGCCGCGATGTGTTTCAACCGCGTGGCCGATTGGGAAATCGACCAGCACAACCCGCGCACCATCGAGCGACACACGCTCATCTCGCGCACCGGCGCGATCGCGCTGCTCGTCGCGAACGCCGTCGCTTTCATCGGCACGACGTGGTTCATCAATCGCCTCTGTTTCTGGCTCTCGCCCATCGCGCTCGCGATGGTGTTCTTCTACTCGCTGACGAAACGCTTCACCTCGTTCAGCCACTTCTTCCTCGGCCTCGCGCTGGCCGTCGCGCCGGTCGGCGCATGGCTCGCGGTGCGCGGCCGGTTTGATCTGCCGCCTCTCGTGCTCGCTCCCGCCGTCCTGCTGTGGGTCGCCGGTTTCGACATGATCTACGCCACGCTCGACATGGCCTTCGACCGCTCCGCCGGCCTGCACTCGTGGGCGGTGAAACGCGGCGTCGAGGGCTCGCTTGCGTGGGCGCAGGGATTGCACGCGGCGATGTTCGGCGTGCTGATCGCGTTTGGCGTGGCCGCGAAATTGGGCGCGGGATTCGGGGCGAGCCTGCTGGTGGTCGCCGGCGCACTCGCCTACGAGCACCGCGTGGCCTCACGGCGTGATATTGGCGCGGTGAACCGGGCGTTCTTCAACGCGAATGCGGTGGTGGGCCTTGCGTTCGTCGCCGGGATTTTCTTCGACGAAGTAGTCGTCCGATAGCCGCGGCTACTTCAACTGCTCGACCAGCCACTTCGTCGCCGCGTCGAGGTCACGCACCGCGCTCGTGCGGATCGTGTCGGGGACACCGGCGACTTCGTAGGCGGCGCCGACGAGATCAGGTCCGATCTCACCTTCGCCCATCAGGAAGAGCTTCCGCGGTGCGGCGAGCGCGAGCAGGCCGGGCACGTCGCCGAAGCGGCCAGCGCCGGGGAAGAAACTCGCGTCGCGGATGCTCGGCGTCTTTTGGAAGCGGAAGCGTCCCGTATCGACGACGAGTGCGCTAACCGCGTCGCCGCTAAGCGCTGCGGCCGCGGCGGCGATCGGTGCGGTGACGGAATCGACGCCGACGATTGCGATGCGGCGCGGCTTTGTTTGGAGAGCCTGCGCCCAGCGGATCGTCGTGAGCGCATCCTGAATCCGCTGCGCAACGAGCGGGTGATTGTAGCCGGCGGTGAAGCACGCGGCCTCGCGCGGGTTCTCGACCTTGCGCGTCGGCGTGTCGGAAGTGCCGGCGGCGAGGAAGTCGCCTTGCATGAATGCGTCGATGCCGACGACGGCGATGCCGCGCCCAGCGAGTGAGCGGATTGTGTTGCCGACCGCGCCGTCGGCGAGCAGCGCCTTGCGTCCACCGGCGTCGAGCCAGATCACGAGTGGCTCTCCTTTCGTCGCGAGGTTTAGCGCACATGAGGGGAGCTGTTCGCGCCAGGTCGTGTTCGCAATCGTGAAGTCGGTGACCTTCAGCGTGGGCTTTTCGGGCTGAGTGAAATCACGCGTCTTCGCGTCGAGCACCTTCGTTTCGCCCGCACCCGCGAGCGTGTTGCCGACGAGCGACTCGAGTGCGGGCTGCGCGATCTTGCGGAAGGTCGGGATGTCCTTCTCCATCTGCTTCTGCGTGTCCTCCTGCCACCAGCGCAGGAGCTTCTTCTCGAAGTCCGGCCCGCCCGCCGGTGCGGGATGCTGCGCGTCCCAGACGCTGAGTTGCTCGCGCGTGAGCGGCTCGTAATCGCGCTCCTTCAGCCGATCCGCCGGCAGCCCGAGGCGGAAGTGCGTGTTGAAGAAGTCGTAGATGTGCTCGCGCGTGACGAGGTTGTAGTTGTGCGGAAAGTCCGGGTGATCGAACAGCTTCACGTTGTCCGGCGCGCCCATCATTTTCCAGTGCTGCTGAAGTTCGGGGAAGCCCTTGGTGGACATGTTCACGGTCCAGTCTTTCGCGCTGGTGAGGCCCATCGGCTTCGGCGCGAAGAGCGCGGCGAACTCGATATTGCCGGTGCCGATGCGCAGCGCGCTCGCGTTTTCGCAAGTGCAGCCGCCCTGCATCGCGGTGCTCACCATCACGCATGGCACGGCGACGGCGATGCGCGGATCGAGCGCGGCGAGGAGCATCGACTGCGTGCCGCCGCCGCTCGCACCAGTCACCGCGAGGCGCGCAGGGTCCACGTCATCGAGCGCGGTGAGGAAGTCGAGCGACCGTATGTTGTTCCACGTTTGCAGGCCCATGATGCTCTGGCTGTTCGTCTCGGCCTGCGGCGAATAGAGGCCCCACCGATCGGGCGAGATCATCTCGGGGCGCTGCTTGGCGAAGCGGTGCGCGATCTCCTGGCTGATCTGCTGCGAGTCGCTGTTGCCGAGCATGTCGCTCACGAAGGCGACGCAGCCCATGCGCGCGAGCTGCGCGCCGATGGATTGGAAAATCGTCCGCCCGCCGATTTTCGACCGCTCGTGGCCGGCCTCGATTTCCTTTTTCAGAACGTCGTCCGTCTTCTCCCAAAACCGCGCATCCAGCCAATGCCCGTGCGTGACGATGACCGCGGGATGTTTCCCCGCAGCGCCTTTCGGCCGGTAGAGATTGCCGGTGTGGAAGAGGCCCGGCATCGACTCGAAGAAGACCTTCTCGACCGTGTAGTCGCCGCGCTCAGTCTTGCCGTGGATGACCGCATTTAGCGGCGTGCGCGTCGGCTCCGGCCACAATCCGAGGGCGACGCGCATCTGCTGGCGCACCTGCGCGGCGCGCGCGGGCCACGCGTCCTTCGCGACGGGCTTCCACGTGAAGTCGCCGTTGAGATCCTTGAGCGGCGCGAGGCGATGGTCGTCGGGGAGTTGCGCGACGGCGGCGCACGAAAGGGCGAGGAGGATGGAGGGGAACTTCATGGGTGGGGTGAAAAGTTACGCGATCAGTTCCTTCACCACGTGCCCATGCACATCGGTGAGGCGGAAGTCGCGGCCGGCGTAGCGGTAGGTGAGCTTCTCATGATCGAAGCCGAGCAGCGCGAGCATCGTCGCGTGGAGGTCGTGGACGTGGACGGGGTTTTGCACGGCCTTGAACCCGAACTCATCGGTCGCGCCATAGACACCGGGCTTCACGCCACCGCCGGCCATCCATGCGGTGAAGCCCCAGTGGTTGTGATCGCGGCCGTTCTTCACGTTCGCGTTGAGCGTTTCGGGCGTCGGAACTTCCACCGTCGGCGTGCGCCCGAACTCGCCGCTCCACAGCACGAGCGTGTCGTCGAGCATCCCGCGTTGCTTGAGATCCTTGAGCAGCGCGGCGATACCCCCATCGACTTCTTGGGCGAGTCGCGCGTGGTTCTTGCCGATCTCTTCGTGGCTGTCCCACGGCTGGCCTTCGCCGTGCCACACCTGCACGAAGCGCACGCCGCGCTCGAGCAGCCGGCGCGCGATGAGCAGCGAACGGCACTGCACCGTGTCGCCATACATCTCGCGGGTCGCGACGGATTCCTTGCCGATGTCGAAGGCGTCGCTCGCGTCCATCTGCATGCGATACGCGAGCTCGAAGCTCTGCACGCGCGCCTCGAGCTGCGCGTCGTTTTGCCGGCGCTGGAGGTGCTGGGCGTTGAGCGTCTTGAGCAGGTCGAGTTGCGCCCGCTGTTCCTTCGTCGTCGTGAAGCCGTTGCGGATGTTTTCGATCAGCTTGTCCACGTCCTGATTCTTCGTGTCGATGTAGGTGCCCTGGAAGACGCCGGGCAAAAACGCGCTCTGCCAGTTCTGCGATTCCTGGATCGGGTAGCCGCCGGGGCACATCGTGATGAAGCCGGGCAGGTTCTGGTTTTCCGAGCCGAGCCCGTAGGTGACCCACGAGCCGAACGCCGGCCGCGGCAGCCGCGCGTCGCCGCAGTTCATTAGCATGAGCGACGGCTCGTGATTCGGCACGTCGGCGTTCATCGAGCGGATCACGCACAACTCGTCGGCGGCGGCTTCGGCGGTCTTCGCGAAGAGCTCGCTCACTTCGAGGCCCGACTTCCCGTATTTCTGAAACTTGAACGGCGACGCAAACGCGGTCGTCGTCTTGCGCTCGGTCTGGAGCTTGGTCGGGATCTCCTTGCCGTGCCATTCGGTCAGCTTCGGCTTCGGGTCGAAGGTATCGACATGCGACGCGCCGCCGTTTGCGAAGATGTGGATCACGCGTTTCGCCTTTGCGGGGAAAGGCGGCTTCTTGACCGCGAGCGGGTTGAGGTTCAGCGCGTCGTTCGCTTGCGAGAAGAGGCTGCCCATCGACATCGCGCCCATGCCCATGCCGCAGCGGGTGAGAAAATCGCGGCGCGTGAAGAAGAGGTCGGCGGGATCGGGCGCGTGATGTGACATGATGAGACTGATACGACGATTGGAACCCGCGCGCGCGGGGAAAACTTAGCGCCGGAGCAGCGTGGCTACGGCTTCATCGCAGGCTTTGAGGGCGGCATCGCCGGCGCAGTTGGTGACGGCCACGTAGGCGGTTTGCTTCGCGGGCGCGATCCACATCACGCAAAACCACATCGTGTTCGAGCCGCTGTGCGTCAGCGCTGCGCCGCCGGCCCACGGACGCTCGGTCACCACCCAGCCCATCGCGTAGTCCTGCCCGGCGGGTGCGGTGTGGAGCTTTCGGAAGGTCGCGTCGCTCATCAGCTTCACGTCGCCCAGCGGGCCGCGCGCGTGCCAGCTCGCGTAGCGGACGAAGTCGGTGAGCGAGCAATGCACCCGGCCGGCTGGCGTCATGGCCGCCGGATTATCCGCGTCCGCCGCGACAGTGGTGAACGCGCCGCTCGCACCTTTGTGGCCGCGCGGCTGATTCTCGCCGCAGCCGCCGAAGCCGCACGACTTCATCCCGAGCGGCATGAAGACCTTCTCGCGTACCGCCTCGGCGTAAGGCTTTCCCGCGAGCCGTTCGAGCATCGCACCGGCGAGCGTGTAGTTCTGATTCGAGTAGATGAACTTCGTCCCCGCCGGCACCTCCGTCGGCAGTGCGGTGAAGCCACGGATGAACGCGAGCCGTTGCTCGATCTCGCTGCCGCGCTGCTGCCACGCGATCTTCCACGGCTCCGGCGGTGGCTCTTTCGGCGCGCCGCTGCGCTGGGTGAGGAGTTGTTCGAGCGTCACGCCGCGCCAGTCCGCGTGCAGCTTCGTGCTGAGTTCGGGCAGCACATCGACGATCTTCATGTCCCACCGCGCCTTCCCTTCATCCACCATGATGCCGGCGAGTGTCGCCGTGATCGACTTGGTGCAGGAGCCGAGATGCCAGAGGTCGCCCGTCTTCACCGGATCGGACGCGCCGAACTGCCGCACGCCGCTCACGCCCAGCGCCACGAGTTCGCCATCGCGCATCGCCGCGGCGCCGAGCGCGGGGACCGCGTGCTTTTGGCGGATCGCCTCGATCTTCGCCGTGATGTCCGGCGAATCGGCGAGCGCGATCGTGCCGAGGGCGAGTGGGACGAGGAGGGATTTCACGAGACAGGCTTGTCTGTGAAAGTTGGGCCGTGCAAGACTGCCTGCGCCATGAGCCGAATCTCCCGCGCCGTCAGCCTCCACCCTTATTTCAAAGTTCACGCCGGCAAGCTCGACGCGGCGAAGGCGCTGCTGCCCGCCTTCGTCGAGAAGACGCGCAATGAAGAGAAGGTGCTTTACTATGGGTTCAGCATCAACGGCGACGAGGTGTTCTGCCGCGAAGCCTACGTCGACGCGCAGGCCGCGCTCGATCACATCGGCAACGTCGGGGAACTCCTCGGTGAGATGCTCAAGATCGCCGACCTGACACGGCTGGAAATTCACGGCCCGGCGGAGCAGATCGACACTCTCCGCGAACCCCTCGCGCACTTGAAACCGACCTGGTTCGTCTGCGACTGCGCCTTGGAGCGGTGATGTGCGTTCCGGGTGCTCCAGCGCGAAACCGCAGGGGGATCCCCTGACTAGAGGAGGGTCGTCTGCTGACTTGAGGAGGGTCATCCGCTGACTTGAGGAAGGTCATCCCCAGGCATGACGAAGGAGATCCTCAAGCCACATCAGCCCGGGCCCGAACAAGTCGCTGTTGACTCGCATGCTCACGGCACGGGCCTCCCGTCATGAACCTCGTGCAGTTCGGCTCCCGCATCATCAACATGGACAATCTCCTCTACGCCGTCTCCGAGAAAGACGGCGCTCTCCGGTTGGTCTTCGGCAATGAATGTGAGGTCACGCTGGGCACCGAAGGCAGCAAGAACGCGCTCGCGTGGTTGCAATCCCGGGTCGTGAAGGAACCGGGGCAGGAATAGCCGGCTCACGCAGGGCGGAGGGCCGTCCTCATGAGTGAAGTGCGAAATCAGAATGATGAAGGAAGAAGACGACCTCAAAGGCCGCACCCCTTTTTCATTCATCATTCCTACTTCCCACTTCCCCCTGCGCCTCCCGCCGTAATCGAAGCATTGTCGTTCCTCTTTCATTCCGGCTAGCCTGCGCAGATGCCTACCAGTTCCGCGCGGAAAGCCGCCTCCAAAGACTCGTCTGCCAACCTCGGTTTTGGGGTCAAGCTCTGGCTCACCGCGGACACCGCGACGCGGCGGAGCGCAGGGCGAGTGCAGCGAGGCAACTTCGTCGAATCCCACGGTCGGGACTGCAATGAGATACAGCTCACGTCCGCTGCATGAACAAAAAATCTCTCACCGAGGCGGACATTCGCACCAAGTTCATCACGCCGGCACTGGTCGGTCCTAATGGCGACAAATGGAACGTGATGACCCAAATCCGCGAGGAGGCCTACTTTACGAAGGGCCGCGTCATCGTTCGCGGTAAGACGGTGAAGCGCGGCGAGGCAAAAAAAGCCGACTATATCCTTTCCTACAAACCGAACCTGCCGCTCGCGGTCATCGAAGCCAAGGACAACAACCATTCCGTCGGCGACGGCATGCAGCAGGCGCTCGAATATGCCGAGATTCTCGACGTTCCCTTCGCCTACAGCTCGAACGGCGATGCGTTCCTCGAACACGACCGGACCGTCACGAGCGGCACCGTTACGCGCGAAATCCCGCTCGATCAGTTTCCGACACCGGACGAGCTCTGGACACGCTACCGAGCCGCAAAAGGCTATAACGCCGAGCAGGAGAACGTCGCCACGCAGGACTATTACGACAACGGTTCGCAGAAATCGCCGCGTTACTATCAACTCATCGCCATCAATCGCACCGTGGATGCCATCGCCCGCGGACTGAACCGCATCCTGCTCGTCATGGCCACCGGCACCGGCAAGACCTATACTGCCTTTCAAATTATCTGGCGCCTGTGGAAGTCGGGTGCCAGGAAGCGCATCCTCTTTCTTGTCGATCGCAACATCCTCGCCGACCAGACCAAGACCAACGACTTCAAGCCGTTCGGCACGGCGATGACGAAGATCACCAATCGCACGGTCGATAAGTCGTTCGAGATTTACCTCTGCCTGTATCAGGCCGTCACCGGCACTGAGGAGGAGCAGAACATTTACACCCAGTTCTCGCCCGACTTCTTCGACCTCATCGTCGTCGATGAGTGCCACCGTGGCAGCGCGGCCGACGATGCCGCGTGGCGCAAGGTGCTCGAATACTTCTCGTCCGCCACCCAGATCGGCCTCACCGCCACGCCCAAGGAAACCAAGGAAATTTCCAACATCGAATACTTCGGCGAACCGATTTACACCTACTCCTTGCGGCAGGGCATCTCCGACGGTTTCCTCGCGCCCTACAAAGTCGTGCGCATCGGCCTCGACCGGGATCTCGACGGCTGGCGCCCCTTCGACGGGCAGACGGACAAGCACGGCCAGCTTATCGAGGACCGCGAATACAATGACCGCGACTTCGACCGGAATCTCATCCTCGAAAAGCGCACCACCCTGGTTGCGGCCAAGGTCACCGAGTTCCTCAAAGCCACCGACCGCTTCGCCAAGACCATCATCTTCTGCGAGAACATCGACCACGCAGAGCGCATGCGGCAGGCGTTGGTCAACGCCAACCCCGACCTCGCCGCCGCCAATGCCAAATATGTCATGCGCATCACTGGCGACAACGACGAGGGCAAGGCCCAGCTCGACAACTTCATCGACCCCGAGTCCATCTATCCCGTCATCGCCTGCACCTCGCGACTGATGACCACGGGCGTCGATGCGCAGACCTGCCATCTCATCGTGCTCGACCGCCGCATCAACTCCATGACGGAGTTCAAGCAGATCATCGGGCGCGGCACTCGGATCAACGAGGATTACGGGAAGCTCTACTTCACCATCATGGATTTCAAACGGGCCACCGCTTTGTTTGCGGACCCGGACTTCGATGGCGATCCCGTGCAGATTTATGAGCCGGGGCCGGAGGACCCACCCATCCCACCCGAGGACCCACCGGAAGGCGGCGAAGTGGAGCCGCCCGGTGGGATCATCATCGATCCGGAGCCACCCGGCCCCGGCATGACCAAATACTACGTGGAGGATGTCGAGGTCTGCGTCGTCATGGAGCGCGTCCAATACCTCGATGGAAACGGCAAGCTAATCACCGAGTCGCTCAAGGACTATTCCCGCAAGACCGTCCGGGAAACCTATGCCTCACTCGATGAGTTCCTCACCGTTTGGAACGACGCTGAAAAGAAGCAGGCGATCCTCGAACAGCTCGCCGCCAAGGGCGTCTTCCTCGACGAACTCGCCGAGCAGGTCGGGCGCGACTACGACGCCTTCGACCTCATATGCCACGTCGCCTTCGACGCGCCGCCGCTCACGCGGAAGGAACGAGCTGCAAAGGTGAAAAAGCGCAACGTCTTCGGCAAGTATGGCGACAAGGCCCGCGCCGTCCTTGATGCGTTGCTCCAGAAATACGCGGACTCCGGGATCACCAGCGTCGAATCCCTCGAAATCCTCAAGGTGGACCCGCTCACCGCCTTCGGCACGCCGGTTGAGATCGTCACGCTATTCGGCGGCAAGCCCGCTTACCTCGCCGCCATCCGCGACCTCGAGGCAGCTCTCTATCAAAAAGCTGCCTGAGTATGCCCGCGCCGTCAGTTGTTAGCGACTATCTTGTCTTCGTCGATGAGAGCGGCGACCACAACCTGACCCAGATTGACCCGCAGTTCCCGGTTTTCGTCCTGCTCCTCGCCATTCTTCGGAAGGACGACTATGTGAACCGTGTTTGCCCGGACCTGCAGCGGTTCAAGTTCGAGTTCTGGGGCCATGACGAGGTCGTGCTTCACGAGCACGAGATCCGAAAGCCGGCCGGAGATTTCCTGTTCCTCCTGCAGAAACCGGTTCGTGATCGATTCCTGACCAGACTGACCGAGCGGATGGCTGCTCTTCCAGCGACCATCATCGCCGTGGTGATCGACAAGCCTGCATTCATCTCGCGGTATCACGCACCGGTTAGCCCCTACGAATACGCCATGGAGACGGGCCTTGAGCGCATCTTTCGCCACCTGGAGGGATTGGGTCAGACGACTGCCACGACCGCGATCGTGGTGGAAAAGCGCGGCAGGAGGGAGGACGCGGAAATGGAACTGGCTTTCCGCCGCGTCTGCGATGGCACCAATGCCCTTCGGCAGAAGTTCCCCCTGCAATTGGTCATGGTTCCAAAAGCTTCGAACTCCGCAGGCCTTCAACTCACCGACCTCATGGCGCGCCCCGTCGCCCTGCATCATTTGCGACCGGACCAGCCCAATCGCGCATTCGAAATCGTCGCCACCAAGCTCCGGCGCAGCCCGGCTGGGAAAACGGAGGGTTGGGGTCTGAAACGACTCCCCTGAAAATGCGAAGGGCCTCCGGGAAATCCCAGAAGCCCAGCGCCGACCGGAAATTTCCAGTCCAACTTGCTTTCAATACTCCACGTCCGCCCCCGCTAGTCAAACTTCATCTCCATGCCTAACGTCTCCAACCTCGTCAAAACCATCCAGGACATCATGCGCAAGGACGCCGGGACCTACGGCGACGCGCAGCGCCTCGAACAGCTCGGCTGGATGTTCTTCCTGAAAATCTTCGACGACCGGGAAAAGGAGATGGAAGTCCTCCGCGACGACTACAAGTCGCCCCTCCCCAAACACCTCCGCTGGTCCACCTGGGCCACCGACGACGAGGGCATCACTGGCGACGCCCTGCTCGACTTCATCAACAACACCCTCCTCCCGAAGCTCAAGGCCCTCACCGCCGGCGGCGACAAGATCGCCACCCTCATCCGTTCCGCCTTCGAGGATGCCAACAACTACATGAAGAACGGGACGTTGATGCGGCAGGTCATCAACAAGATCAACGGCATCGACTTCAACGCCTCCGATGATCGCCACATGTTCGGCGACATCTACGAGAAGCTCCTCAAAGATCTCCAGTCCGCAGGCAATGCCGGCGAGTTCTACACCCCGCGCGCCGTCACCCAGTTCATCGTCGAGCAGGTGAATCCCCAGCTTGGAGAAAGCGTGCTCGATCCGGCCTGCGGCACCGGCGGCTTCCTCGTCTGCGCCATCGAACACCTGCGCAAGCAGGCCAAGACCGAGGCCCATGAACGCAAGATCCAAGACTGCTTCGCAGGCATCGAGAAGAAGCATCTTCCTCATATTCTGTGCATGACTAATTTACTTCTGCACGGCATTGATGTTCCCTCCAACGTCCGCCACGACAACACCCTCGCCCGCCCCCTGCGCGATTGGGGCCCGAAGGAGCGCGTGGATGTCATCGTCACCAATCCGCCCTTCGGCGGCATGGAGGAGGACGGCATCGAGTCCAACTACCCCGCCGAGTTCCGCACACGTGAGACCGCCGACCTCTTCCTCGTGCTCCTCATGAAGATCCTCAAGCCCGGCGGCCGCGCCGGCCTCGTGTTGCCCGACGGCACGCTCTTCGGCGAGGGCGTGAAAACCCGCATCAAGGAAGCCCTCCTAACCGAGTGCA
>VFJQ01000175.1 GCA_009885995.1 Verrucomicrobiota bacterium
CTGAACAACCCCAGCCCGGTGGACAGTGATCGGTTCGGCTACTCGGTGGCGGTCTCCGGCACGTGGGTGGTGGTGGGTGCTTACCAGGACGACACGGGAGCGACCAACGCCGGGAGCGCGTATGGGTATGACCTGAGCAGCGGCACGCCGACGGTGCCCGTGGCCATGCTGAACAACCCCAGCCCGGTGGACAGTGATCGGTTCGGCTACTCGGTGGCGGTCTCCGGGACGCGGGTGGTGGTGGGCGCTTATGGCGACGAAACCGGGGCGGGCGACGCGGGGAGCGCGTATGTGTATGACCTGGGCAGTGGCACGCCGACGGTGCCCGTGGCGACGCTGAACAACCCCGGCCCAGCGGCCAGTGACTACTTCGGCTACTCGGTGGCGATCTCCGGCACGCGGGTGGTGGTGGGTGCTTACCAGGACGACACGGGAGCGACCAACGCCGGGAGCGCGTATGGGTATGATCTGAGCAGCGGCACGCCGACGGTGCCCGTGGCCACGTTCAACAACTCCAGCCCCGTGGTGAGTGACAGCTTCGGCTACGCGGTGGCCATTGCCGGCACGCGGATGGTGGTGGGGGCTCGCGCGGACGACACGGGAGCGACCGACGCGGGGAGCGCATATGTCTATGACCTCGCCAGCGCGACGCCGACGGTGCCGATGCTGATCCTGAACAACCCCAGCCCGGCGGCGAGTGAGCAGTTCGGCTACTCGGTCTTGATCTCCGGCACGCGCGTGGTGGTGGGGGCTCCCTACGACAGCACCGGGGCGACCCAGGCCGGCAGCGCGTATGTGTATGACCTGAGCAGCGGCACGCCGACCGTGCCGATTGCCACGCTCAACAACCCCAGCCCGTCCTTCCAGGACCTCTTCGGCATTTCGGTGGCGATCTCCGGCGCGCGCGTGGTGGTGGGGGCTCTCCTCGAGGACACCGGGGCGATCAATGCGGGCAGCGCGTATGTGTATGACTTGGGCAGCGCCACGCCGACCGTGCCCGTGCTCACGCTCGACAATCCCGTCCCGGGCATGGGTGACAGCTTTGGCCGGTCGGTGGCGATTTCCGGCACGCGGGTGGTCGTGGGGGCTTACCTGGACGACACGGTCGTGACCAACGAGGGAAGCGCGTATGTGTATGATCTTACCAGCGGCACGCCCACAGTGCCCGTGGCCACGCTCAACAATCCCGGCCCGGCGGCGGTGGGGGATGTCTTCGGCTCGTCGGTGGCCATCTCCGGCGCGCTCGTGGTGGTGGGGGCTCCCTACGACGACACCGGGGCGGCTGATGCGGGCAGCGCATATGTGTATGACTTGAGCAGCGCCACGCCCACCGTCCCTCTCGTGACGCTCAACAACCCCGGCCTAGCGGAGGGTGACTATTTCGGCTGGTCGGTGGCGATCTCCGGCACGCGGGTGGTGGTGGGGGCTAACCAGGACGACACGGGAGCGAGCAATGCCGGGAGCGCGTATGTGTATGACCTGAGCAGCGGCACGCCCACGGTGCCCGTGGCCACGCTGAACAACCCCGGCCCGGCGACGACTGACCAGTTCGGCTACTCGGTGGCGATCGACGGCACGACCGTCGCCATCGGCACGCCCTTCGACGACACGGTGGCGTTCGACAAAGGCTACGCCTACGTCTTCGCCCCCGCGGACCCGGACTTCGACGGCGATGGGCTGCTGGACCTCTGGGAACACGCCCGCTTCGGCAGCATCACCGCACACACGGCCACGGACGACACGGATGGGGATGGGCGGATGGAGTTGCTGGAGCAGGCTTTCAATACCGACCCGCTCTTCTCCGATCCGGTGGCGGCGCCGATGCCGGTGGACGAGGGCGGCTTCCTCACCATCACGCTGAGCAAGCGGGCGGGGGTGAGCTACACGGTGGAGACGGCGGGCAGCCCGGACGGCGCGGCCTTCAGCATGGGGACGACGACGATGATCGCCAATACCGCGAGCACCCTCAAGGTGCGGGACAACTTCACCCCCGCCACGGCGGCGCAGCGGTTCATGCGGGTGAAGGTGATCCCGGCGCCGTGAAGCGGCGCCCCCGCCGCTTCGCCAGCGGGCGCGGCGCGGCGCCGCTTCCACCCTTCTGCGACGGGGCGTCGCAGCCACCTACAGCAGCGTGTCGATGATCTCCAGCGCGCGGTGATAGACCTTGTGCCGGCTGCCGCCGCCGATCTCCCACAGCAGCAGGCTCGTGGTCGCATTGCTGCCGGCGGGCAGGAGGTGATTGTAGATGCAGCCGTTCGCGAGGCGCACCTCGACGCGGAAGAAGTCGCCCTGCTGGTCGCGATAGACGCGCACGCTGCCGGTCTTCCCGCGCAGTTCGCACACGCTGATCGAGCGCCCGGCCTCGGCGGTGAACGTCACGCGCACCCGCTGGCCCTTCGGCCCCGTGAAGGTGAACTCATCATCTTCCTGCTTCGGCTGGGTGAGCCGGAGCTGCGCGGCGAACCAGCTCGTGAGCAGCAGCGCCGTGGAGCGGTTCCCGGGCGCGTGGCTGATGCCGATGGTGTGCAGCCCGTCGAGGACGGCGAGGTTCTCCTCGTGATCGAACATCAGCGCGAGCGCCTGCCGGAGGTGCAGCGAGCGCGCCCAGTTCAGGTCGCACAGGACGAGGCTCGCCTGCGTGCCGTCGAGGGAGGCGCACAGCCGGCGGAACTGCTCCTTCGGGTTCGCCCATGACTGGCTGTCGAAGATGAGCCGGTCCACGCGCGCCCAGAGCGTCTTGTCGATCTGCTCGGGGAACTCGCCCTGCCACCAGAGGTAGAGCGGGAGGTCGGAGTCGAGGTTGGCGAAGATGGTGTTCGCGATGCGCCCGGTCGTCTTGCCCTCGAAGAGCAGGGAGACCTGCTCGCAGCAGATCTGCTTCGCCCCGGCCCGTGTGAGGTGGCAGTGGGCGTTGATGAAGGCGGAGACTTTGGCCTCCTCCGACTCCGGTTCGTGGCAGATGAGCAGCGCCCGGCAGGCGTGCTGCCGGGTGAACTCGCTGATGAATGCGGTGTTCTCCGCGCTGCCCGCGAGCCCGCGGAAATAGACGGCGAAGTTGATGAGCGACGCGCGCGTCTGCGTGCCGCCGGTGCTTTCCCAGAGCTTCTTGAGCTCCTTGCCGATGGCGCCGACTTCCACCGGCATACCGAGCGCTGAGGTGTCGAGGTTTGCAGGCATGGCAGGTTACATCCGGCGCCACGCGCGCCCGTCGCGTTCGAGGAGATCGTCGGCTTCCTTCGGGCCCCACGAGCCGGCGGGATAAAAGGCGAGCGGCGGTGGCGTGTCGCTGTGGTGCCACGCGTTCTCGATCCGGTCGATGAAGGCCCATGCGTTCTCCACTTCGTCGCGCCGCGCGAAGAGCGTCGCGTCTCCCGCCATCGCATCGAGCAGCAGCCGCTCGTAGGCCTCCGGCGACGCTTTCCCGAACGAGGTGCCGTAGGCGAAGTCCATCTTGACCGGCTGGATGTCGAGCGCCGTGCCGGGCCGCTTCGCCTGGATGCGCAGCGAGATGCCTTCGTCCGGCTGGATGCGGATGACGAGCACGTTCGGCCCGATCTCTACGTCGCGGCTGAAGAGCACCGTCGGCACGTTCTTGAACTGGATCGCGATCTCCGTCGCGCCCTTCGCCAGCCGCTTGCCGAAGCGCACGTAGAACGGCACGCCCGCCCAGCGCCACGTGTCGATGTGGATCTTCAGCGCAGCGTAAGTCTCCGTCATCGACTCCGGGTTCACGCGATCCTCCGCGCGATACGCGATCACATCCTTCCCGCCGATCGCGCCCGCCGCGTATTGCCCGCGCACCACATCGCGCGCGACTTCCTCCGGCGACATCGGGCGTAGCGACTTGAAGACCTTCACCTTCTCATCGCGGATCGCATCCGCGGTCAACTCCACGGGCGGCTCCATCGCCACGAGCGTGAGCAGTTGCAGGAGGTGATTCTGAATCATGTCGCGCAGCGCGCCGCTCGTCTCGTAATAAGGCCCGCGCTGTTCGACGCCGAGCGGCTCCGCGCCGCTGATCTGCACGTGGTCGATGTAACGCGAATTCCACAGTGGCTCGATGATCGCGTTGGTGAAGCGCAGCACCATGATGTTCTGCGCCGTCTCCTTCCCGAGGTAGTGGTCGATGCGATAGGTTTCCTTTTCGGAGAAGACATCGTTGACCACCTTGTTGAGCGCCTGCGCGCTCGGCAGGTCCTTGCCGAAGGGCTTCTCCACGATCACGCGCGCCCATGCGCCATCCTTCGCCGTATTCAGCCCCACATCGGCCAGCTTTTGCAAGATCACGGGGAACTCGCTCGGCGCGACGCTGAGATAGAAAAGCCGGTTTCCCTTCGTCCCGCTCGACGCATCCAGCGCATCCAGCTTCGCCGCCAGCGCCTTGTAACCCTCCAGGTTCTCGAAGGTGCTCGCGTGGTAATAAATCCGGCTGACGAACGAAGCCCACAGCTCGTCGTTGATCCCTTGCCGCGAATACTTCCGCGCCTGCTCCTCGAGCTCCTTGCGGAAGCCCTCATCGGTCTTTTCGCGCCGCGCGAAACCGATCACGTTGAAGGCTGTCGGCAGATCGCCGTCCGCGCCCAGATTGTAGAGCGCAGGGATGAGTTTGCGGAAGGTCAGGTCGCCGGAGGCGCCGAAGATGACGACGTTGCAAGGCTGCGGCGTCGGTCGCGCGGAGAGTCCTTCGCGCAGTGGGTTTGTGGGATGATCAGTCGGGGTCGAGGTGCTCACAGTGCCGCGAGACTGCGGACCCGCGCTGCGAAGATCAATCCCGCTTTTCCTGTTCTCGTTCGAGCAGTTTCTGGAGTTGCTGCACGTCGATCCGATCCTGGTCGCGATACGTTGTCTTGCTGGCGATGAGCGTTTTCAAATCCACGAATGGGATCGCGACTCCTTCGATCTCCACCCGCAGCGCGGATGGGATCGCATCCGCGTAGGATACGGTCCACGCATGAGTGCTGACATCCACCTCCACTTCATCGGCGATCTTCACGACGACGTTCTCCACCAAATCCTGCGGCGTGAGTTCAGCCGCGGCGTGATCTTCCATTTCGGAAAGCGCCGCGATCACCTTCGCGTGGTTCGCAAGGTCTTCGGGAATGAGCAGGTCCACGTCTTCGGTCGTGCGGTCGAGACCGTGGAGGATCGCCGCCCGCGCGCCGACCACGAGGTAAGCGGCGCCGTGCGCATTGAGCAGCGAACACACGCGCAACAGCGGGGCTTGTTCGCTCATGTCTCTGTCGGACTACCAGAGCCGCGGGTTCTCCTGCGCCGCCCGCCAGCGGTGCCAGTCCTCCCAAGTCCGCGCCTTGAACACGAACCCACGCGGACGCGGGAACGGATTGAGCAGACGAATCTCGCGTTCCAGCCGCCACGAACGCGCATGGAACTCCTCGGGCGTTGATGCCTTGCGCCGGCTCCCCACCGTCTTCGTCCTTAGCGGCGGTTCTTCGCGCAGCGAGTGTGCAGATGAGTCGGTCGAAGTCGGGGAGTTCACGGCACTCAGAGAGTCGAGACTTGGCGGCTTCATTTCAATCTCCGTTTTGGCGCGCCAGTTCATCGTCGCGCAACCGTGGCTCACGCCGCCCCTGGCGTGAATCTTCTCGGTGAAGATTATGCTGGTGAAGAGGCGCCTGACTACTAGCCCGACCTACCCCGGCAGCGGGTAACGACTCGTGAGCGCGAGCACTTCGGTGCGGATCTTCGCCAGCTCGGCGGGGTTCTCGCGGGCTTCGAGCGCGCGGTGCATGAGGTCGGCGATCTGGAACATCTCCTCCTCGCGCATACCGCGCGTGGTGACGGCAGGAGTGCCGACGCGGATGCCGCCGCCGAGGGTGATCTTCTCGGTGTCGAAGGGGATGCTGTTTTTGTTCACCGTGATGCCGGTGTGGTCGAGCACCTCGCAGGCGACCTTGCCGTTGAGACCGCGCGGGCGCAGGTCGATGAGCATGAGGTGATTGTCCGTGCCGCCGCTCACGATGCGGTAGCCCTTGTGGGCGAGCGCGCCGGCGAGGGCTTTCGCGTTGCTGACGATCTGCGCGGCGTATTGCTGGAAGCTCGGCTGGAGCGCTTCGTGGAAGCACACGGCTTTCGCGGCGATGACGTGCTCGAGCGGGCCGCCCTGGATGCCGGGGAAGACTTGCGAGTCGATGCCTTTCGCGAACTTCTCCTTGCAGATGATGAGGCCAGAGCGCGGTCCGCGGAGGCTCTTGTGTGTCGTGGTCGTCACGAAGTCGGCGATGGGGCAGGGATTCGGATGCTGCCCGCCCGCGACGAGTCCGGCGATGTGCGCCATGTCCACGAAGAGATACGCGCCCACGCTGTCCGCGATCGCGCGCATGCGGTCGAAGTCGATGATGCGCGGATACGCGCTCGCGCCGGCGGTGATCATCTTGGGCTTCGTCTCGAGCGCGAGCTTGGCCAGCGCGTCGTAGTCGATTCGCTCATCGGCCGGGCTCACTCCGTAATGGACGACGTCGTAGAAGCGTCCGCTGAAGTTCGCCTTGTGCCCGTGCGTGAGATGGCCGCCGTGGCTGAGATCCATCGTAAGGATGCGGTCGCCGACTTGCAGCACGGAGAAATAGACGGCGGTGTTCGCCTGCGAGCCGGAGTGAGGCTGCACGTTCGCGTGCTCGGCGCCGGGAAAGAGCTGCTTCACGCGGTCGATCGCGAGCTGCTCGATCACGTCCACGTTTTCACACCCGCCATACCAGCGCCGGCCGGGGTAGCCCTCGGCGTATTTGTTCGTGAGGCAGGAGCCTTGCGCTTCCATCACGGCGCGGCTGACGAAGTTTTCGCTGGCGATCAGTTCGATGTTTTCGAACTGCCGCTTCTTCTCCGCCTCGATCGCCGCAGCGACTTCTGGATCCGCTTCCGCGAGCGAAGCGCGCGCGCTCGGCCCGATGCCGCACGTGAGCTTTTGCACGCGCTGATCGTGCCGTCCGTGGGAGAACTCCGCGGCGACGAAAGCTTCGACGAGTTTCGGCGCGTCGGCGGCCGTGACGTTGCGCGCGCCGAAGCAGAGCACGTTTGAGTTGTTGTGCTGCCGCGTCACGGTCGCGTCGGCGGGATTGCTCACGAGTGCCGCGCGGATTTGCGGGTGCCGATTCGCCATGATGCTCATGCCGATGCCGCTCGAGCACATCAGCACGCCGAAGTCCGCGCGCCCCGCGATCACCTCCTGGCACACGGCCTCCGCGTAATCATTATAGTCCACCGAGTCCTTTGTGTTCGTGCCGAGATCGACGACCACATCGCCGCGCCGGCTGAGAAAGGAATTCACTGCCGCTTTGAGATCGAGCGCGGCGTGATCGGCGCCGAGCGCGATGCGCAGCGGGCGGGTGGAAGTCGGGGCGGGTGCGTTGGTGGTGGTCATGGATTGTTGGTCGATGAAGTTGAGAATGTTCGGCATCGTCCCGCGCAGCGCGTCGCGGCACTCGATGTAAGCGCCGATGCCCATCCCGATCGGATCGGGCACATCCGGCGACCCGCCACGCTGCGGCATGAAATCGCCGACGAGCCACAGCTTCCCCTCGGCCTCGGGGAAGAAGAGCCGGATGGTTTCGTAGTGCCCGCGCGTCATCGCAAAAATGTGCGTCGCCCACCCGACCGCGTCCTCGTCGATCTGCGCGCTGACGATGTCCGAGATGTCCACGCCGAGCGCCTTGCAGGCCTCGATTCCCGGCTCGCTCGGCCCCTGGCCTTCCGCCGCGCTCACGCCCGCCGATGCCACGTCCATGTCTGTGCGGCCCTTGATCGCCGCGCGGAAAAGCCCCTCAGCCATGGGGCTGCGGCAGATGTTTCCGGTGCAGACAAAGAGGACGTTTTTCACGGGCGTTTCAGCGAGGTGCGGAGAGTAGAGCGGCACTCCCGCAAGTCAACGCACGCGGCTCCGCTGGTCAGTTTTTGGCAGCGCGGGCGGCGGCTTCGCGCAGTTTGTCCTTCTTGCTCTTGCGCTTGCCTTTGACTCCGCCGGTCGAGGTCGTGGGCGGCAGCGGGTCTTCGGTGGGCTCGAAGCCGGGGACGTGTTCGCGGGGAAGGTCGAGTTGGTGCCGTTTCTCGATGAGCCGGAAGTGCGCGTGCGTGGCCGCGCTGATGAAGCTGACGGCGACTCCGCTCTCGCCCGCCCGGGCCGTGCGGCCGATGCGATGGAGGTATTCGACGGTCGAGCGCGGGAGGTCGTAGTTCACCACGGCGGGCATCTGCGCGATGTCGATCCCGCGCGCGGCGAGATCGGTGGCGACGAGCACCTGGAAGCGGCTCGCCTTGAAATCGGCGAGCGTCTCCATGCGTGCTCCCTGGCTGAGCTCGCCGTGGAGTGTGCCGGCGGAAATGCCGGCGCGGCGGAGTTTGTCCGCGACGTGCTCGGTCGAGTATCGGGTGGCGACGAAGACGAGCACGCGGGGCCAGGCGTTCTCCTCGATGAGATGCCGGAGCAGTTGCGTGCGGCGTGGCGGATCGACTTCGATCGCCCGCTGAAAAATGTCGGGCGTGGTCGCGGCCTCAGCCGGCACGTCGATGCGGATCGGATTGCGTAGGAGATTCCCGGCGAGTGCCTCCACCGCGGGCGGAAAGGTCGCGGAGAAAAGCAGGTTCTGCCGGCGCGACGGGAGCAGCGCGAGGATGCGATTGAGTTCATCCGCGAAGCCCAGCGCGAAGAGCCGATCCGCTTCGTCGAGGACGAGCATCTCGACCGATGAGAGCGAGAGCGCGTTGTGATCGACGAGGTCGATCAAGCGGCCCGGTGTCGCGATCACGATGTCGGCGCCGCCGCGCAGGGCCATCATCTGCGGGTTGATGGACACGCCGCCAAAGACGACCTCGGTCTTGATCCGCTCCGGCAGGTAACGGCCGTAGGTGTGAAAGGACTCGCCAATCTGCGCGGCCAACTCGCGGGTGGGCACGAGGACCACTGCGCGGACTTGATGCCGCACGTCGCGGCGGCCGGCGAGCAATTCGAGGATCGGCAGGGCGAAGGCGGCGGTCTTGCCCGAGCCCGTTTGCGCCGAGGCCCACACATCGCCCCCACGCAACACCGCTGGAATGGCGGCGGCCTGGATCGGCGTCGGGGTCACATAGCTCCGTTCGGCGATGGCTCTCAGCAACGGCTCTGACAGGCCGAGCGTGGAAAAAGGCATGAGGTTATTTCGCTTCGCGCGACGCGCTTGGATTTTCTGCGGAGCGCACCCACGCGTCGAAGCGACGCGGCTACAGGGCTACTTCTTTTTGTATCCCGCCACGAACGCGATGCACGCCTTCGCGTCCTCGGCGTTGGTCTCCCAGTTGGTTTCGTATTCGACCGAGAGCGGTCCTTCGAAGCCTTGCGCGCGAAATTCATCGAGCACGGCGGATACGCCGCTCACCCCCTGGCCCCAGTGAACGTCCTTCCCGCTCGGCAAGGGCGCGTCGAGGTCCTTGATGTGGCTGCTCATGATGCGGCCCTTGAGGATCTTCACGCAGTCGATCGGCTTGAGCCCGCTGCGGACCCAGTGTCCGATGTCCGCGCACGAGCCGATGCGCGCGTCGCGGCCCTTGGTCAGCTCGAGGATGTAGTTCGGATCCCACATGCGGTAGCTCTCGTCGTTCGGCCGCTTCGGGTGATCGTGGAAGCCGACCTTGATGTCGTATTCCTTCACCATCTTCTCGATCATATCGATCGACTTGTCGGACTCGGTGTTGATCACGCGGATGCCCATCGCCTTCGCGAACTCGAAAACCTTGCGCGCGTCCGCTTCCTCGGTCGGGATGCCGACCACGCCATACGCGACCGGCGTGATGCCGTGCTGCTTGCATTTCGCGAGCACCTTCTCCCACACGGCCTTCGCTTCGTCAGTGCTGAGCGGGTCCGTCGCCGGGCGCGGCTTGGCGGGTGCGCCGACTTTCACGCGGCCCGGCTCGTGGCCGAAAGTGAGGTCCGGCTCCGCGGGCGAGAGCCGCTGGCCGGGATAAAACTCGATCACCTTGCCGCCCGCGTAGGCAGTCTTCTCGATCGCTTCGAAGACGGTGAAGCGGTTGAACGTGTAAGCCTGGCAGCCGAGCGCGAAGCCGTTGATCTTCACTTCTTCGGGGAAATCGGACGCGGCGAACACGGTCGCGCCGGCGAGGAGGAGGGAGAGGGCGAGGAGTTTTTTCATGCGGCCTGCATAGCCGCGCTTTGCCGCGAGCTTGTCAAGACACGCCCGCGCCACACGTTCGGGGAACCACGTGAGTTCCTACGGCACGCCGCGGCCACACGGTCTTCTCCGCGCAAGATTCAGCCTCCGCGCTGCGGCTTGCCGAGACTTGCGAGTTCGATCTGCTCATCAGCGACATCGGTCTGCCTGACGGAACCGGATACGAGCTGATGGAACGGCTGCGGCGCACGCGACCGTCATTGAAAGGAATCGCCCTGAGCGGCTTCGGCAACGAGGACGACATCCAGCACGCGCTCGCCTCCGGCTTCGCCCGGCACTTGCTCAAACCGATCGACATCGACTGCGTGCAGCGCGCCTTGATCGAAGTCGCCGCCGAGTCACGCGCGCAGGTTGGCTTGGGGTCGTAGCGATCGCTGGCGAGGAAGTTTCTTTCGAATGCCACACGCAGACGGCGCTGCGCTGCGATTCCGAGGATGACCATGATCGATTCCGAAGGACCGAACACCCGCCCCTCCACCGCCAGCACATGGCTCGACCAAGCCGACGCCTTCACCCGCGCCGAACCGACCAAGGCTGTCGCGTCCGCATTCGGCGCTGGGTTTCTCCTCAACTTGCTTCCCATCGGCGCGATCATCGGGGTGTTCACAGCCATCGTCTTCGCGCTGGTGCGACCGGTCCTGCTCTGCTTCGGCCTGCTCAAGCTCTGGGAACTCTGCCCCTGCAAAAAACAACCCGACGCATAATCCATGAACGCACCCTTCACTGCGCTCACTGAGCGCGCGACGAAGCTTAATCGCTTTGCTCGCGAGAATCCCACGCGTGCTCTTGTCGTTGGCATCGGCTTCGGTCTCGCCGTCGGCTTCCTCGTCCGCGCGATGCGACCGCAATCCTCGGAAAGTCGCACGACCCGCTTGCTCGCAGACATCCAGAATCGGCTGCACGACCTCGCTGTGCCTGTCCACCGGCAAGCAGATGACTTGGCTGAAAGCGGCGCGAGCACGGTCAGGAACGGCGTCGCACGGTTCCACGATCTCCACCTCGATCACGGCCTCAGAAAGCTCGGACGACGATTCAAAAACATTTTCCACTAACCCACTCAAAAGCCAAACAACCATGAAACACATCCTCACCACCACCATTCTCGTCGCCACTGCCTTTGTGGCGCAGGCGAATGAGAAATCGATCACCGAAAAAGCTCGCGATACCGCCGGCGCCGTCGTCGGGAAGACCAGGGAAGTCGCCCGCGACACCAAGGATTTGGTCGTCGGTGCGGCCCGCCATGCCGGCAGAGCCACGCGCGAAGCTTGGGGCAAAACGAAGGCGTATGTGAGCGACGACATGCCCGTCTATCACGGCGGCGCGAATGCCACCCTCGCCAGTCTCGCCAGGGAAATCGCCGGGTTGAAAGCGCAGACGCCCAACTCCGCCCCGGCCTACTTCCGCACGCGCCTCCTCGCGCTCGACGAGCAGCACGAGCACCTCGCGAAGCGGCTCGCGCTGTTGTCGCCCGAGCAGTTCAAGGACCGCGCGTCCGGCCCGCGCTACGACTTCGATCAATGCGTCGGCGATCTCGAACAGGCCATCGACCAGGCGAATGACGGCGCCGGCACTCTTCCAAGCGGCGTCTTGGAATAAACACGTCCGGCAACTGCGTCAGCCACGATACCCCAATGCTATGACCAAACTCGAAATCAAAGGCTCCTGGAACGAAGTGAAAGGCAAGCTGAAGCAAAAGTATGCGCACCTCACCGACGACGACCTCCTGTTCGTCGACGGCAAGGACGACGAACTGCTCGGCCGGCTGCAGAAAGCGATCGGTCGCACCAAGGAAGAGATCCGCGCCGAGATCGCCGCGCTCTGATTCACGGTGAGCGCCGTCCCCCGACCGTGCGGCGCACATCTTCCGTCTCGTGGGGCCCGCTTCCGTGGTAACGTCCACGCTCCGCCCGGCGCGGAAATCCACCCCATGAAAAAATCTCTCCTGTTCGGATTCGTCGCGCTGCTGCTGCTGCTCGTGTTCGATACGGGCATGAACGTGCGCACGGCGGCGCATTTGCGTGTGGCCCAGCGCCGCATCGCGGAGGTGGCGGGCATCCGCATCGAACTGCGGGAACTGCTCGCGGCCTACGTGAATGCGGAGACTGGGCAGCGCGGTTTCCTGCTGACGGGCGAGGAAAGCTATTTGGAACCGTATCAGGAGGCGCGCGCCACCATCGAACGCTCGGACCTCCGGATGAAAACGCTGCTCACCCCGGAGACAGAATTGGCGGGACTGCGCGACCGAATCGAGGCGCTGGGTTCTCAAAGAATGGTGAAGATGGGACGCACGATTTCCGAGCGCCGCGAGCACGGCCTCGAGGCGGCTTTGGCGATGCTTCGGCAGGGGGGCGGCAGGGAGCTGATGGACGACATTCGCTCGCTCGCTACGAAGCTTGATGCGGAACTGGAAGCGACGACGAAAGGGCTGCTCGCGGCCGCGGAGCGGCAGCTCTTCTTCACCGCGTCCGTTAATTTTGCTACGGCCGCCGTCGTCGCCGCCTCGCTGATCGCGCTCTTTTTCATGACCCGCCGGCAGTTCGGTGAACGCGAAACGCTGGTCGTGGCGGAACGGGCCGCACGCGCCCGGGTGGAATCGCTGCTGGCCTCGGAGCGCGCGGCGCACAGCGAGGCCACGCACGCGAACAAGCTCAAGGACGAGTTCCTCGCCGTCGTCTCGCACGAACTGCGCACCCCCTTGAACGCAATCCTCGGCTGGACCAGCCTGCTCCGCGATGGCGCGGACGACGCGCAGGAATTGAAGGAGGGCCTCGACACCATCGAACGCAACGCCCACGCCCAGGCTCATCTCATCGACGATCTGCTCGACGTGTCGCGGATCATCAGCGGCAAAGTGCGGCTGCGCATCAGCGAGGTGGACGTGCGCGCACTCGCGCTCGCGGTCGTGGATGGTCTTCGACCCGCCGCGGAAGCGCGCGGCGTGAAGATCGCGCTGCGTGCAAACGAGGAAGCCACCGAAGTGCTCGGCGATCCCGACCGGCTCCAGCAGGTGGTGTGGAATCTCGTGAGCAACGCGATCAAATTCACCCCGCGCGGCGGCGAGGTCGAACTCTCGGTTGCGCGCGCCGGCTCGGCGGTCGCGCTCGAAGTCCGCGACACCGGGCAGGGCATCCGTCCCGAATTTCTTCCGCGCATTTTCGACCGCTTCTCGCAGCAGGACGCGAGCACCACGCGCGGCCAGAGCGGGCTCGGCCTCGGCCTCGCCATTTCGAGACATCTCGTGGAACTCCATGGTGGCAGCATCACCGCGCGCAGCGCTGGCGAAGGCCACGGCTCCACTTTTCACGTCGAGATCCCGATGATCGCCGTGCGCGAACTCAGGGACCAACTCGACGACCGCTCGAACGAGCAGACACCACGACCGATCAGATCGAATGGTGCCACCAGCAACGCCAGACTCGACGGCCTGCGCATTCTTGCCTTGGACGACCAGGCCGACACGCTGGCCGTCGTCGAGCGCGTGCTCACCCGCGCTGGGGCGGAAGTGCGCACCGCGCTTAGCGTCGCCGACGCGCTCCTGATACTCCGCGATTGGGAGCCCGGCTGCATCGTCTCCGACATCGGCATGCCCGACCGGGACGGCTACTCTTTCATCCGCGAGTTGCGCGAACTGCCGCCGCCGCTGCGCCACGTGCCTGCGGTCGCGTTGACCGCGTTTGCCCGCGAAAGCGACCGCGATCTCGCGCTCGAGGCGGGCTTCAACGATCACATCGCCAAGCCCGTCGATACCGGCGCGCTGTTAGAAAAGGTCGCCAGCCTCACTCGCCGCGCGTAGTTTGCGCGGTCATGCAGAAGACCATCGTCGTCATCGACGACGACCGCACCATCCAGGCGACCCTGAGCGCGGTGCTGCCGCGCCATGGCTACGACGTGCATGTCGGCCAGAACGCATCGCAAGGGCGGAAGCGAATCGCCGAGGTGAAGCCCGATCTCGTGCTGCTCGATCTCGGGCTGCCCGACGCCGATGGGATCGAAGTGTTGCGTGAGTTGAAAGCCGATCACCCCGAGTTGCCGGTGATCGTGCTGACGGCGAACGATTCGCTCGCGAATGCCATCGAGTCGATCAAGCAGGGCGCGTTTCATTTTCTCCCGAAGCCTTACGCGGTCGAAGAGTTGCTGAGCCTCTGCGCTCGCGCGCTCGATCAGCAGGCGCTCGCGAGGGAGGCGGCGAAACTGCGCGAGGAAAAGGAAGTGCTGCAAGCGCGGCTGCGCGCTGCCGAGGAGCAACTTGGGCCGGTGGCGATCAGCCGGCGGATGCGCGAAGTCGAGCAACTCGTCGCGCGCGTCGCGCCGAGCGAGGCGAACGTGCTGCTCACCGGCGAAAGCGGTGTGGGCAAGGAGGTCTTCGCCGCCTCCGTGCATCGCCAGAGCGCACGCGCCGCCGGGCCGATGGTGAAGCTGAACTGCGGCGCGTTTCCCGCGAACATGATCGAGTCGGAGCTGTTCGGTTACGTGAAGGGCGCGTTCACCGGCGCGGTCTCGGCGTTCCCCGGCATGTTGTCGGAGGCGCATGGCGGCACGCTCTTTCTCGACGAGATCACCGAACTGCCGGTCGAGTTGCAGACGCGCTTCCTCCGCGTGCTTCAGGATCGCGAGTTTCGTCCGCTCGGCTCGACGAAGAACCAGCCCGCGAATTTCCGGCTCATCGCCGCGTGCAATCGCCCGCCCGCGCAAGCCGTGCAGGAGGGGCGGCTGCGGCAGGACCTTTATTTCCGGCTGAAGACGTTCGAGATCGAAGTGCCACCGCTGCGCGAGCGCCGCGAGGATCTTCCGAAATTGATCGATACTTTTCTCCGCCGCTTCGCGCAGCAACTCGGCAAGCCCGTGCCGCAACTCGCGCCCGAAGTGCTCGAACTTCTGCGCGCCTACCCGTGGCCCGGCAACGTGCGCGAATTGCAGAACGCCATCGAGCACGCGCTGGTGCTCTGCGACGGCCCGATCCTCGGTCCACAGTTTCTCCCGCGCGAAATCCAGCACCCCGATCTCGCACCCGCGCAGGCCAGCAACGTTCCGCTGACGCTCGGCGGGATGGAGCGCGAAGCCTTGCTCGACGCGCTCCGACGATCCGGCGGAAACAAGAAGCGCGCGGCCGAGTTGCTCGGCATTCACCGCCCGACGCTTTACGCGAAGCTCAAGCGGTTCGGCATTTCGCTGTGAATCCTACGCTCGGGCGCAGGCCCACTCGTCCGCGCCGCCGAGGGCGACGATCGCGGTGCGCACTTTGCGGAGCGCGAGTTCGAGCCGCGTCTTGATCGTGCCGAGTGGGATGCCCGTGTGCGCGGCGATCTCGCGCTGGGTGAAGCCGCGGTAGAAGGAGAGATTCAACGCGTCGCGCTGCGCGACTGGGAGCGTGGCGATCACGCGCGTGAAAATGTTCACCGTGTCGGCAATCGCGGCTTCCTCGTCCGCACCGTGATACGCTGCCGGCTCGGGCTCAGCGCGGAGACGTTCTTCAGCGCGAAAATGCGTCAGCTTTTTGCGCAGCTTGTCGATCGAGCGGCGGCGGGCCAGCGTCACGATCCAGCCGAGGGCTTTTCCTTTTCCAGCGTCGTAGTGCGCGGCCTGGCGCCATATTTCGAGGAACACCTCCTGGAGTTGGTCGTCCACATCGCAGGCGTTGTTGAGTATGTGGCCGATGACCGTGCGCAGCAGCGGTGTGTGCCGGCGGTAAAGGATCGCGATGGCTTGATCGTCCCGCGCCTGGATGCGGGCCATGAGTGCTTCATCGGTTGGCTCGCCGTGGGTGAAGGTCGGGCGATTCTCGAGTTGCTGAGTATCAGAGGAGTAATGCATGACATTCTCCTTTGCCTTGCGCGTGCCAGCCGCGGGCCACTCTGTGCGGAGCCCTGCGCCGCTGGCTGGCGTGTCGCCATGCGCGACACTTGTGTCACGATGCGCAACACTAGATCACGCCCAAGAGATACAGGACGAGCAGGATCACGAGGATCGTGCCGAGGCCGCCGCTCGGACCGTAACCCCACTTTGAACTGTGCGGCCACGTGGGCAGCGCGCCAATGAGCATGAGGAGGAGGATGATGAACAGGATGGTAATCATACTTTGGAATCGGCACAGCCAGCCGCCGTGGACGCACGTATTGTTGAGTATGCACTCCGCACCCGATTTGAGTTGGTCGCATCTCGCGCAGTTCATCCGGCAGCACACCCACGACGTGCGCAACGGTCTGAATGGCCTCGATCTCGAAGCCGCGCTGCTCGCCGAACTCGTCCCGGTCGGCGAGGCCGCTGAAGTCGTCGCGCGGATCCGTGCGCAGATTCGGCGGCTCGCTGCGGACATGCGCGCGCTGGTCGCGAAGTTCGCCGATCCAAAGCCGACCCTCGCGCTTTACGCCGCACGCGAATTGTTCCTCATCTGGCAGGATCAACTCGCCGCGCTCGATCCCGCGCCGACGGTGCAATGGAGCGGCGCGCTCGGAGCGGAGCAGGTGAACGTGGACGCCACCGCGCTGGCCAATGTCTTCCGCGAACTGCTCGCCAATGCGCAGGACTTCGGCACCGGCGCTCCTCTGTTGGGCTCGGCGCGAATGGAGGATAGGCAGGTCGTTTTCGAGTTGCGCGAACCCAAAGGCGCGCCCGTCGAAACCGCGAGTTGGGGCCGTGCGCCTTTTGCATCCATGCGCCACGGCCACTACGGCCTCGGCCTGTGGGAAGCGCAACGCACGATCGCGGCGAACGGCGGCGAGGTGCAGCGCCGCTTCGCGCCGGACGCGATGGAACTTATCACGGCGCTGCGCTTTCCCGTCGCCTGACCCATCCGGCGCGTGGCGCGCGTCCGATTTAATGGGCGTCATGAAAGTGTCGCCATCCATCCTCACTCTCGGCATCGCCGCGCTGCTCGTGACGGCTTGTGAGAAGAAGGGGATCGTCGGCCACGCCCGCCACCCAGACCTCGCGACCCGCTCGGACACCAGTTTTTCCGCAGTCGCGGCCGATCGCCGCGCGGCAGTGGAGCCCGAGGTCGCGCGCAGACAGGCCGCGTATGCAGTCCAAATCGGTGGCGAGAAGTATGAGGTCGCTGCGAGGAAGCCCGGCCAAGACCTCGACGAACGGACCAGCGCCGGGCGCGATCTTGGTCGCCGCTAGTCGTAAAGTGCCCCGTGAGCGGTGCCCTGCGGCTTGTAAAAATAATGCGGGCACCGCGCTGTCACGCGCGCGTGCCCGCGAAGTTTTCCCTCGGAAAGAATCGTTATCAGCGCGGGGCTCTGCGTCCCATGACGAATGAGAGGACGAACAAGACGAGGAAGACGAGGAAGACTATCTTCGCAAATCCGATGGCGGTTCCGGCTATGCTGGTAAAGCCGAGGATGCCGGCGATCAGCGCGATGACGAGGAAGGTGATGGCCCAGGATAACATGGTGATGAGTTCTTTCGGTTTGAGGTTTCGGTGATGGTTCGTCCTCTGAATCGCGGCGCCTCCTGCGCGCGGGTGTATCACTGCGCGAGAATCTTTTACTTCACCCGCCCGTGTTCGATCTCCGGCACATCGGTGTCGCTCCCGCCTTGCGTGAGATGGTCGCGGGCGAGTTCGGCGAGGTGCCCGTAGTCATTGCGGATTTTCGCCAACTCTTCTTCCGACAACTGCTCGAGATCGAGCAAGGCCACATGCGCGCCGCGGGTCGCGCGGATCAATTCGTCGAGCTTGATCTGAATCGCCTGCGTGTCGCGGTTCTGACTGTTCTGAATGAGGAAGACCATGAGGAAGGTGATGATCGTGGTGCTCGTGTTGATGATGAGCTGCCAGGTGTCGCTGAAACCGAAGATCGGCCCGGTGAGCAGCCACACGAGGATCATCGCAAACGCGATTACGAACGCGATCGGGCGTCCAGTCATCGTCGAGCACCACTGCGCGAGGCGCGTGAAAGTGGAGGATGGATTGGGCTTTCGTTTCTTGCTCATGCCTTCGGAATCGCAGCGCGCTCGCGGGGTGGCTGCGTTTCACTTTTTGGAAGCGCTGCAAAGAAATGCGACCGGCGACCGGTCGGGATGCGATTCAATGGGAAACACCACCTATGAAAACACTCATCACCTTCACCACCATCGGCGTCGCCCTCTTGGGATTCACCGCGTGCGATTCCAAAGTCGAATCGAGCCGCAAGGATGCGCTCGAGAGCAAAGCCGACGCGCTGGACAACCGGGCCGACATCGTCCGCAAGGACAGCAAGACCGACGCAACCGACGTGGCGAAGCAAGGCGCACTGGACGCGAACGCCGACAAGGATGCCGCCAAGGCCCGCGCTGAAGCGGAGAAGAAAATGGCTGAGATGCGCGCAGCCGCAGAGAAGGAGGCCGCCGCGCAGACCGCTGAGGACGTCCGCAAAGCGGGCGAGCAAGCTGCGAAAAATCTCGAAGAGAAGGCGAAGAGCACTCGCGAACAGAAATAGCTCTCCGGCTGTGGAGGCTGACACGCGCGGGACGATTTGCGCGGCCAGTGCGCCTGCTCCCGCATCTAAATCCCGCTGATGCCTGCCCCGGAAAAGACCCGCCTGGCGCTCCTCAAGAAATTCTTCGTCCTCGCCAAAGCCTTCTTCAATGGAGGCGCCAAACGGCAGGCGCGCCTGTGGCTCGCGGCCTTGCTCGGGCTGTGCCTCGCCGTGGGTGTCGTGCAGGTCTTCCTCAGCTACGCCATGCGCGATGTCATCACCGCGCTCGCGCAGCGCGATCACGATGCGTGGATGCGGGGGATTTGGAAATTCGTCGCCGTCGCGTTCATCTCCGTCCCTGTCGGCGTCTTCTACCGCTACTCGCAGGAGCGGCTCTCGCTGGCCTGGCGCCGCTGGCTGACGCAGCACCTCATCAAGCGCTACTTTTTCAACCGCGCCTACTATCGCATCCGCGCTTCCGAGTCGGTGGACAACCCCGACCAGCGCATCGCCGAGGACGTGAGGCTCTTCACCACCGGCGTGTTGAGTTACTTCCTCATCATCGTCAACTCCGTCGTCACCGCCGTGGGCTTCCTCGGCGTTTTATGGGTCGTCTCGGGCAAGCTCGTCGGCGTCCTCTTTATCTATGCCGCGGTCGGCACGACCGTCGCCATGCTCTTCGGGCGGCGCCTCGCGGGCCTCTATTTTAATCAGTATCAAAAGGAAGCCACCTTCCGCTACGGCCTCGTCCGCGTGCGCGACGCGGCGGAATCCATCGCCTTTTTTCGCGGCGAAAAGCGCGAGCACCGCGATCTCATCGACCGCCTCAACGCGGTGCTGGAAAACACTTTCTGGATCATCGGCTGGACGCGAAACCTGGGCTTCTTCTCCAATAGCTACAACTACCTCGCCCTCATCATCCCCGGCCTCATCGTCGGCCCGATGTTCATACGCGGCACGGTGGAATTCGGCGTCGTCACCCAAGCCGAGGGCGCCTTCGCGGCAGTGCTCGCTGCCGTCTCCATCATCATCGCGCAAATCGAGGGCCTCAGTTCCTTCAGCGCCGGCATCCGCCGCCTCGGCGATCTCTGGGACAACCTCGACGAATTCGACGCCGAGGACGCCCGCGAGACCGAGGAGGCGAAGGGCGAGATCAACGAAGAGGCGCTCCAACTCAAGCTCGACGACGTCACCGTGCAAACGCCCAGCGGCGACAAAACCCTCACCCAGCATCTCAGCTTGCAGCTTCCGCGGCGCGGCAGCCTGCTCGTCATGGGCGAGAGCGGCTCGGGGAAAAGCTCGTTGCTGCGCACCATCGCCGGGCTCTGGCATCCCGGCGGCGGCGCGATCGATCGGCCCGCGCACAACCACCTCATTTTCCTCCCGCAGAAACCCTACATGGTCCCCGGAAACCTCCGCGCCCAGCTCATGTATCCGCTCAACGAAGAAGACGCCGAAGACGCGGCCATCACCGCCGTCCTCGAGAAGGTGAACCTCCACGACATCTTCGCCCGCGTCGGTGGCGACCTCGGCAAGGTGGTCGATTGGACCAACGTCCTTTCCCTCGGCGAACAGCAGCGCGTCGCCTTCGCCCGGCTCTTCCTGAAAAAGCCGGCCATCGCCTTCCTCGACGAAGCGACCAGCGCGCTCGACGAGGAGAATGAACGCTTCCTCTACGAAAAGCTGCGCGCCTCCGGCGTCGCCTTCGTCAGCGTCGGCCACCGCTCCACGCTCAAAGAATTTCACGACCGACTCCTCCTCCTCAAGAACGACGGCACCAGCGAGATCACCCCGCTTCCGAAGAACGGCGCCGAGCCGGTCAGTCGCGGTTCGTGAGGCGATTTAGGAAGCGATGACTTTTGAAATCGCTCTCATGCTCGCCGCGCTGCTCGCGGCCGTCGTGCTCTTCTCCCTCGAATGGTTCACGGCGGACACCATCGCGCTCGGCCTGCTGGTGACGCTCGTGCTCACGGGGTTGCTGCCGGTTGAGCGCGCGTTCGATGGCTTCGGCAGCGACACGGTCATCGTCATCCTCGCGCTGCTCATCCTCACGGCGGCGCTTACGCGCACGGGGATGATCGACATCGTCGGGCGTGCGATCCTCCGGCGCACGGGCGACAATCCCGATCGGCTGCTCGCGGTGATCATGGTCAGCTCGGCGGGCCTCGGCGCCTTCATGAGCAATACGGCTTCCACGGCGTTCTTCGTGCCGATCGTCATCGGGATCGCGCAGCGCGCCGGCTTTTCCGCCTCGCGGCTGCTCCTGCCGCTGGCTTTCGCGGGCATCCTGAGCAGTTCGGTTTCGCTCATCAGCACTTCGAGCAATCTCGTGATCAGCGGACTGATGACGCAGAAGGGCCTGGCGCCGATGGGCATGTTCGAGCTCGCGCCGGTCGGCATCCCGATCACCGTCGCCGGCCTGCTCTACATGTATTTCATCGGGCGAAGGCTCACGCCCGATCGCGGCGGCGGCGCGGACTTGATCGAGCAGTTCGGCGTGACGCCGTATCTCGCCGAGGCGCTGATTCCGCCCGGTTCGCCGCTCGCCGGGCAAACGCTTGGCGAGACGAAATTCGGCAGCGATCTCGACCTCACCGTGCTCGAGGTCATCCGCGACAAGGACCGGCATTTCGCGCCGCGCACCACGATGAAACTGGCCGCGGGCGACGTGCTCCTCGTCGAAGGCAGGCCGGACGAAATCCTCAAGATCAAGGAAACCGCCGGCGTGGAGATCAAAGCCGACGTGAAGCTGGCCGATCCCGATCTCGAGGACGACGAGATCGGCCTCGTCGAGGTGATCCTGATGCCCGGCTCGCCGCTCATCGGACGGACGTTGAAGGGCGCGCGATTCCGCGAGCGCTACGGCCTGCAAGTCATCGGCATGAACCGCCGCGGGACCAATCTGCGCACAAAGCTGAGCACCGTGTCGTTGCGGATGGGCGACGTGCTGCTCGTGCAGGGGCCGCGCGTGCATGTCGCCGCGCTCAACGACGACCACACCTTCCGTGTCCTCGGCTCGCTGGAGGAAAAGATCCCGCGCGGCCGGCGCGCGCTGCTGGCCGGCGCGATCTTCGCCGCCGCGATCCTGCTCGGCACGTTCAAGATCGTGCCGCTCTCGATCGCCTTCCTCGCGGGTTGCGTGCTCGTCTTTGCCACACGCTGCATCACGCCGGAGGAGGCGTATCGCGAAGTCGAGTGGCGCGTGCTGATCCTCATCGCCAGCATGCTCGGCTTTGGCGTCGCGATGGAGCACACCGGCACCGCGAACTACCTCGCCGGTGTGCTGCTCGGCCTGGCAGGCGACGCCAACCCGCTCTGGCTGCTCTCCGGCTTCTTCTTCCTCACCGTCGCGCTCACGCAGCCCATGTCGAACCAGGCCGCCGCCGCCGTCATCCTGCCCATCGCGATCCAGACCGCGCAGAGCGCGGGCCTGAACCCACGCACCTTTGCGATGATGGTCGCCGTCGCCGCGAGCACCTCCTACCTCACGCCGCTGGAGCCTTGCTGCATGATGGTCTTCGGCCCCGGCCGCTATCGCTTTGCGGACTTCTTGAAAGTCGGCGCGCTCCTGACGGTCATTGTTTTCACCATAGCCATCCTGCTCGTTCCGCGCTTCTGGCCGCTGCGGTGAGCCTTCGCCTGCTGATCAAGACGCAGTGCCGGCGACGCCAACCACGGCCCCGCGCAACTGATCCACTCGCGCTTTCACCGCCGCATCCATCCGCAGCAGCTCCGGCCACTGCCGTCCATAGCCTTCGCCGGGCAGCTTGCGTGTCGCGTCGATGCCCATGTGCGAGCCCATGCACGCGATCGTCTGCGCGTGGTCGAGCGCGTCGGTCGGGTTCTTGATGAAGGTCGTGTCGCGCTGCGGATCGGTATTCGCGCACAGGCGGAACAGCACCTCGCTCGTGTTGTGGACGTCGCAGTCCTCATCCACGACCACGATGTATTTGCTGAACATCATCTGCCCCATGCCCCACAGACCATGCATCACCTTGAACGCCTGCCACGTGTATTGTTTGCGGATCGAGACGAAGACGAGGTTGTGAAACACGCCCTCCGCCGGCAGCGCGATGTCCACAAGTTCGGGGAAGTTCATCCGCAGCACTGGCAGGAAGATCCGCACGCTCGCCGTGCCCATGTAGAAGTCCTCCATCGGTGGCACACCCACGATCGTGCAGGGATACACCGCCCGTTCGCGGTGCGTGATCGCGGTGATATGGAAAACGGGATAGTCGTCCACCGGCGTGTAGAACCCCGTGTGATCGCCGAACGGCCCCTCCGCCCGCATCTCGCCCGGCTGCACATAGCCTTCGATCACCACGTCCACGTCCGCCGGCACTTCGAGATCCACGGTCTCGCACTTCACCAACTCGACCGACTTCTTCCGCACGAAACCCGCGAACAATATCTCGTCGAGCCCATCCGGCAGCGGCGCCGTCGCCGCGAAGGTGTAAGCCGGATCGCCGCCGAGCGTCACCGCCACCGGCATCCGCTCGCCGCGTTCGTAGTATCGCTTCCCATGCCGCGCGCCGACCTTGTGCACCTGCCAGTGCATGCCCGTCGTGCGCTCGTCATAGACCTGCATCCGATACATCCCGAGGTTCCGCTCGCCGGTGTCCGGGTCCTTCGTATGCACACACGGGAAGGTGATGAAACGCCCGCCGTCTTGCGGCCAGCACTGCAAGATCGGCAGGTCGAGCAGCGTGGGGAACAGGGAGCAGGGAGCAGGGAGCAGGGAGTTGTCTGCGAAGCGGATGATCGTCTCCTTGCACGGCCCATCGCTCACATGCTTCGGCTTCGCGTGCAGCAGGTCGAGCCCTTGCATCGCGAGGTTCCACGCGTGCTTGAGCGAAGTTGGCGGCTTCGCCTTCACGATCAGCTCCATCTGGCGCATCAGCTCATCCACATGCCCGATCCCGAGCGCCATCGCCATGCGCCGCTCCGAGCCCATCGTGTTGATCGCCAGCGGGAATTGCGACACCGCGCCGTTCACCGTCGGCTGCTCGAAAAGCAGCGCCTTCCCGCCGCCCGGCGACTTCATCTCCCGGTCCGCCCACTCGGTGATCTCCAGCTCAGTCGCCACGGGGCAGGGGATGCGGGTGAGTTCACCC
Source organism: Verrucomicrobiota bacterium (assembly GCA_009885995.1). Classification (GTDB taxonomy): domain Bacteria; phylum Verrucomicrobiota; class Verrucomicrobiia; order Chthoniobacterales; family Chthoniobacteraceae; genus VFJQ01. Next base: position 23,683 of record VFJQ01000175.1, read on the forward strand.
GCGCGGTCGAGCGCGGTCAGGAAATCGCGGAATGAATCGTAGGCCATGGGCGATGGCAGCTTGTCGCACGCGGGCGCCCCGCGGCAAGCGCCCCACGAAAACATTGCAGCCACTCCCCCGGAGACGGCTAAGATCGTCGCTCACCCGATATCATCCACCACGCCATGATCACCCGCCGCACCGTCCTCAAAACCCTCGCACTCACCACCGGCGCCGCCGCCCTCAGCGTCCGCGCACAGACCGCCGCGCCTGCTGCGCCCGAGGTCTTCAAGCTCCCGCCGCTCGACTACGACTACGACGCTCTCGAGCCGCACATCGACGCGGAGACGATGAAGATTCACCACGACAAGCACCACGCCGCCTACGTCGCGAAGCTCAACACCGCCATCGTCGCCGCGCCGGGCCTCGAGAAGAAGAGCATCGAGGACATCCTCCGCTCGCTCGACACCGCGCCCGAGGCCGTGCGCAAGGACCTGCGCAACCACGGCGGCGGGCACTACAACCACACGCTGTTCTGGCAGATGCTCAAGAAGGGCGGCGGCAAGCCCGCGGGCGAGCTCGCCAAGGCGATCGACGGCGCGTTCGGCAGCCTCGACAAATGCCAGGAGCAGATCAGTGACGCCGCGATGAAGGTCTTCGGCAGCGGCTGGGCGTGGCTCGTCCTGCGCGACAAGAAACTCGTCGTCGAGAGCACCCCGAACCAGGACTCGCCGCTCTCGACCGGCGGCGTGCCGATCCTCGGCCTCGATGTGTGGGAGCACGCCTACTACCTCAAGTATCAGAACCGCCGCGTGGAATACGTGAAGGCCTTCCAGAACGTCGTGAACTGGGACTTCGTCAGCGCGCGCTTCGCCGCCGCGACGAAGTAACCGCCCCGCGCGATGCGCCTCCACGCATTCGTCGCCTCGCTCGCCTTCGTCCTATCCGCCGCATCCGCGGAAGTCGCGGTCGTCCGCGTGCCGGATGGCGGCTTCAAAGCCTCCGCGCTCGTCGATGCCGAGGGCACGCTGCACCTCGTCTATTTCAAAGGTGAGCCGTCGGGCGGCGATGCCTACTACGCCACCTCGCACGACGGCGGTGCGACCTTCGCGAAGGCCGTGCGTGTGAATAGCCAGCCCGGCAGCGTGCTCGGCGGATCGAGTGCGCGCGGCCCTCACCTCGCGCTCGGGCGCGAAGGCCGCGCTCACGTGCTGTGGCCCGGTGCGCGCGAGGCGCAGCCGCCCGGCGCGCTGTTCTACGCCCGGCTCGACGGTGCCGCCTTCACCCCGCAGCGCAACCTCATGCGCCGCACCACCGCGCTCGACGGCGACAGCGCCATCGCCACCGACCGTCAAGGCCGCGTCTATGTCGCGTGGCACGCGGTTGCGCCGGGCACGTCCCCGCGCAGCGAGGCCGACCGCGCCGTCTGGCTCGCACGCTCCGAGGATGACGGCGCGACCTTCGCCGAAGAAGCTAACATCCTCCCCGAGCAGACCGGCGTCTGCGCCTGCTGCGCGCTCGCCATGAATGCCGCGCCCGACGGCAGCCTCGCCATCCTCTACCGCGTGGCCACCGAGCGCACGCACCGCGGGATGCGCCTGCTGCTCTCGCGCGACCGAGGCGTGACGTTCACCGGTCGGCAGCTCGACGAATGGCAGATCGCCATGTGCCCGATGAGCACCGCCGCGTTGCTGCCCGCGCGTGCCGGCTTCCTCGGCGCGTGGGAAAACGCGGGCGCCATCCGCTTCGCCACATTCCCCGGCGACTCGATCCCCGCACCCGGCGCGGGACCGAACCGCAAACACCCCTCGCTAGCTGTGAACGCCCGCGGCGAGACGCTGCTCGCGTGGAGCGAAGGCACCAGCTTCGCCCGCGGCGGCGATGTCGCGTGGCAGGTCTTCGACGCGAAGAGCCATCCGCTCGGCGAGCCCGGCCACGCGCGCGGACTCCCCGCGAACGGCAACCCGGCCGCCGTCGCGCTGCCGGACGGGCGCTTCCTCGTGATCTATTAGAACACGGTGGAACGCGCGCTCCGAGCGCGTTTCCGGCGGAGCCGGAGCATTTGCGGGCCGCGGAGCAAACGCGCTCGGAGCGCGCGTTCCACCATCTCTCGTCCCGTCACCGCACCCACTCGAAGAAGCCCATCGCCTCCAGCTCCGCGCGCAGCTTCGCCGTCTGCTCGGGCGTGAGGGTCGCATTGGGCAGGCGGGGCGGGCCGACTTCGATGCCTAGCATCTGCATCGCCGCCTTCGTCGCACCCATGTAGCCATAGCTGGCGAAGAGCTTGATGAGGCGCACGCCGCGGAACTGCTCCTCCCGCGCCGTCGCGAGATCGCCCGCGTGGAAGGCGCGCAGCAGCCGCTGATAGACAGGCGCGGCGAAGTTGAACCCGCTGCCCACCGCGCCGGTGCCGCCCATCGCGAGCGCGCCGAGGAATTGCTCGTCGCAGCCGTAGAGGATGTCCCACTTCCCGCCGTCGGCATGGATGAGGAACTGGAACGCCATCAGGTCGCCATTGGTGAACTTCAGCCCCGCGAGCGTCGGGATGCGCGCGGGGGCTTGTGCGAGGAAGTCAGGCATCGAGTGCGAGAGCCCCGTGAGCACCGGGATGTCGTAGTAGTAAAACGGCGTGGCCGGCGCGGCGGCGGCGAGGTGGGCCATGGTGGCGACGAGTGTGTCGAGGTCGCGCGGCTTGAAATACGAGGGAGCGACCGCGGCGATCGCGGCGGCGCCGAGCTGCTCCGCGTGCGCGGCGAGTTCGCGCGCGTCGGCCAGACAGTTCGCGCCGACGTGGACCACGATGCGCATCGGCGTGCCCTCCGCGACCGCGAACCAGCGCTCCGCCAGCGCGCGGCGTTCCTCGACGGCGAGCGACGTGCTTTCGCCCGTGCTGCCGCCGATGAAGACGGTCTCGATTCCATGCCCGAGCAGGTGCGCCGCCTGCCGCTCGACGACGGTGAGATTCAGCGAGCCGTCCGCGTGCAGCGGCGTGTGCGTGGCGGTGACGAGGCCGAGAAGAGGCTGGTGATTGGGCAACGACATGCCCACCACGCTAGGTGAGAATCCCGCTCCTTGGGAAGCGCCTCCTCGTGTGATGCCGCGCCGTCTTCGTGCTCCCAGCGGCCTGCGCGCGTCCGATGGGCGCAAAGTCACTGGCTTCCCCACGGGAGGTCCTCCTCCCATTCCGGTTGGATCGCCGGAGTGCCTGAAGGGTCCGCCTCCCCTTGGAAAGGTGACGAGGAATTCTTAAAAAGGGACCGGTCACTTTTTAGAAGGGGGCCGTCACCTTGGCGAGGTGATCGATCCCTTTCCGAAGGTGACGTGAAACTTTCGCGGGGTGATGCGTCACTTTGCCAAGGTGACTGCCACCCTTTGGAAAGGGGGCAGTTTCCTTTGGAAGGTGAGCAATCCCTTTTAAAAGGTGACGAGTCACTTTGTGGGAGTGACGAGTCCCTTTGTGGAGGTGATTGGGCTTTCGCGCGTAGGGGGGCGCCCCATTCAGAGGGATGCCCTCAATGCCGCTGAGTTGCGCGCGCAGCTCAACGGGCTCCACGACGAGATCGCCAGCATCCCCCAAGGCCCGCCGGGGGAGGTGACCTCTGCCGCCCTCACCGATGCCATCGGCACGACCGCCCGCAATCCGATCAGCTTCGCCCCCTTGACCCAATACATCAGCGACCCGCCGACGCAGGCGGAGGTGCAGGCGATCCAGGGTGCCTTCAATGCGCTGCTGACGGTGCTGCAGCGACCGCCGACGTAGGGCGCCGGGCGCCTGCGTCGTGTGTCCCGATGGTGGAGCACGGCCTCCGGGCGCGTTCCGCCTAGGGAAGTGATTGCCGGGGCGTGGACTGGGGCCTTATGAGTTGCTGCCTTTCCGAACATGGTCCCCCCGCTCCGCCTCCTCGCCGCTGCTCTTACCCTGGCATTCACCTCGTCGGCCCACGCCGCGCCGGGGGATCTCGATGTGCTGGATGTCGCTGTCGTCGGCGACGTCGTGCGGGCCACTGCGGTGCAGCCGGATGGGAAGACGATCCTCGCGGGGAGGTTCACCTCCGTGTTCGGCGTGCCGCGCAGCCATATCGCCCGGCTCAACGCCGACGGGACGCTCGACCTGGGCTTCGATCCCGAGGCGAACAACGACGTCTATAGCGTGGCGGTGCAGGCGGATGGGAAGGTGCTGCTCGGCGGCGGCTTCACCACGCTCCAGCCCAACGGCGCGGTCTCGGCTACCGCGCGGCAAAACATCGCGCGGGTGAATGCCGACGGGACGCTGGACACCGGCTTCGATCCCAAGGCGAACAACTACGTCTGTAGCGTGGCGGTGCAGGCGGATGGGAAGGTGCTGCTCGGCGGCGAGTTCGCCACGCTCCAGCCCAACGGCGCGGTCTCGGCCAC
>VFJQ01000118.1 GCA_009885995.1 Verrucomicrobiota bacterium
GATGCGAAACAGCGCACGCAGCGAGTCGAGGGTGTTGTTATAGACGCTCGGCGAATACGCCGCCGAGAAGCGTTGCGCCCACTGCTCAACCTCGCGCTCCGAGATTTTCCGCACGTCGGTCTTCTCCAAATCCGGCCACGACCGAAACAGAGCGTTCAAACTCTTTTCCCGGTAGAGCACCGAGTTTGGCGAAATGCGCCGGATCATCTTGCCGCGCCCGCGCAATCCGAATCCCTGCTTTAGCCGCTCCCGAAAGACGATGGCGCAATCCCCTACAGTCATGCGCCCACGATCGTTTGCGGCACGTGCCTTGGTAGCCTTCTCCACATCGCCGGCAAACTCCTGCAACTTCTTCCTCGCAACTTCCAAAAGGTCGGTCTTGAGGCTTTTCCACGTTTCCTTGCCGTTGGCAAAGATACGCGCGTAGTATCGTCCCGATTTATGACGGACGAGGTTTTGAACACTTGTTCGCGTCCACGTTTTCACGGTTTTGCACCGATTCACACTGCGACCGTAGAAAACGACCGTGAAAAGCGCAACAAAAATCTCCCGTCAGATGGTCATTTTACTCTGTTAATGGGGCTGTAGCTCAATGGTTAGAGCAGGCGACTCATAATCGCTTGGTTGCGGGTTCGAGTCCCGCCGGCCCCACCTCAGCGACCGGGCGCGAGCTCGAAGAGGTAGCCTTTCAAATACTCCGTCTCGGGCAGCGTGGAGATGATCGGGTGATCGAGCCCTTGCGTGTAATAGGCAAGCTGGCGCAGCGTCTTCTTCGAATCGACGACGGCTTCCGTGATGATCTCGTGGAAGTCTGCGCCGCTGACGTGGTGCGAGCAGCAGAAGGTGGCGAGCAGGCCGTCGGGGTTGAGCAGATCGAGCGCGCGGAGGTGGATCTCCTTGTAGCCGCGGCGGGCTTCGTCGCGCTTCTCGCGGGTGCGGGTGAAGCTGGGCGGGTCGAGGATGATGAGGTCGAAGGTGCGCCCGGCGCGCTGGAGGTCGCGCAGCATGCCGAAGACGTTGCCTTCGTGGGCGGCGATGGCGAGGCGGTTGCGCGCGGCGTTGGCCTGGATCTGCGCGACACATTCGGCGCTGATCTCGATGGCGTCCACGCTCTTCGCGCCGGCTCGGGCGCAGGCGAGGGCGAAGCCGCCGGCGTTCGAGAAGCAGTCGAGCACGGCGCGTCCGGCGGCGTGGGCGGCGACGGCGCGATAGGTGACGAGCTGGTCGAGGTAGAGGCCGGTCTTCTGCCCGCGCATGAGGTCAACCTCGAAGCTAACACCATCGACTTCGACGGTGAAGGGCTCGGGCGCTGTGCCGTGGAGGACGCCGGTGCGGAGCTCGAGGCCCTCGGCGTGGCGCACGGGGCTGTCGTTGCGCTCGATGATGCTCGCGGGGGCGAGTTCGCCGCGCAGGGCCTCGACGATGATGTCGCGCCGCTGATCCATCGCGCAGGTGAGCGTCTGCAGGACGAGGTGATCGCCGTAGCGATCGACGATGACGCCGGGCATGCCGTCACTTTCGCTCCAGACGAGCCGGGCGAGGCTCATGTTCACGCCGTTGCGGCGGCGGTATTCGAGGGCGATGCGGAGGCGGCGCTGGAAGAAGTCGAGGTCGAGATCCTGTTTCTGGCGGCTGAAGCGGCGGGCGACGATGGTGGAGCGCGAGTTGTAGATGGCGCTGCCGAGCGTCTGGTCGCGATCGCTCTTGAGCGAGACGACGTCGCCGTCCTGCGGCTCGCCGAAGCGCTTGAGCACTTCGCTGGCATAGACCCAGTCGTGGCCGTGATAGATGCGGGACCGAGGACGAATGACGAGGCCGGGCATAGCTGGATCGAGTGAGACCGGTTTACGCCTTGAGCACCTGCTCGCGGTATTCGCTGGGGTTCTGCCCGGTGATCTTGCGGAAGATGCGGTTGAAGTGTGTGAGCGATTGAAAGCCGACCTCATAGGCAATCTCGCTGATGCGCTTTTGCGGGTTGGCGAGCTGATGCTTGGCCTTGGCGACGCGGACGAGGCTCACGTATTGGGTGAAGGTGAAGCCGGTGGCTTTCTTGAAGGTCTTGCAGAAATGGAACGTGCTGGCATGGACGGCCTTTGCCACGTCGGTCAGTGAGATCTGGTCGCCTTGATTCTGCTCGATGAACTCGCGCGCTTTCGTCACCAGCGCCGGCTCGGCATTGTCCTGCTGCGTGGCGATCTGCTCGGCGGCGAGCGCGAGGTGCTGCGCGAAGACTTCGAGCAGGCGGACCATGGCGTCGTATTGCTCGCGGTTGAGCATCGGCGAATCGAGATAGGCTTTTTCGAGCGCCTGCCAGTCCGTGCTGCTGTCGCCGCGCCCGAGCCACTCCACGAGTCGGCGGAAGCTCGCCTTCGTCGGCTTCATCAGCGCGACCTGCCCGGTCTGGAGATAGCCGAGCAGCTTATCCCCCATGCGCACCGGCACCGCGGAGTCGGTAAGCCCAGCTCGGCACGCGACCGTGTGCGTTTCGCCATCGTCCTGGCAGAGCTGCTCCTGCGCCTCGAGGCACAGCTTGCAGCCCGGTGTGGTTTCCGTCATCCGCCGGCAGAAATCATTCGCCCACTCGCTGGCGCGCATCGTGGGCCGGCGCTCGTCCGCGGGCTGAAAAGCGAGCGGCAACCCCGTCGCCTCGCTGAAGGCACGCTCGTAGTCGCGGAAGATCTGCGACCGCGAGAGACGATGAGAAAGGTCGAACTGCTGTGAATCGGCCACGATAAGGGAGGTGTAGCCACGGATGACCCCCGGGCAAGAGCGGCCTTGGACAAGATTGGTTCAGCGCCCGCCAAGGTGAGGAGAGCGGCGGCGGCAATTTCGCGCCAAGTGAGAGCCCATGAATGTGATCGCTCTTACGGTCTTTGTTGGCCTGGTCCTCGTGACCCTTTTCGCCCTGCTCTTCGTGCTGCAAATGCTCAGTCATCCACCCGGCGGCGGGCAGGAAGCGCTGCTGCCGCTCGCTGACGAAACCCCGAACAAGGACGCGCGCTAAATGAGCACGGCAGCCAGCGGCACGAAAACCATCATCGAATTCGACGATAAGGTCGTCCGGCAATTCCTCGTCGCGACGATGGTGTGGGGCATCGTCGGGATGCTCGTCGGCGTCATCATCGCCACGCAGCTCGCGGTGTGGCAGGCGAACTTCAACACGTCCTTCCTCACCTTCGGACGGCTGCGCCCGCTGCACACGAACGCGGTCATCTTCGCCTTCGTCGGCAACATGGTGTTCACGGGCGTTTACTACTCGCTCCAGCGGCTGTGCAAGGTGCGCATGGCGTCGGATTTCCTGAGCAAGCTGCACTTTTGGGGCTGGCAGCTCATCATCGTGGCGGCGGCGATCACGCTCCCGCTCGGTCTGACGCGCGGGAAGGAATACGCGGAGCTGATCTGGCCGATCAACATCGCGGTCGCGCTGATCTGGGTCGTGTTTGCGGTGAACTTTTTCTGGACCATCGCGAAGCGCAACGAGCCGACGCTTTACGTGGGGATCTGGTTTTACATCGCGACGGTCATCACCGTGGCGATGCTCTACATCGTCAATCACCTCTCGATCCCGACGAGCTGGACGCATAGCTATCCGATCTTCGGCGGCGTGCAGGATGCGCTCGTGCAGTGGTGGTATGGGCACAACGCGGTCGCCTTCTTCCTCACCACGCCGATCCTCGGCATCATGTATTACTTCCTGCCGAAGGCGGCGGGACGTCCGGTCTATTCGTATCGGCTCTCGATCGTGCATTTCTGGTCGCTGGTCTTCCTCTACATCTGGGCCGGGCCGCACCACCTGCTGAACACCGCGCTGCCCGTGTGGCTGCAATCGCTCGGCATGCTCTTCTCGCTCATGCTGTGGGCGCCGAGCTGGGCCGGCATGCTCAACGGCCTGCTCACGCTCCGCGGCGCATGGCACAAGCTGCGCACCGATCCCGTGCTGAAGTTCTTCGCCGCCGCCGTCACGTTCTACGGCATGGCGACGTTCGAGGGCCCGCTCATGTCCATCAAGTCGGTGAACGCGCTCTCGCATTACTCCGACTGGACGGTCGGCCACGTCCACAGCGGCGCGCTCGGCTGGAACGGCTTCATGACCGCGGGCATGGTCTATTGGCTCGCGCCGCGGCTTTGGAATCGAAAGCTCCACTCGACGCAGCTCGCGAACATGCACTTCTGGCTCGGGCTCGTCGGCATACTCCTCTACGTCGCCGCGATGTGGATGAGCGGCATCACGCAGGGCCTCATGCTCAGCGCCACGCGCGAGAGCGGCTCCATCCTTGCCTATCCAAACTTCCTCGACGCCGTCACGAGCACGATGTTCCTCCACCACATCCGCGCCGGCGGCGGCCTGCTCTATCTCGCCGGCTTCATCCTCTGCGGCTACAACCTGTGGAAGACCGCGTGGGGCGCCGAGACGGTGAACGGCACGATGGAAGTCTTCGTCGCGGAGAAGCGGCACGCGATGGGACTGGGCCGCGGCTTCCTCAATGCGCCGGTGCTCTACAGCCTCGCACTCGTTGCCTTTTCCATCGGCTGGGCCGCGCTGCCGGCCACGTGGGGCGGCCTGTGCATCGTCGGCATCCTCGCCACGGTCATGGGCGCCGTCACGCACAAGGAATTCAGCGGCACTGCGTGGAGCGATTGGTATGAGGAACTGCTCGCCAACTCGCTCCAGTTTTCGCTCCTCACCGCGCTCGCCGTGGCCACCGGCGGCATCGTGCAGATCGTCCCGACCGTCATCATGCAAAAGGCAGGGAACATGGAAGGCGTGCGTCAAATTCCCTACACGCCGCTCGAACTCGCCGGCCGCGACATCTACGTCCGTGAAGGCTGCTACAACTGCCACTCGCAGATGATCCGCACGCTCGTCGGCGACGTGCTGCGTTACGGCGATTACTCGAAGCTCGGCGAGAGCATCTACGACCACCCGTATCAATGGGGCAGCAAGCGCACCGGCCCCGATCTCGCCCGCCTCGGCAGCAAGTATCCCAACGTCTGGCACTACAATCACATGCTCGACCCGCGCAACGTGAGCATCGGCTCCACGATGCCGAACTACCCGTGGCTCTTCCGCGACAAGACCGGCGTCGAAGCGCTCGTGAGCAAGATCGCCGTGCAGAAAAAACTCGGCGTGCCTTTCCGCGAAACCACGCTCTCCGAGATCCAGGAGAGCTGCGCAAAGCAAGCCGGCGTCATCGCCGCGGACCTCAAGACCGCCGGCGTCGAAACCCCGCCCGATCGTGAGATCGTCGCGCTGATCGCCTACCTGCAAAAACTCGGCAGGAGCGAGCCAGTGAAACCCGCACCGAGCGCGCCACCTGTCGTCCAACGCTGATCCATTATGTTCCGCCGACTCCTCGTCACCGACCTGATGAACGACTTCGCGCTGATCACCTTCGCGATCTTCTTCCTGATCTTCATCTTCACCGCCATCTGGGCGCTCAGCCTGCCGAAAAAGCGCGTCAACCACATGGCCAACCTGCCTCTCGAATCCGACCAAGATAACGATGAACACCACGCCTGATCCCGACCAGATCCCCGAAGCACCGATCGACGTCGAAGACCTGCGTCCGCACGTCTATGACGGCATCCAGGAATACGACAAACGCCTGCCCAACTGGTGGCTCTTCACGCTCTACGGCACCATCGTCTTCGTCGTCGGCTACTGGGCCATCATGCACACGATGGGCCTCGCGTCCGATCCTGGCGCGAAAGTCACCGAGCAAATCATGGCCGCGCGCGCCGCTGCCGTGAAGAACTCGCCCGAGATCAACGACGCGAAGCTCTGGGCGATGAGCAAGGACCCGGCGGTCGTCGCGACGGGAAAGCAGATCTTCGATACGATGTGCGCATCCTGCCACCGGCCCGACCTCATGGGCATGATCGGCCCGAATTTGCGCGACCAGCAGTGGGTCTTCGGCGGCGCTCCCATGGTGGCCGTGAAAACCATCACCGAAGGCGTGCTCCTCAAGGGCATGCCCGCGTGGGGGCCGATCCTCGGACAGGAAAAAGTCAGCCAGGCCGCCGCTTACATCTTCAGCTTTCACACCGAAGGCGAAGCCGTGGAGATCAAGCCGTGGGTTCCCGTCGGCGTCCCCGGCCTGCCCGCGCCCGCTGTTCCAGCCTCAACCGCAGCCCCCGGCGCACCACCAGGAACGGCGCAATAACGTGATGAGCCTGCCGCCACCGAGCCGCGAATCCGTCACCTCGATCAACGACGACGGATCACGCCGCTTCATCCACCCGGCGGCGATCAAGGGCCCGCTCACCCGCTGGCGCTCGATCATGGGTGCCGCGATCATGGCGATCTACGTCGCGCTCCCGTGGATCACGATCAACGGCAACCCCGTCGTCTTTCTCGACCTGCTCCACCGGCAGTTCCATTTCTTCGGCCTCACCTTCGTCACGCAGGATTTGTGGCTCGGCTTTTTTCTCATCAGCGGCCTCGCCTTCTCGCTCTTTTACATAGCCGCGGTGATGGGTCGCGTGTGGTGCGGTTGGGGGTGCCCGCAGACCGTCCTGCTCGATCTCGTGCGCCGCATCGAGCGGTGGTGTGAAGGCGAAGCGCCCGCGCAGGTGAAGCTCGACGCGATGCCGTGGACCGCCAACAAGATGGTCCGCCGCCTCGGCAAGCAAGCGCTGCTCGGACTGTTCGCCACCGTGCTCGCGCATGTCTTCCTCAGCTACTTCGTCTCCATCCCGCGCCTCTACGCGATGATGACGCACGCTCCCGCCGAGAACTGGAAGAGCTTCGTGCTCGTCGCCGCCATGACCGCCGCGCTGTGGTTCAACTTCTCGTGGTTCCGCGAGCAGTTTTGCATCGTCCTCTGCCCCTACGGCCGACTGCAAGGCGCGCTCATCGACAAGCACACGATGGTCATCGGCTACGACGACAAACGCGGCGAACCGCGCGGCAAGAAAGGCACCCTCGGCGCCGGCGACTGCATCGACTGCAAGCGCTGCGTCGCCGTCTGCCCCACCGGCATCGACATCCGCCAGGGCCAGCAGATCGAGTGCATCGGCTGCGCCGCGTGCATCGACGCGTGCGACGCCGTGATGACCAAACTTGATCGCCCGCGCGGCCTCGTCCGCTACGACAGCTTCGAGGGCCTGCACGGCCGGAAGACCAAGTGGATCCGCCCGCGCACCATCCTCTACACCGCACTGCTGCTCGTCGGTGCGGGCGTGATGACTCTCTCGCTCAGCACGCTGCGCCCCGCGACCGTGAGCCTGCTGCGGATGCAAGGCTCGCCCTACTTCCTCGACGCCAGCGGACAAATTCGGAATCAGTTCCTCGTCCGCGTGCTGAACAAACGAAACCGCGCCGAGTCCTACCGCCTCGAACTCGTCAACGCACCCGCCACCATCCGCACCACCGGCCTCGACGAACCCATCGCCGTCACCGCGCTCGGCGAGCAAATGCGCCCGATCGTCGTCACCTTCCCGCGTGCAGAATTCCACGAGGAATTCCCGGTGCGCATCCGCGTGCTCGACTCCGCCGGCAAGTCTGTCGCGGAAAAGAAAATCCCCTTCCTCGGCCCCTTCACACCATGAGTTCTGCCAAAACAAAATCTTCACCCTGCGCCTGCCAGAATTGCGGCCGCGGCTGCTCCGGAAAGAAGCACGCTCCCGCCGCCGAGGAGAAGCCGCCGGGATTCTTTTCCCGCCACGCGTGGATCTGGATCGCACTCGGCTACGCCGCCTTCCTCGGCGTCATGTTCACCTTCGTCTGGATCGCCCAGACCCACGCGCAACCGCTCGTCCTTCCATGACGCCGGACCTTGCCACGCCCATCGCCGCCGCTGCCGCAGGACTCGCCACGAGCCTGCACTGCGCCGGCATGTGTGGGCCGCTCGCGTGCGCGGTGAAGGCCGAACCGCTGCGCTACCACGCATCGCGCTTCATCGCCTACTCGCTGGCCGGCGCGCTGTGCGGCGGCCTCGGGCAAAGCATCGTCGCCGTGTTCAAGTCCACGCCGATGCGCATCGCGCCCTGGGCGATGGCGCTCGTGCTTCTCGCCCTCGCGCTAGGCCTCGAAAAGAAACTCCCGCAGCCGCGATGGATCGCAAAGCTCATGCTCCGCGCGCGCCTTCGCGAGAACCTCGGTTTTCTCACGCCGCTGCTCCCCTGTGGTCCCCTGTGGTTGATGCTGGGCGTCGCCGCGGTCAGCGCATCCGCTGGCCGTGGCGCGCTCCTGCTCGCCGCATTCGTCGCCGGCACCATTCCGCTCTACGCGCTGCTCCAGTCCTCGTGGCTGCGCGCGCAAGGCCGCCTCTCACCGCTCTGGCTCATCCGCGCGCAACGTGGGCTCGCCTTCGTCGCTGCCGCGCTGCTCGTCTGGCGCGCATCACTTCCTTCGCATGTCAGTTGCCACTGAGAAAAAGGTCTGCGTCCACTGCGGCACGCCGTTTCGCCCTTCGGTCGCGCTCGTCGATTTCTGCTGCGCAGGTTGCCAGTTCGTCCACGACCTCATCGTGAAGAACGGCCTCGGCCAATTCTACGATCTGCAGGACGCCGCGCTCCCGCCCGCACCCGGCACGGTCTTTCAGCCGCGCGACTACGCGTGGCTCGATACGCTCGCGCAGCAGTCCGCCGGCAAGCCGCTCACGCTCGACCTGCAAGGTATCTCCTGCATCGGCTGCGTGTGGCTGATCGAGCGTCTCTTCCATCGCCGCCCCGGCGCGCTCTCGCTGCGCGTCGATACCACGCTCGGCCGCATGATCGTGCAAGCGTCGCCTGCCTTCGACTTCGCGAACTTCGCGCGCGAGTTGCAAAGCTTCGGTTACCTCATCGGCCCGCCCATCGCCGGCGCGAAGCCCGCATCGCGCGCGCTCATGCTGCGCCTCGGCCTCTGCGCTGCGCTCGCAATGAACGCGATGCTCTTCACCGTGCCGACCTACCTCGGCATGAAGCCCGGCGCGCAGTTCGCCGATCTCTTCGCCTCCGTCGCCTTCGCCTGCGGCACGCTCAGCTTGCTCATCGGTGGCAGCTACTTCATCCGCCGCGCGTGGCAAAGCGTGCGGCGCGGCGTGCTGCACATCGATCTGCCCATCGCGCTCGGCCTCATCGCCGCGTGGAGCGGTTCCGTCATCGCGTGGCGCACTCACCATGCGGGCTTCGTGTATTTCGATTTCGTCTCCACGTTCACCTTCCTCATGCTCGTCGGCCGCTGGCTCCAGCAAAAAGCCGTCGAGAACAACCGCGCGCGCCTCCTCGCGACCGAACCTGATCTTATCCGCCCCGACACCGGCGAGCGCTACCTCATCACCCCCGGCGCGACCGTGCCCGTGCGCTCGCTGCTCCACTCGCCTGCCGCGAGCCTCAGCCTCCAGTGGATCAACGGCGAACCCGACGCGCAGTCCGCCCGCGCCGGCCAGTCCATCGCCGCCGGCGCGATCAATCTCACCTCCACCGAACTCGAACTCGAAGCGCTCGAGCCGTGGAGCGAGTCGCTGCTCTCCCGCCTCGTCGAGCAGACCCGCAGCGAACCCGCGCGCGACACGCGGCTTGAAAATTTCCTGCGCACTTACCTCGTCGTCGTCCTCGCCGTCGCCGCGGGTGCCTTCGTCGGCTGGGTTGCTGGCACCGGCGATGTGCTGCGCGCGCTGCAAGTGCTCACCTCCATCCTCGTCGTCTCCTGTCCCTGCGCCGCCGGTGTCGCGATCCCGCTCGCCGATGATCTCGCCGCCGCTCGCGTCCAGCGGTTCGGCGTTTTCATCCGTGAGTCGAGCATCTGGCAGCGGCTGCTGCGGCTGAAGCAGATCGTCTTCGACAAGACCGGCACGCTCACGCTGCAAGGTGCGGAACTCACCAACCCGGCATCCCTCTACGATCTCAACCCGCGGCAACTCGCCGTGCTGCTCGCCCTCGTCCGCGAGAACCTCCACCCCGTTGCGTCCACGCTGCGCGAGGCCTTGATGGCGCGCGGAATCAGCCCTGCCGTGCTCGATGCGCTCCCGCGAGAACACGTCGGCCTCGGCCTCGAAGTCGAGCACGAGGGCCAGTCGTGGAAACTCGGCCGCCCATCGTGGAGTGGCGCGAGCAGCGACGAGTGCGTCTTCTCATGCGACGGCGAAGTGCTCGCCGGCTTCCGATTCACCGAATCAGTCCGCACCGACGCCGCCGACGCGATCCACGAATTCCGCCGCCGGGGCCTCGCCGTGCAAATCCTCAGCGGCGACCAACCGCAGAAGGTTGCGCGACTTACCGCCGCGCTCGCCCTGCCCGCACACGCCGGCCTCGGCTCACTCACGCCCGATGAAAAAGCCGCGTGGCTCCGCACGCACGACGCCGCGCACACGTTGATGATCGGCGACGGCGCGAACGACAGCCTCGCCTTCAACGAAGCCCTCTGCACCGGCACGCCCGCGATCGACCGCGGCCTGCTCGAGCACAAAGCCGACTTCTACTTCTTCGGTCGCAGCCTCGCCGGTCTGCGCGCTCTGCTCGACACCGCCCGCGCCCGCGCCCGCGCCACGCGCCACGTCGTCACCTTCGCCATCGCCTACAACGCCATCGCCGTCGCGCTCTCCGCCACCGGCCACATGAGCCCGCTCGCCGCCGCCGTGCTCATGCCACTCAGCTCGCTCGTCACGATCGGGCTGGTGCTGCTGACGCTGCGAGGCGCAAGCGGACCGGGCTACGCCTTGCCGTTCCCGCTCGGTGCGAAGTGCAGGTAGGTGTAGCCCTGTAGCGCTTTCTCGTAGCTCGCGAGCAGTTTCATGGCGTCGCTCGGCTTGAGCCGGTCGCTCTTGATCGCCTCATCAACCTGCGATTTCACCGCCTTGGCGAGGTCGCCCTCGTTCCATTGCGTCATGCGCAAGACGTCGCTGATCGTGCTGCCGCCGATGGTCTCCTCGATATACCAGCCGCACTCCTCGTCGTCGTCGAGGAAGACGTGCGCCTCGTTCACGCGACCGAAGAGATTGTGCAGGTCACCCATGATGTCCTGATAGGCACCCATGAGGAAAAAGCCGAGCAGGTAGGGCTCGCCGGGCGTGAGTCGGTGCAGCGGCAGCGTGTCCTTCACGTCTTGCAGGTCGATGAATTTGCTCACCTTGCCGTCGCTGTCGCACGTGATGTCCACGAGCGTGCCCTGGCGGTCCGGGTAGCGGTCGAGGTGGTGCAGCGGCATGACGGGGAAGAGCTGCCCGAGCGCCCAATGATCGAGCAGCGACTGGAAGACGGAGAAGTTGCAGACGTATTGGTCGCTCAATGTGACCTCGAGCTCCTTGAGTTCGTCCGGCACGTATTTCATCCCGGAGCAGTATTCGACGACGCTGCGCGCGACCTGCCAAAAGACGGTCTCGATCTTCGCCTTGGTCTCGAGATCCATGAGGCCGAGGTCGAACTTCTGTTGCGCCTGTTCCTTGTCGGACTGCGCGTCGTGCAGCGCTTCCATGCGGTTCTGCCGGTTCAGCGTGCGCTGCGTGTCGAGGATCTCGTGCAGGAGCTTGTCGTCCTCCAAGCCGGCGGTGACGTGGATCGGCGCGGATTCCTTCTCGATCGAGCCGAACGCCTCGACGACGAGGATCGAGTGGTGCGCGACGATCGCGCGACCGCTCTCGCTCACGATGGTCGGATGCGCGACGCCTTCGCCGTCGCACACGTCCATGATGTTATAGACGATGTCGCGCGCGTATTCGCGCAGGGAGTAGTTCGTCGAGGAGTCGAACGCGGTGCGCGAGCCGTCGTAGTCCACGCCGAGGCCGCCGCCAACGTCGAGGTAACCGAGCTCGTGGCCCATCTGGTTGAGCTTCGCGTAAAAGCGCGCGGCTTCGCGCACGGCGCGCTTGAGCGTGGTGATGTCCGGCACCTGCGAGCCGACGTGGAAGTGGACGAGCTTGAGCGCGTGCGCGAGGCCTTCCTTCTTGAGCGCCTCGCTCGCGGCGACGAGTTCGGCAGTGCTCAGGCCGAACTTGGCATTCTCACCACCCGACTGCGCCCACTTGCCCGAGCCCTTCGCCGAGAGCCGCACGCGCAGGCCGATTTGCGGCTCGACGCCGACTTCCTTCGACACGGCGAGGATCTGGAAAAGCTCCTCGAGTTTCTCGACGACGAGGATGACGCGCTTGCCCAGCTTGCAGCCGAGCAGCGCATTCTGGATGAAGAGCACGTCCTTGTAGCCGTTGCAGATGATGAGCGACTCCAGGTCGCGATGGATGGCGAGCGCGGCGAGCAGCTCCGGCTTCGAGCCCGCTTCGAGCCCGACGTGAAACGGGCGCCCCGCATCGACGATCTCTTCCACGACTTCGCGGAGCTGGTTCACCTTGATCGGGAAGACGCCGCGATATGGCGCCTTGTATCCGAACTCCTCGATCGCCGCCGCAAAAGCCTGGTTGATCGTCTCGACGCGATGCCGGAGCAGATCCTGGAAGCGCAGCACCATCGGGAAGCCGAGGCCGTATTCCTTTCGCGCCTCCTCGATGACTTCCATGATGTCGATCGGCGTCTTCGCGTCCTGCGTCGGGCGCACTTCGATCCGGCCTTTCGGATTGATCGTGAAGTAACCCAGACCCCAGCGGTCGATGTTGTAAAGTGAGATGGCGGCGGGGATGTCCCACGGGGCTTGCATCAGACCGCGCGCAGTAGTGGAACTGCTTGGCGAATGCAATGGGCTGCTCGTGAAAATTTCGCCGGGTGCGCGGCTTGTCAGCGCCGGGCACGCCACGTAGCGTGCGGCCGTGGCAAAACCCGTCATCGAAGCACAAGTTCGCGCCGTCCTCCCGTTCAACAACGGGCGCGCCGTGTTCATCGGCAACGACGAGAAAGTCTTCGTGATCTACGTCGATGAGAGCGTCGGCTCGGCGATCTCGATGTTCATCAACAAGACGCCCAAGGAGCGCCCGCTCACTCACGACCTCATGGGCCACCTCATGAAGGCGCTCGGCGCGAAAGTGGAGCGGGTGATCATCAACGACCTCAAGAGCGAGACGTATTTCGCTCGGCTCATCATCAGCGCCGAGAACGAGCTGTTTGAAAAGAAGCTCATCGAACTCGATGGCCGCCCGAGCGACTGCCTGGCGCTCGCGATCCAGCAAGGCGCGCCCATTTATGTGAGCCGCGAGGTGTGGGACGAAGTCGAGGATCGCAGCGACGTGCTCAAGCAGCTCGAGGAAAACGAGCCGCCGGCCGAAGGCGAAAGCGAAGAGTAGCCAGGTAGGGACCGCTGTCCCCAGCGGTCCGTGTTTCACTCGCGTCGCGACGGACGGCTGAGGACAGCCGTCCCTACCAGTCAGTTCACCGCGGTGTTGAACGACACCACGATCCGCAGCGCCTCCGGATCGTCGCACTCATACGGCTCGACCCAATGGTTCGCCCACGACGGGAAAACGAGAATCTCGCCCTCACTCGGCTGCACGCTGACGGTCGGGTTCATCCACGGCGGCTTCACCTTCAAGCGGCGCATCCCCTCAGTCTCGTGCGCGTTCAAGTTCAGCCGCGGATCCTGGAAGATGATCGCGCCGCCCTTCATCCCCTCGGGCACGGACAGATAAAGCGCGCCGCTGAGCAGGTTCGCCGCGTGGTTGTGCGGCACGTTGTAGTCGCCGGGCCGGTTGATGACCGTCCAGCCCGTGAGCGCCAGCGCGATCTCACCGCTATACCCGAAGACTTCGCCGATGTAGCCGAAGAGCGCGCTCGTCACCGCAGCACGCATCGCCGGAAACTGCGTGTGGTCTGGCGAAAAGAGATTGCCCGTCGAGTGCCAGCCGCCGCGGTTCGATTTCGTCTCGCCCGGCGACGCGGCGCGCAAGCCGAGCAAGTATTTGCAGGCCTCCGCGCACTGCTCCGGCGTCATCCCGGCCTTATCACGCAGGATCGGCGTGGTGAAGACGTGATTGAGCACGGCTAGATGCGGACCACGAGCTTCCCGAAGTGCGCGCCGCTCTCCATCCGCGCGAAGGCCGCGCGCGCATCTGCGAAGTTGAACACGCGATCGATCACCGGCTCGATCCGGTGCAGCGAGATCGCGCGATTCATCGCCTCGAACATCTCGCGGCTGCCCACGTAGAGCCCGCACACGCACGCCGACTTCGCGATAATCTGCCAGGGGTTGATCTTGCCCTCGAATCCCGTGAGCACGCCGATGGTGTGGACTTGCCCGCCGTAGGCCACGGACTCGATCGACTTCTCGAGCGTGCCCCAGCCGCCGACTTCCACCACATGGTCGGCCCCGCGCTTGTTCGTGAGTTCATGCACGCGCACCTGCCAGTCGGGGAAGGTGCGGTAATTGATCGTGTCGTCCGCGCCCAGTTCGCGCGCCTTCGCGAGCTTTGCATCGCTCGACGACGTGATGATCACCCGCGCGCCGTGCATCTTCGCAATCTGCAACGCGAAGATCGATACCCCGCCGGTCCCGAGCAGCAGCACCGTCTCGCCTGCGCACACCCGGCCGTTTTCCACCAGCGCGTGCCACGCCGTGAGCGCCGCGCACGGCAGCGTCGATGCCTGCTCGAAGCTCAGGTGCTCCGGGATCGGGACGAGGCCGTTCTCCCGGAAAATGACTTCCTGCGCGAGCACGCCATGCAAGGGCCCACCGAGGTCGGACCGCATCACTTCCCGCCGGATTCGCCCTGAGTCCCAATCCTGGAAAAAGCAGCCGATCACCCGGTCCCCCGCCTTCCACTTCGTCACACCCGCGCCAACCTCGACGACCTCCCCCGCTCCATCCGAGCACGGGATGAGCGGCGTGAGCGCGCCGGGCCGCTCGATGCGCGTGGCGATGAGATCACGGTAGTTGACCGACGCCGCGCGCATGCGCACGCGCACTTGGCCATCGCCCAACTCCGGCCGCGGCACATCGGCGAGCACCAGCCCTTCGAGCGAGCCGCGATGCTGGATCTGCCAGGCCTTCACGCCTTTCCTCCGAAATCGACGTGGTCTTCGAGATCGAGCAAGTCGCCCCACGTCGCGATGTCCGTGCGGTTCGGCGCGATCTTCTCGTGGATGCCATTGAAGAACGCGCGCGACTCGTGATCGGTCGGCACTGCCGCATCGCGCCACGCACTCCACTGGGCGATCTCGACCGGCGAAGGTTTGTTCGCCGAGCTGCAGTTGATCCAGTCGAGGATCGCACCGTCTCCCCCGCCCTTCGCCACCTCGGCCTTGAGCCTCTCCGGATCGACGCCGACGAAGCGCATGAAGTGCTGATCGAGTGGGCAATTGTAGTGATACTCGCCGCTCGTGCCGGCGAGTTCCGCGCGGCACTTGTCGAGCATCCGCGGCAGGAGCGCGTAGCCGCCGAGCCGGCAGCGAGGGCTGCGCGGCGCTTTTTGAGTCAAGTCGGGTGGATTCATGGAATGCGTTACTTGCGCCGGGAAAGTCGCGACGTCGAGCGAGCAGTGCCACATCCGCCTGCGCGCAGCCCCAGCATCATCGCTGGGCCACGCCTCGCTGCCTCAGTCTTCGCCGAGGGTGAAAGGCAGGCTTTCGGTGTCGCTGAAGAAGAAGCCGGCGCCGACGTTCTGCTCGAGTTGGAGGATGCCGGAGAGCTTTCGCGTCTTGTCGCCCAGCAGCAGGCTGCCGGAGACGGCGCCGGTCTTCACGCTGAGCTTGAGCTTCACTTGCTCCGGATTCGGCTCGTCCACTTTGATCACGTTCTTCGTGTCGAGCGTGAAGGCGCGGCTCACGGTCGGCGTGAGGAAGTCGCCATTCGGCGTGGTGTCCGGCAGGTCAAGCACGCGCCTGCCTTTCGCTGGCGCCGTGTAGCGCGCGGCGCTGAAATCGAGCTGGGTCGTGAACGGCGCGAGGTAGGGCGCCTTCGCCGTCGTGGTGATCCAGTCGAGCGTGCCGGCGAAATCGCCCGCGCCCGGCAGCGGCGCGAAGTCCACGAGCCCCGCGACGAAGCCCTGATTTTTGGGAGCCGGAGCGAACAGCGGCCAGCGCGTCTCGCTGACCAGTTTCGTGCCCTGCGAGACTTTCGAGCCGTCGGCCAGCGTCGCCGCGAGCTTCACCGAGCCGGTCTTGCCGATCGTCACGCTGCCGAAGCCGGTCCCTTTCGGCGTGGTCGTCAGGTTCTCCGTCGCGGCGAAGAGCCCGGTGAATTTCCCGACTGCGCCGCCCGGTGCCGGGCTCTTCTTTCCAAACGGCGCCGCGAACGCGGTCAGCGTCGCGACCACGCCGCCGGTGAAGCTGCCGGTGATCTCGTGCGTGGCCGGGTCGATGTGCAGCGCGAGTTGGATGTCCGAGCCGCCGAGCGTGAACGCCGCCACGTCACCATTCGCATCGAAGGTGCCCTTCACTTTGAACGTCTTCCCACCGAGCACGACCTGGCCGGTGAATCCGCCCGTGAGCGTGACGCTGAGCGTGACAAATCCCGCGCCCGCACTCGATGCCGGGTTCGCCGCAATCAGCCCCGCGTAGCTCCCCGCCAGCGGCACGAAGAGCGACTCTGAGTTTGTGCGCGCGAGCAGGTTTCCATTCGCATCGTAGCTGTAGCTGGTGCTGCTGACGCCGCCGTAGTTCGCCGTGCTGAGGCGGCCCGCGGAGTCGTAGGTGTAGGAAATGACGAGCGCATGCGCGGGCAGAGCGAGCGCGGCGAGGAGGGCGAGGAAGCAAGGCGTGTGTTTCATGGCAGGTCAGTGGCGTGGGTGCATTCGTGGCCGGAGCCGGCGCTTTGCCGGCTCGCATCGCGCATTGGGACTGGATGCGGCTCGCTCAAGTGTGAACGACCGCTTTTCTCCGCCTCCGCACGCACAAAGACAACTCGAAACTTGTCGCTCCGCCGCCGCCGTTGTGCCGGGTGATGATCGTCTGCACGCGCTGGAGCTTGGTGTGGGCACGGGTGCTCAGGAGATGACGATGACTTCCTCGATTTCGTCGAGGATCGTGGGCTCGTCAGCCTCGGGCGCGGGCATGTTCGGGTTCTGCCAGAGCTCGTAAAGCCAATCGAGCAGCGGCAGGAGGATGAACTCGTCGGCGTTGCTCGATCCCGCGCCTTTAGGTTTGATGAGCGCCTGGTCCGCCGAATCCATCAGCCATTTTTTCCACCGCTCCTCTCGGATCCGATCTTCTCGTTCATCGATTGTCTCACCGTCCAGTTCCATGCTGGCGTTGGCGTTGGGAGCGCCGAGGAGATCGGCGATGGCGGAAGTCGGCGAAACCAGCCTGAATTCGTCCCAGTCGTAGCCGCGACGGCACCGATCTTCGATCAGAACAGCGAGACCATCCACCAGCGCGGTCAAACCTGCACTTAAAGCGGCGTCGGCGGCGTCTGGTGGGGCGGCACGGACGCAGATCGATCGATTGTCTGTCGCCTCACGCCACGCCCGCTCATCGTCGCGCCTTTCAGTCGTGTATTCCTGGGCTCTCCGTTCGCTGTTGCCGCGAACGTCGTAGCCTCGCCAAACTCCCGGGTATTCATACATGCCCCGCGGATCGACAAACTCCCCCGGACTCTGCGCTGCGTATTCATACGGGTTCAGCCGCTTCGGCTTCGCGAGCGAGGGCCAGAGCGGGTCGGGCGAGAGGAAGCGCGCGGTCGCAGGGTCGTAGTAGCGCGCGCGCATTTGGTGGAGCGCGCCTTCTGCGCGCACGCCGAGCGCGCCGACGTAGGTGAAGGGCTGCGTGCTCGTGCCAGTGCGGGCGAGCGGTTCGCCGTAGGGGCCGTAGGCGTAGGTGTCGGCGACGGCGCCGGTGTGATCGCTCAGCGCGAGCGTCGAGCCGATGCGGTCGAAATGATAAAAGACCGGCTGTCCGCTGGCGGCGTCGATCGCGTAGAGCAGCCGGCCGCCGGGCGTCCACACGTAGTGGCGCACAAACGCGCCGCCCTCGGTCTTCTCGGCGACGATGGGATGGAGGCCGAGCGCGTAGTTGTAGAAAAAGCGCGTCGTCGCAGCGGCGGCGGTGCGCGTGATGACATCGCCGAGACCGTTGTAAGTGAGCGCGACTCCGGCGGCGGTCTTCAGCCGCGACGCGCCATCCCACGCGAAGGCGCCGCCCGGCGCGGCGGTGAGGCGGGCGCGCGCGTCGTAGGCGAAACCGGCGGTGGCGATCTGCGAGGCTTTGTCGAACGCGAGCGGCTCGGTCGCGGCGACGACGCCGGGGAGGAGCGGCGCGGTGTAGTCCACGCTCGCGACTTCGCCTGCGGCGTTGAGCGCGTATTTCAAATCGAGCACCGTGCCGGCCACTGGCCCCGCTTCCTGGATGCGCGTGAGCCGGCCGGCGGCATCGTAGGTGTGCGTGCGAGTCACGTTGTTGCTGCGCGTCATCGTGAGCAGCCGCCCCGCGTCGTCGTAGGTGAAGCCAACCGTGGCACTGCTGAAGTTGTCGCCGACGCTCACGAGCCGGTTTCGCGTGTCGTAGGCATACGTGACGGTGAACGCGCCGCCATTGCGCGGCGACGTGACCGTGAGCAGCCGCCCGCCGGCATCGTAGGTCGCGCCAAAGCTCCCGCCGGTCTGCGCGGAGTCGGTGATGCGGCCCTCGGCATCGTAGGTGAAGGCGATCTCGTTCGTCGCGGTGAGGCGGTTGAGATTGTCGTAGGTGAAGGTGAGGTCGGTGCCGTCGGTGAACAGCCGCCGCGTGACGTTGCTCGCTGCGTCGTAAGTGCGCGTGAGCGTCGTCGCGTCGGCGAAGGTCGTCACCGCCCGCCGTCCGCGCGCATCGTAGGTGTGCGAAGAACTGCGCCGGAGCGGATCGGTCATGCCCGCGCGCCGGCCCGCTTTCGTGTAGGCGAAAACCCACGCGTTGCCGTTCGGGTCGGTGATCTTGCTGAGCGAGCCGAGCGGGTCGCGATCGTATTTCGCCGTGCCGGTGCCCTGCTCCGTCGCGCTCGCGAGCAGGCCGCGCTTGTCGTAGGTGAATGCAGTCGCGCGGCCCAGCGGATCGAAGCTCCCGACGACGCGCTGCATCGCATCCCGCGTCACCTGCGCCGTGTTCCCGAGCGCGTCACTGACCTCGACCACGCGGCCGAGGTTGTTGCGCTTCACCACGCCGGGCGGATCGACCGGGTTCGCGCCCGAGACGAGCAGCCCCTCGTTGTCGAAGCCCATCGTCCACGTCTTGCCGCCCGCGTCGGTCCTGCCCGTGGGCCGCTGCCGCGCGTCGTAGGCGAAGGTCGTCGCGTTGCCGTTGCGATCCGTGGCCGACGAGAGGAGCTGGCGTGAGTTGTAGGTCACGCTCCCCGTCGCGCCGGTGCGATCAGTGACGGATGCGACGCGGTCGAGCACGTCGTAGGCATAGGTCGTCGTCTTCGTGTCGGGATCGGTGAGCGTGGTCAGTCGGTTGTTGTCGTCGTAGTCGAAGGTCGTGACCTTCCCGCGCTCGTCGGTCGTCGTGCGCAGCCGATCCGCGGCATCGTAGGTGAAGGCCATCGTCGCACCGCCGGGCCGCGTGACCGTGATCGGGCGATTGAGGGCGTCGTAAGCGAAAGTCGTCGCGTCCGTATCCGGGTCTTTCCGCGAAGCGAGATTGCCCGCCGCGTCGTAGGCGAAGACCGAGACGCCGCCGAGCGGGTTGGTCGCCGTGAGCGTTTGGCCGCGCGTGTTGTAGGTGAACTTCCACTTCTTCCCCGCGCGATCCGTGCGCGAGAGCACATTGCCGAACGCATCGCGGATGTAGCTCTCCCGCGTGCCGTCGGTGAACGTGACGCTCGCGAGATCGAAAAACGTCACGCCATTCAGCACGCGCGGCTTGTAAGCCATCGTCACCGTGCGCCCCTCCGCGTTCGTGATCACCGCCGGCTTCCCGCTCAGCGCGTGATACACGATCCGCGTCGTATCGCCCTCGCGGTCGCTCACCGAGCTGCGCCGGCCCGTCGTGTCGCTGGTCATCGCGATCGGCTTGCCCGCCTCGTCCGTGTGCACCGCGAGTTCGCCCGTCGCCGCGTAAGTATCCACGATCGTCCCGCCGGCCGGATTGGTGGCCGTCGTCACCGCGCCCGCATACGCGAGCGTGCCCGTGTCCGTCGTGCGCTCGGTCTGGCTCGTCACCCGGCCATCCGTGTAAGCCTGCGTGAACGGCACATTCCCTTCAGGCCGAGTGAACGACGTGAGCCGCTCGTCCGCGTTGTGCGCATAGGTCGTCGTGTGGCCGAGAGGGTCCGCCATCGAGGTGAGCACCGCACCCGTGTGGGCGAAATCCGCGTGGCGCCCCGTGTGATCGGTCACCCGCGTGAGCTTGCCCGACGTGTAGGTGAAAGTGAGCGTCCGCCCGAGCGCGTCGGCGACCGTGGCGAGAAGGTCGGAGACATAAGTCAGCGTGTGTATATTCCCGCGTCCGTCCTCGATTTTCAAAAGCCTCCCCGTCGTGCCGTCGTAAGTCCACATCCGCTGCGAGTGTGGATCGCCGAGGATGAAGTCGGCCCCGCTTTCCACGAGCCGATACGGGATGTCCGTGCGCCCGATCAGCGTCCACGTCCTTCCCGTTTTCTGGAACGAGATCACGCGCCCGCGGTTGCTCACGATGTCGCGGCGAGTTGCTTGCGGAGTGGTCATCTTCGTCTCGAAGGAGTGCAATCGGTTCTCGCCGAGCGTGCTGGCCAGTCGCGCATCCACCGAGAGCCGCGAGGCATAATAGATCGCAAGTGAGAGCGGCATCGGCCCGCCCAGCCGCATCGGCACGGACTCGATGCTGTAGTATTCGCCATTGCGCGTATCCACCGGATCGAACGCGTCGGCCGTCTGCGTGATGTTCGCGCCGGTATCCGCAGCCCCAGCGACCGTGACGTCGATGGAAACTGTCTTCGGAGGTCCAGCCGGCCCGTTTGTGAACTCGATCCTGACCACCGTTGACCCGGCAGCCACAGCGTTGAAGGTAAACTGTGCCGGGTTCGATCCGCTCGGCGTGAGCACGCCCGCCGGGGTGACTTCGACCACGTTCTCGTCGTGTGACCCGGCGGATTGGAAGTGGCTGTCGGGGTTCGCCACATCTGCTGGCGGATGAATGCTAACCACAGAACTTTCGCCCACCGTCAGCCTGACGAAAGGAGGGCTGGCCGTCGGGTTGCTGGACTCCTCTTGCGCGCGGTCGCGCAGGAAAACGTCGGTGACGAAGTTAGTGTCGTTGGCGACCAGATTGGTGCCCGAGGTCAGGAAGATGAGGAACTGTCCGTTGTTCGACAACGTCGGCTCCATGCTATCGCTGTCGGAGTCGCCGGCGATGCCGACGCCGGCTTCGACCACGATGCCGGTCTCGCGGTCGAGGACGAAGAGATCGTTGATGAGGACTGTGAACCCACCGGACACGTGCTGGCCGGGACCTATGAACGCCACGTAGCGACCGTTGCCACTGATGAACGGCGTCTGCGTGTGGCCCCCGAAGAGACTGCCATCCGGCTTGCGGCTGCAAAGAGCGATGGCGCCATTGGACCGATCGCGCACATAGACGTCGACGGTCCCATTCGTATCCGCATCCACGAGCTTCGCCGAGGTGGTGAACGCCACGTAGCGCCCATCGCGGCTGATACTGGGCGAGCCTCCGGTCACCGCAACACCGGAGGAATCGAGCGAGATCAGCTCGGTCGTTCCCGCCGTTCGGTCGCGGAGAAAAACTTTGGTTCCAGCCACGTCGTTGCCTGGCACGAGCGGGGCGGTGGTGGAAAAAACGACCAACTGGCCGTCGGCGCTGAGGCGCGGAGTCGAATAATTGTTGGCACTGACCTGCCCGCCGCCCGTCGTGACGCTGACCCGCTCGTAAGCGCCGGTGGTGCGCGTCCAGACGAAGAGATCGAGCTGCGTGTTCGTGTCCTCGGGGACGAACGCGCCGTCGATGCTCAAAAAGGCCACGACATTTCCATCCGCGCTGATCGCCGGAGTGGAGCCCTTCGCCCGGCGCTGGCTGCTGATCGGGCGTGACGTATCGCGATATGTAAAATCGTTCACGCCGATCGTGGTCCCCATCAGGCGGTCGTGCAGCACGACGTAGCCGACGCTAAAATCTTCGGGGACGTTAATATCTTCGGGGGGGACAAAATTCCTCGCCGTCGTGCGGAACGCGATCCAGCGGCCATCGGCACTCATGCTCGCGCTGCTGGAGAAAGGCGGGATGCCATTCCCTGAGCCGGGCGGATCGTCCTCGATCCCGCGCGCCTCCATCCCCGCGGAGTTCACGCTCACGCGAGTGGTCGTGCCGTTCAACACATCGCGCACGAATACGTCGAGGCCCTCGTTGAATTCGCCGCCGTTTGTATCGCCCGCCACGAGGTTCGTCGCGCTCGAGGTGAAAACGACGAACCGCGCATCGTCGCTCAAGTTCGGCAGCCCGCCGCTCGTGCTGAAGCTGTTCGCCTCTTCCTCGCTCGATGAAACACTCACCCGCTCGATCGGCACCGCTGCGGCAATGGCGATGCTCAGAAGCAAAACCGCGGCGCCGCGGAACCGGAGCGAGTTCAGGGTGAATGCCGGGCGATGGGAGCGGCGGGAGTGAGTCGTTGTTTTCATAAGCCGGAGACGGAAACGCTCGGCCATGAACAACGGAGCAGCCTCACAAACGGAGCCGCTCAAACTTCGCGATCCATGGGCAAGAGGAACACCAGCCTTATTCGCCCGGTGTCTGCCTCCGGCAACCGCCAACTACTCGCCGGTGCTGGCCGTCGAGGCCAGCCGGCGCGCGATGAATTCCTGCACGCGCTGGATCTTCGTCTTCCCGAGCAAGTCGGCGCCGATGAGTGGATTCGCGCCGACCATCGGCTCGATCGCATACCAGAGCATCAGCGGGAGATTATGATCGGTGGCGTCGTCGGCGCGCGCGAGCAGCGGGACGACGCTCGCGGCGCGCTGGTCGAGCGGCAGGCGTTGCGCGGCGCTGGCGAGGTAGAGCTGCACGACGGGCGACGCGTCGGTCTGCGCGAGGCGCGCGAGTTCGGCGGCGATCGGCGCGCTCACCTTGCGCGGTTCGGCGGCGAATTGGATCGCCCACGCGCGCACGTATTCGTCGGGCGATTTCAGCGCGGTCGCGAGCGCGGTGTCATTGAGCGCGCCGATCGCGTGCGCGGTCCAGAGCGCGCGCAGGCTGCCGTCGAGTGCGAGCGACTTCGGCTTCCGCTCTTGCAGCAGGCGGCGCGCGGTCGTGCGCAGCCACGCGTCTTCGCTCAGCGCGAGGGTAGCGAGTTCGGCATCGGACTTGGCAGCGAGGTTGGAGGGCATCGCGCCGTCGATGCCCCGCGGAAGCGACGGCGCGCTTCCCTCCACCTTGAAGATGCGCCCCGTCTTGTAGTCGTGCGCCTCGCGCTGCGGACGGTGGCACTGCTGGAGGTCATACCAGTCGATCATGTAGATCGCGCCGCCGGGGCCCTGGCGGATGTCTACGACCTGGCTCGCGCGGTCGTTGAAGTTGATGAAATCCATCCCGTGCTTGCCGGTGAAGCCGCTGCCTGCGCGTTCGGGCACGTCGGCGTTGATGCGCTGACCGTGGATGTTATTCATCAGCAAGCGGCCTTCCCATTCGCCGAAACCGCTGCCCTGCGGGATGCACAAGCCCGCGTGCGCGTGCCCGCCACCGGCCGCGGCGCTGCGGCTGTTCCCAGCGTGCGGCTTCTCGCCCATGTAGTGCCGGTGATCGGCGATAGTCTTGATGTCGTCGTAGGTATGCACATTGAAGTGCTGCCCCGCCTGCCGCTGATAGCGCGCGCCTTGCACGACGTGGAAGAGATGCGGGATCACGCACGCCTCGGCGAAGAGCTGGCCGTGCGCATCGAAGTCGATGCCCCACGGATTGCTCGTGCCGTGGGCGAAGACCTCGAACTCGTGCCGCTGCGGTTGATAGCGCCAGTAGCCTGCATTGATCTTCACGCGCTCGGCGTCGGGCGTGCCGGGCTTGCCGACGGCGCTGTGCGTGAAGACGCCGTGGCACCCGTAGAGCCAGCCATCCGGGCCCCATCGGAAGGTGTTCAGCGTCTCGTGCGTGTCCTGAAAACCCCAGCCATCGAGCAGCACGCGCGGCTCGCCCGCGGGCTTCGGCGTGTCGCCATCGGCGATCGGGATGAACATCAAGTTCGGCGCTGCGCCGACCCACACGCCGCCGAAGCCGATCTCGATCCCGCTCACGAGGTTCAGCCCTTCGATGAAGACCGTGCGCTTGTCCGAGCGCCCGTCGCCGTCGGTGTCCTCGAAGACGAGGATGCGATCGCGGCCTTCGCCCTCCGCGGCGCGCTGTGGATAAGTCTTCGCCTCGACGACCCACAGCCGCCCGCGCTCGTCGATGCAGAACGCGATCGGGTTCACGATGTCCGGCTCGGAGGCGAACATCTTCAGCTCGAAGCCCGGCGGCAGCTCGGCGGCCTTCGCCGCTTCCTCTGGCGAGAGACCGGCGAACTTCACTTCGTCCGCTTTCAGCTCAGCCGGCACGTTCGTGAACTTCGGCGCGACGGTGTGGAAGACAAAGTCGTCGAAGTTCACGTGCCCCCAGCCCGTCGTCTCGTCGTCCACGATGCGGATGAAAATCTCGCGCCCGACAAATTCCCGCAAATCGACGAGCCGGCGCACCATGTTCTCGCGATTCACGCCGCGCGCCGTGTGGATCACCTTGCCATCGTCCATCGTCACGATCTCCACGCGCGTGCCCGGCAGGTCGCCGCCGCCGATGAGGAAGCTCGCCCATGGCAGCATGACCTTGAACGGCGCCGACGTGAGCGTGCCCTTCGGCGCGTCGCGCAGGATTTCGTAGCCGCCGATCCAGTAGTCGCCCGCGTGATTGGAAAACTTGTCCGCACCCGATGGCCGCTTCGGATCGATAGGCCCTTTCACCGGCTGACGCTCGAAAGCCTCACCGCTCGCGGTCCAGCCCTTGAGCGTGCCGCTCTCGAAGCCGAGATTGAGCGGCTGGCCGTCCGGGCCGAGCGGCGGGAGGTCGGCAGCGAAGGCCGGTGTCAGCGACAATAGGAATGCGAACAAGCGGGAGGTCATGGCGCACCCATGACAATCCGCCCTGCGCCGCACGGCAAGACCGGACGCATTCCCGCGGCGCGACACGTGGCGGATTGCGCGCCGGGGGCGGCGCGTGCTAAACGCGCGGGATGTCTTCGTTCTCTCCGCTCGTGTTCCTCGTCCCCATCCTGTCCCTTTCAGCGTGCAAGCGCGGCGCCGCACCGGACGGGATGGCGGACGGAAGCGGCGCAGCGCCGGCGAAGATCAGCGAGCATCGCGCGGTCACGGGCCTGATCGACTTCACGAAATTCGCCGCGCCCGCGGGCACGACGCGGAACGAGGCGCGCCCGACGAGCTTCAGCTTTTCGTTGCCGAAGACCGACCCGGCGATCGTGGGAAAGAGCGCGGCGGAGCTGGAAAAAGGCCTCGCCGCGCAGGGCTGGAAACCCGCACCGAAGGCCGGCGCGACGTTGCGCAAAGACGAAGGGGCGATGGCGTATTTTCAAAAGCAGGGCGCGGTCATCTCGATGAGCATCGGCACGTCGCGCGGCTATCAGCCCGGCTCGCAGGAGGTGAATGCCGGCCTCTTCCTCGTCGGCGAGGCGGATGTGCGCGCACTGCCCCGTTTCCCCGGCAGCAGCGACACGACCCCGCCGAGCTTTGACACGCGGCAACTCAGCGTGGCCGCGCAGCTGGCGGAGGTGCGGAAATTCCAATCGGCGGAGATGGTGAAGCTCGGCTGGATCGAATACCGGGGGCCCGACCTCCCGGGCTACGAACCGAAGCTCGAGGAGATCCAGCGCGAGCAGGCCTTCCTCCAGCTTGGGACCAGCGTGCAGTTTCACTATCGGAGCGAAGGCGGAAAGGTCGTGGCGATCGCGCGATCAAGTGTCCTCGAGCGCGACCTGCCGATCGCGCCGGACGCGCAGCAAGTGCAGCTCGATTTCTCGACGCCGTATCTTTTCTACCGCTCGGACCTGAAGTCGGAGGAAGCATTCGCTTTCTACGAGAAGGCGCTCGCGCCTTTCGGCTGGAAAGGCGCGCCCGCGCCACCGCCGAAGGCGGACCACCCGAGCAAGTTTTTCCGCTTCGAGGCGGCGGGCCAGCGCGCGCTTTCGCTCGTCTGCCTCGGCGATCGCGGCGGCGCGTTTGTCGAGTTGCGCGAAGCGAAAAACTGAGGCGCCGCGCCGCGCTTTTACGCCGCGAGCAAGCGATCCGGGTTTAACGCCTTCAGCGCCTTCGGCACGAAGAGTCCGTCTTTGCGCACGAGCTTGCCGTCGAAGTAAATCTCGCCGCCGCCGTAGTCGGGGCGCTGGATGCAAACCATGTCCCAGTGGACCTGGGAGCGGTTGCCGTTCTCCGTCTGCTCGTAGCACTGGCCGGGCGTGAAGTGGAAGCTGCCGGCGATCTTTTCGTCGAAGAGGATGTCGCGCATCGGCTGCTGGATGTGCGGATTGAAGCCGATCGCGAACTCGCCGATGAACCGCGCGCCGGGGTCGCTATCGAGGATGGCGTTCAGCTTCTTCGTGTTGTTCGAGGTCGCATCCACGATCTTCCCGTCTTTGAACTCGAGCCGGATGCCGTCGAAGCCGGTGCCCTGGTAAATCGTCGGCGCGTTGTATTGCACGACGCCATTCACCGAATCGCGCACCGGCGCGGTGAAGACCTCGCCGTCCGGGATGTTGTGCGTGCCGCCGCACGGGATGGCCCGGATGCCCTTGATGGAAAACTCCAGCTCGGTGCCCGGGCCGGTGATCTTCACGCGGTCGGTCTTCATCATCAGCTCGGCGAGCGCCTTCATCCCGGGCTGGAGCTTCGCGTAGTCGAGCGTGCAGACGCGGAAGTAAAAATCCTCGAACGCCTCGGTGCTCATCTGCGCCATCTGCGCCATCGAGGGCGACGGCCAGCGCAGCACGCACCACTTGGTCTTCTTCACGCGCCAGTCGAGCACGGGCTTCATCATCCTCGAGATGAGCTTCATCTTTGCGCTCGGCACATCGCAGGTCTCCATCGCATTCGCCCCGCCGCGCAGGGCGATGTAGGCGGCGACTTGCTTCATCCGCGCGAGTTCCACCTTCGACGCCAGCTCGAGCATCTCCTCCTGCGCATCGCGCGCCATCTCGCGCGCCACGCGACCGTGGTGGATCTGCACCATAGGCACACCCCCGACGGCACGCGCCGCGCGGATCAGCGAGACGACCATCTCGTCCGGGATGTCGAAGGCATCGATGAGCACACGCTCGCCTTTCTTGAGCGAGACGGAGAAGCCGATGAGGTTCTTTGCGAGAAGGTCGAAGCGTGGGTCGGGCATGAGAGTGGGGAGTGATCGGGGAGGCGGCACGGGTGGTCAAGGCCGCGCGAGCGCTTGCTTGCTACGCGGGCCCCAACGGCGGCCCGATCGCACTGAGCAACGGCAGCACCGCAAAGGAGACGCAAGACGATTTTCTCAGCGAAGCCGGCACGGTGCCGCTCGCGCTCGATGGCACGCTGACGCTGACGCTCACCGGCGGCTTCGTTCCGGATTTCAGCGATATCTTCACGATCCTCACCTCGAACGCGAGCCTCGCGGGCGCCTTCAACCATATCGCGTCGGGGATGAGGCTGACGACAACCGACGGGATGAGCAACCCCGTCGTGGACCGACTGCGCGTGGTGAGCAATGCGGAGCAGAACCTGCGCATCGATCCGGTCACCGGGTTCGTCTTCACCGACGGCGTGCTCGCTTACGCGACCGGCGACGTGAATGAACTGGCGAATCCGAACGTGGCGACGATCGCCTACACGCCCAATAGCGGCGGCGTGACGACGCTCTTCGGGATCGACGATACGACCTTCCGCGTGGTGACGATCAACCCGCCGAGCGCTGGCACGCTGATCTCCGGTCCGGCCTTCGGCGCGGCGGCGGCGACACACTGCGGCTTCGATGTCGGGCCGGATGGGACGGTGTTCATCGCCGGCCGGCATGATGTGGCGGGCCAGCCCACCGAGTGGGTGCTGGCGACGCTCGACGTGGTCGCCGGCACCGGCGTATCGCACGGCCAGATCGGCGATGGCACGATCCCGATCCGCGACATCGCGATCGCGACGGCGATTGAGTTTTCCGCCGAGCACTACGCCGTGGCCGAGAGCGCGGGCAGCGCGACGATCACCGTGCGGCGCAGCGGGAATTTGAGCCAGGCGGCAACAGTGCAATACACGACCTTCTCCGGCACGGCCTCGGCGGGCAGCGATTACGTCACGGCCAGCGGCACGCTTTCTTTTGCGTCGGAGATGTCACGAAGACGTTCCAAGTGACGGTCATCAACGACGCGTTTCCCGAGGGGGATGAGTTCGTGGACTTGATCCTCTCGGACGTGACGGGCGCCGGCGTGCTCGGCTCGCCCTCGGCGGCGACGCTGCGCATCAATACCAGCGACCGCACGGACGTGATGGGACCGCAGGTGACCTTCATCGGGCTGACCGCGCCGAGCCGCGGGATCGACGGCGCGGTGGTCCATTTCGACGAAGACCTCGACCCGGTGAGCGCCACCAATCTCGCGAACTACACGCTCATCGCCGTGCCGCGCCGGGGCCGCACGCAGCGCGTGGCCTTCACCTCCGCGATCTACGATCCCGTCGGTCGCACCGTCACGCTCGGGGTGCCGGCTTTCGAGCAGACGGACTTCAAGAAAACGGCGGTGCGCGTCATTGGAAAACTCGGCGGCGTGACCGACCTCGCCGGCAATCTCCTCGACGGCAATCGCAATGGCCGCCCCGGCGGCAACGCGATGCAGCTCTTCCGCATCTTCTCGGGCGAGACGGTGACGGCGCGGGACAAGGACGGCGACCGGCTCACGCTCACGCTCGCCAATGGCGGCCACGTCGACGGCGTGCTGCCGATCGGCGGGCCGCGGACGCAGGAGATCCAATTCTGGGTCGTCGATCCCATCTCGCTTGTGACGGTGGCATCCGGCTCGGTGACGCGCTCGCGGACCGGCGATGGACTGGTCGTGATCGCGGAGATCATCGGGCTGGATAAAAAGGAGTTCGCGCCGCTGATCACGAACTCGTCGATCATCGTCAGACGGCTGACCTTCAGCACGAACGCGACGGGGCTGCGGTGAATCCGGCAGAGGCAAGGCGATGCTTGATCGAGGCCTTCTTGGCAAACTGTCTCGTGGGTAAGAACGAGCGCAGAATCTTCGCGATGAGGCGAAGACGTTGGTGGATCTGGCTGTGCTGATTTAGGAATGGCGCGCACCATTCGATGAGTTGATTGAGCATTGAGTTGTCCTTTCTGTGTGAGGTTGGTCGGCTGGCGGATTCTCTGTTGCTGTATTATACCGCTTCTGCTCGACAGAAGCGGGGTGTTACCTCGGTTGCGGTGATTGACCTATTGCGACTCCGAGTGCGTCTGCAATGCGTTGTGCTCGCCGAAGATTGTCACTGTAGTCATCGCGGCGTCTAGCGAGTTCGCTCTCGCCTATACATGTGTTGTAGCAAACACTGTTCTTGTCCGCTCCGACCAATGTGATCCGCGCAAAGTTGACCTTGTGACGTCCCCCCACCATAGAAACATTGCAGCGACTGGTCCGCAAACAAAGAGAGGAGGAAACAGAAGCGAAAGAGCTATGCCCGCTGCGAAGTCCCCCGTCAAAGCGTGCCCGCTTCAAGCTGCTCCAAGTAGATGAACTCAGGAGATTTGACGCCGGCCTCTGCTCGAATCTGCACGAGCTTCGGTGACTCGAAGAATCGCTTCGCATCAGCAATCGAGGTCCATGCCGAGAAGTGGACAATCTTGTTCGGATCTTCCTGATACTTGAGAACCTGATATGAGCGCTCGCCGGCTTCCTTGCGAATCCCTGCGGCGTCATCGAAGACTCTTTTCCAAGCGGGGTAATCGGCAACTTCGTGGATGATCAGGACGTATGGCATGAGTGGGTGAACCGGATGAGCAGGAAGGTGAGCTAGACTCAGTGCTTGTGCAGTTCAATGCCCCAGATGGTGCCGGTGTGGTTCCCCTCGGAGTAGTCAGCACGCACACGTTCACCGACCTTGAGCGCCTTCCACAGTTCGGCATCAACTGGCGCATCGGCCTTTCGCCCGTTCGTCATTTCAATCATCACCCACCACTGCTCTTTGTCGGTCTGGCGCTCTTGATACTCGGTCCCTTCGACATGTGCAGGGATGTAGTCCTTGCTGATGACGACGGCACTCTGGCTTTTCTTGGTGCAGCCGGCCGTCAACAGCGCCAAGGCCAAGATGAAATGAGAACTACGGCTCATCGGGAAAGGTCACATCCGGCGCGAGCTTCGCCTCCAATTCATCGATCAAATCTTCAGCCATGAACTCGTATTCATCAGGGATGTGTAGCGTGATGACTTCTTCGCCATGGTGAGTTCCTCCTCCCCATCAATCTACACCGGTGAGCAAAACCACAGCTTGTTGCCTTCACTGTCGAGAAAACTGCCCACGTAGAAATCATCGTAGGGTTGCACTGGATCTGAGATCACCACGCCACGGTCACACAGAGCCTTTTCGGTGTCGGGCGCATGATCGGTTGCAATGGTCACTCGTGGATTCGGCGCTTCAGTCGGAGCGGCATACCAATTGGCCTTCAGCATGAGGATGGTTTGCCCGAGCAAGTAGCCCACCTGTTCCGTGCCCTCGAATGCGGGAGGTAAGGCCAGTGTCACGCCGTAGAAGTGATTCGCTCGGTTGAGATCAGTAACGGACAACGCGATGACTTTGATGCGCTGAAAACCAAGTGGCGTGCTCATGTCATTGAGATTTGTTGGCTTTGCCGAACTTCTCAATCAGATCCTCCACCATCTTCTTCGGGTCTCTTCCAGCCAACATGGGGTCGGTATCGTAGTATTCCGCCCAATAGAGGATGTCCCGGTAGTCGTGTTGTGCAGCGGTGACGAAGTGCAGAACCTCCAAGCTACCTTTGCTCAACACCAGAATGTCCCATCGAACACGATCTTCTTCCGGTCCCGAGTAGCCGCTCAAAAATTCGATGACTGCTGATTGCTCGGATTCAGGAAAGTCCTTCTTAATGCGGTCGAGCGTCTGCTGATTCATGGCTCGTTGCTTGTTCGCTTCCTCATGTATCGAGCAAAAGCCCACAGGCCGGCAAACTTGAACGATGGATCGACGTAATGCTCGATGACGTAGAAGGCGAAGTAGTAGGCGCGGCAGAAGTTCGTTCGTCTTGGACGGTTCTCGATGGCTTTACCGGCGTGCAGAATGACTCATGCCCAAAGGTTGTTTTGCGCTGAGTGCTTTCATCAAGGAAAAGCGCGATTCTTGGGAGATTCGTGCGCCGAGAGCAAGATTGGATTCAGACAAGTCTCCGCAAAGCCAACCGCAGATCAAAGTGATCTGCTCATCTCGGTGCCGTCATCAGCGAGATTCCTGAACGACGTGACCGATAGGCCGGACTACTCGGCCGTGAAGCCCGCTGCCTTATGACTTGCGTCGCAAAATGGCTTCGTCTTGCTAAGGCCACAGCGGCAGAAGGCCACGCGGCCGCCCCGGTCGATTTCTTCCCCAGCACTGTTGATCACCTTGACGTCTCCCTGCACGAGGAGCGGGCCATTGGGCCGGATGGTGATGGTGGCTGGGGTTGGAGTCTGGTCGGTATTTGACATGCGACCACCGTAGGCGGCACCTTTATCTTTGCGACAAAAAAGACACCAATGTTGATGAACTCCGCGAAACCTGCCTTGATCACTGTCCCACCTCATGCAGCAACCGCTGAAAATCGGGATGGAGGGTGAGGTCGCTCATGGGATTTGGTTTTTCGAGCCGGCGACACGGACGAAGTAAATCCTGCGGCCGGTGGGTGAGTCTTGGATTGATCAAGGCAGGGCGACAGGTTTGCATCGTCGAAACCGTGACGAGCAACGTGAGAGAAGCGAGCTTGGATAAGGTTGGTGAATGCACGAGGCACCACCATAGACTCAACGCTCGGCTGATTTATTCAGCGCAAGATACCCGGCGCTCACCTATAGCTTGCCTTCGAACTCCACCAGTCGCTCCAAGGCTTGTAGAAATTCCTTGAACGCACCGGAGGGCAGCATGAGCGAATCACGCCTTCCGCCTACGTCCTCGGTGATCTTCATAAACCGGCCACGCTGATTTTCTTTCAGGTCCAGGAAGAAGACTTTTCGTTCAAAGGCAATCTTTTCAGACGCGATCGGTTCGGCCGGCATCCTGTCTCCAATGGTCGGTTCCATCATATGCGTTGCTGTTTACTGGGTGCTTGTGCGCCAAGCCACGATGGGCCGGGCAGGGTTTTAGAAGCTGTGATCATGGAGACACAGGCGAGGGCGTTCAAGCAGGAACACCGTGCTTATTTACCGTTCCCGAGGGAGGCACACTTCGCTCAGCACGCTCGACGATTACGTCCGCAAAAGTCATCCTGAGTCACGGATGCCTGAATTCTCGACCCAACAGCTCATGGACGACATCGCCAAAGCTTTGTCGTTTGAAGACTTCGATGCCGCCGCTGCACGCGCCTTGGAAAACTTCGATGAGCTAAACAGTGGC
>VFJQ01000092.1 GCA_009885995.1 Verrucomicrobiota bacterium
GGTAAAGGCCGACGATATCCTCCAGCTTTTCGGCAAAGAGAGGGTCATTGGACACCTTGAAGGTGCGGAGCAAATGAGGCTTGAGCCCATGCTCACGCCAGACGCGCCCGACCGTGCTGGGGCTCCAGCCGGAGACGCTGGCGGTGATGCACGGGTCGTCCTACATCGGGCAGGCCGATCGGCTGCTCATCGACCTCGCGGGAGTGATCAAAGAGAACTTCGACTAGGCGTGACAAAGGGAGCGGAAGTCGCGGCGTTTTGCGCCGACGCCCGCTGACCTCCCCGACTTGGCACTTGGCAGCGGTGTGGCGGCGTGGGCAGCTTTCGGGTTCATGAAAGTCGTCGCCCCCATCTTCCTCGCCCTTACTGTCCCCATGCTCGCCGCTGAACCTTTTCGCCAGACGCTCATCAGTTCGGAGAAAAATATTCGCGTCGAGAGCGCGGAGTTTTCCGGCAAGAAGATCACGCCGAAGGTGCCGGGGTGGACGATCCGCAAGGTGACGCTGCACGGCGGCAAGCAGGAGGGCGTGGAGTTGATCGTGGTGAACAACGGGAAGATGGAGTTCACCGTCGTGCCGACGCGCGGCATGGGACTGCTCGAGGCGAAGGTGGGCGACGTGCGGCTCGGGTGGTATTCGCCGGTGAAGGAAGTCGTGCATCCGCAGCACGTGAACCTGCTCGGCCGTGGTGGGCTCGGCTGGCTCGATGGCTTCAACGAGTGGATGGTCCGCTGCGGACTCGAGAGCAACGGTGGGCCGGGGCCGGATGAATTCATCAACAACGTTGGCGACAAGGCGACGATGGACCTCACGCTGCACGGCAAGATCGCGAACATTCCCGCGAGCGAAGTGGAGATCATCGTGAGCAAGGAAGCGCCGTATTCCCTCACCGTGCGCGGCGTGGTGCACGAGCGGATGTTTTACGGGCCGAAGCTGGAACTGGTGACGGAGATTTCCACCGAGCCCGGATCGAGCACGCTGCGCATCGCGGACACGATCACCAATCGTGGCCACGTGCCGCAGGAGTTCGAGCTGCTCTACCACGCGAACTACGGTCGCCCGCTGCTGGAAGAAGGCGCGCGCTTTCTCGCTCCGGTCTCGCGCGTCACTCCGATGAACGCGCACGCCGCGGAATCCGTGAACGACTGGGCGAGCTACGCGGGGCCTACGCCGGCGTTTGTCGAGCAGGTCTATTGCCTGCGCCCGATCGCGGGTCCCGATGGTCAGACGCTCATCGCATTGCAAAACAAGGCCGGCGATCGCGCGGTCTCGATGGCTTACTCGGTAAAGGAACTGCCTTACCTCACGCAGTGGAAGAACACCGCCGCCGAAGCCGAGGGCTACGTGACCGGTCTCGAGCCGGGCGTGAATTTCCCCAACCCGCGCCGCATCGAGCGCAAGCTGGGCCGCGTGCCGAAGATCGCCGCCGGCGCGAGCTACACCGCTGCGATCGACTACGCGATCCACACCGATGCTGCATCGGTGAAAGCGGTCGCGGACAAAATCGCGAAGCTGCAAGGGGACACGAAGCCGGAGATCGCTCTGGAGCCGGAGAAGAAGGAGTGATCGTGCCCTCGGCTTTCGTCGTCAAAGCGGCGATGCTCGCCGCAGTCCAAGGCGGCTGCGCCGCGTCAACGCCGAAGGCTTTGGACTGCGGCGAGCATCGCCGCTTTCGGTTTTCAGCCACATTCCTCCTCGCGCTCGTCAGCTTCGCCGTCGCGGCGTCCGCCGAAGCGCAGCCGCTGAACGTCCTCTTCATCGCGTTCGACGATCTGCGGCCCGAACTCGGCTGCTACGGCGCGAAGCACATCCGGTCGCCGAACATCGACCGGCTCGCCGCGCGCGGGCTGCTCTTCGAGCGCGCGTATTGCCAGCAGGCGGTCTGCAATCCATCGCGCGCGAGCGTGCTGAGCGGCTGCCGGCCGGACACGACGGGCGTAATGGCGAACAACAAGTTCCTGCGCCCGATGATGCCGGATGTGGTGACGCTGCCTCAGCACTTCAAGAACAACGGCTGGCACGCGCTGTCGCTCGGGAAGATTTTCCATCACAGCGAAAAGGAACCCGGCGACGATCCGCAGTCGTGGAGCGAGCCGTCTTGGTATCACGGCACACCGTATCAGCATTGGTTTTCCAAGACCGCGGCGGAGGAGATGAAGCGGTTGAAAAAGTTACCGCCGGACCAGCGGCCGAAACTCATCCGTCCCGCGCCGTTCGAGGCGGCGGATGAGCCGGACGATTCGTATCCCGACGCGCAGACCGCGGCGAAGGCGATTGAGACGCTGCAGCGGCTAAAGGAAATGAAGAAGCCGTTCTTCCTCGGCGTCGGCTTCGTGAAGCCGCACCTGCCGTTCACGTGCCCTCAGAAGTATTGGGACCTGTATCCCGCGGACACGATCAAGGTGCCCGATAACTACTACCCGACCAAGGGCGCACCCGAGGCGGCGTTTCACAACTGGTATGAGCTGCGCACCTACGGCGGCATCCCGGCGAAGGGCGGGATTAGCGACGACACCGCGCGCAGTCTCATCCGCGGCTACCGCGCGTGCGTGAGCTTCGCGGACGTGCAAGTCGGTCGCGTGCTCGATGAACTCGACCGGCTCGGCTTGCGAGAGCGCACCATCGTCGTGCTGTGGGGCGACCACGGCTATCACCTCGGCGAGAACGGCGTCTTCACGAAGATGACCAACTTCGAGCGCGGCACGCGCGTCCCGCTGATCGTGAGCGCGCCGGGGCAGAAGACTGCGGGGCATCGGACGCGCGCGCTGGTGGAACTCGTGGACCTTTACCCGACGTTCGCGGAACTCGCCGGCTTGGCGCTACCCGCGCATCTTGAAGGGAAGAGCTTCGCGCCGCTGCTGGCCGATCCGGATCGCACGTGGAAACAGGCCGCGTTCAGCCAGTATCTCCGGCCGGGCAAAGACAAGACCATGGGCCGCTCGATCCGCACTGACCGCTGGCGCTACACCGAGTGGACGAACGGCAAAGGCGAAAGCGTCGGCACGGAGATCTACGACGAGCAGGGCGATCCGCAGGAGAATGTGAACGTCTTCAACGCAGACGCGGACCTCGCCGCTCAACTCGCGAGGCAACTCCACGCCGGCTGGCGCGCGGCGGCCGCTCTGCGATGACGCGCCGCGTTTTCGCTCTCGGTGAAGTGGTGTGGGATTTGCTGCCGAGCGGCCCGGTGCTCGGCGGCGCGCCTGCGAACTTCGCCTGCCACGCGCGTGCGCTCGGCGCGGATACCACGCTCGTCTCGCGCGTGGGCGACGATGATCTCGGTCGTGAGATTCTGCGCCACTTCGCCGTGCAGGTGGACGCGCAGCGCCCGACGGGAACCGTCACGGTCGAACTTGCCAACGGGCAGCCGCACTACACGATCCACGAGGGCGTGGCGTGGGATGCGATCGAGCCCGATGAGCGCGTGCGCGCTGCGGACGCGGTCTGCTTCGGCTCGCTCGCGCAGCGCTCGCGAGTCTCCCGCACGTCGATCCAGCAGATGGTTGTGGCTACGCGCTCGGATGCGCTGCGTGTCTTCGATATCAACCTGCGGCAGGCCTTCTACTCGCGCGAGGTGATCGAGCAGTCGCTCACGCTCGCGAATGTGCTGAAGCTCAACGATGCCGAGTTGCCGGTGCTGGAGGAAATGTTCGCGCTGCACGGCATCGAGAGCATTGCCGCGCGCTTCGATCTGCGCGCGGTGGCGCTCACGCGCGGCGGCGCGGGCAGTGTGCTGTGGGCCGATGGCGAGCGCGTGGAGCACCCCGGTATCGCCACGACCGTGCGCGACACGATCGGCGCGGGCGATTCCTTCACCGCAGCGCTCGCGCTCGGTCTGCTCGCGGGCTGGCCGCTCGGCGAGATCGTCCAACTCGCCAGCGAAGTCGCCGCCTTCGTCTGCACGCAAGCGGGCGCGACTCCGCCGCTGCCGGAAGCGTTTCGCCGTCGTTTCGAGCGGCCTTTGTGCTAAAGCAGCGCGCCCTCCATGCGCTCCGCCCTTCTCCCTTTCGTCTTTGCCGCCGCGCCGCTGCTCGCGCAGAACGTGCCGGGGCAGTCCTATTTTGGGACCAGCGACTACATCGAATACATCGCGGGAAATCTGCCGGTGATCGTGGCCGCGCCGCACGGTGGTTCGCTGAAGCCGGTGGAGCTGCCCGACCGCACCTACGGCACCACGACCATCGACTCGAACACGCAGGATCTCGCGCGAAAGATCCAGCAGGCCTTCCTCGCGCGCTTCGGCGGCTATCCGCACGTGATCATCTGCCGGCTGCATCGGGAGAAGATCGACTGCAATCGCGAGATCGTGGAAGGCGCGCAGGGCCATGCGCCCACGGAGACGGCGTGGACTGAGTTTCAGGACTTCATCAGCGCCGCGCGGCAGAGCGTGACGGCGCAATTTGGCCGCGGGCTCTTCCTCGATATCCACGGCCACGGCCACACGCTGCAGCGGCTGGAACTCGGCTATCTGCTGCACGACACGGACCTCGATCTCTCGGACTCCACGCTCGATGCCGGTAGTCACGCGGCGAGCGCGAGCATCCGGAATCTGGACGTGCTCTCGCCGGTCGCGTTCTCCCAGCTTCTCCGCGGTGCGAATAGCCTCGGCGGCCTGCTCGCCACGCGTGGCTATCCCTCGGTGCCGAGCCCGGCGATCCCGTCGCCGGGCACGGACCTTTACTTCGACGGCGGCTACAACACGCTCCAGCACGGCTCGCGGGACGCGGGCACGATCAGCGCCGTGCAGATCGAGTGCAATTTCACGGGCGTCCGCGACTCGGCGGCGAATCGCACGGCTTTCGCCACGGAACTCGCCAGCGCGGCGGACGCGTATTTCGGCGAGCACTTCGCGCTCGACCTGCGCACGCCGCTGACGAGCTGGAATCAGGCGAACTTCGGCGCGAACTGGAACAACGCGGCCATCGCTGGGGAGTTGGTGGACATCGACCGCGACGGCCTTTGCAACCTGCTCGAATACGCCCTCGCCGGCGCGCCCGCCGACGCTGCGCAGACGCCGCTCCCTCAGAGCAGCGTCGTCGCTGGGCACCTCTCGCTCACCTTCACCCGCGTGCTCGCAAACACCGACCTCACCACGACCGTGCAAGTCGCGGATAGCGCCGCTGGCCCGTGGACCGATCTCGCGCGCAGCACCGCCGGAGCCACGACCATCGCGCTCGCTGCGGGCGCAGGCGTGAGCGAAACCGGCACCGGCGCGACGCGCACCGTGGAGGTGCAGGACATCGAGACGACGGGCGACCCTGCGCACCCGCGGCGCTTCATGCGCGTGCGGGTGGAAAAATAGATCACGACCATGAAACCACACATCCTCATCTTCCTCGCCGCCACCTCGTTCGCCGCCGCTGGCGCACGTGGACAAGAACGATCCGCCGATCCTCATCCTGCACGGCACGGGCGACACGACGGTCGCCGTCGCGGACTCCGAGGCCTTTGCCGCCGCGCTGGAGAAAGCGGGCGTCGAGCATCAGCTCGTGACCGTGCCCGACGCGCCGCACAGCTTTCACCTCGAGCCGACGCAGCGCGACCTGCGCCCGCTCGTGCTCGGGTTTTTCGACAAGCATCTGAAGGCGAAACCGTAGCAGGGGCGGGCTCCACGATTCGCACACCTGCTCGGGGGACGACTTGCGCCTTCGCCGAGCCGGGCAATAGTGCGGGCCGATAAACTTTTACTCTTCCGCCCGCTGGTGACCGCTTCCCCGTTTCGATTCATCGCTTTTTCCCTCCTCCTCGCCGCTGTGGGCGGAAGGCTGTGGGCTGCGTCGCCGGTGATCGATCCGCCGATCCCGCTGGAGGGCGAGCCGGCGCGGGTGGAGCCGGAGATCCCGGTGGGGAAGACGCTGCTTTTCCCCATCACGGCGAGCGATGCGGACGGTGAGGCGCTCTCGTATAAGGCGACGAGCTCGAACCCGACCATCCTCGTGCGGGTGAAGACGGGGAATCCGAAGCTGGTGATGAATGTGACGCACGCGGACGGCGGGGCGGGCGATCCGGCTTACGAGGGCGCGATGGAGTTCATGCTCTTCCGCGACTGGCTGCCGGTGAGTGCGGGCTTCGTGGCGGGGATGGCGCAGGCGGGGTTTTACGACAACGTGCATTTCCACCGCATCGCCGATCTCGGAGGCGGGGTGGGGACTGCGGGCTTCATTTTCCAGGGCGGCGATCCGCTGAGCGTGGTGAATGGCGGGGCCTCGGATACGGTGGGATCGGGCGGGCCGGGAATGACGGGCACGAACACGGCGACGGCGTGGAAATTCCAGAACGAGTTCCACGCCGGCACGATCTTCACCGGGCGCGGGCAACTCGCGATGGCGAATTCGGGCACCTACAACAAGGACCGCGGCTACTCGATCGGCTCGAACGGCACGCTGATCATTCCCGATTATCTCGATTCGAACGGCAGCCAGTTTTTCATCACCGACGGCCAGCCGCGGCATCTCGATTTCAAGCACAACGTCTTCGCCCAGATGCTGCGCGGCTGGGAGCTGCTGCCGAAGATGCGGGCGACCAAGACGTGGGCGGCATTCCCGCCGGTCCCGGCTCAGACTTCGGCGACGGCCCCGCACGTCGCCTTGAAGATCACCTCCGCGACGGTCGCGCCGAACGAGACGGATGCGGTGCTGGTGCTGAGTGCGAAGGCGCGCGGCTCGGCGCTGATCACGGTCACCGCGACGGACCGCAGCGGCGCGAAGGCCACGCGCAGCTTCACCGTGAATGCGGTGCGCGATGAGTCGAACTGCAATCCCTTTCTCCGCCGGCTCGACCCGCTGGTGACGCCGAAGGACACGCCGACGACGTTCGGAGTCAGCGCGGTCGATTTGGAGTTCGACTACATGGAGGTGGAGCACTCGATGGTCGCGCTGTCGGCGACGCTCGGCGCGAAAGGCACGGCGCTCACGCAGCGAGGGAGCGTCGCACAGATGCAGCCGACTGCGGCTTACACGGGCCTGGTGAAGATGGGGTTCGATGTGAGGCAGTTCGACATCGGCGGAGGCGGCTATCAGGCGACCTCGGATTCCGCCTTCGCGCCCATCGGGGTCGGCGATGCGGTGGCGCGTGCCGGGAGCGTCGATCTCGAGGCGCAGCCGGGCCTCGCGGTCGTGAACGCAGTGGTTGGGAGAATCAGCGACACCGATCCGGTGGGAACGCCGGGGAACTTCACCGCGAAGATCAACTGGGGCGACGGCACGCCGCTCAGCGTGGGCACCGTCGTCCGCGATCCCGCGTGGCCGGGCGCGAACACCTACCTCGCGCTCGGCGGACACACCTACGCGCGGCCCGGCGTGTATCCGATCGTCGTGGACTTTGCCGGCAACGCCGGCGCGACCGCCACCTCGCGCGGCACCGCGTGGGTGAACTCTAACCCGCTCCGCGCGATGGGCGTGGACGTGGAACTGACGACCGCGCGTGTGGTCAACCGCATGGTCGCCACCTTCACCGACACCGCGCCGGGCGACGTGGCGGACTACTCGGTGCAGATCGACTGGGGCGATGGCGGCGTCTCGCGCGGCACGGTCGAGCGCGACGCGGGGAACGGGCGTTTCCTCGTGCGCGGCACGCACGGCTACCGCGACAGCGAGCCCTTCAGCGCCCGCATTCGCATTCACAAAGCAAACACGCCCGCTGCCAGCGACGCCATCGCGTGGGCGACGATCACGCCGCAGTTCAAGGCCGCACAGCACCTGCCGCCCTTCCCGCATGGGAAGATGACGATCGCCTGGAACAACGGCCCGGCGAAGACCTTCGCGGGCCGCCCAGGTCCGGACTACCACGTCACCTACGGCGGCTCCTTC
Source organism: Verrucomicrobiota bacterium (assembly GCA_009885995.1). GTDB lineage: Bacteria > Verrucomicrobiota > Verrucomicrobiia > Chthoniobacterales > Chthoniobacteraceae > VFJQ01. The sequence continues at coordinate 7,808 of VFJQ01000092.1, forward strand.
GTCATCATCAACACGGGCAATCGCGAACTAGGCAGATCGATCCTGCGTTTCTGGCTCTCCGAAGACCGCGTGCGCGATGCGGGCGACCGCGCCCTGATCGTGAACGGCCAGCCGCAGCTCAACATCATCCCGTTTCCCGCCGGCGCGGGTGGCAGCGGGCAGTTCGTGATCACGCTGCCGAAGGGCGAGAGCGGCGCGCGCAAATACCTGCTCTCCGAGGCCGTCTATTCCGACCGGATCGCCGACTACGACGGCAGCGAGAAGATCCTCGTCACCGGCCCGCTCAAGCCGTCCATCCTCGTCGCGTCGAGCGGTGGTCTGAAGACGACGGAGGCGGGCGGCAAGGTCACGTTCACCGTGGTGCTCGACGCGCCGCCCGTGAGCACCGCCGCGGCCGGCCAGCCCGCGAACGACGCGGTGACCATCCCGCTCGAAAGCTCGCTGCCGCTCGAGGGCGCGGTCTCGCCCGCGCAGCTCGTCTTCACGCGCGACAATTGGTTCGTCCCGCAGACCGTGACGGTGACGGGCGTGAATGATGCGAATCGCGACGGCAACAAGAACTATCAAATCAACCTCAAGGCGGCGCTGAGCGGCGACGCACTCTTCAGTGGCATCGTCGGCCCATCCGTGAGCGTGACCAACCTCGACAACGATCCATGACCCACCCGACCGTCGAAATCCTCGAAGCGCGCATCGCCCCGGCGAACCTGTTCGATGGGCACACGCTGCTTTTCACTGACGCCGACGGCGACGAGGTGAAAGTCGTGTTCAGCAAGGATGTCTTCACCGGCACTGATGAAGCGCAGCTCGCGAAGGCGAACGCGGTGTTCACTTTCGATGCGGGCGACGTGGCGCACGACGTGACGACGGCGCAGCAGCTCCAGCTCATCGATTTGACGGAGCTCGGCGCCATCGCGAAGGGCGTGGGGATCACCATCACGGCGACGATGAAGCCCGGCGGCGACGGCTTCGTCGATGTGGGCGCGATCGATGCGACGGACGTGTCCGCGGGGAAGATCGTGATCGACGGCGACCTTGGCCAGATCGACGCGGGCGGCTCCGGGCTGAAGATCGGGCTCGCCGGGCTGACGGTGAAATCGCTCGGCCAGCGCGGCACAGCCACGCAGGCGGTGGGCGGCAACCTCGTCAGCGGGATCGTTGGCGAACTGACTTCGCTCGTCGTGCTCGACGATGTGAAGGAGGCGCGCCTGACCGTGGCGGATGGACGCAGCATCTTTGGCGAGGTCACCACGTTCGCGAAGATCGGCAGCGTGAAGATCGGCGGCTCGCTCATCGGTCGCGCCGCAGTCGAGACGGCGAGCAACAGCACGGGCTTCATCGAGTGCCAGCGCGACATCGGAGCCGTCGTGATCGGCACGGACGCGGCGGACGGGGTCGTCGGCGGAGGCGGCACGAATTCCGGGCGGATCAGCGCGGGCGGGAAGATCGCGAGCGTGAAGATCTCCGGCGACATCACGGGCAGCGCGGGCTTGAGCAGCGGCACGGTTTTCAGCATCGGCGGCACCGGCCCCGTGACGATCGGCGGCAGTCTGGCCGGTGGATTGGGCGACAGCAGCGGCGTGGTGCAGAGCAACAAGACCATCGGCGCGGTGAAGATCGGGACCGCGGCCGTGGACGGCATCTTCGGCGGTGGCGGGAGCTTCTCCGGGCGCATCAGCGCAAATGGAAAACTCGCGAGCGTCGTCGTGTCCGGCAACATCACGGGCGGCGTGGGCGCGACGAGCGGCTCGATCCTCGGCAAGGGCGGCATCGGTTCCGTGAGCATCGGCGGGAGTCTCATCGGCGCGGCGGCGGCGGACACGGGCCGCATCGACTCCGATGGCGACATAGGCTCAGTCGCCATCGGCACGGATCTCGAGGCCGGAGCGGTGGGCAGTATCGTCGGCGGAGGCGGCGCGAATTCCGGTCGCATCAGCGCGGGCGGCAAGCTGGCGAGCGTCGTCGTTCTCGTCGATCTCGCGGGCAGCGGCGGGACGAAGAGCGGCTCGATCTTCGGCAAGAACGGGATCGGCGCCGCGACCGTGGGCGGCAGCGTCCTCGGCGGCGCGGGCGAGAACAGCGGCCTCATCGAATCCGATCGGGACATCGGTGCCGTGCGCGTGGGGTCCGACGCGGCGGACGGGATCACCGGCGCGGCTGGGCGCAATTCCGGGCGGATCAGCGCGGGTGGGAAGCTCGCGAGTGTGAACATTTCCGGCGACGTGAAGGGCGCGCTCGGCGTGAACAGCGGTTCCATCTTCAGCAGCGGCAGTGTGGGCACGCTGAGCATCGGCGGCGACCTCGTCGGCGGGGCGGGCGAGTTCTCGGCGCGCGTGCTCACGTTTTCCAACGTCGCGAACATAACGATCGGCGACGACATCATCGCCGGCACCGGCGCCGGCAGCGCGACGGTGTATTCGCTCGGCACGATCAAGAAGACGCTCGTGAAGGGCGACATCGACGGCACCACCGCGACCTCCGGTGCAAACTCCGCGGGCATCTTCGCGACGAACCTCACGCTGGTGACGGTGAATGGCAGCGTGCTCGGCGGCGCGGGCGTGGGCTCCGGTTTCATCCAGGCCGGCCGCACGCTCGGCGCTGCACCGGTCCTCACCACCCCGGCCACCGGCGTGACCGTCGGCATGAACGTGGCCGGCGGTGCGGGCGATGGTTCGGGCGCGATCGTCGCGGGCGGCATGGCGCATCTCGTCGTGGTGAAGGGCAACCTCACCGGTGGCGCGGGGCGGCAGAGCGGCGTGGTCTTCACCGGAGCCGATGTGCTGCTCACGGGCGATCTGCGCAGCGCGATTGTCGGCGGCAAGATCGAGGGCGGCACGGGCGACAATTCCGGCGCGATCATCGCTGGCGGTGCGCTCGGCAGCGTGACGATCGGTGGCACGGCGACGGCGGCGATGGATGTGCTCAAGGGCGGCGACGGCGATTTCAGCGGCGCGGTGACTTCGCGCGGGAAGATCGGCGTCGTGAAGATCACCGGCAACGTGCTCGGTGGGGCGGGGGACCGGAGCGGCGCGGTGCTCGCGTCCGAGCGGACGACGGCGAGCGGCGAGTTTGCGGGCGACATTGGGCGGCTCACGATCACCGGCCACCTCACGGGCGGCGCGGGTGCGAAGTCCGGCTTCATCCACGCGGACGGCGCGATCGGGAAACTGACGACCGGCGCGTGGGAAGGCGGCACCGGCGCCGATAGCGGCGGACTGCGCAGCGGCGATGGTTTCATCGGCACGGGCAATGTCGCATCGATCAAGATCCTCGGCACGCTCGCGCAGGCCGCGACGACACCGGGCGCAGGCTCGGCGAGTTTCGTGATCGGCGGAAGGCTGGCCGCGTTCACGGTCAGCGGCGCGACGAGCGACGCGGCGATCCGCGTGGGCGAAGACGCGGGGAGCCTGAGCTTCGGCGGCAACGTGACGGACACGACGGTGACGGCGCGCGGCATGGCGGTTCCGCTCGCGAAGTCGGACGTGGCGATCGGCAAGCTCAGCGTGACGGGCAACGTGAGCGGCTCGTCTTTCCTCGCGGGCTACAGCACAGCCGGTGCAGCGGTGAATCCGAACGCGCAGATCGGCGCCGTGAACGTGACGGGGAACTGGACTGCGTCCGATCTCCTCGCCGGTGTGGCCGAGGGCACGGACGCGGGCTTCGGCAACGAATTCGACGTGAAGGCGCCGGGCGTGGATTTCCCGATGATCGTCTCGAAGATCGCGAGCGTGGTGATCGGCGGCAGCGTCGCGGGTGCGGCTGGCGAGCACTTCGGCTTCGTCGCGCAGGTCGTGGGCAAGATGAAAGTCGGCGCGACGACGTTTGCGCTCAGCGCGACTGCCGGCCAGGTGTTCGACGTGGTGCCCGGCGTCTCGATCCGCGAAGTGGCGCTGTAAGCTGCGCCTGCTACGGCGCGACCTTCGACGCAGTAAAATCGACGTTGATCCCGCTGGGCCAGCCGTTGGGATAATCCGTCGTCCTCGCATTTGCGGGACGGAACCACAGCATCCCCGCGCAGTCCGCGTCGCTCTGCCCCGCGAGATTGCGGAAAGCGATTGGCCCGCAGATCGCCCCGGCGCCGCGATAGAGCTTCGCGAAAAACGGCAGCGTGTTGTCCGCCGTGAGCGAGCCGCTCGCGAGAAAGGGTGCGCCGTCGGCGAGTCTGCCCGCGAGTTTCACCTTGCCGCTCGGCGTGACCTTCATCTGAACAGTGCCGTCGGTTTGCGGAAAATCGCTCGCGGGCAGGCCCTGCGCGGCGGGCGTGAGCGCGTGGAAGACGCTCGTGTAGGAGCCGAGCAGCGACGGCGGCACGTTTTGCAGCGGAGCGATGGGATTGAGCTTCGCTGTGTAGAGCATCTGGCCGCCGCTCGCCGCGGCCACGTCGGCGCCGCTCTCGCGGAGCGTGCCGGTGACTTGCCGTGAAAATGGCGCGTCCACGTCGAGGTTCAGCGCGAGCAGGAGCGGCGGCAGATTCTTGCGCGTGATGCTGAGTTGCGTCGCGCCGGTCTTGCCGAAACGCGCGTCGCCGGAATTGCCGATCGAGCCCGTGAGCACGACGGGCTGCGCGCGGCCGCCGAGCGTGAGCTTGCCGGTGAAGCGGCCCTTCGTAGTGACCTTCAGCCCGAAGACGCCGGTGTGCTGGAGCGGCGTCGCGGATATCGCGTCCGGCGTGAGCAGGCCGGTGTAGCTGCCGGCGACATCGGGGCGCACGACGGTGTAGTTGAAGACGAGCGTGCGCGGCTTCGATGGGTTGCCGCCGTTGTCCACGGACTTGATGACGACGACGTTCACGCCGTTCTCGGGGAGCACGTCGAGCTGCCACGTGAACGGTTTTCCCGGCAGCAGCGGGGCCGTGAGTGCGGCGGGGAGGAAGGGGCCGCCGTTGATCGAGACGATGACGGAGAGCAACTCGACGTCGTCCTTCGCCGTGCCGCGCAACGTGATGGGCGCGCCGATCGGGCCGGTCGTCATGCTGCCGGGCGCGAGCTGTGCGGTGGCGGCGGGAAGGACCGGAGCGATCTCCGGCTCGGCGACGAGTTGCACCGTGTGGGTTGCAGTGTGCACCTTGAAGATCGTGCCGCGATCGTCGCGCCCGCCTTGCGCAGCCACGCCCCACAGCTCGCCCGCCGCACCGTGGACGAGCGCGGCGAGTGGATACGCGCCTCGCACGGAGCCGCCCGTGCCGGTGAAGCTCGCGACGACGTCGTGTGCGTCGCTGGCTGTGGCGATCGTGAAAATCGTGCCGAGCCCGGAGAGTCCGCCGTCGTAGGTCGTGCCCCACAGCAGCGCGCCATCGGCGAGCAGTGCGGCTTTCGGGTGCGCGCCGTTTGCGCCGGCGAAATTGACGACGGTTGTGAGCGCATCGGTCGCGGGAGCGAAGCGGAAGACGGTGCCGCTGCCGCTCGTGCCGCCGCTGCTGGTCGTGCCCCAGAGCTTGCCGTTGGCATCGACGATCATCGCGGCCTCGGGTGCGCTGCCGAGCGCGGCGCCGTTCGTGCCGGTGAAGACGACCTCCGTCGTGAACGCGTTTCCGTTCGCCGGATCGATCGAGAAGATCGTGCCGAGCCCGCCACTGCCGCCGGCGCTCGTCGTGCCCCACCACAGCCCGGCGCCGTCGCGGACGAGCGCGGCCTTCGGCTGGCTGCCGATCACCGCGCCGCTCGTGCCGGTGAATTCGACAACGGTCGTGAGCGCGCCGGTTGCGGCATTGATCGTGAAGACCGTGCCGAAGTCGCCCGCGCCGCCGGCGCGCGTGGTGCCCCACAAAATGCCCGCTCCGTCACTCACGAGCGCCGCGTCGGGAAAGCTGCCGTTCGCGCCGGTGAACGCAGCGACGGTGGCGAACGTCCCGGTCGCGGACACGAACTTGAAAACCGTCCCGAGCGCGGACGCGCCGCCTTGCGTCGTCGTGCCCCAGAGCGTGCCGGTGCCGTCATCGATCAAGCCGCCGCGCGGATACGCGCCGGGCTTGCTGCCGATGTCGCCGGTGAGATTTGCGAGGACGCTGACTTCGCTCTCGGGCGTGACGCGGAAGAGCGCGCCGTAGCCTGCCGTGCCACCGTTCGCGTTCGTGCCGAGGAAGCTGCCGTCGGCGACGCGTAGCAGGTTACCTTGTGGAGATTCCACACCCGCGGTTTGGGCGAAGGCCGCGCCCGCGAGCGCGAGTGCGCAGAGAATGGTGGGACGGATGATCTTCATGGCGCATGGCGCTTTCCAAAAGCGTGCGGGCACTAAGCTGCCACGCGTCCGCAGCCGCAAGCCCCCGTTTCGTCCGGCGGTATCTTGATTTGAACCACCAAGACACCAAGGCCAGCATCAGCATCTCTTCGTGCCTTGGTGTCTTGGTGGTGAAATTCCGAAGCGATGCATCGCTCAGCCGCCCATCCACCACAGCCCCACGCGCAACCACAGCGGGATGGTGAAGAGGCTCAGCGCGGTGGTGACGGTGACGATCCATGCGGCGAGATCGGTGTCGCCATCGTAGTATTTCACGAGCACGACAGGCACCATCGCGCTCGGCATCGCAGCCTGCACGACCATGACGTGGCGCAGCTCCGGCGTGGCCGGAAGGAGCGAGGCGACGAGGATGATCAGCGCGGGGATGAGGCCCATGCGCAGCAGATTGGCGACGATGATCGGGCGAAGATGGCGGCCCGGCTCGACCCGGCGCATCACGTCGGCGAGCGTGGCGCCAGTGAGGATGATCTGGCTCGGGATCGAGCAGGCGCCGAGCGCGTTCATCGCGGTGCGTCCGAACTTCGGCAGCCACGCGTCGCCGATGAAATAGTTGATCGCCGTCGCGACGATGATCGCGATGACGGGAGCGGTGAACATCTCGCGCCAATTCGTGCCCGTGCGATGACCGGAGAGCAGCCAGATGCCCGCGCTCCACAGCGCCAGTTCCACGCCGAGCGCGAAGGTGAACTGCACGCCGAGCGTGCCGCGGCCGAAGAGCACGCCGATGAGCGGGATGGCGATGAAGCCGTAGTTTTGCAGCCCGGTGGCGAAGGCGAAGGTGCCCGCCGGATGCGGCTTCGGGAGCCGCAGCGCGCGCGCTCCGAGCAGCGCGACGCCAAAGCCGAGCAGCGTGGTGCCCGCGCCCGCCGCAGCGGGGAGCAGCACATTCCGAAACTGCTGAAGCGCGGGATTGCCGAGGATCGTGTCGGCGATGAGCGCGGGGTAAAAGACGTTCACGCCGAGGCGCAGGATGCTCGCGTCCGCTTCCGGGGTGAGCCCGCCGGTGCGGCGCATCGTCCAGCCGATGACGAGCATGATGAAGACCGGCGCGACGGCGCCGAGGAGTTCGGTGTAGGCGGACACCGCGCTAGTCCGCTTTCCTTTGCGGCGAGCTTTGCGGCGCGCTCTGCGGCGAGGGCTGCATGGTCGGATACAGCTTGCGCAGCATTTCCACCTCACCGTTCGAGAGGCCGCGCGGGATGTAGATGAGCCCATCGAGGATCGGTTTGTCGACCGGCAGGTCGAGCAGTTGGTGCGTGCCGCCCTTGGTGGAAATGAAGCCGACGACCGACGCGCCGCGCCGCTCCGTGCTGACCGTGCGGAGCGCGAGCGCGCCGCTTTGATCCAGCTTGAAGACGCACCCGAGCGAGCTGTCGGCATTCACGACCGGCTGGATCGCGACGAGATTCCGCTCCGATGCGAATGGGACGCTCTCGATGTGGCCCTCACGCGGAGGGTTCACGAACTTGGCGGGGAGCGTGAACGACCCGCCGGCGGGGCCCGTGGCTTCCACGTGGAAGCGGACGCCGAGCTTTGGTTTTTGTGCGAAGCCGCAGAGCGCCACGACACAGCAGGCGAGGAGAAGAGTGCGAGGAAGAGACATCGGCGCGCAGTGTCGGGAGCGAAATGGGATTTGCAACCCCGCCGCCGCAGCCGCTAAAGCCACGCGGATGTTCCGCCGCATTCTTCCGCTCTGCTTTGCCTCGCTGCTCGCGTCGTGCTCCTCCGAGCCGAAGCCCGCTTCCAATGAACCGGGCTTGCTCGGACGGATGTGGGATTCCACGCAGCGGCTCAACCCGCTCCACCGCGAACTCAAGCCGCGCGAGATGAAGCAGGCGCAGCCGCCGAATCTGCGCGCGATCGCACCGAGTCTCAGCGTCGAGCCACCGGCGCCGAAGCTCGCCGAGGTCCGGTTGGTGCAGGTGCGCTTGCAATTGCTCAACCGCGGCAAGCGCATGGTGCGTCTCGACTTCCCGACCAGCCAGCGCATCGACGTGGTGGTGAAGGATGCGACCGGGAAAATCGTGGAGCAGTGGAGCGAGTATCACCGCTTCGACAAGGAACCGGGCATGGTGGCGATCAACCCCGGCGAGCGGCTCGAATACCGCGCGAGCGTCGCCACGCGCGAGATGAAGCCGGAGCAGACCTTCACCGTCGAGGCGTGGCTGCCCGCCTACGATTCGCTGCGCGCGAGTGCGCCGGTGACGCCGGTGAAGTGAAGCGCCTGCTTCCACTCGTCCTGCTCGCCGCGCTCGCGCGAGCGGATGAATTGCCCGACATCCGCTCCGTCGCCGCCGATCTCGTCGTGCCGCCGATGACCACGGATGCGCCCGCTGCGGGCAGTCGGGTGCGGCAGGTGGCGGCGGGCTGGGAGAAGACCGCGGTGTATCACGCGCTCTACCTGCCGGTGGATTGGCGCGCGGATGGGAAGTGGCCGGTCATCGTCGAATGGCCGGGCAATGGCGGTTACCGCAACGCCTTCGGCGACGAATGCAGTGGCCGGCCGGAAGGCTGCAATCTCGGCTACGGCGTGACTGCGGGCGCCGGCGCGATCTGGGTGAGCGCGCCTTTCGTCGATGCGGCGGGGAAGGGGATCGCGGAGAAGTGGTGGGGCGATCCGCCCGGCTACGACCCCGAGCCGACGCTCGCTTACGTCCGTGCCACGGTGCGTGAAGTGTGCGCGCGATTCGGCGGCGACGCGTCGCGCGTGGTGCTCGCCGGGTTCTCGCGCGGGTCGCTCGCGGTGAACCGGCTCGGCCTTCACGACGACGATACGGCGAAGCTCTGGCGCGCCTTCCTCTGCTACAGCCACTACGACGGCGTGCGCCCGTGGCCTTATCCCAGCTCCGATCGCGACTCCGCTACGGCCCGGCGCGAGCGGCTGGGGGGAAGGCCGCAATTCATCTGCGGCGAAGGCGCGAATGCGGACGAGACGCGCGCCTATCTCGGCGGCGGCCGCGCGTTCACGTTCGCCGGCACCGGCTTCCGCAATCACAACGACGCATGGATCCTCCGCCCGAACCCCGCGCGTGAGCGACTGCGCGAGTGGTTTCGCACCGTCACGGCACCTGGATCGTGACGACCGCTTGCGTGCGGTCGGTGAAGGTGACGAGCACCGTGATGCGGCCCGCCGCATCGTAGCCGCGGGCAGCGCCGATCGAGCCGGCGGCGGGCATCAGGGCGACGAAGCTCTTGATCGGCTTGAGCGGTGAACCGGGGCCGGTGGATTCGAGCCGGTCGCCGGCGCGGAGCAGGCGGCGCAGCTCGCCGGTGCTGTCCACGGCGAAGAGGGCGGCGCGGTTCTTCGCCGTCACGCCGATGTTTTTGTTGATCGCGAGCAGCGCGGAGATCAGCGCGCCGTAGCCTGTGCCGTCGGGCTTGGCGACGGAGGTGAAGCGGCCCCACTTCCCGCCGCCCGGCGCGAACTCGCCGATGCGGGCGATCTGCCGGGGCTGCCCGTCGTCGCGCGCGTCGAAGATCGAGTCCGCGGCGCGCTGGCCGGGCAGCGTGGCCTGGCCGATGAAGGCGGACGCCTGGCCCAGCCCCGCGAGCGTCGCGCGCAGAGCCCGCAAGCCGGAGCCGGGAGAGGGTCCGCCAAACGGCGCGGGCACGGGCCCGGCGCGCTGGGCCAGCCGGCGCAGCGTGATCGGTCCGCCCGTGGCGACTCCCGCCGCGTCGAAGACCGCGGAGTTGTCCTTTTTGGTGATCCCGCCCGGCCCGATGCGCAGCAGGCTCTCGAAGACGGTGGCCTCGGGCGCGTAGGCGGGCAGCTTGAAGCTGAGCAGCTTCGCGGCCGGCAGGTCGGGCGCGGCGAAGTCATCGGTCTGGCCGAGGCGCAGCCAGTCGCTCGGATCGTCCGCGTCGGCGGGCACGAGGTAGAGCGCCTGCGTCTTGTCGGTGAAGGTGAGACGCACGCCGATCGTATGCGGCCCGCTGCGCCAGCGGCCTTCGGCGAGCGTGCCGGCCTGGCCGACGAGCGTCGCGATGGTGCGCACTTTTTTGCCGAAGACGATGTCGCCCTTGCGCACGAGCGCGCGCAGGCCGCTCACGGGCGCGCCGGATTCGGGCTGGCTCGCGATGCCGCTGATCGGGCCGGTGGCGAAGATCGCCACGTTGTTGCTCGTCGTGACGCCCGTGCCTTTCAGCGTGGCGGAAAAGAACGTCGTGTCGCCGGTGCCGTCGATTGTGAGGAAGCTCTTGAGCTTCACGCCGGGATGGCCGGGGATCTCCTGCCCGCGCCGCGCGGCGGGCAGCAGGGTATTCGTCATCAAGCCGGTGAAAAGCGTCTGGTCGCTATCGCTGCGGACATCCGCGCCGCGCTGGAAGGTCGCGAGCACGGCGTCGCCGGTGGGCGGCATCAGCTTCATCACCATCGCCATCGGCCCGCCGGTCTCGACGGCGCGCATCTCCCCGCTGCGCAGCAGCACGGTGCCCGTGGCGTCGAAGACGGCGTCGAGTTTTTGCCCCGCCGTGGTTTTCAAAGTGCCGCCGAAGATCGCGACATCGGGCGCGGAGAAGGAGTTGAAGACGGTGCCCGGCGGCACGGTGGGGTCGGGCACGGTGACTTGCGTGGCGACGTTCACCTGCGCCCCCGGCACGGTGAGACCGAAGGCGTAGGCCGCGCCTTTGTTGCCGGCGATGAAGTCGTCGTCCGGATCGCCGGCCAGCGCGAGCGTGCCGGCGAAGGCGACGCTCGCGCCGAAGGTCGCGTCGGGCGCGAAGCTCGGGTGGCGCAGCGTGAAGATCGGCGTGGCTGGCTGCGCGCCGCCGAGGTCATAGACATGGGCCACGCCGGGCTCGTCCGTGGTCTGGCTGGGCGAGCCGACCTCCATCAGCGGATCAAGGAGCGCCACGCTCGTGCCAAAGAACGGCGCGGTGGAGGCCGTCGTGGGATCGTTGAAGGTCCGCACCGGCGTGGCGGCGTTCGCTCGCGCGAGGTCGTGGAGATAGACGCGGCCTTTGATCCCGCTGGTCGTGAGCGGCGGCGAGCCGAGCGCGAGCCGGGCGCCCGCGATGGCGATGCTCTTGCCGAAGACGCGATCGAAGGAGCCGTCGGGATTTTTCAGCTTCAAGACGGGCACCGTCGGGTTTGCGCCCCCGAGATCATACACATGGACGCTGCCGGACTGATCACCGGGCGCGCCCACGACCACGCGGTTGCCCGAGATGCCGACGCCATTTCCGAAGAAGTCTCCACTGACGGGGAGCGGGTTGTTCAACGTCCGCACGGGCACCGTCGGCGTGCCGCTGCTCATGTCGAAAACGTAAGCGCGCCCGGAGGCGGTCGCCTCGGTGTCGTCCCGCGCCGCACCGACCACGACGAGCGAACCCGACACCGCGACCTGCTCGCCGAAACCGTCGCCATCGGAGTTCGCCGGGCTCGGGTTGTTTAAGAGCACCGTCGGATCCGTGGGCGTGCCGCCGGCGAGATCGAAGACATAGACGCGGCCCGCGAACTGCGCGCCTTCGTTGTCCAGCGGCGCGCCGATGGCGACGAGCGAGCCATCGGCGGCGACGGCGGTCCCGAACTCATCGAGCCCGGTCGGCGTCGTTTCCTTCAGCGTGCCGATCGAGATCGTGGGCGTGCCGCTCGCCGGATCGAAGAAATGCCCCGCGCCCACGTTGTTGCCGTTGTCGTCGTCGTTCGGCGCGCCGACGAGCACGTGCGTGGCGGAGACGGCCACCGCGCTGCCGAAGAGATCGCCGATGTCGGGCGTCTGGTTGTCGAGCGTCAGCACCGGCGTCTCAGGCGTGCCGCTGACGAGGTCGTAGAAATAGGCGCGGCCCGAATCGAGCGCGAGCGCGTCGTCCTTCGGCGCGCCGATGACCGCCCGCTGCCCGGCGGCGGCGACGCTCGTGCCGAAGAAATCGTCCTGCGTCGGCGCGGGGTTGATGAAGACCGCCCGCGGGATCGCGGGCGTGCCGCCGAGGAGATCGTAGGCGTAGGCCCGCCCGGAATTTAGCGCGTCGGTGTCGTCGTTGGGCGCGCCGACGATCACGTTCGTGCCGGCGATGGTCACCGCGCTGCCGAACAGGTCCGACGCGCCGGGGCTCGGATTATCCAGCGTCAGCACCGGCGTGGTCGGCGTGCCGCCGGCGACATCATAGACGTAGGCGATCCCCGAGTCGTTCGCCGTGGTGTCGTCCTGCGGCGCGCCGACGATCAGGCGGCTGCCGGAGATGGCGACTGCGGCGCCGAAAAGATCGGAGTCGGCAGGGCTCGGATTCGGCAGCACCACGACCGGCGTCGTGGGCGTGAGCGAGGCGAGGTCGAAGACTCGGACGACGCCGCTATTCGCATCGAGCAGCGTGGTCTGGCCCTGCGGCGCGCCGACGACGACGCGCGTGCCCGAGATGCCCACCGCCGCGCCGAACTGCCCCGGGATCGTCCCCCCCGGCGGGATCAAGGTGACCACCGGACGCGTCGGCGTGGCGCCGGCGAGATCGAAGACATAGACGAAGCCGTTGGGATTGCCCACGGCGAGGCGGGTGCCCGAGAGCGCGACGGCGGTGGCGAAGCCGACGTTGTTTAGCCGGTGGAGCAGGTCGCCATTCCCAGAGCTGTAGATTTTCACCGAGCCCGACTCCACGAGCGCGAAGTAGGCGCCGTCCGCCGCGACCGCCGAGCCCTGCCTGGTATTCGTCTTGATGACCGTGCTGGTGGAGAAGAGCGAGTGCTTCAGTGGAGGACTATCCTGGGCGATGGCCGTGCTGCCGATCACTGCGAGGACGAGATGCGAGAGGTGGGAAGTGAACGGATTCATGGCAGGAGAGACTTCTAGCGCCTGCGCGGCGTGCGGAAAGCATCGGTGCGGCAAAGTTGCTTGTGTTTGCACGTGAGCCGGGCTTTATCGCGCCCCTCTTTTTCAACCACTGCCATGCCCAAGAAAACCATCCGCGACCTCGATCTCACCGGTAAACGCGTCCTCGTGCGCGTCGATTTCAATGTGCCCCTCGACCAGAAGGACGGCGGCGTGGTCATCACCGACGACACGCGCATCAAGGAGACGCTGCCGACGCTCAAGTATCTGATCGCCGCCGGCGCGAAGGTGATCCTCTGCTCGCACCTCGGCCGGCCGAAGGGCAAGCGCAGCGAGAAGGAATCGCTGCGGCCGGTCGCGGACCATCTGCATTCGCTGCTCGGGCAGTCCGTTGCGTTCAGCCACGACACGATCGGCGAGGTGCCGGAGAAGATCATCGCGCACATGAAGAATGGCGACGTGGCGCTGCTCGAGAATGTGCGCTTTCAAGCGGAGGAGGAGGCGAACGATCCGGCCTTCGCGCAGGCGCTGGCGAAGCTGTGTGACGTGTATGTGAATGACGCGTTTGGATCCGCGCATCGCGCGCACGCTTCGACGGAAGGCGTCGCGCATCACGTCGGCGCGGCGGTGTCCGGCCTGCTGATGGAGAAAGAGCTTCAGTATCTGCACGACGAACTCGAAGTGCCGGCGCGGCCTTTCGTGGTGATCCTCGGCGGTGCGAAGGTGAACGATAAGATCGCCGTCATCGACCGCCTGCTCGAGAAGGCCGACACGATCATCATCGGCGGCGGCATGGCCTTCACCTTCCGCAAGCTTATGCAGGGCATCGGCATCGGCCGCAGCCTTTATAAGCCCGAGTGGGAGCCGATCGCGCAGGCCGCGATCGACAAGGCGAAGGCGCGCGGCGTGAAGCTGCTCGTCCCGATTGATGGGCTCGTTTCCGACAAGTTCGACTTCGACGCCAAGACCATCGGTGCGACCCAGATGATCCCTCCGGGCGAGAGTATTCCGGAAGGCTGGGAAGGTCTCGATATCGGGCCGGAGAGCGTGAAGCTCTTTTCGGAGGAAATCGCGAAAGCGAAGACCGTGCTGTGGAATGGACCGATGGGGGTTTTCGAAATCAAGGCGACGGCCAAAGGCACGTTCGATATCGCGGAAGCGATTGCGGCGAACCAGGGTGCGAAGACGATCATCGGCGGCGGCGACAGCGTGAAGGCCGTGAAGCGCGCGGGCGTGGCGGATAAGGTGACCTTCATCAGCACCGGCGGTGGAGCGAGCCTCGAACTGCTCGAAGGCAAGACGCTCCCCGGCGTGGCCGCGCTCAACGACAAGTAATCTCAACCGACCCGACTCATGCGCCGCAAGATCATCGCCGCGAACTGGAAGATGAACATGACCAACGACGAGGCGGAGGGTTTCCTCGAAACCTTCCTCCTCGAAGTCGGCGACGAGAAGCGCGTCGATGTCGTGCTCGTGCCCTCCTTCACCACGCTCGCGAAGGTAAGCGAGAAGCTCAGCAGCGTGCAGAACGTGAAGCTAGGTGCGCAGAATATGCACTGGGAGAAGCCCGGCGCGTTCACCGGCGAGATCAGCGCGGAGATGCTGCGCGAGTTGTTCGTCCGCTATGTCGTGCTCGGGCACAGTGAGCGCCGCGCGCTTTTCGGCGAGACTGATGCGATCGTGAACAAGAAGACCAAGGCCGCGCTCGCCGCGACGATGACGCCGATCGTCTGCATCGGTGAGACACTCGCCGAGCGCGACGCGGGTCAGGTCGAGACCGTGCTGGAGACGCAACTGCGCGGCAGCCTCGCCGACCTCACGCCCGCGCAGATCGAAGACCTCGTGCTCGCTTACGAACCCGTCTGGGCCATTGGCACCGGCCGCACGGCCACGCCGCAGCAGGCGCAGGAAGCGCACGCCTTCATCCGTAAGACACTCGCCGCGATCAGCGACGACGCGATCGCGGGCAAAGTCCGCATCCAATATGGTGGCAGCGTGAAGCCGGCG
This sequence comes from Verrucomicrobiota bacterium, assembly GCA_009885995.1. Classification (GTDB taxonomy): domain Bacteria; phylum Verrucomicrobiota; class Verrucomicrobiia; order Chthoniobacterales; family Chthoniobacteraceae; genus VFJQ01. The sequence goes on from VFJQ01000092.1 coordinate 22,813, forward strand.
AACACCGCCGACTTGATGAGCCAGCCGGATATCGACGGCGCGCTCGTCGGCGGCGCGAGTCTCGAGCCACGCGGCTTTGCGGAAATCATCCAGGCGACCTGCGGGACGCTCGGCTAGCGGCCGCGCGATGGCCCGGCAATACACGCTCCAGCGCGCGAGCGGCCCGGCCGGGCCAAAGATCGATTACGCCGCGGAACTGAATGAACAGCAGTGCGCGGCGGTCACCGCACCGCCGGGCGCGGCGCTCGTCATCGCCGGCGCGGGCTCGGGCAAGACGCGCACGCTCACGTATCGCGTCGCGTATCTCATCGAGAACGGCGTCAGCCCGCAGAACATCCTGCTGCTGACCTTCACGAACAAAGCTGCGCGCGAGATGCTCGACCGCGTCGCAGGACTGATCTCGCACGACCTTACCGGCCTGTGGGGCGGCACGTTTCACTCCGTCGGAAACCGCATCCTTCGCAAGCATCCCGCCGAGGCCGGTTACGCGCCCGGCTTCTCGATCATGGATCGCGAGGACGCGGAGGACTTGCTCGACACGGTCGTCGCCACGCTCGGCGTCGATCCGAAGGACAAGCGCTTCCCGAAGGGCGGTGTGATCGGCGACGTGCTCAGCTACGTGCTGAACACCGGCCGCAAAGTCGATGACGTGCTCATCGAGAAGTATCCGCACTTCCTCGAGTTCGCGCCGCAGATCATCGCCGCGCAGGCCAAATATGCGGCGAAGAAGCGCGAAGCAAACGCGGTCGATTTCGACGACCTGCTCGCCCAACCGCTGCGCCTGCTGCGCGAGAATGAAAGCCTGCGCGAGCACTACCAGCGGCAGTTTCAGTTTATCCTCGTCGATGAGTATCAGGACACGAACCACCTCCAGTCCGACTTCATCGACCTGCTCGGCGCGCGGCACGGCAACGTGATGGTCGTCGGCGACGACGCGCAGAGCATCTACTCGTGGCGCGGCGCGGACTTCAAAAACATCCTCGAATTCCCCAAGCGCTACCCGCAGGCGAAGACCTACAAGATCGAGACGAATTACCGCAGCGTGCCTGAAGTGCTCGCCGTCGCGAACTCCGCCATCGCCGCCAACCTTCAGCAGTTCCGAAAGAATCTTGTCGCCGCACGCGAGGGCAATGGCATCAAGCCCGCGCTCGTGCCGCTGGGCGATAGCGGCGATCAGGCACGGTTCGTTGCGCAGCGTGTGCTGGAGCTTCACGAGGAAGGCATCGCGCTCGACGAGATGGCCGTGCTCTATCGCGCGCACTTTCACTCGATGGAAGTGCAGATGGAGTTCACGCGTCGGGGCATCCCGTTTCAGATCACGAGCGGCCTGCGCTTCTTCGAGCAGGCGCACGTGAAGGACGTCGCGGCCTTCCTCAAATATGTCGTGAACCCTCGCGACGAGGTCGCCTTCAAGCGCATGGTGCGCCTGCTGCCCGGCATCGGTGCGCGCGGTGCAGAGAGCCTGTGGAGCGAGAGCGCGAAGGTGCTCACGTTCGATCCGCCGAGCTTCGCAAAGCTGCACGGGCTCAAGGTTCCCGCGAAGGCGCGCAAATCATTCGAGCAACTCGTCCACACGCTCGAAGAACTCGCGCCCAACGGCCAGCCCACGCCGCCAGCGGAGATGCTGCGCAGCGTCGTCGAGGCCGTTTATGATGACTACGGTAAGGCGAACTTTCCCAACTACGACCAGCGCCGCGAAGACCTGAACACGTTGATGAACTTCTCGCGGCAGTTCCCGAGCGCGGCGGAGTTTCTCGATCAGCTCGCGCTGCTCACGAACCTCGAACACGAGTCCGTCGCCTCACGCGAGGAGACCGAACTCGTGACGATGAGCAGTGTCCACCAGGCGAAGGGCCTCGAGTGGAAGGTCGTCTTCGTGATCTGGATGGCCGACGGGAAATTTCCCAGCGGTCGCAGCCTCGAGCGCGACGATGCGCTCGAAGAGGAGCGCCGGCTTTTCTACGTCGCCGTCACACGCGCGAAGGATGAGCTGTATCTCACATATCCGCAGATACACCTCGGCAGCGGCTACGGCGACATGCTCCAGCGGCCTTCGCGTTTTCTCGGCGAACTGCCGAAGGAGTTGCTGGAGGAGTGGCAGGTCGGCGGCGGACCGTGGTGAATCAGCGCGGTGCGGGCGTGGGCTGCACGCGTTCCAACTCACTCTTCGCCTTTTGCAGCAGGCTCTTTGAGCCAATGCCTGCGGCGACCAGCTTGCGCTGACGTTCGAGTTGGTTCTGCGCGAACTCCAAGTCGGTTCGTTGCGCCAAGGCCTCAGCTTCGGCAAGCAGTCCCTCGGAGCGGACGAGGTCATTTTGCGCCGTGGCGAGCAGGGCGAGGGATACCTCGTTACGCGCGGCGCGTTCTTTGAAAGAAGCCAGGTGCGTGCGCTGCGCAGCGACGTGCGCCTGCTGATAGCGCAGCGTCGCGCGCACGGCTTTCAGCCCGGCGCGTTCGGCTTCGACCTTCGACACGACGCCTTTGCGCTGGAGTTGGTTCCAGCGCTCCGCGGTTCGTTGTGCGCGCTCCGCTTCCGCGCGTGCGCGGTCGAGGTCGGGCAGGGGAGTCTCCCATGGGACGGTCTTTCCGCCCGCCGCTGGTTTCACGTCCGTAAGGCGCAGGCTCGGCTCGAAGTCGAGCGGTTCGCGCCCGTCGCGCTGCGGCAACTCGTCCACGGCGAGCGCCGCGGTCGCGAGTGCGAACAGCAGCGCGGTCTTCATAGTCCCGTGTCGAGGTAACGCTGCCAGTCGTCGGGTAGGGGAGCGCGCTCGATGGCGTCAGCGATGCGGCCTTCAAACGCCGGCTCGAAGCTCGTCGTCGTGCCATAGACCATGATCGCGTCGGCGCTGCCCTCGACGCGCAGCGCGTGCGCGACGCCGGCGGGGATCACGACGCCTGCGTTGTTCGCGCCGCGCCGATCGTCGCCTTCGATGATGAAGCGCATCACGCGTCGCTCCATGCCGGCACGTTCGTCCACGAGGAGCATCTCGATATTGCCCTGCACGAAGAACATCGCGTCCCACTGCTCACGATCGTAGGGGCGCAGCGAGAAGTTGCCCGGCTCGTCGATGAAGAGTTTGTGAAACCACGCGCCCGGATCTACGCCCTCGGGCACGTGCGGCGGGTGGATGTGAAAGCCTTTTGCGGTGCCCGCGAACATCCGCGCGGCAGCCCATTGTCGCGGCCACAGTCCGATCGCGGCGAGCGCGCCTTGGTCCTGCCTCGCGAACTCACCGAACGCGCCGCGATGCCGCTGCGGGAAGATCTTGCGGCTGAATATCTCGACGCCTGGAATCCACGCGTCCGCCAATTCCGCGGCCTTGCCCGCGATCTCGCCGACCTCGACGCCGCTCGTGGCCAGCCGCTCGGCGAGCGAGCGCGCGGAGTAGTCGCGCTGCGTGAGTGCAGCTTGTGCGTCGGGCTTAAGGGCATGCCAGCGGTTGATCATATGAAGTGCTTACCGGATTCCCGCTGGCGCTGCAAACGCGCATCGGCCTACATTCGCGGCGTGATCGTCTTTCTCCGCATCGTCTTCGCCGTCGTGCTCGTCGCGATGCTCGCCGTTACCGGCTGGGCTAGCGGTGAGGTGGCGCTGTGGAAGACGCCGCGCGAAGTGATCGGGCATCCGTGGTTCGTCGCGACGCTCTTCGACACCTACTTCGCCTTCCTCACGTTCTGGCTGTGGGTCGCCTACCAGTCGCGCTCGTGGCTCGTGCGCGTCGGCTGGCTCGTGGCGATCCTGCTGCTGGGGAACATCGCGATGGCGATCTACATGCTCATCCGGCTCTTCCGCCTCCCGGCGGATGCGAAGATCGAGCGACTGCTGTTGCGCGAGCCGTGAGTTGGTGGAACCGCCGTGTCATCGCGCCGATCGCGGCGCAGCTTACGCAGGGCGTCACCCCCGAGCGGATCGCGCTCACCGTCGCGCTGGGCGTGACGATCAGCGTCTTCCCGATCCTCGGCGCGACGACGGCGCTCTGCGCGATCGTCGGCATCGCGTTTCGGCTGAACCAGCCGATCATCCAACTCGTGAACTACCTCGCGTATCCGCTCCAGCTTGTGCTGCTCATCCCGTTCTACCGTGCGGGTGAACACGTGCTCGGCCGCGCGCCGATCCCGCTTTCGATCTCACTGCTCTTCGAGCGCTTCCGCGCGGACTTCGCGCAGTTCTTGAAAGACTTCGGAATGATCGCGGTCGGCGGCATCGTCGTCTGGCTCGTCGTCGCGCCGCTCGCCATCGCCGCGCTTTACTTCACCACGCGCCCGCCACTGCGCGGGCTCGCCTCCAAACTCCGCCGCTCATGATCACCTGGCTGCTCATCGGACTCGTCATCGCCGTCGTCGCCTTCGCCATCGTCTGGGCGATCTGTGTGCGGGTGAAAAACTACAGCTTCCTCGACGTGGCGTGGAGCTACGGCGTCGCGGTGCTCGCGCCGATCTACGCGTGGGCCGGGCCCGGACATCTCGAGCGGAAGATCGTCTTCACCGCGCTCGGCGTGCTGTGGAGTCTGCGCCTCGGCACTTACATCCTGCTGCGCGTGCTGCGGCATCATCCGGCGGAAGACGTGCGCTACGAAACGCTGCGCCAGCGCTGGCCGGGAGCGGGGATGTTCCTGCTCTTCTTCGAGATGCAGGCGGTTCTCGTCGTCATCTTCTCGCTACCTTTCCTGCTCGCGGCGTGGCGCGCGATGCCGCTGCGCGGGGTCGCCATCGCGGGCCTCGCCATCGCGGTGCTCGCGCTCTTGGGCGAAAGTCTCGCCGATAGGCAGATGAAGCGCTTCAAGGACGACTCCGCGAACAAAGGCGGCGTCTGCCAGGCCGGCCTGTGGCGATACTCGCGGCACCCGAATTACTTCTTCGAGTTCCTCTTCTGGGTCGGCATCTGCATCGCCTCGCTCGACACGCCGCATGGCTGGATCACGATCGTTTGCCCGGTGCTGATGTATTATTTCCTCACCAAAGTCACCGGCATCCCGCTCACCGAGGAATACTCGCTCAAGAGCCGCGGCGACGCGTATCGCGAGTATCAACGCACCACGAACGCGTTCTTTCCGTGGTTCCCGCGGACGTAGTCCGCATTCATACTCTTACTTCTACTCTTACGCTTACTCTGCGTCGGAACAGGCGAGTAAGAGTAAGAATAAGAATAGGACCGCCACCTTTCCCATGATCAACCTCGACGCCATCCTCGAAGCCAACGTCGTCCCTGACCCGCTCATCCGCGTCGGCATCCGCCACCTGCTCAGCGAGACGCTGCGGGAGAAGACCGCGCCGAGCGTGGAAGCCCAGCGCGCGCAGCTCATGGCGCACGTCGCCGGGCTGAAGGCCTCGCCGATCGCGGTCCAGACCTCCGATGCGAATGAGCAGCATTACGAAGTGCCCACGCGCTTCTACCAACTCTGCCTCGGGCGTCGGCTCAAATACAGCAGCGCTCTCTTTTCCAACGGCAGCGAGACGCTCGACGAAGCGGAGGAGAAGATGCTCGCGCTCACCTGCGAGCGTGCGGAGCTCGCCGACGGACGGCGCATTCTCGAACTCGGCTGCGGCTGGGGTTCGCTCACGCTCTGGATGGCCGAGCACTACCCGCAGGCCAGCATCACCGCTGTGTCGAACTCGCGCACGCAAAAGGAGCACATCGACGCCGAAGCCGCGCGCCGTGGGCTGCGCAACGTGACGATCATCACGTGCGACATGAACGTCTTCGAAGCCCCCGGCACCTACGACCGAGTCGTGAGCGTCGAGATGTTCGAGCACATGAAGAACTACCAGCAGCTCATGGCGAAGATCGCCTGCTGGCTCGCGCCGGGCGGCAAGCTCTTCGTCCACATCTTCACCCACCACACCCTCGCGTATCACTACGAAGACAAAGGTCCGTCCGACTGGATGACTCGCCACTTCTTCGCTGGCGGACAAATGCCGAGCGACGACCTGCTACTCTACTTTCAGGACGACCTGCACATCGAGCAGCACTGGGTCGTGAGCGGGAAGCACTACAGCCTCACCAGCGAGGCGTGGCTGCAGAATATGGACGCCAACCGGAAGGAAATCTGGCCGCTGTTCGAGCAGACCTACGGCGCCGCGAACACCAAACGCTGGTGGGCTTACTGGCGCGTCTTCTTCCTCGCCTGTGCCGAGCTGTGGGGCTACCGCGACGGCAACGAGTGGCACGTGAGCCACTATCGTTTCGCGAAGTCCTAGCCGAGCCGGACCGAACCCACTTCACCAATGAACTTCCGCTACTTCGTTCTGCTCGCGATCTCCGTGCTCCTCACGGGATGCGCAGCCTACGGTCCGGCGCGCCACGGCGAAACCGTTCATCGCAACATCCCCTACGCAGAGCGCGGCGGCCGCAAGCTGAGCCTCGACCTCTACGTTCCCGCCAATCCGCGGCCCGCGCCGGTGATCGTGTGGCTGCACGGCGGTGGATGGAAGTATGGGAACAAGGGCTTCAACGTCCTCGTGCGCGACCTGACTCGCGATGGCTTCGCGGTGGTGAGCGTCGAATACCGCCTGCTCGGCACCGCGCGCTGGCCCGCGGCCATCGACGACTGCCACGCCGCTCTCGAATGGGTGCGCACCCACGGTCGCGAATACCATCTCGATCCACGGCGCGTCGGTGTGGCGGGGGAAAGTGCGGGCGGACATCTGGCCGCGCTGCTCGGCACGCAAGCGGGTCGCTCCCGTGTGCGCGCGGTCTGCGCGCTTTATCCGCCCACGGATCTCGTCGCGATGGGCCGGCGCTACTCGCGCTACAAGCGGGGCAGCATCATCTCGCAGATGTTCGACGGCGACATCGAAGACCGGCGTGCCGCCGCGGCGGCGGCCAGTTCCGTCACCTACGTTTCGCACCGCTCGCCGCCATTCCTGCTCTACCACGGCGATCGCGATTGGCTCGTGCCGCTCGCGCAGAGCGAGGCGCTGGAACAGCGCCTTCGCGCGGCGGGCGTGGAGTGTGAGTTAAAGGTCGTCCCCGGCGCCGGTCACGCCTTCCACCTAGACGACGCGCAGCTCTCGGACGTCGCCAGGTTCTTCCACCGCCACCTCTGAGCTGCGCGCTACGCGAACAGCTCGCGGATCGGCTGCGTGCCGAAATCGACCAGCGGGAAGGGGCGCCCTTGTGGGCCGGGCAAATGCGCGTCGGGATCGAGCCCGAGCGAGTGGAAGATCGTGGCGACGATGTCCTTCGGCTGCACCGGGCGCTCGGCAGGATAGCCGCCGATATCGTCGCTCCGCCCGATCGCGCGTCCGCCTTTCACGCCGCCGCCGGCAAAGGCCACGGTCCAGCACTGCGGCCAGTGATCACGCCCGCCGGTCGGGTTCACCTTCGGCGTGCGGCCAAATTCCGCGAGGCTCGCGACCATCGTCGAGTCGAGCATCCCGCGCTCGGCGAGGTCGGTGAGCAGCGCGCTGTAGCCCTGGTCATACATCGGCGCGACGATGTCCTTCATGCCGCCGATCGAGGTGAAGGGCTTCGAGCCGTGGATATCCCAGGTGATCTCGTTGAAGACGGTGATGAACGTATTCACCGTCACGAAGCGCACGCCGCGCTCCACGAGTCGCCGCGCGAGCAGGCAGCACTGGCCGAAGCGGTGCATCCCGTAGCGGTCGCGCACCTTCTGCGGTTCCTTCGTCAAATCGAACGCCTCACGCGCGCGGTCGCTGGTCATCAAGCGATACGCAGCGGCAAAATTCGCATCCATCAGCTCCGCCGCGGGCGACGCCTCGAAGCTCTTGATTGCTCCCTCCACGACCTCGCGCAGTTCCTTGCGCCGCTTCAGCCGCGCCTCGCCGATCTCCGCCGGCGGGAGCAGATCGGGCACCTGGAAATTTGCGACCGATGGGTCCGCATTGAGCACGAACGGATCGTAAGCCTTGCCGAGAAACCCCGCGTCCTGCCCGTGCGGAAGATTGCCGCCTGTCGGCCCCATCGGCACCGGCAGGATCACATTGGCCGGCATCTCGTTGCGCCGGCCTTGCAGAAATTCCAGCGCGCAACCCACGTGCGGCGAGTTGATCCCGCCCTGGAAAAGCCGCCCCGTCTGCATCATCTGGTGCCCCGTATCATGCACCGCCGCTGCCGTATGATATACGCTGCGCACGAGCGAAAACTTGTCCGCCACCTGCGCGATCAGCGGGAAAATTTCCGTGATCTGGAAGTCGCCCTTCGTGCTGATCGGTTTGAACGGCCCGCGAATCTCGCGCGGCGCATCCGGCTTCGGATCCCAGCAGTCGAGCTGCGACGGCGCGCCGAGATTGAAGATGAGGATACACGACTTCCCGCTGTCCACTTTTGCCGCCGCTGCTGCGGCCGCCGCGCGTGCTTCGAGTCCTGCGAGTTTCGCGAGCGAGAGACCGAGCGCGCCGAGCGTGCCGATTTGCAGGAAGTCGCGACGCGTCGTGCCGTCGCAAGTGGTGATGGAGCCGGGACCGGTGATTTGGAGCATGGCGGGAGTGAGCGGAGACTACGCCCACAACAACCCGTGGCAACGCCCCGCCTTGGCTCCGCGCTTTGCAGGATGCTGCCGTCGCCGGGCCGCTACTCCAGCGCCGCCACCCGGTAGCTGTCGCTCGTTCTACCGACCTTGAGGTGCAAACTCTCCCCTTGTTTGCGCCCGACGAGTTGCTGGCCCATCGGCGATTGCGGCGTGATCACGAGCACCGCCTGGCCTTCGCACTCCACCTCCGTGCCGCCCGCGCGCGGACCCACGAAATAGACAGTCCGCACGCCTCCGCGCTCCAACTCCACCACAGCCCCGAGCGCGATCGGCTCCTGCGCCGCGAACGACCGCACGGCTAGCGACTCGTATTGCTGCATCGCCTGCACCACCTCCGCCGCCTGACGCGATTGCCCCTGCGCCAGATACGAGGCCTCGAGCCCGCGCGTGTCGTATTTGTTCTCCGCCTTGCTCTGCTCATCCGTCGCCTCCGCATGAGCCGCCCGCGCCGAACGTGTGTAACCCTCCAACTCCACGGTGAGGGCTGCGATGATCTGCTCGATGAGGGCGCGCTTGTTCAAACCTGAGCCTAGGAGCGGCGGGCGCCGGCGCGCAACTCGCTGCCGCGATTTTGTCACGAGCGACCTCGAAGGCTTCCGGCTCAATCAGATTGTGCAGCTGCAGAAGGAACGAGGATTTGCTGCCGAAGATCGAGTTTCACAGACTTCGCCCGCTCACCTACACCTACCCACCCCATGCTCCGCCCTCGCAAAAAATACACCGTTCACGATCTCCAGCAGCTCAAGGGAAAGCGCGTCCTCACGCACATCCACGTCAAGTCTCCGGAGGAAGCCGCTGCCGCGGAAGAGGCCGGTGTGGACCTGATGAGTTGCAGCTTCGACAGCCCCGAGGCGCAGGCGCGGCTGCCCGCGCTCGTCGCCGCCGCTCCGCACAGCTTCCTCTCGTGCGCGACCCCACACGGGCTCGCCTCGCCGGAGGAAGCGATCCGCGTCGCCTTCCGCGCCCTCGAACTCGGCGCCAGCTCCGTCTATTGCTCGGCCAGCCCCTTCATCATCGAGGCGATGGCGCGCGAGCGCATCCCCGTCGTCGGTCATCTCGGCATGGTCCCCCGTCATGTCACCTGGACCGGCTACCGCGCGATCGGCCGCACGGTCGAGGAAGCCGTGGAGCTTCACCGCCGCATGAAGGAACTCGAAAACGCCGGCGCCTACGCCGCGGAACTCGAAGTCGTCCCGCACAATCTCGCCCGCTTCCTCTCCGCTCAGACGAAGATGCTCCTCATGTCGCTCGGCTCCGGCCCCGGCTGCGACACGCAGTTTCTCTTCTCCGACGACATCCTCGGCGACTACGACGAACGCCCGCCACGCCACGCCAAAGCCTACCGCAACTTCGCCGCCGAACACCGCCGCCTCCAGCAGGAACGCCTCGCCGCCTTCCGCGAATACATCGCCGATGTGCAGGAGGACCGCTTCCCCGAGCGCAGCCACTTGATCGAGATGGAAGGACCACTCCTCGACGAAGTGATGCGATCCCTTTCCAAATGACCCGCCGCCACTTTCTCGCCACCACCGCCGCTTCCACCCTCGCCTTCGCCGCCGAGCCCGAGCGCAAATGGCGCGTCGCCGTCATCGGCAACAAGGGCAGCTACGGGCACAGCCTCGACAGCATGTGGCTCACTCTGCCCGAGACCGAGATCGTCGCCGTCGCCGATCTCGATGCGAAGAAGCTCGCCGACACGTTGAAGAAACTCGGCATCACCAAAGGCTTCGCCGACTAGCACGACATCGCGCAGGCCAAGCCCGACCTCGTCGCCATCGGCCCCGCCATGGGATTGCACCGCGACATGGTCCTCGCCGCCGCGGAATCCGGCGCGCGCGGCATCTACCTCGAGAAGCCATTTTGCCGCACCCTCGCCGAAGCCGACCAAATCATCGCCGCCTGCGAAAGGCGCGGCGTGAAACTCGCCCTCGCCCATCGCAATCGCTACCACCCCACGCTCCCCGTCGTCGCGCGGATGGTGAAAGACGGCGCCATCGGCCGCCTGCTCGAACTGCGCGGACGCGGCAAGGAAGACCAGCGCGGCGGCCTCGAAGACCTGTGGACCCTCGGTTCCCACGTGCTCAATGTCGCCGTCACTCTCGCCGGCCCGCCGCCCGCCTGACCGTCGAAATGATCACCGCCGTCCTCGCCTCCCACGTCCGCCGCGGTGAACGGGTGACGTTTCCGCTGTCGATCTCGGGCAATCCGCTCTCGGATTGGCAGGAAAAGGGTTCGACGAAATGAGTCCTATCCGTCCGATCTTCACCATATTGAAGGCTTCCTCGCGTGTCCGATGAATCGAGCCAACCAACTCGCCCGTGGTTTCGAGCGCTTCTCGTTCTCGGTGGCTTCGGCTTGGAGTTGTCGGCGTCGGCCTTGGTGTAGGTGAAGGTGACGTCGAAGAGCACAAACTGCCCGGCCCGGCTGAAGCTCGCGCACGCGAGGGTCAGCCCGAGGGAAAGGAAGGCCGGGCGGATGCGGAGAGTCGGAAACATGGCCTCGATGATACGGCTTACTCGGTTCCGACCACCAGAGAATGCTCCTCGGGCTCTCTAGGAGCCTGTTGAAAAACCCGCCACGGAATCTGTGCTGAGAGGATCGAGGAGAAGCATATGTTTGAGCATCGGCCACTTCTTCCGTTCGTTGAGCAGCTTTTCGAGATCGGCGAGCTGTTCGTCCGAAGCGATCTTCTTCACGTAACGGAACAGATCCTTCTTCGGATTGCTCAGCGGATCGATGACTTCGTCGCGCGCGGGATGAGCTGAAGGCGGAGCACCAACGTGTCGCAATCGGCTTCCGAGAGCGCTTCCCTCCTAGCGCCTGGCATGCGGTCGCGAATCGGGCCGGTGGGCACGGGCGTCGGGGTCGCCATCTCGCGCGAGACGAACGTCGTCGGGAGCTTCGGCGTCGGCGTGGGCGCGCGAGGCTCCGGCGGCTTCGAGCAGGCGGCGAGGGCGATGAGCGGAAGGATGAGGACCTTCGTCTTCATGGTCGAAGAACGCTGCACGAAGACCGGGGAAAGGTCCACGCTGACCGGGGAAAGGCCCGCGACGACTGCGGAAAGGTCCGTGCTGATTGAGACAGTGTGAAGAGAGGCTCGTTCATGGGAGCCGGAGACGCCCCTACGCCTCGCCGCTCGTGCTGGGCGGCAGCATCCGGGCGCGGCGGTCGCGGAGGGGGAGGCGGATGGTAAAGGTGAGTCCTTTGCCTTCGTCGGAGACGAGGTCGATTTCGCCACCGTGCTCGCGGACGATGCGGCGGACGATGAGCAGGCCGAGGCCGGTGCCGCTGACTTTCGTCGTGAAGTAGGGCTCGAAGATCTTGCTCATCTGCTCGGGCGTGATGCCGCCGCCGGTGTCGCTGAAAGCGATCGTCAGCCATTCGTCTTCGAGGTCCGTGTGGATGCGCAGGAGTCCGTCCTGCTGCATCGCCTGGAACGCATTCTTGATGACGTTGTAGAAGGCTTGTTTGAGTTGGCCGCGATCGACTTCGAGCAGCGGCAGATCGCTGCGCAGCTCCTGCTCGACGAGCACGTTGCGGTCGCGGATTTCGTTTTCGAGGAAGGCCACGCTCTCGGCGACGAGTTGATTGATGTTCTCGGGCTGGACGTTCAGCCGCGCGGGCCGGATGGCGCCGAGGAATTGATGGATGATCGCATCGAGCCGCTCGATCTCCTCGCTGGCGACGGCGAGCGACTTCGCGAGGTCTTTGCGCTGCGCCTCGGGCACCTTGCGCAGCTTGCGCTCCATGAGTTGGAGGTGGATGTGCAGCGAGTTGAGCGGGTTGCCGATCTCGTGCGCCACGCCGGCGGCGAGCAACGTGAGGGCGGTGAGTTTTTCCGACTGGATCGTCTCATCCGTCGCGCGGCGCGACTCGGTGATGTCGCGCAGGATCACCGCATAGCCGACGTGGTCCTGACGCGTCTGTCGCGGCGCATCGAGGGCGAGCGGGACGACGTAGAAATTCAGGTAGCGATGCTGCGGGTAGAAGACCTCCATGTCGCGGGAGACGACCTTGTCGCTCTCGACGAGCTTGCTCCACTCGAGCCCGCGCAGCCGCTCGCTCAGCGGTTGGCCCATGCACGCTTCGCGCTCGAGGCCGAAGAGCTCGCACGCGGCGCGGTTGAGGTAGTTGATGCGCCCGCCGATGTCCGTGACGATGACGCCTTCGTGGATGGCGTTGAAGATCGTTTCGAGGAAGCCTTTCTCGTCCGCGAGCCGCAGCAGATAGCTCTGCACTTCCTCGGGCCGCACGCGGCCGAGGCGCTCGATGAGCTTGTCGAGAAAGCCGGAGTTCATGTGCTGACGAGTGCCGGGTGACGCATCGCGAGTCAACGCAGCCGATACACGCGGATGCCGGGGTGGAGGTAGATGACGGTGCCGCGGTCGCGCTCGAAGACGACTTCGCACTCGCGGAAGAGGCGGTCGTAGAACTCGCGCCGGCGCTCGAAGTCGGCGCGCTCGGAGTCCTGCGGGCGCAGGCCATTGAGGAAGAATTTGCCGTAGTCGCTCTCGCTCACGGCGACGTGCGTGATGCCTTTCGCCAGCATCTCCTCGATCGTGCCGATGTCGGCGGCGAAGTCGCTCTTCACCCCGAAGCTCCGCGGCGTGACGATCTTTTGCGGCACGACGCCGACGCGAGCCGCGTGTTTTTTCCGCGCGGGATCGGGGAGGGGAACGCGGTTGTCCTTGGCGATGACGGCGTCGTGCGGGAGTTCGATCTTGAGCCAGTCGATGAGGTCGCGGGTGTCGTCGCGCTGGAAGGCGTCGTCATACACAAGCCAGCCAGGGCGCGAGGCGGTCCACGACGGCATTTGCCCGACGACGAGCACCAGCGAGGCGACCGCGAAGACCACTCGCTGCGGCCAGCGCGCGGAGAGCCATGCGGCGAGATCGCCCGCGCCGATCACCGCGAGCAGCGAGAAGAACGCGGTGGCCGGCAGGAAATAGCGGTCGTTCGATTTCGGCGAAAACGAGAGCGCGAGCGCGAAGACGAAAGGGAACACGCTGACGAGCACGGCCATGATGCCGAGCCCCCGCCGTTGCCGCCAGCGGGCAGCGATGAAGACGAGGAGCAGCGCCCACATGACCGGCGTCGTGTTATCGAGGAAGATGCTCCAATACTGCGCGTGCGGCACGCGGCGCGTCATGCCGGACTGGCCCTTCACGACCAGTGCGGTCTCGCGAGCGAAGCTGTCGCTAAAGACGGTCGGCGAGGTGAGCATGGGCCAATTCACGGCGACGAGGACGAGTAGGAAGGCGAGGGCGCAACTGCCTGTCGTGCGCGGTCCGTGGCGCTTCACGAGGACCGGCACGGCGAAGAGGAGGCTGACTGCGCCGAGATACTTCGCCGAGATGGCGAGGGCGCACGCGGCGCCGAGCAGGGTGGCTCGCAGGAGCGTGGGCCGCTCGGCATAGCGCCACGCTGCGAAGGCCGCGAGGCTCAACCCGAAGAGCAGCGCGGCGTCTTCCTTGAAGTAGTGCGAGAGTTCGTAGAGCTGGTGATGCGTGGCGAGCACGAGGCCCGTCGCCACCGCTGCGCCGCGCCCGCGCCAGCGCCACGCGAGCAGGCTCAGCGCGACGATCGCCGCGGACATGAACGCCGCCGACACGGTGCGGCCGATTTCCACCACGCGCTGTTCGTCGCTCACGCCGCTCATTTCCACGGCGAGCTTCGTCGTGCCGAGCAGCAACAACGGGTGATGAAAGTTCCATCGGCCTTCGCGCACCTGCTCGATCTTGCCGGGTTCGTCGGGGTGGTAATACCAGGGGAAGTCGTTGTGCCGCGTGTTCAGCAGGAAACACAGCGCGAAGAGCGCGGCGCACCAGACTGTGAGGAAAAGCCAGCGACTCACGATGGCCAGCGCCGCAGTGCGGCGCGCATGATCAAGTCCAGCGGCACGCACAGTGCGAGCATGACGATCCCCCAGACCGCGCCGAAGTAGCGAGGGTTGTGGCCGCCGACGAGGAAGGTGCCGAAAAGGTAGCTCACCGCGACGAGCACCGGGATGCCGAGCGGACGAAAGAACACCGGCACGAGCGCGAGCGCCGAGCCGAGCAGCGCCCACCACGCGAGTGGCGTTGGTGCTGTCGCGAGCATCTGCGCCGAGGCGTGGTAGCGCTCCACGTAGCCGTGCAGCCAGCGCGCAGCCGCGGAGTTGGGATGCGGCGCGATGCGGCGCTGGAAGGTTGTGTAGTCCGGCAACGGCTCGCGCACGGCGAAGAGCCGGACGATGCGCGCCGGCTTGTCCTTCGCGTCCTTCTCATACTGGTGCTCGTATTTCTCGACGTAGTAGGCGGGCAGAAAACGATCCGCCCCGAACTCGCCGGGATTGGCCGACGCCATGATCTTTCCGCACGCGAGCCCGAGGAAGCCGAGCGGATCGCCGAGGATGGCTTCGCGGGCGAGCTCGCGGCAGATGCGCTCCTTCTTCTTCGGATCTTTCGCCAGCGCCTTCCACAGCGGTCGCCGATCCTGGCGATCGGGATATTTGATTACGTCCTCCCCCTCGTTGCGCTCCGGGCTGTCCACGCGGCGCGACGCGGGGACGAGGTCGGCGATCTCGGCTTTGTATTCCGCGTGCAGCGGCGTCTCGAGTCGCGTGATCGGGAAGGCGCTCGCGTAGAGCATCCATGCGCCTTGCGAGTCCTGGCCGATCGTGAGGCTCAGCCCGATGAGCGCGGCGAGTGCGGCCCAGTGCTTCGCGCGCAGCACGCGCCACGCGGCCACGCACACCAGCCCGAACGCGATCGCGGGGAGGAAGAAGCGGCCGCTCGGTTTCGTGAGCAGGACCACGGCGAGCCCGGCGAAGAACCACCAGAAATTCCGCAGCACCGCTTCGCCGCGCGCGGGGGCGAACGCCATCCAGCCCGCGATCATCCACACGACGCCGTGGAAGAAGACGCACTCGGCGAGAAGCTCGTGCTCATACCACAGCAGGATCGGCAGCCCCGCGTAGAGCACCGTCACGGGCACGACCCACGCCTTCCAACCCGCGAACGTCTTCCGCACGCAATACGCGAGCGGCACGAGCGTGAGCAGGCCGAGCCCGTGCTGGAGCCACGCAAGCCACTTCAGCGGCGAGCCCGGTAGCAGCGATACCGGCAACATGCCGATGAGGTAGAGGTAGCGGCGCTTGTCGTAGAGCGAGATTTTCCACGTATCGAGGAACTGCTCGGTGAAGCCGTAATACGACCGCGAATCGCTGCCCCAATACGCGTAGGGCAGGTAGTGCAGCAACAGCCCGCGCAGCACCGCGCCGAGGAGGATCGCCGGCACGGCCCACAGCAGCGCGTCGCGGACGAGCGGATGACGGTTGAGGAAGGCGCGGAGCCGGGCGGACATGAGCGGCGCCTTCTACCCAGTGGGCGCTGCGCTGTCACGGGGAAGCGCATGTTTCACGCGGACGGTTAGCTCCGACCCAGCGGCGCGGCTGGAGGGAAGGGGGGGGCCGTGAGTGGTCTCAGGCCGGGCAGCCGATGAGATCGTAGATCTGCGCGCCGGTGATCTGCACGTCGATGAATTCGCCGACGGGCGCGGTTTTCGTGAGCAGGATGCGTCCGTCGATGTCCGGCGCGTCGATGTGGCCGCGAGCGGTCTTTGGATTGTCCACGAGGGCGCGGATGGTCGTGCCGATCTGCGCTTCGCTTTGTTCGCGGGCGATCTTTTGCTGGAGCTTCATCGCGCGCTTGTAGCGGGCTTGTTTGGTCTTCTGCGGGAGCTGGCCTTCCATCTTCGCGGCGCGCGAACCTTCCTCCTGCGAGTAGGTGAAGACGCCGAGGCGCTCGAAACGCGTGCGCTCGATGAAGTCGAGGAGGTAGTCGAACTCCTCCTCGGTCTCGCCGGGGAAGCCGACGATGAACGTGGTGCGGATCGCGATGCCGGGGATGCCTGCGCGGATGCGCGCGATGAGGTCTTCGATGTGCTCGCTGCTGGTCTCGCGGCGCATGACTTCGAGCATGCGCGGGTGGATGTGCTGGAGCGGCATGTCGATGTAGCGGCAGACTTTGTCGCACGCGGCGATGGCGGCGATGAGTTCGTCGCTCCAATGTGCGGGGTGCGTGTAGAGGAGGCGGATCCAGAACTCGCCTTCGATCCTCTGCAACTCGTGGAGCAGATGCACGAGCGTGACGCCGCGGGTGGGATCGACCTTTTGTCGCGGGCCGGCTTTTTCCTCCCACAGGTCCATGCCGTAGTAGGTCGTGTCCTGGCTGATGAGGTTGATCTCTTTCACGCCCTCGGCGACGAGCGCGCGGACTTCGGCGACGACGCTTTCGATGGTCCGCGAGCGGTGCCGGCCGCGCATCTGCGGGATGACGCAGAAGCTGCACGGGTGATTGCAGCCCTCCGCGATTTTCGTGAACGCGGTGTGCGAAGGCGTGAGGCGAAAGCGCGGCGTGTCCCAGTCGGGGAGGTAGGCGGGCTTGCGGGAGACGAGGTTGAGCGGCTGCCAGGTCGCGTCCGTGAGCGGCGTGTCGCGCGCGAGCACCTGCTCGATGATCTGCGGCGCGTCCTTGATCTGGTCGAGGCCGAGGAACGCATCGACCTCGGGGAGTTCGCTCATCAGCTCTTTCGAGAAGCGCTGCGCCATGCAACCGGCCACGATGAGCTTCTGGCCCTTGCGCTTCTTCAGCCCGCGTCCGCGGTGCGCGTCGAGGATGGCCTCGATGCTCTCCTCCTTCGCGGAGTCGATGAAGGCGCAGGTGTTCACGATGAGCACGTCGGCTTCGTCGGCGTCGCCGGTGATCTCCATGCCCTGCGCGAGTGCGCTACCGAGCATGATCTCGGCATCGACGAGGTTCTTCGCGCAGCCGAGCGAGATCATGCCGACTTTGGTGGGACGTGCGGTGGAAGGCATAAATTGAGCGCACGGCAGTAGGCGGGATTGGCCTCTGCGCAAGGGGCGGGTGTCCGCCACCGTGTCAGCGTCGGCGCGCTATTTCTTCTCCGCGCCGTCGAAGAGCTTCTTGTATTCGCCCAGGCCGGCTTTCTCGAGATCGGCGACGGGGATGAATTTGAGCGACGCGCTGTTAATGCAGTAGCGCAGGCCGGTGGGCTTCGGGCCGTCGTCGAAGATGTGGCCGAGATGCGCATCAGCCTTCGCGGACTTCACCTCCACGCGGACCATGCCGTAGGCCTTGTCCTCGTGCTTGGTGACGGCGCTCTCCTTGATCGGCTGCCAGAAGCTCGGCCAGCCCGTGCCGCTGTCGAACTTGTGCGTGCTCGAGAAAAGAGGCTCGCCGCTGATGACATCGACGTAGATGCCGGCCTCGTGGTTGTTCCAGTAGGCGTTGCGGAAGGGCGGCTCGGTGCCGCACTGCTTGCAGATGCGATACTGCTCGGGCGTGAGCCTCGCCTTGAGTTCGGCGTCGCTGAGTTTGCTGAGGTCTTCGACTTTCATGGGCTTGTCGCTGCTGGGTTTGGCGTCCTTTTTGTCCGCAGCACGCAGCACGGCGACGGCAGCGAGGGCGGTGACGCTGAGGAGGATGAAGCGGGAGAGGATCGAGGAGCGCATGAGGATTCTGTTAGTCGGTGGCGCGGACTTGGCAAATTACGGCTTTGTCAGTTGATGCGCTTCATCTTCTCGACGTTCGCGCGGCCGGTCTGCTCCTCGCGCAGCCGCGTGCGCGTGTCGCGGACGGCCTTCGCCACCCACCCGCTCACGAGGAAGGCGGGGATGGCGAAGAGCAGCTTGAACGGCATCGGCACGAAGACGAACCCGATGAGCACGAGGAACCCGATGAGCCAAAACGCGATCGCTCCGCGCATGGCGACGGCGCGCTCGATGGGCGACTGCCCGCCCTGGACGAAACGCCACGTCTTCCACCCGAACCAAACGAGCACGGCGGCAAAGAAGAGGAGGACGGGGCTCATAGCTCGGGCTCGGGCTCGGGATGGGAAGCCGCCAGAAATCCACCGAAGCTCACGAACACGCCGCTGATCGCGGACGTGAAGGCAGCGGTCGGATCGAGCGGGTCGGGCATGGCTGCGCGATACCAGCGGACGCTCGCCACGGCAAGCCGCCCGTTCGCTCGTGGGGTCTCGGATCGAGCCGTTCCCCGCGACGGCATGGAGCTTGACGCTCCCGAGCGCGCCCTCATACACCCGGTGGCGGTCCCGCGAGCGTCCGGTTCGATTGGCGGTCGCTGCGAGCCTTTTAAAAATACCGACACCCCATGAAAGCCTCCCGTGTGTTCTGCTGCTTCGTCCTGTGGCTCACGTCCCTGTTGCCCACCCTCGCTGCGCCGGGAGATCTCGATCTGCTCGATACGACGATCGTCGGCGCGACGGTGAATGGCACGGTGCTGCAGCCGGATGGAAAGGTGATCCTCATCGGCGAGTTCAGTTCGGTGCTCGGCGTGGCTCGAAACAACATCGCGCGGCTGAATGCGGACGACACGCTCGACCTGGGCTTCGATCCGAATGCCGATGGGGAGGTGCGCGCGGCGGCGGTGCAGGCGGATGGGAAGATCGTGATCGGCGGGGTCTTCACCACGCTCCAGCCGAATGGCGCTGGGGCGGCCACGACGCGGAATTTCGTGGCGCGGCTGAACCCGGACGGGTCGCTGGACGCGGGCTTCGATCCGAATCCCGACGCGGCCGTGACGAGTCTCGCGCTGCAGGCGGACGGGCGGGTGTTAGTCAGCGGGCAATTCACCGCCGTGCAGCCGAATGGGGCGGCCACCCCGACGACGCGGAACCGAGTCGCGCGGTTCCAGCCGGATGGGACGCTCGATGCCGTCTTCAACCCGAATGCGAATGGGACGGTGCTGGGGCTGACGGTGCAGGGGGATGGAAAGGTGCTGCTCGGCGGTCAGTTCACGACCATCCAGCCGAACGGCGCGCCGAGCGTCACCGCGCGCAGCCGGGCGGCGCGGGTGAATGCGGACGGTTCGCTGGATGCCACCTTCGATCCCGTGGCGAATAGCGACGTGTTCGGCTTCCTCGAGCAGGCGGATGGGAAGGTGCTGCTCTACGGCCTCTTTACGGTGCTCCAGCCGAATGGCGCTACCACGCCGGCGACGCGGAACCGGATCGCGCGGCTGAATGTGGATGGGACGCTGGATGCGGGCTTCGATCCCAATGCGAGCAACGCCGTGCGGAGCCTGGCGCTCCAGGCGGATGGGAAGGTGCTGCTCGGCGGACAATTCACGACCCTCCAGCCGAATGGCGCGGTCGCGGCCACGACGCGCAGTCGGCTGGCGCGGGTGAATCCGGACGGGACGCTGGATGCCGGCTTCGATCCCGCGCCCGGCACGCAGGTCAACGGCGTCGTGCTCCAGGCGGATGGGCGCGTGTTAGTCATGGGGAACTTCGGCCAGCTCCAGCCCAACGGTGCTCCCGCGCCCACGAACCGCAGCCGGCTGGCGCGGCTCCAGAACGATGAGGCGACGCAGACGATCTTCACGGAGGGCTCGACGCAGGCCTTTTGGCAGCGGGGCGGCGCGGGGCCGGAGCTGAGCCGGGTGACGTTCGAGCTGAGCGTCGATGGCGGCGTGAACTGGACCCCGCTCGGCCCCGGCACGCGCATCGGCACGACGCCGGACTGGCAATGCACCGGCCTGAGCCTGCCCGAGGGCGGCAAGCTGCGGACCCGCGGCGTGGCGCTGGGCGGCCTGCGGGATAGCACCTCTAGTTTGATCGAGCAGGTGGCGACCTTCGGGCCGGGGGCGCTCACGGATTTGAACGGGGGCGTGGAGATCGGCATCGTGTCGGCGGCGGCGGTGCAGGCGGATGGGAAGGTGGTCATCGGGGGGGCTATTCACGAGGGTGAACGGGCAGCCGCGGCGGAGCCTCGCCCGCTTGAATGCCGACGGGACCGTGGAGAGCACGACCACTTTCAACCCCGGCACGGGCGTGGATGGCCAGGTGCTCGCCGTGGCGGTGCAGGGGGACGGGAAGATCGTGATCGGCGGTTTCTTCACGAGCGTGGATGGGCAGACGCGCCGGGGCATCGCGCGGTTGAATGCGAACGGGACGGTGGAGAGCACGGCGACGTTCAACCCCGGCACCGGGGTGCTCGGCGGCGTGTATGGCCTCGCGGTGCAGGGGGACGGGAAGATCGTGCTGGTGGGGAACTTCATCAGCGTGAATGGGCAGACGCGTGGGCAGGTG
Source organism: Verrucomicrobiota bacterium (assembly GCA_009885995.1). Classification (GTDB taxonomy): domain Bacteria; phylum Verrucomicrobiota; class Verrucomicrobiia; order Chthoniobacterales; family Chthoniobacteraceae; genus VFJQ01. The sequence goes on from VFJQ01000092.1 coordinate 43,422, forward strand.
GCGCGGCTGAATGCGGACGGGACGGTGGAGAGTCTGGGGACTTTCAACCCCGGCACGGGCGCGAGCGGCGGGGTGAATACTTTTGCGATCAATAGTGTGGCGGTGCAGGGGGATGGGAAGATCCTGCTGGCTGGCGACTTCAACGCGATCAACGGGCAGACGCGCAATCGCCTCGCCCGGCTGAATGCGAACGGCAGCTTGGAGAGCACGGCGACTTTCAACAACGGCACCGGGCTCGCGGGCGGCTCGAACCAAGGCTCCACCCGCGTGCTCTTGCAGGGGAATGGACAAATCCTGGTGACGGGAGATTTCGCCAGCGTGGATGGCGTGCCGCATGGCGGCATCGCGCGGCTCAATCCGAATGGCAGCATCGAGAACCCGGGGACATTCAATCCCGGCAGCGGGGTGAACTTCCTCATCCGCAGCGCGGCGGTGCAGGGCGACGGGAAGATCGTCATCGGGGGCAGCTTTTCCTCGGTGGATGGTCTGTCGCGCCGCAACGTCGCGCGGCTCAATGCCAATGGCAGCGTGGAGAGCGCGGGCACCTTCGCCATCGGCACGGGCACGAATAGCGTCGTGGATAGTGTCGTGGCGCAGGCGGATGGGAAGGTGCTGATCGGCGGGCTGTTCACGGTGGTGAACGGGCAGCATAGGAATGCGCTGGCCCGGCTGAATGGGGACGGCAGCTTGGAGAGTCCGGGCGGCTTCAATATCGGGACGGGAGTAGCTGGTGGCCTGAGCGGGAGCGTGCTGGGCCTGGCGGTGCAGCCGGACGGGAAAATCGTGCTCGGGGGTTACTTCACGAGCGTCGGCGGGCAGCCGCGCAAAAATATCGCCCGGCTTAATCCCGATGGCAGCGTGGAAAGCACGGCGACTTTCAACCCCGGCGCGGGACCCAATGACCTCGTGTATTGCCTCGCGGTGCAGCCGGATGGGAAGGTGCTGCTCGGCGGTTCCTTCACGACCGTGGACGGGCAGCCGCGGGGAAATATCGCGCGGCTCCATGCCGATGGCACGCTGGAGAGCACGGCGACTTTCAATCCCGGCACCGGGGCAAACTCCGTCGTGTTTTCGCTCGCGGTGCAGGCGGATGGGAAGATTCTGCTCGGGGGGTTCTTCACCACGGTGAACGGACAGCCGCGGGGGAATATCGCGCGGCTCCATGCCGATGGCACGCTGGAGAGCACGACGACTTTCAATCCCGGCACGGGCACGGACAACTTCGTCAATAGTGTGGCGGTGCAGACCGACGGGAAGATCCTGCTCGGGGGAAATTTCACGACGGTCGATAGCCAGCCGCGCGGCGCGATCGCGCGGCTGCTGGCCGATGGCAGCGTCGAGGGCACGGCGACTTTCAATCCCGGCACGGGAGCGACGGGCGGCAATAACTTCTTCGTTCAGGTCGGGAGTGTGGCCGTGCAGGCGGATGGGAAGATCCTGCTCGCGGGCGATTTTACCACCGTCAATGGCCAGCCGCGCAATCGCATCGCCCGGCTCCTGGCGGATGGCAGCCTGGAGAGCACGACCACCTTCAATCCCGGCAGCGGCGTGGATGGCCGGGTCGCCGGACTGGGCCTGCAAGCGGATGGGAAGATCGTGCTCTGTGGGCAGTTCAGCAGCGTGAATAGCCAGCCGCGCAACGGCATCGCCCGGCTCCTGCCGAATGGGAGCTTGGAGAGCCCTCTCAGCTTCGATTTTGGCAGCGGGTTGTCTTTCGGGCTCGAGTGCCTGGCCGTGCAGGCCGACGGGTCCATCCTGCTGGGGGGAACGTTTAGCACGTTGAGCGATCAGCCCCGCCAGAGCCTGGCCGCGCTGGCGAATGGCGCGGCCAGCCAGGCGATCCTCCTGCCGGATTTCACGCAGGTCTTCTGGCAGCGCGGCGGCACGGCGCCGGAGCTGAGCCGTGTGACTTTCGAGTTGAGCAGCGATGGCGGCGCGAGCTGGACCTTGCTCGGCCCCGGCACGCGCATCGCGGCCACGCCGGATTGGCAAAGCCCCGCCGCGCTAACCCTTCCCCCCGGCGGGCTCCTGCGCGCGCGCGGCGTGACGATGAGCGGCTACAACGGCAGCAGCGCCAGCCTCGTCGAGCAGGTGACCGCGTTCGGCGCGGTGGCGAACCCGGTCGTCAACACCGGCGGCCCGGTCGTGGCGCCGGACCTGCCGCCGGGCACGAAGTTCCTCGATTTCAAGTCGGCACCAGACATCGGCGTGGCGAGCGGGCGGATCGTGACGACCGATGGGCGGAAACTCGCGGCGGTCTTCAACGAGCGTGGCGAAGTGCTGCTCCACGCGCAGCAGACGATGCCGGTCGGCGGCGGGGAGATGAGGGTGATCGCGAAGCTGGCGGCGCCCACGGGCGATGCGGTGCTAGCCACGCTGGACCGGCGCAGCGGCGCGACGGCGGCGGATGACCAGGTGCTCTTCGGCGGCTTGCAGGCGGGCACGCCGAAGGCAATGGCGCGCAAAGGCCAACTGCTCGCCGGGCTGCCGGGGGTGAAGCTCAAGAGCTTTCTGACGCTGGACGGAAACGGGCAGACGACCTTCTTCTCCAGCACGCTGAATGGTGCCGGGGTGACCGGGCGCAACAACACGGCGATCCTCGCGGCCAAGCCGCCCAGCGGGAGCGCGGGCTTGCCCGAGTCCGGCGCGATGGAGAGCGAAGTGCGCGTGCTGGTGCGCAAGGGGGACATCGTCGATGGCAACACCGTGCGCACCGTCGCGACGCTGGTGGGCTCGGCCGGCACGCTGGCCGAAGGCCGCTGGCGCGGGGGACCGAACTCGCTCGGTGTGCGGCTGACTTTCACGGACAAGACGCAGGCGCTTTACCTCATCCCAGCGGAGGCGAGCGGTCCCGCCGACTGGCTCTTGATCGGCAAGTCCGGCACGCTGGCGGGCGTGGATTTGCCGGCGGCGGAGCTGCGCAGCTTCCAACTGCCGGCCCATGCGCCGGGCTCCACGGTGTTCGATTCGTTGCTACGGGTCGGCGTGGGCGGGATCGTGCGGCAGAATAGCCGGGCGGTCTTCGACGCGCAGGGTGTGGAGACGCGCGGTCCGATCTCGCTGCGGCTGCTGGCGCAGACCGCCGGGCCTGCGCCGGCGCAGTCGAACGTGCAACGCTTCCTCAACACGCTCGCCGGACTGGGACGCGCCTCGACGGTGATCGCGAATGCCACGCTGCCGGGGCAGGCGGTCTCGCGCGGGACGATCTTCGACGCGCGGCATGACGGAATGCTCGTGCCGATCGCGCGCCTCGGCGAGGCCGCGCCGGGGGGCGGGCAGTTTGCGCGGTTCGTGTCGGTGGCGAAGCCGGATGGGCCGGGCTACGGCGCGCTCGTCTCCGCGCTGCTGCGGGTCAGCGGACGCGACGGGGTGTCCGTGCGCAACCGGTCTGCCCTTTTCGGGCGGGATAGCACCGGGACCATGCGCCGCCTGCTGCGGGCGGGCGATCTGCTCGAATCCGCCGGCCCGGGCTCGACGCTCAAGCCCGTCCGGAGCTTCGTCGCGCTCGCCGCCGCCGCCGGCTCCATCGGTGCCGCTCGCGGCTACGATGCGGCGGGGCGCGTGAACGTGCTGGTGACGTTCACCGACCGGACGCAAGCCGTGGTGAGCGTTCAGGTGCCGTAGGCGGATAGCTCCGCGCCCTACTTCATCCGGTCGAAGTTCTTCTTGAGAATCTGCCAGTCGGCCTGCCCTTCGACCTTCGCGCGATGGTCGGCGATGATCTTCGCTTCGTTCGCGTTCTTGGTCGGGCGCTGGACTTGGTAGAAAAGTCCGAACGCGCCGGGCCACGTCTGGTCGGCGAGTTTGTAGGCGGCGTATTCGTCGGTCACGTCGTGGTCGGCGGGGATTTCGGGGAAGGCGCCGCCTTTGCGCGGGTTCGCGGCGTCGAAGGCGCCGGGGTAGAACTCGATGCACTCGCTCAGGCACTCGATGTAGCTGAAGCCGTCGTGGTCCATCGCGGCTTCCATCATCTTGAGCAGGTGCGGGATGTTCGTGGCGGTGGAGCGCGCGACGAACGTGGCACCGGCAGCGATCGCCTGCTTCATCGGGTTGATCGGGCGATCCTGCGAGCCCCACACGTCGGTCTTCGACTTGAAGCCGATCGGCGACGTGGGGGAAGTCTGCTTCTTCGTGAGGCCATAGACGAAGTTGTCCATGACGATGTAGGTCAGCTTCACGTTCTTGCGCGCGGTGTGGTTGAAGTGATTGCCGCCGATCGAGAAGGCGTCGCCATCCCCGCCGAAGACGAACACGTGCAGGTCTGGCCGCGAGAGCGACACGCCGCTGGCGAAGGCGAGCGCGCGCCCGTGGATGAAGTGCGCGCCGTGCGCTTGCACGAAATACGGGAACCGCGACGAGCAGCCGATGCCCGCGACGGTGCAGATCTTTTCGTGATCGAGTTTCCGCTTTTCGATGAGCTTGTAATAGAGCGCGAGGACCGAGAAGTCGCCGCAGCCGGGACACCACGTCGGGTGATCGGCGGCGGTTTGTTTCTTCGTGAGCGGTGCGCGCTCGGCGGGGAGTTCGGCGGTGCCGCCGGCGGTCGTGCGAGGGAGGGTGAGTGTGCTCATGGTCGTGAAACTGGATTACTTCTTCGTGGTGAGGCGCAGCGTGCGGTCGAGGATTTCCTTCACCTTCCACGTGAGGCCGTCGGTCTTGGTGACGCTGCGGATGCGCGGATCGCAGTAGCGGCTGCGCAGGATGGAGCAGAGCTGGCCGTGGCCGTAGAGGCCCTCGTCGTTCAGCTCGACGACGACGACGTGCGTGAACGCCTCGAAGATTTTCTCGAGCCCGTTTGGCAGCGGGTTGAGGTGCTTGAGGTGCAGGCCGGAGATCGCTTCGCCGTGCTGGCGCGCCTGCTTCACGGCTTCCTCGATCGGGCCCTTGGCCGAGCCCCAACTGACGAGGAGCACGTGGCCTTCCGATGCGCCGAAGACCTTCGGCACGGGCAACTCCTCGGCGAGCTTGCGCAGCTTGTTGCGGCGCTTGGAATTCATCTGCGTGTGCAGTTTCCCGGAGCCGGTCGGGTGGCCGAGTTCGTCGTGCTCGAGGCCGGTCACTACGGGATACTTGCCGCTCGCCACGTAGGTGCCAGGCGCGATGTGGCGGGTGATGCCGTCGGTCGTTTCGAGGTCGTAGGGCTTATGATCCGCGACGGGTGTGAAGTCGGGGCCGATGTCCTGACAGACGTTTTCGAGATCGGGATACGGGAACGCCTCGATGCGCGTGCCGATGCCCTGATCGGAGAGGATGATCACCGGGGTCGAGTATTTGCGCGCGATGTTCACCGCCTCGATCGCAGTGTAAAAACAATCCTCCACGCTGCACGGCGCGATCACGACGCGAGGCGAGTCGCCGTGGCCGCCGAAGCACGCGATGTTCAAATCGCTCTGCTCCACATTCGTCGGCATTCCGGTGCTCGGTCCGCCGCGTTGCACGTCGATGACCACTACCGGCATCTCCGCCATCACCGCCCAGCCGAGCGCCTCGGTCTTGAGCGAGATGCCCGGCCCGCTCGAACCCGTCACCGCCACGCGCCCCGCGTAGCTCCCGCCGATCGCCATCGACATCGCCGCGATCTCATCCTCGGTCTGCACGAAGGTGCCGCCGTATTTCGGCAACTCACGGCGGAGCAGTTCCATGATGTCGCTCCACGGCGTGATCGGATACCCCGCGCCGAAGCGCACGCCCGCGGCGATGATGCCGAAAGCCAGCGCTTCATTTCCGCTCATCACCACCTGCTGCTGGCCGACGTTTTCGCCCGGCTGGAAATTGAATGTCTGGTAAAGCCCCTGCACCTCGTGCCCGTAGCCGCCGCGGAAGCACGCGAGCGCCGTCTCCGCCACGGTCGGATCCTTCCCGGCGAAGCGCTCCTGGATGAGCTTCTCGAGCTTCGACACGTTGAGCGAAAACATCCGCGCGATCAGCCCGAGCGAATACACGTTCTTCCCCTTGTCGCGCCCGGTGCCGCCGATCGCTTCCACCACGAGCGAGGAAATCGGCACGCCGACGTGATGATACGAGCCGAGCAGTTCCTCGTTCGGCTTCACATGATCGCTGTCGTAAAGCACGATGCCGCCGCGCTTGAGCGAGCTGATGTGGTTCTCGTAGCTGTGATCGTAAAAGCACAGCAGCACGTCCGCCTCGTCGCCCGCGCTGAGCACTTCGCCCGAGCCGATGCGCACCTGGAAGATCGACGGCCCGCCCGAGATCGTGCTCGGGATGGTCATGAAGGTCATCACTTCCTGCTCGCTGCGCCCGGCCAGTCGCGCGAGGAAACCGCCGATGGCCTGGATGCCGTCTTGGGAATTGCCCGCGATGCGGATGACGGCTTCGTGGATGGTCGAGACTTTCGGGGAAGTGCCGGGAGCTTGGTCGGCGAGGGCGGTATCACTCATTGGGGACGATGGATGGCGGAGGTTGAGGGGCTTTAGGGTTGACCCGGCGCGGGCGCTTTTCTTGGCGATGCACCCGGGGAAATGGGCCGGCAGGCTACGTGGCAGTGTCGGGCCGTCAAGCTGACGGGGCTACAGTCCAGACAACGCCAGCAACGACTCATCATGCACCATCGCGAATGTTTCGTTTGACCGATGAGCGCTCAGCGCTAGCGAGCCGCCCCTTTGAAAAAAGGATGTCGGGCTGTGGCTCAGCTTGGTAGAGTGCTTCGTTCGGGACGGTTCGGGCCAGTGGGCTTGCCCCGGTTTGATGGACACCTCGTGGCGGCGGGGTGGTGTTCATTGGGCTAGGAGCCTGTCGGACTGAGCTTGTGGCGTTGGCGGTGACCCGCGCCATCGTCCGCGCCTCCTGCGCCGGCAGCGGCAGCGCGCTCTTTCTCATCACCCAGCTCAACGAGACTGACAGCGCCCCCGGAACGACCTACAACGACACGATCGGCTTCGATCTGAGGCAAGTCTATTGCGCCTCGGTGAGCAAGGAGATCGCCACCGACACGAGCAGCGCGATCGGCGTGAGGGCCTCCGCAGCGGGCCAGGGCATCGCCATCTACACCCGCGGCTGGATCGACCGCCGCGGGGAAGTAGCTCCCGCCCCGCGCCTGCTCCGCGGCCCATCCGCGAAGCCCCCGCGGCATCCCGGCGCAGCGGACCCGTTCCACGCCATTCGGCGACATTTTCAGGCGCTTACCGCGGGGAGAGCGGTCAGCGTGCGGTCTTCCAATAGACTTCCAGGCGGCAGTCGAAGCCGCCGAGATCGACGACGTGGCGGGACTGGAGCTTGAGGGAGGGCTCGGGGCTTTCCATGGGGAAGGGGTTGGTGAAGACGAGGCGGCCGCCGGGTTGGAGCATCCGGGCGGCGAGGGCGAAGAGGTCGGCGATGAGGCCGCGGAGATTCGGGATGGGGATGCGCCGGCCGAGGGGGGGATTGGTGATGAGGAGGGTGAGGCTGTGCGGGGGGAGGCTTTCGAGGCGGGGGAAGTCGCGGAAGTCGCAGCAGGTGAAGCGCGCTTCGATGGGGGCGAGGCGGGCGGCGGTGAAGTTTCGCCGGGCGATGTCGATGGCGGGGGCGCTGAGATCCGTGCCATGGACTCGGCGCACGCCGCCGAGGCGGGCGCGTTCGATCAACTCGAGGCCTGAGCCGCAAAAGGGATCCCAGACGGTTTCGTTTTCCATGCGTCCAGCGAGGCGGGCCATGCAGGCGGCGAGCGGGGGATGGGAGGCGGCGGGCACGTCGCCGAGGCGATAGGGGTGGCGCGGGTCGGGGGTGAGCCGGGGGCGCAATTCGACGGATTGGCCTTCGCCGGTGGTATGGATGTCGATGGCCCACGGGGCTTCGCGGGGGTCGTTGAGGATGCGCGGGCAGAGCGTGTAGGCGCGGTCGGTCACGCGGCGGACGGCGGCGCGTTGGTGGCCTTTGCCGATGAATTCGAGGCGATAGCGGATGGCGCCGTCGGTTAGGGCTTCGAGGAGGCGCTGTGCGTGGGGTGAGGCGATGGCGGCGGCGAGGGCCTCGGTGGATGCGGCTTCGTCGGCGGGCTTCACGAGGCCGAGGACGAAGGCCACGGAGCCGAAACACCGGAGGGCGAAGAGGTCGGCGAGGGTGAACGCTGTCGGAGCGGTGACGGTGACGAGGCCGGGGCTGACCTCGACGACGCGGAACTTCCCCTGCGCTTCGATTTCCTCGCGCATGATCGCTTCCAGGCCCCGGCGACCGCGCAGATGGATCCGCACGCGGGAGAAGTCGAACACGGTGCGATCCAGGCGAATGGAGCTGGGGCTTTGGGTGCGGGCGACGCTGGCTTTCACGCGCTGGACGGTCTTCGGGGAGAAGCTGCCGTCGGCTTCAATGGCTTCGAGGGTGGCTTCGCCGCCGATCTTGTCGAAGGTCTGGCCGAGGAATTTCTCCTCCCGCGCGCTGGTGGTCTTCTGCAGGAGGGCGAGGAGTTCGGCTTCCTCGGCGGGGCCGACTCCGATCTTTGGCAGGGCGGCCATGGCGTAGCGGCGGATCTTTTCCTCGGGATCATGGAGCAGCCCCACGAGCCATTGTTTCACGTCGTCTTTTTGCTCGGCGGGGCCGGATTCGGAGAAGACGACGCCGACGGCGCGGATGACGGCGACGGTGTCGAAGCGCTCGCGCGGGGTGGCGCGATCGAACCGGGGGACATGCTCCGCCCAGAGTTCCGGCCAAGGCAGGGCGCGCAGTTGCTTGTAGAGATCCTTGGCGGTGTTGCCGCTTTTCATGAGGAGATGACGGCTACCCGCGCTGGGGCAGGTGTTCGGCGCAGTATTCCTCACCGTCGGCGGCGACGCGGAACTCGAGCTCGGGCGCGGAGTGCTCGGTGCGGCCGCAGATGTGGCATTTGTGGAGGGATTCGTCGGTGGCGGAGCGCTGGTCGCGCTCGAAGCGGGCGCGGCGCTGGCCGGTCTCGCGATGGGTGCGGGCTTGGTGGATGAGTTCGCGGCCGAAGAAGATGAAGAAGTTCAGCAGCGCGGCGAAGGTGGCGAACCGGTTCGCCCAACTGGAGACGAAGAGCCCCCAGATGAGGAGCGCGCCGGTGAACCACGCGAGCCACTTCACCTTCACCGGGAGCACGAACATGAGGAGGATGGTGGTGTCCGGATAGAAGCGGGCGAAGGCGAGGAGCAGGGTGGTATTGAGCATGAAGCCGGCGGGGTCGCCGTTGCTGATGAGCGCGGCGGCGGTGGTGCCAATCATGCCGAGCAGGTAATAGATATTTAGGCGGAAGGCGCCCCAGGCCTGTTCGAGACCGTCGCCGACCCAGAGGAGGTAGAGGACGTAGAAGGCCATGGTGAACCAGTCGGGGAAGAAGCCGCCGACTTGTGGGATGAAGATGTAGCTGACGAGGCGCCAGACTTCGCCCTGGAGGAGGGCGGTGCGGTCGAGGACGAGGGCGTTGAGGAAGTGCGGGTTGAACTTCAGCAGCACGTAGCAGAGGGCGTTGAGCGCGGCGACGTAGCGGAGCAGGCCGGGGATGGCCCAGTGGCCGAACTTATTTTCGAGGCGGTCGAGAAGTGACATCGGGAAGATTTGCGGGCTGCGTCTGTGGTGCGGCGGGCGGGAAACGGCAATGGACAATCGCGGCGTTTGACAGCGCGCCATGCGACGCCTTTTCTCCCGGACCGTGCCCGACGTCCCTTTGCTTAAGAAAACTCCTCTTCATGATGAACACGTCCGGCTCGGTGCGCGGATGGTGGATTTCGGCGGGTGGCACATGCCGGTGCAATACGGGGGCATCCTCGAGGAACACGCGGCAGTGCGCTCGGCGCTCGGGGTGTTCGACATCTCGCACATGGGGCAGTTCTTCGTGCAGGGCGGAGGAGCGCTCGACTGGCTGAACCGGCTGCTGACGAACAACGTCGCGCGGCTCGGGATCGGCGAGGGGCAATACACCTTCCTGCTGAACGACGCGGGCGGGGTGATCGACGACCTCATCATCTACCGGCTCGCGGACGCAGATTACCTGCTCGTGGTGAACGCCGCGAAGATCGACGAGGATCTGGCGTGGATGCAGTCGCACCTCGCGGGGGATGTGGTCCTGGAAAATCACAGCGCCACGTGGTGCGGCATCGCGATCCAAGGGCCGCGGGCGGCGCAGCTCTTCGATTCGTTCTTCGGCGGGAAGCACTCGCGCCCGGCGCGGAACCATCTGCTCGCGGTGCAGATCGACGGCCTGCCTTACTATATATGCCGCACCGGCTACACGGGGGAGGATGGGTTCGAGGTCTTCTGCCCCGCGGAGCGCGCGGTGAAGTCGTGGAACGATGTGCTGGCCCGCGGCGTGCAGTTTGGCCTGAAGCCATGCGGCCTCGGCGCCCGCGACACGCTGCGCCTGGAGATGTGCTACCCGCTCAATGGCTCGGACCTCGCGCCCGATCGCACGCCGATCGAGGCCGGGCTCTCCATTTTCGTCGATATGGGAAAGCCGGACTTCATCGGCCGTGCCGCGCTCGATCAGCAGAAGACGGGCGGCGTTCCACGCCGGCTCGTGCCGCTGAAGATGGTCGGCGCCGCGCCGCCGCTGCGTTCGCACTATCCGGTGCTCAAGGACGGGCAGCAGATCGGGGAGCTGTGCAGCGGCAGCCTCAGCCCGACGCTGAAAGTGGGCATCGGCATGGCGTATGTGCCCACCGAGTTTGCGCGCATCGGCGAGGAGTTCGAGATCGATATCCGCGGCCGGCGCTACCCGGCGCGCGTGGAAAAGAAGCCGTTTTACCGACCACAACCATCCGACCAATGAGCAACGTCCCCGCTGACATCCGCTACACCTCCAGCCACGAATGGGTTCGCCTTTCCGGCGACTCCGCGACCGTGGGGATCACCGACCACGCACAGGCCGAGCTGACCGACGTGGTTTATGTCGAGATGCCGAAGCTGGGCACCGTGGTGAAGGCCGGGCAACAGGTCTGCGTGGTCGAGAGTGTGAAGGCGGCGAGCGATATTTACGCACCTGTCGCCGGCACGGTCGCCGCGGTGAACGAGGCGCTGGTAAGCAATCCTGCGCTGCTCAATACCGATCCTTTCGGTGAAGGCTGGATCTTCCAACTCAGCGGCGTGAGCGCCGACGAAGTCGCTGGGCTCGCGGCGCCGGAGGACTACCGGGCGCAGATCGGCGGCTGAGCGGGCGGCGCCCCGGTCAACGATGAGCGCGCTCGTTCCCACGCACGATTACCGGCGCACGGGTTTTCACCCGCCGGCGAAGCTCCTCCGCGGGCTCGATGGGCTGGTGAATGGGGCGATCGGGCGCTACCGGCGGCGCGCGGGGGTATTCGAGCAGCTCAAGCTGGACGCGACCGAGGTGGATCGGCAGGCGATGGAGTGGAAGGAGCTTTCCTCCGGCAAGCTGAAGCAGCGGCTGCACGAGTTTCGGGAGAAGTTTCGGCGCGGCGGCCGGGAAGCGGACGCGAGCCTGCTGCCAGCGCTGGCGGCCATCCGGGAAGCGAGCGAGCGGGAGCTGGGGATGCGACCGTTCTTCGTCCAGATCATCGGCGCGCTCGCGATGCACCGCGGCTGCCTCGCCGAGATGGCGACAGGCGAGGGAAAGACGCTCACCGCCGGGCTGACGGCGGTGCTCGCCGGGTGGACGAAACGGCCCTGCCACATCGTGACGGTGAACGATTACCTCGTCGAACGTGACGCCAAGCGGCTCCAACCGCTTTACGGCTTCTGCGGCGTGAGCGTCGGCTGCGTGACCGGCGCGATGGACCCCGCCGCACGGCAGCAAGGGTATGCGGCCGATGTGACCTACACGACTTCCAAGGAGCTGCTCGCCGACTTCCTCCGGGACCGCCTCCGGCTCGGCCCCATGCACCAACCGACGCGCCGGCTCATCCGGCGCTTGCTGGGTGCACGGGAGATGGACGGGCTCGTGATGCGCGGCCTCCACATGGCGATCATCGACGAAGCGGACAGCGTGCTGATCGACGAGGCGGTCACGCCCTTGATCATCTCGACGACCCGCGAGAACGCCTTGCTCAAGGAAGCCGGCCTGACGGCGCAGACGATCATCGCCGGCCTCGTCGAAGGGGAGCACTACCGGCGGAACGTGCGGTTCAAGGAAATCGAGCTGACGGAGGCCGGGCTGGGGGAGATCGAGCGTGGTGCTGCCGAGCTGCCCGGCGTGTGGCGCGGGGATGCGCGCCGCCTCGAACTGGCGATCCAGGCGCTCGTGGCGCGCGAGTTTTTCCACCGCGACCGGCAATACATCATCGAGAAGGGGAAGGTGGTGATCGTGGATGAATTCACCGGCCGCCCGATGCCGCAGCGCACCTGGCGCGAGGGGATGCACCAGGCGATCGAGGCGAAGGAGGGGCTGGCGATTTCTGACCCTTCCGAGACGATCGCGCGGCTGAGTTTCCAGCGGTTCTTCCGGTGCTTCCACAAGCTTGCGGGCATGAGCGGCACGGCGCGCGAGGCGGCGGGGGAGTTTTGGCAGATCTACCGCCTGCCCGTCGTCACGATCCCGACGAACCGCCCGTGCATCCGCGAGCAGTGGGCCGACCGCGTCTTTTCCACCGAGTCGGGGAAATGGGAGGCGGTGGCGGACGAGATCGCGCGGCTGCATGCGACGAGCCGGCCGCTGCTGATCGGCACGCGCAGCGTCGCCGCGAGCGAGCGGCTCGGGGGCATGCTGCGCGAGCGGAACCTGAATTTCGCGCTGCTGAACGCGGTGCGCATTGCGGAGGAGTCAGCCGTCATCGCGACAGCCGGCGATCCGGGCCGAATCACGATCGCCACCAACATGGCCGGTCGCGGCACCGACATCCTGCTCGGTCGTGGCATCGCTGCGCAGGGCGGACTGCACGTGATCGCGACCGAGCGGCACGAATCGGGGCGAGTGGATCGCCAGCTCTTCGGTCGCGCCGCCCGGCAGGGAGATCCCGGCAGCGCGCAGGCGTTCGTCAGCATCGAGGACGAATTGATCCAGCGATACCTCCGCCCGGCAGTCCAGCGCATCCTTGTCGAGGCGGTGACGCGCCGTTTCTCGGGCTGGGAGCGCATCGCCCGGGCAGCCTTTTATGAGGCCCAGCGCCGCGCCCAGCAACTCGCCTACAAGCAGCGCCAGACCGTCATGCGCGCCGACCTTTGGCTCGGCGAAGCGTTGTCCTTTGCGGGCGAAGAGGTCGTTTAATCCCGGGCCACGCAGCGCTGCCCATTCGGGTGAGAAAATTTCACGTTTAGGACGTTGACGGGCTTGCATGACTCCGCTGTCTTTGCCCTCTCTTCTCCCGCACCAGAACCCGATCGAACTGTCCGAGCTTGAAACCCAAACGTCCATCACCCGGTAACCTTTTCGAGCTGCAAGCGCTCGAGCCGCGTGTGCTGTTGTCGGCGGATTTCCTCGCGATGGGGGCTGTGGATGATCACGACATCCAGCCCGGAAAGGCAGCGGACGAAGTGGTGTTGGGCGCCAGCGAAGCGGCGGAGATCGGAGCAAAGGGGAACGTGGTGGCATACGATCCGGCGGCGCAAGTTGACGACATTTTCACGGGACTTGTGGAGGAATCTTCCAAGCCCGATGCGGGGAAAATTCTGGCGGATGAAACGGCCGCGCCTGATGACCTCAGCACGGGTGATAAAGACTCGATCTCGCCGAGCTCGGATGAGGTCAAATCGGGGGATGAGACGGCGATCGATGCCGACGAAACTTCGACCGATTCGGCGGATGCTGGTGACCCTCAATCGGACTTGATCACGGCCCTCGAGGCGCTCATCGCGAGCGCTGAGGAACAGCCCGCGACCGGCACCGAAACGGTCACGACAGTCGTGCCTGAAGGTGCGACCGGAGCGGCGGTCGAGACGCTCCAACCGCTCGCGACGGTAGCGCCGGCGACGGGCGAAACTGACTCGGAAATCACGCCGGGCACGCCCGACGTGGACGCGACGAATTCACTGACCGATCAGCTCACGGAAACGCTGAAGGCTGCGAACGGTCCACCCGCGTCGGAGGACTCCGCTTCTGTTGACGAGCCTTCGCCCACGAATCCTGCAGAAAATGAGGATTCGGCGGAGGTTATTGTGTTTTTGGGAAGCCGGCCTTTGCCGGTGAATTCGGCGGAAAATGAGGGCGCGGCGACGGGTGGGAACGTGCATCTCACGCCGGAACATCCGATGGTCGCGGATGTGGTTCTGACGATCGATGCGGGGAGCAAACTCTCGGGTTCCGGGACGGTCTTCGGCAGCGTGGTGATCCGTGGAACACTCAGCCCGGGCAACTCGCCGGGCGTCGGTAATTTCGCCTCGCTCCAGCTCGATCACAATGCGGTCACGGTCATCGAAATCGCCGGCACCGGCGGCGCAGGCGCGGCGAACGGGCACGACCAAATAAATGTTTCCGGCGCGATCACGTTTGGGGGCACTTTGAGTGTATCGTTGCTCGGCGGTTTCGTGCCGGTGCTCGGGCAGACTTTCGACGTGCTGAGTTACGGCTCGAAGACCGGTGCGTTCGACTTTTTCACGGGCCTCGCGCTCGGCGGCGGCTTGATGCTCCAGCCGGCGTTCACGGCGACCGGGATGACGCTCGCGGTCGTCCAGCACTCCGCGAACATCACCCGGCCGGTCGTGTTCATTCCGGGCTTCGCCGGCACCTTCGCTGCGGATGGCTCGCTGGCCGGCTACGACGAATGGCTGCTCACTCGCGGCCTCGCCCCGGACAAGCTCGCGCTCGATCCGTTGCTGGGCACTTACTCGAACCTCATCCAGTCGCTCCAAAACGTCGGCTACACGCTCGGGGTGGATTTGTTCGTCGCGAACTGGGACTGGCGCGTGCCGATCGCGGCGCAGGACGGCACGGCGGATGGGAACCTCGCGAATGTCACGGCGGCGGGCATCACGGACACCACCTACGCGACGGGAGTGGATTATCTGGGCTACTCGCTGGACCAGGCGGTCAGCGTGTGGAGCGCGCTCGGCAGCGGGGCGCTCGCCTCGGTCGATCTCATCACCCACAGCACAGGCGGCCTGCTCGCCCGGGCTTACATCGAGAGCGCGGCCTATGGCGCGACCTACGCGGGCAGCACGAAGACCTTGCCGAGCGTCTTTAACTTCCTCGAAGTCGCCGCCCCGAACCAGGGAGGCTCCTCGACTTACGAGTTCCTGCAAAACGACTTCAGCGAGGGGCCCGGCAGCCGGGTGGGCGGCCGCACGGCCCACGCCGCCTACAAGCGAGTCCTGGAAGGGGCGGCCATCTTGAATCCCGACCTTTCGACCATCTCGGCCGGCGACCTAGCGGCTCAGGGTGCGAATGCGCAGCAGTGGTTCATCGATCAATACATCGGCGCGGCGCGTGACCTCGTGGGCACTTACGCGATGCTTGATCTCGACGACAACGGGACCTTCGAGCCCGTTGCGACCGGCAGCGCATTTGAGAACAAGTTCCTCAAGGATCTCAACGGCGGTGCCGATCCGAACGCCTTCGCCGACCGCGTTCTCGGCACCACGAACGCCTTCTTCTCGGGCGAGACCGAGACCTTCGACCGCCTTGTGCTGGAGACCGGCTTCCAGCCCTCGCTGGGCCGGCTGAACGAAATCCTGCCGCTCGACCGCTACATCGGCAGCGTTCCCGGCCCGACCACGCAGTGGCTCGCGGAAAACACCAGCAACGCCACCGGGCCGGAAGGCGACGGCACGCTTTCGGTCCTCTCGGTCGTCGGACAGTTCCTCCCCGACACCGCGCGGCAGACCAGCGGCAAGCTCACGCTCACGCAGCTCACGAGCGCCCAGGCAGGCGGCGACGTGGGGCATCAGGAGCTGGTGAACAACGTCTTTGCCCAGCAGAAGATCATCCAAGCCCTCACCGGCACGCTGCCCGCAGCGTCGCTCATGGCGACCGACCTGCGCATCAGCAAGATCGAAGGTTCGGTGAAGCTGCTGTTCTACGGCATCGTCAACCCGCTCGACCTCGCCAGGGAGGTCTATGACCGCGTGAAGACGGGCATCGCGACGCTCTCCGCGACGAGCGGACCGGATTTCGAGACGACGGTAAGTTTCATCTTCAACGCCGTGGAAACCCTCACCAGCGGTGCGGGGGTCTCGGAGCGATTTACGGAAGCCGGTGCAGATGTCGCGTTCGGCGTCGCCTCCACGAGCGGTGGCGCGCTCGACTTCGCCTACCTCGGCGTGAGCGGGGCGGAAGTCTTTGCCGGCTCGGGTGGGCAGGGCGTCGAACTGTCGGACGGCAAGCTCGGCCTCGTTTTCTTCTCCGACGCGACCTACGCGCTGAGCGTCTCTGGGGCGGCGAGCCTCGTCGGCGTGTCGGGCACGAAGCTCTCCGGCACGATTGCGCTGCGCTCAAACAACTCCGGCTTGGTCGATCAGACCATCGCCATCACCGGAATCGACTCGGTCACGCTGACCTTCGCGGAAGATGAGCAGTATTCGCTCGGCGGTTCGCTGACGCTGGTGGTGGCGGGGCAGAAAATCACGGGCGCCTTCGTTTTCACCAAGAGCGGCAGCAATGTGACCATGACGATCGACGGGCTGGAAGTCAGCTTCGGCGACGGATCGGGCACGTTCGTCGCCGCGCGGGCGGAAAACGCCACGTTTACGCTCAGCGGCGGCGCGATCACCGCCACGGTGAACAACGCGAGCCTCGACGCCGCGCTGCCGGGCGTGGACTTCAGCGGCGCCTTCACCCTGCACCTCGACAGCGCTGCGGGCACGGTGAGCGTGACCGGCGGCACTTCGATCAATGTGCTCGGATCGACGCTCAGCGGTTCGTTCACGGTCACGCAGATTACCAGCGGCGGCGCGCAGGTCGTAAATGTCCACGTCTCCGGCTTGACGATGGACGTTGGCACCGCGGTCCACGTCACGGCCGGCACGGGCGACCTGCTGATCGATGGCTCGGGCATCGCTGCCGACTTCGCCGTCACCGCCAACGCGAGCTTGTCCTTCGATTCGACGTCGAGCGCGCACGTGCAGGTCAACACCCACCCCACCTCTGAGCTCGGCCTGCCGGCCGGGCCCTTCGTCCGTGTCGAACTGACCAACGTCATCCTCACGCTAGGCACGAGCACGCTGGCGGGCGATTTCGCTTTCGATCAAGCCACGCAGCCCGACGGCGCGAGTATCACGCGCATTGCCGTCACCGACCTCGACATCACCTCCGGCACCGCGGGCCTCATGAATGGCGAAGGAGCGTTCGTCCTGCTTCCGTCGGGCATCGCCGGGTTCGCCAGTGGCGCGGTCAGCGGCAGCTACGGCGGCGTTGCGCTGAGCGGGAATGGCGGCGTGCGGATCAACAAATCCGGCCTCTCGGTCGATGAGACGATCACAGTCGGCGGGCGCACGCTCACGATCCGTTTCGACGACGGCGAGACCACGCTGTTCTCGTTCTTCGCGGAGAACCTTACGCTCAAGATCGGCGACTTCATCACGATCCAAGGCAGCATCGCTTTCACCAACACCGGCAGCGAGCAGACATTCGCGGGCGAAGGGATCGAGCTTTTCCTCGGCCGCGGCCCGCCCCGGCTGGAAAATAACGACCTGAATCCGCTCGCGCAGGGCGTCCTCCTGCGTGACGCGACGATCGGCCTCATCCGCAGTGCGTCCGGCGACGCGCTCTTTGCGATGGGCACGGTCGAACTGGTGGGCATCAGCGGTGTGACCGTGAGCGGCACGGCGCTAGTGCGGGTGAATACGACGACGGCGAATGTGGATCGCACGCTCACATTTGGCACGGATCACGAGGTGGTGGTGATGGCCACGGCGGGGACGAAGGAGTTTGTGGCGAAGAACCTCGTGCTCGAAGTCGCCGACCAGTCCTTCACGGGCGACTTTAGTTTCACGGCGGCGGCGAACGAGATCACGGTGACGGCGAGCAACGTCACCGCGGCGATCGGCGACGGGACGAACGACCTCGTCGCGCTCAGCAACGGCAACGGCACGCTGCACCTCACGAATGCCGGTGCGTCCGCGGACCTCTCGGTCCACGCGACGATCGACGTGCCCGGCGCGAGCTTCGATGGCAACGTGGCGCTGCAAATCGACGCGGAAGGCGTGCGCGTGGAGATCGGCGACATGACGACACCCGCCACGCTCACGATCGCGGGCCAGGAACTCAGCGGCACCTTCGTCGTCGAGCAAATTACCGACGAGACCGGCGCGACCGTCACGCGCATCACCGCGAGCGATGTGGAGCTAAGCCTCGGCAGCTTCGTGAACGTCACCAACGGCCGCGGCACTATCGTCGTCCGTTCGGCGGGCATCGCGGCCTCGCTCGAGGCGGATGTCGCGCTCACCGGTCCGGCGTTGGGACTCACCGGCACCTTCGGCGTGAGCATCAACACGATGCCGACCGCGCTGAACGAGTCATTCCTCCTCGACGGCGAGATGGTCGCACTCGACCTGCCCGCCGGGCCTTACGTCCGCGTCGAGGCGCGCGGCGTCACGCTCAGTGTCTCGGGCCAGACGATCACCGGCGACTTCGCCTTCGAGCGCGTCACGCGCACCGATGGCACCGGCATCACGCGCGTCGGCATTGCGAACGCCGGGCTCACCCTTTCCGATGGCACCACGCCGATCGCCTCGCTCAGCGGTGCGTCCGGTGCCTTCGTGCTCGACGACGCGGCGACCGGCTTCGCCGGCAAGCTCAGCGGCAACGTGAGCGTGAACATCCCGGGTGTCTCGCTCAGCGGCGTGCTCGAGCTCCAACTCAACGACACCGCGCTCGACATCAGCGAGAGCTTCACCGTCGGCGGCGTGGTGGTCGAACTGGCCCTGCCCGCCGGCCCGTATCTGCGCCTCGCGGGCACGGGCGTGAGCCTCACGCTTCCGGGTGTGGAGTTGAGCGGCGACTTCTCGATCGTGAAGTCGAGCACGCGCGTGCTGGTGAACATCAGCGGCGCGTCGGTCTCCTTCGGCAGCGGGGTGCTGCGGCTCGATGGTGCGTCGGCGAACTTCATCGTCAATGCGGGCGGCATCGCGGGCGCGCTTAGCGGCAACATCACGGTCGCGGTCCCGAATGTGAACTTCACGGGCGGATTCAAGTTCGAGTTGAACACGATCGGCCTGGCGTTCCCGAGCGCCGACTTCGATTTTGGCACCGCGCTCCCGGGTTTCCCGGTGCCGCCGACGTTCGACATCCCGGTGGGCCACTTCGTGCGCTTCGCTCCGGTCATTCCGGCCATTCCGACGCCGATGCTGCCGATCCCGTCGATCGACATCCTCGGCGTGAAGCTCGAGGGCGACTTCAGCATCGAAGCCGACATCGACTTCGGCGGCGTCCGCATCGCGCTCGACGGCGTGTCGCTCGATCTCGGCGGCTACGTCACAATCACCGGTGCGAGTGGCGCCTTCCGCATTGGCCGTGGCGGTCTCGTCGGCAGCCTCGACGCGAACGCATCGATCAACATCCCCGGCATCGCGACCGTGATGGCCGACGTGAGCATCGACGTGAACACGACCGGCTTCGCGGTGATAGAGAGCATCCCGCTCGGCACGGACCGCGTGGACCTCGATCTGCCGGCCGGGCCGTTCCTCCGCGTGGAAGTGACCGACTTCTCGCTCAATCTCGGCACCGCCTCGCTCGTGGGCGATTTCACCTTCCAGCAGATCACACTGCCCGACGCGACGACCGTCACGCACTTCGCCATCGCCGGCGCGGCGATCGAGTTCAGCGGCAACGGCATCACGAACGCCGAGGGCGCATTCGTCATCACCGCAGGCGGCATGGCGGGCATCCTGACCGGCGACATCGCGATCGCCGTGGGCGGCTTGAGCGGGCGCGCGGGCTTCCGCATCAACACCACGACCGGCGCGGTGGACGAGAGCATCGTCGTGGGCGGGCGGACGCTCCCGGTCGTCTTCAGCGCCACCGAAGTCGGCGCCGTGGGCGCACCGTTCTTCAACTTCTTCGCCGAGGATCTCGTGCTGAACATCGGCAATTTCGTCACGATCGAGGGCACGGTGAACTTCGTGACCGGCGTCGGCCGCGACACCTTTGCCGGTGCGAACCTGCTCGTTTTCCTGGGCCAGGGCCCGGCGCGCCTGCCGAGCGGCGAACTGAACCCGACGGCGACCGGCGTGCTCGTGCGCGATGCGCGCGTCGGCATCGTCAAGATCGGCAGCACCTACGCGTTGAGCGCGACGGGGCTCGTGCAATTCGTCGGCATCAGCGGCGTGACGATCGCGGGACAGGCGACGGTGCTCGTGAACACGACGGGCACGATCATCAGCGAGACACTGACCTTCGCCGGCGACTCGAACGATCCTGGCATCACGCTCAATTTCCCGACCACCGATACGGTCGCGAAACTCGAAGTGCTGAACGGCGAGTTGTCCTTCGCGGGCCAGACGCTCAAGGGCGACTTCAGCTTCGAGCGCGCGGGCAGCAGCACGCGCATCGGCCTGCTCGATGGTTCGCTCGATCTCGGCGGCGGTGCGCTCGTCGTGAGCGACATCGAGGGTGCGCTGCTCCTCACGTCGGCAGGCGTCGCCGGCCGCGTGAACGCGGACGTGGATGTGAATGTGCCGGGCGTTTTGCTCTCGAATGCGAAATGGACCTTTGCGATCAACTCGACCGCCGCGCGGGTCACCGAGTCCATTACGGTCGGCGCGACGACGGTGAGCTTCGATGTGCAAGCCGGACCTTATATGCGCGTCGAACTGACGGGCCAGGATGGCATCAATCCCGCGGCGCTCGTCATCGCGGGCCAATCGATCAAGGGCGAGTATGCGTTTGAGCGTTTCCTCACCGCCGACGGCACCCCGATCGTGCGCGGCGCAGCGACGAACGTGGCGATCGACATCGTCGCGGGCTCGACGCAGATCGCGACGGTTCGCAATGGCGAAGGCGCGTTCGTCGTCACGACGACGGGCCTCGCGGGTCGCGTCAGCGGCACGGTCGCAATCACGCCGCCGGGCGGCAGCTTCACGGGCGACTTCTCGCTCGCGGTGAACAGCACGACGGTCGCGGTCGATGAATCATTTAACATCGGCACGAAGACGGTGCAGCTCACGTTGCCCGCCGGGCCTTACGTCCGCGTCGAGGCGCTGAATGCGCGGCTCGCGTTCCAAGGCGTGAACATCGCGGGCGACTTCGCGTTTGAGAAGGCTGGCAGTGTCGTGAGCGTCGCGGTCGCGAACGGCTCGGTGCAGCTCGGCGGCGATCTCGTGAGCATCACGAACATCCACGGCACCTTCGTGAGCAGCGGCACAGCGCTCACGGGCAGTCTCAGCGCGTCGGTCGTGGTGAATGTGCCGAGTGTCACGTTCAGCGGCGACGTGAGCGTGAACTTCGACACCGCCGCCGGCTTCCTCCGCTTCGAGGCGACGAATCTCGCGCTGAATGTCGCGGGTCAGACGTTGCGTGGCGACTTCGCCTTCGAGCAGCAGACCATCGGCGCGCAGAAGATCGTGCGCGTTGCGGCGACGAATGTGGTGCTCTCGCTCGGCGGCCCGCCGGCGATCCTGACCGCGACGGGCGGCGGCAATTTCCTCATCACACCCGCAGGGTTCGCGGGCGAGCTGACGGTCGTGATCGCGCTCGGTGTCCCTGACGTGAGCTTCGGCGGCACGTTCAAGCTGCGCATCAACAACACCGCTGCGCCGGTGAACGAGACCTTCAAGATCGGCGCGGCAACGAACACGCTGGTGCTGCCCGCGGGACCGTTTATTCGCGTCGAAGGCACGGGCGTTTCGCTCACCGTCATGGGCCAGACGCTCAGCGGAAACTTCGCGATCGAGCAGACGACCGGCGTCGTGCGCGTCGGCCTCTCGAATGTCGCGCTCAGTCTCGGCAGCGGCCTCGTGAACGTGACGAACGGCTCCGGCTTCGTCCTCCTCACCACGACGGGCGTCGCGTCGCGCTTCGGCGGCACGGTCGCGGTGACAGTGCCGGGCGTTGTCTTCAGCGGCGCGTTCACGGTCGAGATCAACAGCACGTTCACCCCGGTGGACGAGAGCATCGAAATCGGCGGCGGTGTGCAGACACTGAGCTTGCCTGCCGGACCGTTCCTGCGCGTGACGGGCGACGACGTGAAACTCAAGGTCGTCGGCCAGACACTGCGTGGTTCGTTCGCCTTCGAGCAGACGGCGGCGAAAGTGCGCGTCGGCCTGCGCGACGTGAGCCTCGCGCTCGGGGACGGGACGAAGACTTTCCTCAGCGTGAGCAATGCGGAAGGTGTCTTTGTCATGACCGCCGCGGGCCTCGCGGGTCGTGTGAGTGGCGATGTCGCGGTGACGATTCCGAACGTGGAGCTGAGCGCGTCGCTCACGGTCGCGATCAACAACACGAACGCGACTGTGAACGAGACCTTCGACGTGGCGGGCATCCCGACGACGCTCGTGATGCCCATCGGTCCGTTCGTGCGCGTCGAGGGGAATGCCGTGAGCGCGACGATCCTCGGGCAGCGCATCAGCGGCGACTTCAGCTTTGAGCAATCCGGCGCGGTGCCGAACCGCATCGTTCGCGTCGCAGCGACGAACGTGAGCGTCGCGCTCGGCGACGGCACGACCGACTTCGTGACGATCACAAACGGCACCGGCTTCTTCGTCATCAAGCAGGCGGGCCTCGGCGCGCAGGTGAGCGGCGACGTGGCGGTCAACATCCCGGACGTGACCTTCTCCGCGGGGCTGGAACTGCAGATCAACACGACCGGCGCGCTGGTGAACGAGACTTTCACGATCGCGGGCCAGTCGGAGACCGTCTCGCTCGCGACGGGCAACTTCGTCCGCATCGCCACGCTCACCGGCCAGCGCGCGACGCTTACAGTGCTCGGGCTGGAGTTGGGCGCGGAGTTCGCGATCGAGAAGACCACGGCCGCGGTCGGCACGGCGATCGAGACGCAGGTCGCGGTGGCGATCAACAACCTGCGCTTCACGATTCAGGACGGCACTACGGTCTTCGTGAACGTGACGAACGGCACGGGTGCGCTGCTCGTCTCGCCCGCGGGTGTTGCGGCATCGTTCAGCGTGACGGCGAGCTTCGACGCGCCGGGCGCATTCACGCTGTCCGCCACCACGGTGAAGCTCTCGATCAACACATCGCCGCAGCCGGTGAACCAGACCTACAAAGTCGGCGTGGCGGACATCCCGCTCGTGGTGCCCGCCGGGCCGTTCCGTGGCGTCGAGGTCATCGGCGCGATGCTTACCATCGGCGACCAGACCGGCTCTGTTCTCAGCGGCGACTTCTTCTTCGACCAAAGCCAGCGCGCCGATCTCACGAAGGTCACGCGCGTCGCTGCGAACAACGTGCTGGTCGAAGTCGGCGGGCAGTCGATGAAGAACGGCGCGGGCGCGTTTGTGATCCTGCCGACGGGTTTCGCGGGCTTCCTCTCGGGTGATGTGGCCGTGGCCGTGGGCGGGCTCGAAGTTGGCGGCAGCATCGGCTTGCGCGTGAACAAGACGGGCGTCGCAGTGGATGAGACGATCGTGCTGAACGGGCGCACGTTTAAGATTGAGTTCCCCGATGGCGCGCCGGTGTTCAGCGTCTTCGTCGCGGGACTCACGATCCGCGTCGGCGATTTCGTGGAGATCGAAGGCGACAGCATCTCCTTCACGACCGGCGCGGGCGGCGACACGCTCGTCGCGTCGGGCGTGAGCGTCTTCATGGGGCAAGGCCCGGTGAAGCTCGATACCACCACGCGCAACCCAGCCGCGCAGGGCGTGCTGCTCTCGAATGCGCGCGTCGGCGTGCTGCGGCTTGGGGTGGCTGGCGCCTACACGTATGCGGTGTATGCCGAAGGCACGATTGAAGTGCTCGGCTTCTCTGGGTTCACGTTTACCGGCAATGCGACGGTGCGCTTCAACAACACGAGCGCGGACCAGACCATCACCTTCCCGAAAGCGGACACCACTACCGACACGATCACGATCACGAGCGGCACGATCGCAGCCCCGACGGCATCGTTCGTCGGCGACCTCGCGCTCACGGTCGCGGGGCAATCGCTGAGCGGCACGTTCGGCTTCTCGCAGAGCATCGTCGGCGGCGTAAAGGTGACGAAGATCGGCATCAGCAACGCGAGCCTTTCGCTCGGCGACGGCACGACGGAATTCGTGAGCATCGCGAACGGCACGGGTGGCTTCATTATCAAGCCGACGGGCCTGGCCGGACGGTTCTCGGCGACCGTTGTGGTGAATCCTGCGCTCGGGTTCAGCTTCTCGGCGGGGCTTTCGGTGGAGATCAATACGACGACCGCGGCGGTGAGCGACACGGTGCCGGTCGCGGGTGCGATCACGCTGCCCGCCGGGCCGTATCTGCGGCTCGCGGGCGATAACGTGATGCTGACCGTCGCGGGGCAATCGCTCATGGCGGACTTTGCGATCGAACGATTCACGAAGACCGACGGGACGGTGCTGCTGCGTGTGGCGGCGACGGACGTGCAGCTTCACATCAAGGCCGATGCGAGCGGGTCGGACGTGGTGACGCTCGCGGATGGCGAAGGCTTCTTCGTCGTGAGCAGCGCGGGCATCGCCGGACGCGTCGGCGGCACAGTGACGATCGCGGTGCCGGACGTGACTTTCAGCGGCATCTTCACGCTCGCGATCAACAGCACGCCGGTGAGCGTGGACGAGTCCTTCGTTGTCGGTGGGAAGACGATCACGCTCGCGCTGCCGAGCGGGCCTTTCCTGCGGGTCGAGGGCGTGGACGTGAGTCTGCGCGTCGCGGGCCAGACGCTCGGCGGCGACTTCGCATTCGAGCGCGTGCTGACGACCGGCGTGCTGCCGGTGCCGGTCGTGCGCGTGGTGCTGGCGAATGCGCGCCTCTCGCTCGGCGACGGCACGAACGAACTCGTGAGCCTCACGAACGGCGAAGGCGCATTCGTCTCGACCCCCACCGGCCTCGCGGGCTCGGTCAGCGGCACGGTAAAGATCACGGTGCCGGGCGTGACGTTCAGCGGGGATTTCAAGGTCGCGGTGAACAGCACGACGACGGCGGTGCATGAGGAATTCATGATCGGCGCGCGGGAGATCACGCTCGATGTGCAGGCCGGGCCGTTCATGCGGATCGAAGGCACGGATGTGAGCCTGATGGTCGCGGGCCAGGCGATCAGCGGCGACTTCGCGATCGAGCAGCTCATCAAGCCGACCGGCGAGCGCATCACGCGGCTCGCGATCCTGAACGGCGAAATCAATCTCGGCGACGGACTCGTGCAGGCGACCGACCTCAAGGGCGCGTTCGTCTTCTCGATCTTCGGCGTCGCGGGCGAGATCACGACGACGCTCCAACTCAATGTCGCGGGCGGCCTGCTCTTCGCGGGCCGCGTGAGCGTGCGGGTGAACAACACGATCTTCGCGGTGAACGAAAGCGTCGCGATCACGACTGCACCGGGCGTCACCGAGACGATCACGCTCGCGCTGCCCGCCGGGCCGTATCTCCGCGTCGAGGTTGGCGAGACCGCTCCGGGTTCTCCGGCAACGTTGGAAGTCGCGGACCAGACGTTGAGCGGCAATTTCGCCTTCGAGCGCGGCATCTCGCTCGATGGCTCGGTGTTGGTGCGGATCGTCGTCACGGACGGCGAACTCAAGATCGGCGACGGCACGAGCGATGTCGTCACGGTCACGAACGCGCGCGGCTTCTTCATCCTCCGCAACGCCACTGCGGCGGGCACACTCAGCGCGGACATCGTGGTGAATGTGCCGGACGTGAACTTCACCGGCAGCTTCGCCGTGTCGCTGAACAACTCGAGTGCTGCGGTGGACGAGAGCATCGTGCTCGCGGGCGAGATGGTGCGCTTGCAGCTCCCGGCCGGGCCTTACCTCCGCGTCGAAGGGATCAATGTCGCGCTCAGCGTCGCGGGGCAGGTCATCAGCGCGGACTTCGCCTTCGAGCAAGTCACGCGCGGCCCGCCGACGAGCACGGTCAAAGTCGTCCGCGTGGCGGCGAAGAACGTGTCCATCCTGCTCGGCGATGGGACGACGACCTTCGTGAGCGTCACGCAAGGCGAGGGGCTGTTCCTTGTCCTGCCTTCGGGCATCGCGGGCCGCATCAGCGGCGTGGCGAGTGTGAATCTGCCGGGCGTGTCGCTGAGCGCGACGCTGACGGCGGAGATCAACCAGACGGGCGCGCTGGTGGACGAAGACTTCACGGTCGGCGGCGAGACGCTGAACCTCTCGCTCGACGCGGGGGATTACGTGCGGGTGGCGGGCGAAGACGTGGCGCTCGTGATCGCGGGCCAGACGCTCAGCGGCGACTTCACTTTCGAGAAAGCTACGGTGCTCGGGCGGCAAGTCGTGACGGTGACGGTTGCGAATGTGCACCTCGGCTTCGGTGATGGGACGCGCGAGTTCGTGTCGGTCGATGTGGCGAGCGGCTCGCTTACGCTCAAGCCCTCGGGCGTCGTGGCGAACTTCCCGAGCGTGACGGTGACGACGGACATCCCCGGCGTGGAGTTCATGGGCACCTTCGGCATCGCGGTGGACACGACGAACCCGGCGAACCGCTACCTGCGCGTCACGGGCGACCACGTCGCGTTGAAATTCTCCGGCGTGATGCTGCAAGCAGACTTCGCCTTCGAGCAGATCACGAACGGCGCGGGCGAGAGCATCGTGCGCGTGGCGGTGAGCGATGTGCAGCTCAGCATCGGCACTTTCGTCTCGGTGACGAATGGCCAGGGGTCGCTGCTTATCACGCGCGACGGGATCGCGGCGGACTTCTCGGTGACGGCGAACTTCACGCTGCCCGCCGGGCTGGCTCTCAGCTTCCAGTCGGTGCGCGTGCAATTGAATACGAGCGCAGCGGCGGTGCTGGAGACGTTCGCGGCTGGTGGGCAGACTCTCGTGCTCGAAGTGCCCGCGGGGCCGTTCATCCGCGTGACGGTGCTCGGCGCGGCGCTGAACGTCGGCGGCGCGAGCGGTTTCAATCTGACGGGCGATTTCCTCTTCGACCAGACCGGCACTTCGCCGAACACCACCACGCGGATCGCGATGACGAACGTGGCGGTGACGATCGACGGGCAGGGGATCAAGAACGGCGAGGGCGCTTTCGTTTTGAAAGGCGGAGCCGGCGGTGGCATTGCGGGCATCCTCAGCGGCGAGGCGGCGATCGCAGCCGGGCCGGTGAGCGTGGGCGGCAGCTTCGGCGTGCGGCTCAACTCGACGACCTCCGCGGTGGACGAGACGATCGCGATCGGCGCGCGGACGATCAATGTGCGGTTCAGCGCGACGGAGGTCGGCGGCATGGCGGGCTCGTTCTTCCAGTTCTTCGGTGGCGACCTCTCGCTGAACATCGGCAACTTCGTCACCATCGAGGGCAACGTCAGCTTCACGAACGTCGGCGGGAAATCGATCTTCGCGGGCGAAGGGCTGAACATCTTCCTCGGCGAGGGCCCGGCGAAGCTGTCGAGCGGCGAAGTGAATCCGTTCGCGACCGGCCTGCTCGTGAGCGACGCGACGGTGGGGCTCATCAAGTTCCCCGACGGCACCTACGCGCTCGCGGCGATGGGTCGCGTCGAGGTGATCGGACTCGATGGCGTGACGGTGAGCGGCAACGTGCTCGTGCGGGTGAACAACTCGGGCCAGATCGTGAACGAACTGCTCACGATCCCGAACACGGAGCACGACATCGTGGTGAAGTTCGACACGACCGCGCTGGTGACGACCTTCGAGGCGACGCAGCTCGATCTTTCGGTGCTCGGCCAGACGCTCAAGGGCGACTTCGCCTTTAACAAACAGATCGTCGGCGGCGTGCAGGTCATCAGCGTCGCGGCGAAGAACGTGAGTCTCGTGCTGGGCGACGGCACGACGGCCTTCGTGAGTGTGACCGGCGCGGAGGGCGCCGTGCTGCTCACGCCCGCGGGTATGGCCGCCGAACTGCGCAATGCGAACATCGCGCTGAATGTGCCGGGCGTGACGTTCAGCGGGACGTTCTCGATCGCGGTGAACACAACAACGGTTGCGGTCGATAAGCAGTTCACGGTCGGCGGCGACACGGTGACGCTGAAGTTGCCCGCCGGGCCGTTCCTCAGCGTGAAGGCGGAGAACGTGAATCTCTCGGTCGCGGGCCAGACGCTCTCGGGGAACTTCGCGCTGGAGCAACTCACGCAGGCGGGCGGCGCGAAGATCACGCGCGTGGCGGTGAGCGGCGTGACGATCCAACTCGGCGACGGGACGACGAATTACGTGAGCGTCACGAATGGCCGGGGCAGTTTCCTCATCACCGCCGCGGGCCTCGCGGGCCGCATCGATGCGGACGTGGCGATCAATGTGCCGGGCGTGAGCTTCAGCGGTTCGTTCGGAGTGGCGGTGAACAACACGACGGCGCCGGTGATGACGAGCTTCGAGGTCGGCGGCGAAACGATCGTCCTCGATCTGCCGGCGGGGCCGTATCTGCGGATCGACGCGAACAACGCGCAGCTCACCGTCGCCGGGCAATCGCTGAGCGGCAACTTCGCCTTCGAGCGCGTGACGCGTGTGGGCGCCGGCCCGGCGGTGCGGATCGCGGCGAGCAATGTGTCGCTGCGGCTCGGCGACGGGACGACCGATCTCGTGACGCTCTCGAACGGCGAGGGCAGCCTGCTCGTGACCGCGGCTGGGATCGCGGGCCGGTTCAGCGCGGATGTCGCGACGAATATCCCCGGGGTGAGCATCAGCGGTTCGCTCGCGCTGGAGATCAACAACACGACGGCGGCGGTGAACGAAACGCTGATGGTCGGCGGGCAGAGCGTCGGGCTGGTGCTGCCGGCTGGGCCTTACCTGCGCATCGCGGGCACGGGTGTGAATGTGAGCGTGCTCGGCCAGACGATCAGCGGCGACTTTGCTATCGAGCGCACGACGAACACGCGCGGCGAATCGAAGCTGCGCGTCGCCATCGCGAATGCGCGGCTCGCGATCGGCGATGGCACGAACGACCTCGTCGTGATCAGCGGCGCGTCGGCTTACTTCGTCGTCACGCCGCTCGGCATGGCGGGTTCGTTCACGGGCAGCGTCTCGTTCAGCATCCCGAACGTGAGTTTCACCGGCACCTTCAGGGCCGAGGTGAACAACACGACGACCGGTATCGACGAGAGCTTCATGGTCGGTGGACAGACGGTCGCGCTGAAGCTGCCCGCCGGGCCTTACCTCAAGGTGAGCGGCACTAGTGTCGCGCTGTCGATCGCGGGTCAGACACTCACAGGTAACTTTGCCTTCTCACAGCAGACGACGCTCGGCGGCGCGAAGGTCGTGCGCGTGGCGATCAGCGGCGTGTCGCTCAAGCTCGGTGATGGCACGACGGACTTCGTGTCGCTGACGAATGGGCAGGGCGCATTCCTCGTCACGCCGCAAGGGCTCGCGGGCAGCCTGAGCGTGAGCGCGGCGTTCAACATCCCGGGCGTCACGGTCAGCGGGGACGTGTCGATTCAGGTGAACAACACGATGGCGGCGGTGCATGAGATGTTCGTCGTGGGCGGCGAGACGATCACGCTCGACTTGCCGGCGGGGCCGTTCCTGCGCGTCGGTGTTTTCAATACGAACGTCATGGTCGGCAGCGTGTTGCTGCACGGCGACTTCCTCTTCGACCAAAGCACGCGCGCGAACGGCACAAAGGTCACGCGCATCGCGCTGGCGAATGTCGAGGTGAGCGTGGGCGGGCAGGGGATCAAGAACGCGGAGGGCGCGTTCGTGATCCTGCCGTCCGGGCCGGGTGTGACCGGCGGCGTAGCGGGCATCATCAGCGGCGAGATCGCGGTCAGCGCGGGCGGCGCGAGCCTCGGCGGACGCGCTGGCTTCCGCGTGAACAAGAGCGGCAGCGCGGTCGATGAGACGATCGACATCAATGGGCGCACGATCGCTGTGAAGTTCGGCGCGGGCGAAGGTGATTTGTTCGCGTTCTTCGCGGAGGACTTGAAGCTGACCATCGGCAACTTCGTCTCGATCGAGGGCAGCGTGTCCTTCGTGAATGTCGGCGGGAAGCTGACCTTCGCGGGCACGAAGCTCGCGGTCTTCCTCGGCCAGGGTCCGGGCAAGCTGCCGAACGGCGAACTGAATCCCGCGGCGACCGGCCTGCTGCTCGATGACGCGCGCATCGGGCTCATCAAGTATCCCGACGGCACGGTGGCGATGTTTGCGACGGGCACGGTGCGCGTGCTCGGGCTGAGCGGCTTCTCGCTAAGTGGCATGGCGACCGTGGAGGTGAACAACACCGGCAAGATCATTAGCGAGACGCTCACGATTCCGAACACGAGCGACTCCGTGGTGCTCGACTTCCCGACGATCGACATGGTGACGCGCTTCCAGGCGCTCGACGTGGACCTAAACATCGTGGGCCAGACGCTGCATGGGAACTTCTCCTTCGACAAAGTGACGAGCGGGGCGGCGACCGGCTCGCTGCGGATCGCGGCGACCGACGTGAGCATCGGGCTCGGCGACGGCACGACGAACTTCCTGAGCATCACGGAAGGCGAAGGCTCGCTGCTGCTCACGCCGGCGGGCGTTGCGGGTTCGTTCAGCGCGACGGTCGCGACAAACATCCCTGGCTTCACGCTCGGCGTCGGCACACTCTCGCTCGCGATCAATACGACGACGGCGCCGGTGAAGACGACGTTCACCGTCGGTGCGGACGCGCTCGTGCTCGATGTGCCGGCGGGGCCGTTCGTGCGCGTGGTCGGGCTCGGCGTGACGATCAGCATCGCGGGACAATCCCTCACGGGC
The DNA here is from genome assembly GCA_009885995.1 of Verrucomicrobiota bacterium. Classification (GTDB taxonomy): domain Bacteria; phylum Verrucomicrobiota; class Verrucomicrobiia; order Chthoniobacterales; family Chthoniobacteraceae; genus VFJQ01. The sequence goes on from VFJQ01000092.1 coordinate 73,965, forward strand.
GACATCGCCTTCGAGCAGAGCACGTCGGCGGCGACGGGGGCGAAGTCGGTGAAGATCGCCTTCACCAACGTGACGCTCGAACTCAAGAGCGGCGCGCAGACCGTCATCAGCCTCACAAAGGGCGAGGGCATCTTTGCGGTGAAGCCGACTGGCTTTGCAGGGCGCGTGAGCGGCACGGTGACAGTCGATCCGTCGCTCGGCTTCGCGTTCCGCGGGAACTTCGCGCTGGCGATCAATAGCGGCAGCGCGGCGATCAGCGAGAGCTTCCAGATCGGTAACCAGACCGTGTCGATCAACCTGCCCGCCGGGCCGTATCTGCGCGTCGAGGCGACGGGCATAGAGTTGGACGTGCAGGGCGTCACGCTGCGCGCGGACTTCGCTTTCGAGAAAGTGACGAAGGCTGGGACGACCGAGAGCCGCGTGCGGGTCGGGCTCGCGAATGTGAGCCTCGCCATCGGCGATGTGATCTCGGTCACGAATGGCAGCGGGTTCTTCCTCGTCACGCCGCTGGGCTTCGCGGGGACGATCAGCGCGACGGTCGCGCTCAATGTGCCGTCCGTGTCGCTCGGCGGGGCGTTCGCGGTCGTCATCAACAACACGACCTCGCCGATCAACGAGACCTTCCTCGTCGGCGTGACGCCGGTGACGCTGGTCGCGCCGACGGGACCGTTCCTCAAGGTCGCGGGCATCGGTGTGAACGTGAACGTGCTCGGCCAGACGCTCAGCGGCGACTTCGCTTTCGAGCGGCAGACGGTCGCGGGTGGACAGCGCATCCGGGTCACGGCGAGCAATGTTTCGCTCAACCTCGGCGGCGGGATCGTGAGCGTGACGAATGGCGACGCGACCTTTCTCATCACACCCGCCGGGCTCGCGGGCACGATCGACGCGGACATCGCGGTGAACGTGCCGGGCGTAAGCTTCGAGGCGTCGGTGAGCGTGAAGGTGAACAACACGGCGGCGGCAGTGAACCAGACCTTCACCAACCCGAGCGCGTCGCTGAACCTACCGGCTGGGCCTTACTTGCGCGTCGAACTCGGGCCGACGGGGATGAACACGGCGGCGAAGCTGAGCATCCTTGGCCAGACGCTCAGTGCGAACTTCGTCCTCGAACAATCCACGCGTGCCGACGGGACGAAGGTCGTGCGCGTCGCGGTGGCGAATGGCGCGCTCAGCATCGCGGACGGCATCGTGAGCGTGACGAATGGCACGGGCTTCTTCGTCCTCACGCCGGCGGGTATGGCGGGCCGTATCAGCGCGAGCGTGGCGCTGAATGTGCCGAACGTGACGTTCAGCGGCGACTTTTCGCTGGAACTGAACAACACGGGCGCGGCGGTGAAGGACACGATCACGATCGGTTCGGCGGCGCTCTCGCTCGATCTGCCGGCGGGGCCGTTCCTGCGCGTCGCGGGCGACAATGTGGTGCTCTCGATCGCGGGTCAGTCGCTCAGCGGGAATTTCTCGTTCGAGCAGATCACGCGAGGCACCGGGCCGACGGCGACGAAGATCGTGCGCATCGCTTTCTCCGACGTGAGCCTCTCGCTCGGCGACGGGACGAACACCTTCCTCAGCATCACCGAGGGCACGGGCTTCTTCGTGATCCGCCCGACGAATCCCGCGCTGCCGGTGCATCCGATGACGAACCCGAGCGGGCTCGCGGGTTCGTTGAGCGGCACGGTCGCGCTGAACGTGCCGGGCGCCACGCTGAGCGGCACGCTCGGGTTGAAGGTGAACACGCTCACGGTGCCGGTGACGGAGACCTTCCTCGTCGGCGGCGTGAGCACGACGATCGATCTGCCGCCGGGCAACTTCCTGCGCGTCGAGGGGACGAATCTGAACCTCGGGCTGTTCGGCCTCTCATTGAGCGGGAACTTCGCGTTCGAGCAACTCACGACGACGGGCACGACGCCGAAGAAGGTCGTGCGCATCTCGCTCTCGAATGTGCGCTTCGGCATCGGCGATGGGACGACCGACTTCGTGACGGTATCGAACGGCAACGGCGACTTCCTGCTCCTCACCGAAGGCACGGGCGCGACGGCGAAGAAGGGACTCGCAGGCCGGTTGAGCGCGACGGTGGCGGTGAACATCCCGGGCGTCACGTTCGACGCGGACTTCGCGATCCAGGTGAAGACGATCGACGGGCCGGTGAATGAGGACTTCGGCTCGGGGACGCCGCTGGTGATTCCGGGGATGGGCTCGTTCTTCCGCATCGAGGCGCAGAATGCGAAGCTGAACATCGCAGGACAGCAGCTCGGCGGGACGTTCGCGCTCGAGCAGATCACGACGCGCGGCGCGGACAATATCGCGGGCAACGCTGACGACGAGAAGGTGCTGCGTGTGGGAATCAGCGGGCTGACGCTGAGCCTCGGCGTGCCGGGGCAGGCGCCATTCGTGCAGATCTTGAACGGGCACGGCTCGATCCTCGTGAACAAGCTCGGCGTCGCGGCGAGCCTGGCGATCGACACGGTGCCGGACGACACGGCGCCGGGCGTGCCGCCGGATGGAGACACCGATCCTGAACCGGGCTTCCTCGTGAACCTGCCGGGGATGTCGCTAACGGTCACGACCATCAGCTTGCAGATCAACACGCAGCCGCAGCCGGTGATGCAGACGTTCACCTTCGGCGCGCCGGCGGTGACGGAGACGCTCGACCTGCCGGCGGGGCCGTTCCTGCGCGTGGCGGTGATCGGCGCGATGCTCGATCTCACGACGGTCACGGGCGAGGTGATCCAAGGCGACTTCTTCTTCGAGCAGAACGTGAAGGCGGAATTCAACGGGGCGATCGCGCTCGGCGGTGCGACGGACGCGGTGACGGCGATGGCGGTGGCTGACGTGAATGGCGACGGCAAGCCGGACCTCGTCGTGGGTCGCGCGAGCGCGCAGCTCCAGGTGTATCTCAATAACGGGACGACCACGCCGTTCAGCGGCGCGCCGGTGTCCTTCGGCACGAGCATCACGCCGGTGGCGCTCGCGATCGGCGATGTGAATGGAGACGGGAAGCGCGACCTCATCGTGGGCCGCAGCGGTGCGGCGAATCTGCTCTTCCTCAACAGCGGCGTGGTGGCGACGCCGTTCGCGACGAGCACGGACATCGGCACCGCGGGCGCGACGACGGCGGTGTCGCTGGCGGACTTCGACCGCGACGGGAAGCTCGACCTGCTCGTCGCGCGCAACGGCACGCCGAATCTCATCTTCCTCAACAACGGGACGGCGACGCCATTCTCTGCGGCGGCGATCCCGCTCGACGCGGCGTCTTACGCCACGGCGGCGGTCGCGGTGGGCGATGTGAATGGTGACGGGCGCGCGGACATCGTGATCGGCAACGATGGCGCCGCGAACCGGCTGTATATTAACAACGGCGTCGCGCTCCGCTCGGTCGTGACCGCGCCCGCGAGTGGGAAGATCGGCGGCGCGGGTGTGGACTTCAGCTTCGTGGTGAAACTCAACGGCGCGACGAGCGGCACGACCGTGACGGTGACAGCGGCGGCGCAGGCGGACAACGGCGTGGACGACAACAATGTCGCGCTCACGACGGATGCGGCGCGACGGGCGAAGTTCATCGCGGACATCAACTCCGCGCTTTCCGGCGTCGGGCTCGGCACGAAGCTCGTCGCTGAGCTGACGAGCGGCAACCTCGTGCGACTGCGCGCATCGGACGCGTCGGTCTTCGGCATCGACGTGAGCGGGCAGGCGCTCGGCGTCTTCGCCCCGAATCCCGACACGCTGCTCGGACGGCAGCAGTATGTGACCAGCGCCGCGGTGCCCGCGAATGGCACGCTCGCGGTGCAGTTCAGCTTCGGCGTAAAACTCAACGGTGCCGCGGCGGTGACGGTGACGGTGACGACCGCGGCGATGGCGAACAACGCTGGCAGCCCGGCCTACACGGCGAGCGTGGCGCGCGGGCAACTCCAGGCCGACTTCAACGATGCACTCGCGACGGCAGGACTGGCGACGAAGGTGAACGTCGTGTTGACGGCGGACGGCAAGCTCGCGGTGAGCGTGCTGGATGGGACGGTCACGGCGTTCGAGATCGTGAGCCAGTCCACGGCGCTCTTTGCGGAGAACACGGCGGCGAACAATCTGCGGCTGCCGTCCTTCACCTCGACGCTCGATCTGCCGGCGGACTTCGGCGCGGCGGTCACGTTCGGCTTCCGCATCAATGGCGCGGCAGCGACGACCTACCCGGTCGCTGCGGGCAGCGCATCGCCGGCGGCGTTCGCTACGGCGCTGACCACGGCGTTCGGATCAAGCGGACTCGAGGCGGTGGTCGTCGGCGGGAAGCTGCAAGTGCGCGCGAAGACGACGAGCACGATCACTTCGCTGGCGCTCGATGGTGTGTCGGTCGCGTTCTTCGGGACGACGCCGGATGCGCTCTTCACGGCGGCGGACGCGCAGGTGATCGACTCGGCGAATTCGGCGAACCACACGAAGGTCATCGCGCTCGGCGATGTGAATGGTGACGGTCGCGCGGACCTCGTGGTCGGCAAGAATGCAGAGCAGAGCCTCGTCTTCCTGAACAACGGCGGCGAGACGCCGTTCAGCGCGGCGGGCGTGCTGATCGGCACCGGCGGCTTCGCGGTGACGAGCGTGGCGGTCGGGGATGTGAACGGCGACGGCAAGCTCGACGTGGCCTTCGGCGCGAATGCGACGGAGACGCGCGTGTTCCTGAACAACAGCAACCCGAACGATCCTTTCGGAGCGGTGACGCCGACGCTGATCGGCCTCGCCACGGATGCGACGAGCGCGGTGCTCCTCGCGAATGTGGATGGCGATGGCGATCTGGACCTGCTCACGGGCGCGAACGGGCAGGGGGCGAAGTTCTTTAGCAATGGCGTGAAAGTGACGCGCATCGCCTTCGCGAATGTGGAACTGAGCTTCAACATGCAGGGCATCAAGAACGCGCAGGGCGCGCTGATCCTGAAACCGACAGGCATCGCGGGCGTGATCTCGGGCGAAGTGGACCTCAGCATCGGCGGGGGTGGCGGTGTGGGCATCGGCGGGAATCTCGCGGTGAAGATCAACACGACGGGTGCGCCGGTGGATGAGACGTTCGTGTTTGGCGACAACGTGCTCGTCATCAAACTGCCGGCGACGCCGACGATCGCGTTCACGGCGACGGACGTGATCATCAACATTGGCGGGTTCGTGACGATCGAGAGCGACACGATCGATTTCAGCGGCGAGAACGTCATCGTCGCGGGCGCGAAGATCTTCATCGGCCAAGGGCCCGCGACGCTCGACGGCGCGGAGCCGAACCCGAGCGCGAAGGGCTTGCTCATCGACAACGCGACGATCTCCCTGCGGAAGAATGCGAACGGCATGGCGCTCTACGCGGATGGGATGGTGTCGGTGGTCGGCATCCCGGGCGTGACGTTCAACGGGCTCGTGACCGTGGTCTTCAACAACATGCCGACTGCGCAGACGCTCACGCTGCTGCCGAGCGGCAGCGTCACGGTGCCGGCGGGTGCGGTGAGCTTCTCCGGCGCGCTGACGCTCGAGGTCGCGGGTCAAACGCTGACCGGTAACTTCAGCTTCGAGTCGATCACGGTCGGCACGGTGAAACAGCTCAAGGTCGGCGTCGCGAATGTGCACATCGGAATCACGGCGGGCGGGACGGAAGTCGTGAGCGTGGACAACGGGCGCGGCGCATTCCTCGTCGGGCCGGGCGGGCTCGCGGGCACGCTGAGTGCGGACATCTCGCTGAATGTGCCGGGCGCGGTGGAGTTCCTCGGGAACTTCGCGGTGAGCATCAACAACGGGACCGCGCCGGTTTCCACGAGCGTGGATGTGCCGGTGGTGACTGCGGAGACGACGCTCACCGATCTTGGCGTCACGGCGATCGCGGGCGTGGACTTCACGGTGAAGAAGCGCGACGGCTCGACCTTCGATGTCGATCTCGATCCGGCGGACACGCTGGGTGACGTGATCTCGAAGATCAACACGGCGGGTGGGAACAAGATCACCGCGACGCTCTACGGGCGCAGCCTGCGGATCGTCGATACGACCGTGACGAACACGAACCGCCTCGAAGTGCTGGGCGTGGCGGGCAGTGTCGGCGATCAGCTCGGCATCCTGCGCGTGGGCAAGGAAAGCGGTGCGACCGATGTGCTCACCGGCCTGCCGCTTACGGCGGTGGAAACGATCGACCTCGATCTGCCGGCCGGGCCTTACCTCAAGGTCGAGGGCACGGGGATCGTGCTGCGTATCGCGGGGCAGGAGTTGACGGCGAACTTCGCCTTCGAGCAATTCACGCAGCAGGTCTCGCCGGGCGCAGCGCCGGGCACGCAGCCGGTGAAGATCGTGCGCGTGGCGATCACGGAGCTGAACTTCGCGCTCAAGGCGGGCACGACGGACATCGTTTCGCTCACGGGCGGCACGGGCTTCTTCGTCATCAAGCCGACGGGCATGGCGGGCGAGATCAGCGGCACGGTCGCGATCCCGGTGATCGGGTTCAGCGGCACACTGAAGCTCTCGATCAACAACGGGACAGTGCCGGTCGCGGAGCAGTTCACGGTCGCGGGGACGAACCTCTCGCTGGATCTGCCGGCGGGGCCGTATCTGCGGTTCGAGGGGACGAATCTCCAGCTCAACCTCGGCGGGCAGAAGATCGGCGGTGACTTTGCTTTTGAGAAGGCGGGCACGGTCATCCGCGTGATCGCGAAGAACGTGGTCGTGCGACTCGGCGACGGGACGACGGACTACGTCTCGCTCACGAACGGCTCGGCGGCGCTGCTGCTCACGGACGCGGGTATGGCGGGCCAGCTCGGCGGCACGGTGAACGTGAACATCCCGGGTATCACGCTCGACGGGACGTTTATGGTGTCGATCAACACGACGACGACGGCAGGCGGCGTGCACACGACCTTCATCGGCAGCCAGCTCAATGGCACCGCGACGCTCGCTTCGCTGAGGAACGGTGCGGGCATCCGCATCGACGGCACCGCGCCGCATCTCAAGATCACGCTGCGCAACGGGCAGGTGAAGAACGTGGACCTCACCGGCGCGCTGACGCTCAACGACGTGGTCGCGAAGATCAACGCGGCGGCGGGCAAGTCGCTGGTGCGGCTGGAAAATTCGCAGCTCATCTTCAACGACAACTCCACCGGCGCCACGGGTCGGCTGATGATCGAGGAGCTCGGCGGTTCCAACGCGGGCGCGGATCTCGGCATCCTCGGCACTGCTGCCGTGCCGCCCGCGCCGACGCCGACAAACCCGAACCCGGCGGACATCATTACCGGCACGATTCTCGCGAACGATGTGGTGACGCTCGATCTGCCGCGCGGGCCTTACGTGAAGATCGAGGGCGTGGACGTGGAGCTGAATGTCGCGGGGCAGGTGATCGGCGGCGACTTCGCCTTCGAGCAGCTCACGAAGCCGAACGGCACGCGCGTGGTGAAGGTCGCGGTGGCGAACGCGCATATCGAACTCGGCGAGCCGGGCAACCCGATCATCGAGATCGACCAGGCCGAGGGGCAGGCCGCGCTCTTCCTCATCACGCCGGCGGGCTTCGCGGGGCGGATCGAGGCGAACCCGACGCTGAACCTCGGCGGCGCGGTGACGCTGAACAACGCGACCGTGGTCGTGGCGATCAACAACACGACGGGAGAGATTCACGAGGACTTCGTCGTGAGCGGCACGACCTACACGCTCGATCTGCCGCGCGGGCCGTTCCTGCGTGCTGAGTTGAAGGGCGCGATGCCGAACACGGCGGCGACGATCTCCGTCGCGGGCATCGAGCTGAGCGGCAATTTCAGCTTCGAGCAGGCGACGAATGCGACGGGCCAGAAGCGAGTGAAGCTCGCGCTAAGCCAGGTGAGCCTCGACCTCGGCGGCGTGGTGCTCGTGAGCAATGGACGCGGCGCTTTCCTCCTCTCGCCGGCGGGCATGGCGGGCACGCTCAGCGCGGATGTCGAGCTGGCGAATCTGCCGGACGGCGTGGTGTTCGAGGGGACGTTTGGATTCAGCATCAATACCTCGGCGCGGCCTGTGAATGAGACCTTCACCGCTGGCGACGAGACGATCGAGCTGCACCTGCCGGCCGGGCCTTATCTGCGCGTCGAAGGCACGGACATCATGTTGAGCGTCGCGGGGCAGACGCTGAGCGGCGATTTCGCGTTCGAGACGATCACGAAGGCCGACCAGACGAAGCAGACGCGCATCAAGCTCGACAACATCCACCTCGGCATCGGCGACGGCACGACGGACATCGTGACGCTCGATGGCGGCTACGGATTCTTCATCCTGCTGCCCGCGAAACCCGCGGTCGGCGCGACGCCCGCTGTGCCCGCGTCGATGGCGGGCACGCTCGGCGGCACGGTGACGCTGAATGTGCCGGGCGTGACTTTCCAGGGCACCTTTGGCCTCACGATCAATACGGGCGCCGCCGAGGTGCATGAGGAACTGACCTTCTCCACGCTCGACGGCGCGACGGTGCTGACGCTGCTGAACGAGGGCGCGGGCGTGGATAATCCGATCCGGCTCACGAGCGCCGCGGTCGCACCGACGACGGGCCGCTTCATCGATCCGCTTACGGGCACGACGATCCCCGATGTGGTGCTGTTGGTGAAGGTCAACGGTGTCGTGAGGCCGGTGGCCATCACGGTCGAAGCGCAGTCGAATAACGTGACCGCCGCGGACAAACCGGCGGCGCTGCTCGCGGACATTAATTCCGCTCTCTCGGATGCCGGACTCGCGGCGCTGATCGAGGCGACGCTCGATGGCGGCACGGTGGTCTTCAGTGCGCTCGACCCGAGTGTGCGCTCGCTGAGCATCAGCGCGCTCTACGGCCTCGGCGACGCCGGTCGCGCGGTCACCGGCGGTGCAGGGAGCTTGCCGTCGAATGGCAGCTACGGCGGCAGCGCGGTCTCGATCACCTTCACGCTCAACGGCGCGGCACTGCCCGCCGTGCAGCTCAGCGCGGCAGAGCAGGCCAACAATGCGCTCGCGAGCGACGCGATGCAGGCGCTCGTGGATGATTGGAATGCGCTGCTCGATGGCGCGAGCCTCAGTGGGAAGCTGCGCGCCGAATTCGCCGACACGAACCTGCGCTTCCGCGTGATCGATCCGAGCATCACGACCTTCGCGATCAGCGCCTCAACGGTGGCCGGTTTCACCGCGCCGATGAACTCGATGATCGTGCAAGCCGTCGATGTGACGCCGACGAATGGACAGTGGAACGGCGGCGCGACGGTGACCTTCAACTTCACGCTCACCGCCCCGGTGACGGTGCTCGGCGTGGCGACGCAGGTGGCCACGACGACGCCGGTTGTGCTGCCGGCCCACACGACGAACACGGCGATCGGGCAACTCGTCACTGCGCTGAACACGGCGCTCACGACGGCGGGCATCGGCACGAAGGTGCAGGCGTTCGCGGTCGGCACGAAGGTCGAGTTCCGCGTGATCGATGCGACGGTGACGGCCTTCGCGGCGGGCATCCCGGGAGCGCTGGGCTTCACCGGCGAGCAGCAAAGTGACGCGCACCTCACGATCACGCGCAGCGGCACGGGCGGCAGCTTCGACGTGAATCTCGGCGGCGCGGTGGTCCTCGACGACGTGATCGCGAAGATCAACGCGGCGGCGGTCGCAGCGGGCAAGCCGCTGGTCGTCGCGAGCCTTACGCCGGATGGAAAAATCAAGATCGTGGACGGCGGAGCGGGCGCGACGGCTCCGAGCGTGACGGCGCTGAACGACTTCACCGCCGCGGACGACCTCATGCTCACGAGCGGCACGACGGTGGGCAACGCGCTCATGGGCGGCCAACTCGTCACCACGCCGCCGGAGACGTTCGACCTCGACGCCGGGCCTTATCTCAAGATCACCGGCGACGACATCGAGCTGAGCGTCGCGGGGCAGACGCTGAAGGGCGACTTCGCCTTCGAGCAGGTGACGATCCCGGCGGTCGGCATGGTGCCGGCGAAGAAGATCATCCGCCTCGGCTTCCAAGAGGTGGAGATTCACATCGGCGACGGCACAACGGAATACGTGACGGTGACGAATGGCCGCGGTGCCTTCCTCATCACGCCGGCAGGGCTCGCGGGGCAGTTTGGTGCGGACGTCGCGATCGACATCCCGGGCATCACATTCACCGGGCGCGTGGACTTGCTCATCAACAACACGCTCGCCACGGTGAACGCGACGATCCCGGTCAACGCGACCGAAACCGTGACGCTCGCGCTGCCCGCGGGGCCGTTCCTACGCGTGGAACTCGGGCGCGACGTGCCGATCACGCTGGAGATCGCGGGGCAGGAGATCAAAGGCAGCTTCAGCTTCGAGCAGATCGCGATTTCGCCGACGGCGAAGATCCTGCGCATCGCGGCGAGCAATGTGGAGCTGAGCTTCGGTGACGGGACGACGAAGTTCCTCGAGCTCACGGGCGGTAGCGCGCTGCTCGTCGTGCGCCCGGCGATCCCGGCGACGGCGGCGGTGGCGGCGACGGCGACGACTCCGGCCAAGCCGGCCAAGCCGGCGGTCGCGGGCGGTATCGCGGGGCAGTTCGGCGGCACGGTGACGATCGACGTGGACGGCGATCCGCTGAATACGCCGCTCTTCTCCGGCACGCTCACGCTTTCCCTCAACAACACGACGGGCGCGGTGAACGAGCGGTTCTCTGTCGGCGGCGTGACGACGACGCTCGTGCTGCCCGCCGGGCCTTACCTGCGCGTGGATGCGACGGGCATCACCGTGAACATCGCGGACCAGGAACTCACAGGCGACTTCAGCTTCGAGAAGAAGAACGTCGGCACTGTCGCGGCGCCGATCAACGTGATGACCATCGCGGTCGCGAACGCTGGCCTGCGGCTCGGCAACGGCACAACGGATTTCGTGCGGGTGACCAACGGGCGCGGCGGGCTCCTCGTGAAGAAGGTCGGCACGGTCACATCGATCGCCGGCAGCTTTAGCGCGACGGTCGAGCTGAATGTGCCGGGCGTGGAGTTCAGCGGGACGTTTGGCGTGACGATCAATACGGGCGCTCCCGTGCCGCTGACGATCTTCACGGTCGGCGTGGTGAACAGCGATGCGCTGCTCAGCGGCCTGCGCGGCGGACGCGGTATCGAGATCGAGTCGAATGGACCGCACATCCACGTCGTGCGGCGCGATGGCACGAGCTTCGACGTGAACTTCCTCGGCGCGACGACGCTGGGCGACGTGGTGAATGCAATCAACACCGCCGCGGGCAGCGAGATGGCGACGATCGAAGGCAACGCGCTCAAGCTCACCGACACCACGACGGGCGGTTCGTTCAGCGTGACGGCGCTTAACAGCTCTGCGCTCGCCACGACGCTCGGCCTCGCGCAGAGCGCGGTGACGGGCGTCATCGCCGGTGCGGCGCTGAACGAGTTCACGATCAAGATCGACGACGCCGGGCCTTACGTGCTGGTCAGCGGCAAGGACGTGGAGATGGAGATCAGCGGGCAGAAGCTCGGTGGCGATTTCTCGTTCGAGAAGAAGGGGACGATGACGAACACGACGATCCGCATCCTCGCCTCGAACGTGCACCTGTCGCTGGGCGACGGCACGACGGAGTTCGTGAGCCTCACGAATGGGCACGGCTCATTCGTCATCACGAATGCCGGCCTCGCGGGCGAACTCGGCGCGGACGTGGCGGTGAACAACATCCCCGGCGTGAGCGTGAGCGGAACCTTCGCGCTGCGGATCAACAACACGAACGCCGGCGTGAACCTGCCGCTGCCCGCGCAGGCGCCGGTGGGGCTCGACACGCTCCTCAAGGATCTCAAGGGCGGCGACGGCTTCCCGATCGAGCTGACGCTGACGGCGACGAAGGCCGCGCCGGCGAACGGCAAATACACGGGCAACGTGACTTTTACCGTGAGCCTCAACGGCACGACCACGCCGGTAACGGTGCTCGGCTCGGACATGATGACGAACACGACGACCGCCGATCTCGTGGCCGACGTGAACTCCGCGCTCGGTGTCGCTGGCATCGGCGCGAAGGTGCGCGCGGAAATGGCGGGCACATTCCTGCGGCTGCGCGTGATCGATCCGGCTGTCACCGCACTCGCGCTCACGGTATCAGGCCAGGCGGCGACGACGGGCTTCGCGGCGACGCAGCAAAACGACGCGCATCTCCGCATCGCACGCCGGAACAACACGGCGTTCGACGTAAACCTCGCGGGCGTGACGACCGTCCAGGGCATCATCGACCGCATCAACAATCACGCGGGCAACACGGGCACCGGCACGAACAAGGTCGTGGCCTCGCTCGTGGGCGATAAGATCAAGCTCACCGACGGCACGACGATCACCGCGGGCAAGCGGCTCACGGTCACGGGCCTGAACGGCCTCGGCGCGATCGGCATCCTCGGGCTCGGCGGCACGGCGACGAATCCGACGACGCAGCCCGACGTGCTCACCGGCCTCGGCTTGAACACGCTGACGCTGCCCGCCGGGCCGTTCCTCCGCATCGAAGCGACGGATGTGATGGTGACGGTGATGGGCACGACGCTGACGGGCAACTTCGCCTTCGAGCGCATCACCACGCCGGCGGCGCAACAGATCGTCCGCATCGTCGCGACGAACGTCTCGCTCGTCTTCAACGACGAGACCGGCGCGCCGCTCGTCTCGCTCACGGAAGGCAACGGCGCGCTCGTGCTACTGCCGGGTGGCATCGCGGCGACGCTCTCGGTGAAGGCAGCGGTGACGGTGCCGGACTTCTCGCTCAGCGGCACGGTCGGCTTCGCGCTGAACACGCTGCGAATGCCGGTGGATCAGACCTTCATGCTCAATGGCGCGAGCGTCCGGCTGAATGTGCCCGCGGGTCCGTATGTGCGCGTGTCCTTCACCGACGCGGAGGCGGCGTTTGCGGGCATCACGCTGACGGGTTCGTTCTACTTCGACCAGAGCACGCGCCCGAACGGCACGAAGGTGACGCGCATCGCGGCTGTGGGCGTGAACATCGAGGGTCTCGCGGACGACGGCGCGCTCACGCTCAGCGATGCGGGTGCGGTGCTCGTCATCACGCCGGGCGGCATCGCCGGGCAGGTGAGCGGGCGCGTGGCGGCGGCCTTCCCTGGCGCCGAGGTGGGCGTGACGGTCGGCGTGCGCTTCAACACCTCGACGCTGCCGGTCGATGAGATGATCGAGATCGGCGGGCGCACCATCGCGATCAAGTTCACCACGGACGAGGTGAAGACGACGGGACGCGCGTTCTTCCAGGTCGTGCTGGAGGATTTGAAGATCGTCCTCGGAGACTTCGTGAGCATCGAGGGCAGCCTGACCTTCGGCCCTGGCTCGTTGCCGAACACGACGGAAGTCGGCGCGACCGGGCTGGAGATCTTCCTCGGCAAAGGCCCCTACGCGCTCGACGACGGCACGCTCAATCCGGACGCGATCGGCGTGCTACTGACGAATGCGCGGCTCGGGCTCATCAAGTTCGGCGGCACTACGCCGACTTACGCGCTGCATGCCGAGGGCACCGTGAAGCTGGTCGGGCTGCCGGGGCTCGAAGTGACAGGCATGGCGACGATCGACTTCAACAACTCCGGCATCGCGATCCCGGCGACGACGATGATCACCGTGCCGAACGACGCGCCGATCCTCATGAACAAGTTCACGACGACGACCAACGTCGTGGATTTCCGCGGCGACCTGACGTTCAAGGTCGGCGAGGTCTTCTCCCTCATCGGGCGCATGACCTTCACGAAGAAGCCGAACGGCTCGGTGCAGATCGCGGTGACGGGCGTGAGCGAGACGCAGCCTGCCGAGGTCCAGATCAATATCAACGGCGTGACGGCGTTCGCGATCTCGGGCACGGCGATCTTCAACATCGGTGGGCCGGACGGCTTCCAACTCCAGACGCTGCGCGTGAATGGCGCGACGATCTTCGGCCAGACGCTCACGTTGCCGGGCGTGCCGGCGACGATCCTGCCGCTGAGCGCCGATCTCTTCGATCCTGTCGGCGGCGGCTTCATCGACCGCGCGACGCTGAACCGCCGGATGTATCTCGACGTGCAGTTCAACGATCCGAATCGCGCGGGGCTGAACGTCTCGTCGATCGAGGACAGCGCCGCGGAGTTCGTCCTGCGCGTAAATGGGCTCGTGCCGAACAACGTGACCGTGAACGGCGTGGCCAAGCGCCTCGGGACGACGAACACGTGGCGCTACAGCTTCACCGGCGAAATCCCCGAGGGCGCGGTGACGATCGAGTTCCTGAGCGAGTCGTGGCGCGATCTGATGAACATCTCGAACCTCGCGGAGACGCAGTCGTTCCAGGCGGGCACGCGCTTCCTCGATCTCGCGGACATCAACTCCAAGCACTACCTCGACGTGACGCTCCAGACGCCGACGGGCGCGCTGATCAAGGCGAGCACGGTGACGGGCAATGAGTTCACCGTGACGGTCGAGGGCGGCGCGTCGGGCATCACGCTCGGCACGCCGACGCAGCCCGACGCGGTGAAGAATCCCGACCTCTGGCGCTATCCCTTCACCGGCACGCTGAACTCCGGCGCAGTGACGCTGACCTTCGGCGCGAATGGCTTCACGGACATCAACAACGTGCCGTCGCTCGCGCGCTCGGAGACGTTTGTGGCGATGTCGAAGTTCCTCGCGCCCTCGGCGATCAGCGTGAGCCCGAAGACGGTCGAGGTGACGTTCTTCCGCCTCGGCACATCGGCGATCACGCCGGCGTCGATCACGGATGGGCTGCCGGAATTTGCGCTACGCGTGAATGGCGCGCCGATCACGGGGGTGAGCGTGAGCGCGGATCCGGTCGCGACGGTCGTGGCGGGCAAGACCTACCGCTACAGCTACACGGGCACGATCCCGGCAGGCGCGAATGTCGAGGTGGCGTATCTGCCGTTCGCCTTCAGCTACGCGGATGGCACCGTCGCGCCGGGCAGCGTAGCAGGCGCGAGCGCGGCGCTCGTGAACCCGGTCGGCACTGTGGACCTCGCAGGCATCAATGCGCGGCAGTGGATCGACGTGACCTTCACCTCGCAGGACGGCAGCAAGATCGACCCGACGACGATCAACGGGAATGAGTTCAAGCTCTCCGGCTCGGGTGTGGCGCAGGTGAAAGTCGATCCGCTGACGGGCTTCCCCGAGATCGTCGGCACCCCGCTGCTCATCTCGGGCACGACGTATCGCTACTACCTGAAAGACTCCACGCCGTCGGATCTGGTCGGCCTTTTCCGCGGCAGCACGAGCGGCACGCCGGCGGAAGTGTTCGTGGATTTCGTCGCGCCGAATCCGAATATCCCAGGGCAGGAATTCTACGGCTTCAAGACGATGGACGGCGCGGTGAATGCGCCGAAGCAGGAGCGCTTCACCATCGACGCCACTCCGCAGACCGGGCCGATCGAAGGCGCGCCGATCAAGCTCGGGCCGCTGACGCTGCAAGGGCCGATGGTCGGGATCGACAAGCTCGGGTTCAAGGACGGCAAGCTCGTGATCACCGTGGGCATCGGCGTGGACCGCGCATCGCTCGCCTTCGGCGGCGGTGCCGCCGCACCTGCGGGGGGCACGCCCGCGCCCGCGCCGACCGGCACGAGCACGCAGCAGACGAGCAGCGGCATCACCGCGGATCTGCTCGGCGTGCATGGTGCGTTCGATGTGGTCGTGGATGTCTTCGGCCTGCTGAGCGGGAACGTGAACATCAATGTGCCGGGCAAGTTCAGCTTCGCGGTCTCCTCGCTGAGCGTGACGGTGCCGAACGTCCTCAAGATCGAGGCGCAGGGCGTGCGCGTCGCCTACGACCCCGCGGGCACGCGCGACCAGGAAATCCTGCGCGTGTATCAAGCCGACATCACGGTCATCCCGATCAACGTCATCGGGAAGCTGCGGCCTTACGACGTGAACATGGGGAAGAACATCGACCCAACGCCCGACCAGATGTCGAGCGACCCGGTGCCCGTCGGGCAGACCGCGCCGCGCGCGCCGCCGATGATCATCCCCGGACTCGTCGTCCGGCAGAATGGCTTCACGATCGGCCAGGCCATCCTGCAATACGGCGGAGTTAATCCTCCGGCGGGGAATGGACTCACCCCAGGGCCGACGCCCTCCGGCACCACGCCGCCGCCGAGCGGAAAGATTCGGTTCGGCAGCGTGCTCGAGTTCGATGACATCCGCGTCGGGGTCACGAATCTCTCGGTCAATTTCGACGCGGAGAATCCGCTGGTTTTCAATGGCTCGATCTTCATCGCCAGCGGCGGTGCGAAGCTCTTCCCGAACGGCGGCGCCTTCACTGCGAGCATCACGGACCGCGTGACCGCAGAGCCCGGCAAGGACTTGCCGAATGCGCCGGATACCGAGGCGCTGCGGGCGACGCTGACCTTCGTCAACGGCAGGATCGACGCCTTCAAGTTCGACCTCGATACGCTGCGCGTGCAGGTCGGCGGCGTGCTCACACTCATCGCGGGCGACCTCCGGCTAGATACCGGCGCGACGGGCACGCAGGAACTGCTGCGTGTGGGCGCGGTCGGCGCGGAAGTGAAGATCGGCGGCATCGTGATCGGCGGCGAGGCACGGAACTTCGCGATCCTCGGCGACGGGTCGTTCAAGACGCTCCTCGGCTTCGGCGTGGTGCTGAGCATCGGCGGAGCGACGGGCGACACCTTCAAGTGGCCGACGTGGCTGCCGATCAAGATCACCGAGCTGGGCATCTCCTGGCCGCGCGGGATCGAGCAGTATCCGGCGGACTTCGTCATCACGCTGTCGGCGAGCGTGACAGGCATCCCGGGGGTGAAGGGGCTCGTCTTCGGTGGTGCGATCGAGGGCGTAAAGATCGACGTGGCGAAGCTGCTGCGCGGCGAGTTCCCGATCGTCGATATCGCGGCGATCGGCGTGACGATCAGCGGGAAGATGTTCGGCGGCGAAGTGACCGCCGGGCTCATCGGCGGCATCTTGAAACTGAGCGCGAGTGGCCAGCTCATCGCTTCGACCGATGTGGTGACGCCGGTGATGGATCGCGTGTTCTTCATCGGCGTGCAGGGCGGCATCGAGATCCCCGGCATCGGCGGGCTCACGATCCGCTTCGCGCTCTCGGAGCTGGGGCCGCTCGGCGTGCTCATCAGCGCCTCGGTGCCGGGCGGCATCGTGCTGGAGCCGAACACCGGGCTCGCGATCAACGATTTCGTGGCGGGCGTGGAGTTCTTCAAGACGCTGCCTTCCATCGAAGACCCGCTGGAGCTGCGCGGCCCGGCCTTCACGGTGCAGACGACGGTCGCGCCCGACCAGTGGCTCGACGACGTGAAGAACCAGGTCGTGCGCCAATACAACGCGATCAAGGGCGGCACGGTTAAGAGCGGGTTCGCCGCCGCCTTCACCGCGCCGATGACGATCACGGGCAGCGCGAAGATCTTCACGATCTACACCTCGGAGCTGGTCTTCAACGGGCAGGTCATCATCAAGATCAGCACGGACGGGAAGTTCCTGATCGGCGGGAAGCTCAATTTCGCCGCGGACCAGATCAGCCTGAGCGCGAAGCTGTATGCCGATCTCTCGAAGGTCGCGTCGGGCAGCGTGACGGTGCTCTTCCTCGCGGACATCCCGGATCAATTCCGACTGCTGACGATCCAGGGTAAACTCAAGATGGGCTTCCGCAACGCGGGCGGGCAGGCGCTCGTCTTCGACGTGGAGCCGGTGACGCCGGGCACGACGACGAGCGTGGTGCCGAGCGTGGGCGTCATCGACCCGGCGGGGGACCGGATCGACGTGAACGTGATCAACGACCGCCCGACGCTCGCGGGGCAGGCGGGCAAGCGATACGTCGATGTGGCCTTCGCCGCGCCGAGCGGGCGGATGCTGGACTACGCCTCGATCCTCGATAGCGGGGAGGAAATTCAGGTCGTCGTGAACGGAACGACTTACACGACCAACGGACGACCTGTGCCGCTGGAGACGGGCGTGGGCGAAGATGGCGGGCCGACCTTGACCGAAGTGACGGGCACGGACGACACGGCGCTGATCGCGGCGATCAAGGAAAAGGGCGTGACGCGCTTCCGCTACTACATCCAGGGAACGACTGGGCCGGCCTCGCCGCTGGTGAGTTTCACTCCGGGCAAGGTCATGGTGAATGTGCTGGTCGGAACCTTCAAGGGTGCGGACGTGACGGATGCGAATGGCACGGTGACGCCGGGTATGGCGAACGTCGCAGCGACGAGCGAATTCGTGGTGACGGGCGCGACGGCGGAGGTGTTGAACCCTGGCGTCGGCGGCACGATCGACCTGAACGCGATCAACGACCGCAACTTCATCGACGTGCAATTCCCGAACACGGTGGACGACTCCTCGATCGTCGATGCCGATGTGGAGATCGCGCTGAGTGGCGAAGGCGTGGGCACGGCGCGGGTGAATGCGGACGAGGCGCCGCTGAAGCTGCTCACCTCGCCGCCGAATACGGTGACGTATCGCTACTTCCTCACGGGCCGCTTCGACACGAGCAAGAGCGTGACGGTGAACTACCTCGACGGCACGTGGGTCGACAGCGCGTCGTCGCCCGCGACGCATCTGCCGGTCACGGACAGCAGCCCGGAGAATCACAGCTATCTCGACGTGACCTTCCGTCCGTCGAAGGGCGCGACACTGAACGAAACCTCGATCACCGACGGCGGTGCGGAGTTCGCCTTCACAGGCCTCGGCGCGATGGGCGTGACGGCGGATCCGGTGCCGCTGAAGATCGATTCGCTGAACGAAGCACTGACGTATCGCTACTTCCTCACGGGCGAGTTCATGGTCGGCCAAGTGGGCGTGGCCTTTGAGGAATCCGACAGCGACTTGATCGGGTGGGAGGACAGCAGCCAGTTCGGCAGCCTCGCCGAGACGCAGACGATCACGGTCGTCGGCAGCACGGCGGATGTTGCGCTTCCGTCGTTCGTGAAAGCTGACGGGACGGTCCAGGAGAACATCATCAGCATCGGCCGTGAGCTGATCAACGACCCGGTGAAGGGACGCTTCATCGCAGTGACCTTCCGCGCGCCGACTGGCGGCACGATCGACGCGAACAGCATCGGCGGCGACGAAGTGGTGCTCAAGGATAGCGCGGGCAATGTGGTGCCGTTCGTCGGTTCGCCCGAGCGCGTGGTGCTGGAAGGGAAGGGGACGAACACGTGGCGCTACCGCTTCAACACCGCGCTGGCCGAGGGCAGCTACACGGTCGAGTTCGTGGCGAATACCTTCCGCGACACGACGGGCATCGGGAACCTCGCGGAGACGGAGAAGTTCGACGTGATGGTCGGGCACGCGAAGCTCACGAACCCGGTGACCGGCCAGACCGCCGACCGCGAAGCGCTCAACGCGCAGCAATACATCGACATCACGTTCACGCCGACCGGCACGAACACGCTCGATGCGGCATCGATCACCGACAGCACGCAGGAGTTCACGCTCACGGGCGCGAACGGCGAGAACGTGACCGTGAACGGCACGCCGACGCAGCCCGGCGCGCTCGCGGGCACAAACACGTGGCGCTACTCGTTTGCAGGTCAGTTTGAGGCGGGCGCGCTCACGGTCGCGTTCGTCGATGGTGCGTGGAAGGACTCGGGTGGCACGAATGGCGTCGCCTCGACCGAGAAGCTGCAAATCATCACGCAGGCTGAGTCGTTCTTCATCGAGATCAGCGGCGCGATCACGCTCGCGCTGCCGGGCCTGGACGAGCCGCTACTCGAGGCGAAGGCGGAGGCGACCATCGAGATCGACCTCGCCCGGAAGGTCATCGAGCTCTCGTTCAGCGGCTCGCTCTCGATCATCAAACTCGGCACGGTCGGCGCGACGGCGGGTCGCTTCATCCTCGACCTGAGCGGCACGACCGGCCCGGCGCCGCAGTTCTGGGGCGTGGCGACGTTGCAGACGGATTTCCAGGAGCTCGAGCAATTCGGCCTCTACCTGAACGCGGGCGGCACGCTGCAAATCAACACGACCGGCCAGGCGAAGACTGAGACGATCAAGCTGCCGGGCCTCGGGCCGAATGGCGGGCCGCTGGAGCGCACGTATGTGCTGCCGGGGAATTCATTCTCGCTCGAACTCTTTGGCTCCGCGGTGATCCGGCCACCGGGCGCCAGCACGGATCTTTTCCGCCTGCAGGGCCTCTTCTACATGAGGATCACGAACGAACGGTTCGAGGTTTTCGTGGACGCGGAGTTCCCCCTCGCCGGCGTCAAATACCACGCAACCGGGCTGCTCGAAATCATCGGCGTTGCGCACCAGGCGGGCGAGATTCCGGGCATCGCGGGCTACTTCAAGCTCAGCGGCTCGAAGAAGGGCCTCGGCCTGCCGGGCGTGGGCAATCTCTTCAGCGTCGAGGGTTCGGTTTCGGTGATGTTCAACACCACGCTCGCGGACCAGGTCTTCACGTTGCCGGACGCCTTCCTCCCGCTGATCAAGCCGGGCGACCCGACGAGCATCAGCATCTACGCCTCGCCGCCGGGTCTCGACGGCCAGCCGACGCCGGGTGCGAATCCGAGCATCTACCTCACCGTGACGATCCAGGCCGAGGTGGTGATCGCTGAGCTGATCCGGTTGAGCGGCTTCATCCAGATCACCGCAGCGGTCGATCCAGCGGGCGCAGCGGTGCTGAAAATCACGGGCGCGCTGGGTGGCACCATCCCGGTGCTCGGTGCGGTGTCGGCCACGTTGAATCTCAACGCGTATATCGACACCAACGACGAGGCGAACAACGGCGTTGTGGGCCGCATCTACATCACGCTCGTCGCGAACGGCATCCCGGGCGTGCGCTTCGACGGCGAGTTCCTGCTCGAACTGAACACCTTCAGCACCATCCGCGAAGTCGAGACGTTCCAGATCGACCCGGTGACGGGTCGCTTCGTGCGCGACGCAAACAACAAGCTCGTGCCCGGCACCGTGATGCTCGACGCCGGGCCGGGCTTCTTGCTGCGGATGCGCGGCACGCTGAACATCGCCGACGTGCTCGTGCTGGATGGGAAGTTCGAGATCATCGCGAACACGAGCGAACTCCAGGTGACGGCCGAGGCGACCGCGCAGATCGGGCCGCTCGGTCAAGTGAGAGTCGAGGGCGGCTTCCGCATCGACCGCGATGGGCTCGTGGCCGGGCTGGAGCTTTCGCTCGACGCAAACTTCGGCGGGGATATCGGCCTGAAATTCTCCGTCGGCGCGACGCTGCACCTGAACACGACGGGCAGCACGAAGCAGCTCGGCAATCTCACGATCGCGCCCGGCGTGCTCATCGCGATCAGCGGGTCGGTGGAGTTCCTCGGCTTCGCAGAAGGCAACGGCAGCATCACAATCTACATTGGTGGCGACGGACTTCGGATCGAGTTCGACGTGTCGATCTACCTCGGCGGCCTGTCCTTCCAGGCGGACGGGCTGGCGGCGGTGTATGCCGACGGCCTCGTGCTCGATATCGGCGTGAGTGTGAGTGCGAGCGTGGCGGTGTTTGAGATCGAAGCGGCGGGGCGCCTCCAGCTCAACACCACCGGCGCGGCGCGCGACGGCGTGCAGCCGGGCTTCTTCCTGGCGCTGAATGGCCACGTCGAGATCCTGAAAATTCTCAAGCTCGACGCGGGCTTCACGATCCGCGTGAACGGCTTCAACTCGTGGCGCTTCGACTTCCACGCGGACGTGGATCTGTTCGGCTTTGCCGGGTTGCACGTGGACGGCTGGCTCGACTCGACCGGCAGCTTCAGCGTCACCGTCACGGGCAGCCTCAACATCGGGAACGACTTCTTCGGTATCTCCGGCGGCGTGAACTTCTCGATCACGTCGGTCGTGGAGCAGCGCACCTTTGGCGATTACTACATCTTCGACCTGCACCTCGGCGGCTACGTGCGGGCCTACATCTTTGGCTTCCCGCTTGGCGTCAGCTTGAACGCGGGCTTCCACGCGGAAGGCAGCGGCACGATCCCGATCGAGCTCGATCTCTCGGTCGAGATCGACCTGCTGCTCTTCAGCATTACCTACTCGCACACCTTCACGATCGGCTACCTCGAGCTGCCGAAGCCGGTCTATCTCGCCTCCAGCCCCGGCAACAACACGCAGGTGTGGAATGGCGGCCCGCTCCAGCTCAACACCGGCTCGCGCAACGCGCTGCGTGGCATCGGCCAGGGCGCGGCCTCGGAGAGTTATCTCATCGAGCATCTCGGCGGCACGGCGGGGGACGAGACGATCAAGATCACCACGATGGGCCGCAGCAATATCTTCGAGCATGTGAGCATGATCGAGGGATTCGGCGCGACGGGTGATGACGACTTCGTCATCGGCTCGGGCGTGCTTTCGCCGCTGACGATCAACGGGCTCGGCGGCAATGACGTGATCACCTATTCGGGTGGCGGCGTGGCGACGCTCAACGGCGGTGCCGACAACGACGTGATCCAGATCTACGGCAGCTCGCCGAGCGTGACCGTCAATGGCGGCGGCGGGAATGACTACATCTTCCAGCGTGGCACCGGGATACTCACCGCGTATGGCGGTGATGGGAACGACCAGATCGAAGGCGGCGCGGCCGCGGACGAACTGCACGGCGACGCGGGGAACGATACGCTCGTCGGCAATGGGGGCGCGGACATCTTCTACGGCGGCGCGGGCGACGATGTCTTCCGTGTCGGGCTGACTGGCGCGGGCAGTGAAGTGCGCGCGGCCCTCGATGGCACGGACAACGGGCCGGACAGCGACACGCTGCAATTCACCGCGAGCACGGCGGCGGACAGCATCACCGTGAGCAAGAGCAACGTGAACCAGTTCACGGTCTCCACGAGTGCGGCGTCGAACTTCATCGCGAATCGCGTCGAGAGCCTGAACGTGAACGCAGGCACGGGTGGCGATACCATCATGGTGGAGAGCCTCATCGGCGCGGGTGTGAATCGCGTGAACATCGACTTCGGCCGGCAGGCTTCGCGGCAGGGTGTGACGGTCACGACGCTGAACGACAACGGAACGCCGGGGAATACCGCGGACGATCAGACGATCGAGGAGCCGAACTTCGTCTTCTCCGATGATCGGGCGGCGGACACGCTGACGATCCTGGGCGACGACGGCGTGAACGACGAGTTCAAGCTCACGAGCGGAGACGGCGGCATCGACGTGGTGCGGCAGGGCTTCTACACCGTCACCGCGGCGAACAGCGTGCGCGGCGAACTCGACACGCTGAAGGTCGAGTCGGGCGAAGGGAATGACCGCATCAGCGCGAGCGGCGTGACGGTGGACAAGGCGATCCTGATCCTCAACGCGGGCGTCGGAAACGATGAGCTGACCGGCTCGCCGTTCGCCGACACGCTGAACAGCGGCGAAGGCGACGACCGCGTGACCGGCGGCGAAGGCCGCGACACGTTCATCGACGCGAGCGGCGACGACACACTCGTGGAGAAGCAGGACAAGGATCTCGGGCTGTTCGGCAACTATATCGTGATCGGCAAAATCGTCGGCGACGGGCGCGTCACGGTCATCACCTCGACGCACTACACGGCGAATGAAGTGCAGCTCCTCTCGGTCACGCCGGGTGCGGCGGCGTTCCGGCTCACGTTCAACAACGTCCAGACCACGGTGGACATCTCCGCCAGCTCAACGGCGGCGCAGGTGCGCACGGCCTTGCTCACAATCCCCGAGATCCTCGACGTGAACGTGACGGGAAGCGGCACGCCGGAGGATCCGTGGAAGGTGCAATTCCTCCGCATCAGCGCGGCGGTGCAGGGCATCCCTGAACTGGAAGGGCCGGTCGAGAGCGTGTCCGTCGCGTCGAAGACGATCCGCACGATGCACATCGTGCAGCGGATCACGCACAACGCGACGGCGGGCACCTTCACTCTCGGCTACGCGGGCGCGACGACCGTGCCGCTGGCGTGGGATGCGAACCAGTCCGCCGTGCAAACCGCGCTGCGCAATATCGCGGGCACAAACCTCAGCGTTGTCGGCAGCGCGGGGAACTGGGTCGTGACGTTCACGCCGACCGGCGACGTCTTCAATCTCCCGCAGATCACCGCCGACAGCTCGAAGATGGTCGGCGGCGGTGTGTTCTTCAAAGCGAACAACCTCGACGAGCAGGCCGAGGAAGCGCGGCTCAGGAACGCCGAAGATCCCGAATACCTTGCGCTCGGCGCGCCGGTGAGCTTCGCGTTGCGCGATGGCGGAGATACGTGGAACGGCGCGAGCATCGTCGAGAGCACGCTGAACCCGGGGAACAACGCGCGCATCTTCGAGCACGCGGAACTCGTCGGCGGCGCGGGGAACAACATCATGGTCGTGAACGACGTGGACGGCATCGTGCGCGTCGGCGTCACCACGATCAATGTCACGCCCTTCACCGGCACGGTGACGCTCGACAACCGGGGCAACGCGATCGGCGCCGAGGGCGGGCTGAACGAATACTACATCCTCAACCTCACTGGCTCGAACTCCGCGCGCATCACCATCGACGACAGCGGCGGCACATCGGGCCGCGACGAACTGGTCGTGAATGGCACGAACGGGCCGGACCAGGTGACGCTCGATGCCTTCGGCGTCGACGCGGCGCGGGTCGGCACGATCACCGTCGGCGACCGCACGAAAGCGATCAGCGACATCGTCAGCTTCCGCGAGGTGGACATCGTGAAGGTGAACGGGCTCGCGGGCGCGGACGCCTTCCTCTCGAACGACACGGTCGTCTATACCGTCATCGACATGGGCTCGGGCGACGACGACATCGCGATCGCGACCGTGCCGCTCAAACCGGACACCGGGAACCGCACGCTCGAATTCCCCGACGGCGTGCCGGTGGTGGACACGGAGAATTTGACCAACGGCAACAGCGCGCCGCTCACGATCCTCGGCGGCGACCAGAACGACCGCTTCGAGGTGAACCACAATCGCGCGAAGCTCTACCTCGACGGCGGGAATGGGAACGATCGCTTCCTGCTCAAGACCTTCCTCGTGCTGCGCGAAAACGCCGAGGACGAGAACGAGATTACGAACCTCACGACGCTCTTCGGCGGCGCGGGCGAGAACCGCTACGACTACCTGCAAAACGCGCCGGTGAAGATCAACGGCGGCGCGGGCATCGACACGATCGTCATCGTCGGCACGCCGATCGGTGACACCTTCATCGTCACCGACACCTACATCGCGGGCGCAGGGCGGATCGTGAACTTCACGAACATCGAGGCCATCGAGGTCGATGGCGGCGGCGGTGCGGACAACATCTACGTGCTCGCGACGAGCCCGCTCTTCGAGACCACGCTGGTCGGCGGCAGCGGCGACGACACGATCCACATCGGCGGCGAACCGCCGACGCTCGTCTTCGATCCGCCGTCCTTCGAGTATCAGCCGCCGGCCTTCCGCATCCAGCTCCCGCCGGACGTGGAATACTCGGCGCGGAACGACAACCTGAACGGGCTGACCTTCCGCGTGAATGTATTTGGCGCCATCTTCAGCGGCCAGACGAAGGAGTCGCTCGCGGCGGATTTCGTGGCGAGCTACGTGAACGTGCTCAAGGCCGCGGTGAGCCTCGCCTTCCCGCTGGTCCGCTTCGACGCGAACAACGCGAACGTGCTGACCTACACGCCGGGGCTCGTGCAATCGCGGCTCGTGTTCGGCTCGTTCTTCGTCTTCGACGCGCAGCTCGAGATCACGATCCCCGACCTCGCCTTCCACTACGAGGTCGGCAAGCTCGTGCCGCGCGAGCAGGTGGTGCAACCGGCGAAGGTGACGGTCGATCCGCCGCCGTTCGCGTTTAAGGCGAACGGGGTCTTCAATGTGTCGCGCATCCGCGGGCGGCTCATCGTGGTGGGCGGCGATCAGTTCGAGACGGCGGGCGACCGACTGGTGATCCACAACCAGGACGGCGTCTCCGCCGCGGGCCAGATCCGCGTGCGTGCCGGCGTGCCGAGGATGATCCAGATCGGCGAGACGAAGGACGGCACGCCGATCTTCGCGCAGGATCGCGACGAGACGGGCAAGCTGCTCTTCGACGAATACCAGAGCGTCGAGGGCATCGGCCTCGCATCGGGCCTCGGCGCGAATGGGCTGCCGTTCTTCGGCATCGACGCGCAGGGCTTTGAGACGCTGGAACTGCGGCTTGCGGGTGGGAACGACAACTTCACCGTCGTCCGCACCTACGCGGCCACGGAGAGCAAGGCAGGCCAGAATGTCGTGCTCGATGGCGGCGCGGGGAACGACACCTTCAACCTCGGCCAGATCGGCGGCCCGGCGTTCGTCCTCGGCGGCGCGGGCGACGATACGGTGAACGTGCGCGACGCGCTCACGCAGAAGGTGTGGACGAGCACGCCGGGCGTGTCGTTCACGCTGAGCTTCGCCGGCCAGTCGGCGACGATCCCGGCGAACGCCACCGCCGACGACGTGAAGACCGCGCTCGCCGCGCTCCCGAACGTGCCGGATCAAAACGGCATCGACGTGACCGGCACAGGCACGCTCGCCGATCCGTGGGTCGTGACTTTCCTGAGCTACTCCAGCTCGGTGATGGGCACGCCGATCCTCACGAGCACGAGCGCGGATGTGACGATCAAGGCGGGCACGCTGCTGAATATCGCGGGTCGTGTGTTCTTCGACGGCGACGCGCACATCAACGAGACCGTCGTGAACGTGGCGACGGCGAATCCCGACTTCACCGAGCTGCTGCGGAACGCGCCGCTCGTCTATGTGAACACCGTGCCGCCGGGCGCCGGGCAGTATGCGGCGGCGTATAAGCAACCGATCGTCTTCGACCAGGGCGGCAAGATCGCGGCCTACGTCGTGGTGCTCGATAAGCGCGGCAACATCATCGAGGACCTCGTGCAGCTCGTGGAGAACCCGACGCTGCCCTTCAACGCCACGACCAACCGCAAGCTCTACTACGACAACGCCGGGATGCAGACGACGACGGTGACCGCGAACCCGGTGCTACTGCCGGTGCCGCGCGTCGTGCCGGTGATCGTGACTCGCGTGACGGATCTCATCGAGAGCACGGCGGGCTTTGACACGCTGAACCTCGACAACAGCGGCGACGCCACGGCGGACACGGTGGTCTTCGACACCTACCTGCGGGCGGTGGACAAGATCGTCGGCGGCCGCGCGGCGACGCATGGCGGCGACAGATACTTCGTCGCGGCGGGGACCACGACGCCGTTCACCTTCACTCTGCGGGCGGGCACGACGCTGAACGACGTGCATTTCCAAGTCGTGATCGACGGCGTGACACGCGGGCTGTTCCCGAGCGAGTTCACCTACGACTCGAGCGCGCGGACGGTCACGGTCGCGGCGTCGGTCTTCAGCGGCTCGACCCTCTTCAGCGTCGTGGAGGCGAGCTACATCAATTATTACCTCATCGCCGACGGGCAGTATTACTTCGGCGGCGAGCCGGTGATCGATCCGTTCACGGGTGAGACGCTGCGGTTCGCGGGTGGCGAGATCGTGCTCGATGTCTATACGCGCGCGCCGCTCACCAATGCGGTGGGCGACTTTGTGCGGCACGGGGCGGGCGATGTGGTCACTCACTTCTACGGCGAGCGCGTGGTGCAGTCGGCGGGGACGCTGGTGCGCTACCTCGGCGGGGAATTCACCTACGACGAGAACGGCCTGCTCGTGACGAACCCGCCGAACCGCGAGAGCTACAAGACGATCAACCTCAGCGGCAACGTGACGGTCGATCTCTCGACCGACATCACCACGCGGGAAGCCATCTCGGTGTCGGTGGTGCAGACGAACGGCACGCGCGTCGCGCTCACGTCGGGGCAGTTCACGGTCGATCTCGCGACGAACAAGGTGACAGTGATCCCGGTCTTCGGCGCGGGCGTGCGGCTGGACATCGACATCGTGAGCCCCTTCCTCCATCAGGCCGGGCAAGTGGCGATCCAGAACCGCGGCGTGCGCGTGACCGAGGCATTCAACGAGGTCTTCAAATACGACACGCTCGGCGCGAACGTGACGCTGCCGCTCGTGACCGCCGGGCTCGCCGTGCGCGACATCGTGTCGGTCGTGGTGACCAATGACGCGGGCACCTTCAACCTAGCCCGCGACGAGATCGTCAGCATCGGCGCTGGCGGGCTGCTGCTGAACGTGGCGCAGGAGCATCAGTCCACCACGAAGGTGACGGTGAAGGTGACGCTCTCGAAGGTGTTCGCGTGGAGTGCGGGCGGCGTCTTCGACCTGAGCGGCTTCCGCAACCTGCTGGCGGGCGATCAGGTGATCGCGACGATCACCGACGGGACGAACATCTACAACGCGACCGTTGGCGTCGCGGGCAACGTGGCGACGGTGACGCCGGTGGGCGCGCCGGGCGTAGGGGCGACGGTGCGCTTCTCGGTCGTGGTGCAAGGCGTGCATCGTGCGGGCGACGGGATCTTCTACGACGGGCGCGAGGCCGTGGTGAATGGGCAGCCGATCGTGACGAAGGACGGCGGGCAGTGGGTCTTCACGCTCGACGCGGATGGCAACCCGAAGATTTACACCGCCGACACGCTCACCGCCGCGGCTCCGGAGGGCAAGACGGCGGACGTGTTCGAGGACTCAGCGTTGGTTCACAGGATCGTCTTCGGCGGAGCCGTGAAGGCGGGCGACACATGGTCGGTCACGCTGAACGGTAGCAAGATCGAGATCAAAGTCGCCGCGGACCAGACGCTCGCGGAACTGGCGACGGCCTTTGCCGCGCAACTCGACGCGGTGAAAGGCTACGAGGCGACGGCGAGTGGCGGAGTGGTGACGCTGACGAAGGCGCAGGTCTTCCACGCGCGCGGCGAGCCGGTGTATGAATTCGTCGACGGGAAGTTCGTGCCGGACACCTACGACGTGGACGGCGCGGAGGCTTACTACCTCGGCAATGAGCCGCTGACCTACATCGGCGGCGAGCCGGTGTCTTACTACGCGACGGATAAGGTGCAGGAGTTCCAGGCTCAGCAACGCGTGGACGGCACGCTCGCGCCGGAGACGGCGCAGTTCGACTTCACGCTGGTGGAAAACCTCAGCGTCTCGCTCGGCCAGGGAGTGGACCGCGTGACGGTGATGCCCGGGCTCCAGCCGATCGTGGGGCTGCTTGCGAACCCGGTCGCCTTCACCGGCACGACGACGATCAACACCGGCGCGAGCGCGGACATCATCGACGTGCGCCGTATCCAAGGGGCGACCTTCCTTAATACCGGTGCGAGCGAAGACATCATCAACGTCGGCACGCAGGCCGGGCTGAACAACAACCACCTCGGCACGCTGAACGAGATTGCCGGTGTGCTCACCGTGAGCGGCGAGGATTCGCTGAACGATACGATCAACCTCGATGACACTGCGGACACGACGGACAACATCGCGTTCATCACGGGCTCGACGGTCGTCGGGCCGTTCGGCGCGGGTGGACGGCTGAATTACTTCACGACCGAGACGCTGAACATCGACCTCGGCAGCGGCAGCGATTCCGTGACGATCGGCAGCGGCGCGGAGGACTCGAACCCGGCGCTCGCGAGCACGCTGAACGCCTTCCCCGCGCGCATCGATGTGCTCGGCAACGGCGGCGCCGACGCGATCCGTATCTACGACAGCGGTGATACGATCACGAACAACGGCGAGTTGCACGCGACCCAGGTCACGGGCTTCGGCATGGATCAAGGCATCGGCTACCTCGGCTTCGAGATCCTGAACCTCTATCTCGGCACTGGCGCGGATCGCCTCTACGTGGCTTCGACGCACACGGGCAGCGTGGTGATCGACTCGGGCAGCGAGACGGCGGTCGCGAACGCCTTCACCGACACCATCAACATCGACACGATCTCCGGCGAGACGACCGTGCGCACGCAGGGCGGCAACGACCGCATCCGCGTGAACTTCAACCGTGATGGGCGCCAGACCTTCCTCGATGGGATCAATGCCACGCTGAATCTCGAAGGGGGCGCGAACGACGATCTCTACGAAGTCGGCCTCTCGGGCATGGGCGCGGCGCTCATCAATATCTTCGACACCGCGGCCGGCACGGCGAATGACGCGCTGCGCATCTACGGCACGAACAACGACGACTTCTTCCTCTTCCGCCCGCACGTCATCGCGGCGATCCAGGTCGATGCGAACCGCCTGCCGGTCGCGGGCGGCTTCATTGAGCGCGTGAATTACTTCGGCATCTTCGGCGGCCAGGTGCAGGTCTTCGGGCGCGACGGCAACGACACGTTTGTCTTCGACGACACGAGCTCACCGCTCGCGGTGTTCGGCGACGCGGGTGACGACGTGTTCCAGGTCGGCCAGATCTTCAAGTCGCCGCGCGATCTCACGAATCCGTTCAACGGCCTCGGCATCGAGGACACCTTCCCGACGACGCCGGTGACGAAGGGCTACCTCAGCAACGGCATCAGCCTCCCAGCCTCGCTCTTCGGCGGCACGGGCCGGGATAGCTTCACCGTCTATCACAATCTCCAGCCGCTGCTGCTCGCGGGTGAGGAAGACGACGACATATTCCAGGTGCGCGCGTTCGTGAAGATCGACCCGAACGATACGAAGGCGCCATTCACGACTATCAATGGCGGGCAGGGCGCGGACTTCATCGCCTACACCGTGAATGCGCCGGTGCGGACCGAGGGCGGCGAT
Organism: Verrucomicrobiota bacterium; assembly: GCA_009885995.1. Taxonomy (GTDB): domain Bacteria; phylum Verrucomicrobiota; class Verrucomicrobiia; order Chthoniobacterales; family Chthoniobacteraceae; genus VFJQ01. The sequence continues at coordinate 104,412 of VFJQ01000092.1, forward strand.
GGCTTCGACACGCTGACGATCGTCGGCTCGGAGTTTGGCGACGAGTTCGTGATCACGGACAAGGGCATCTTCGGCGCGGGCCTGTTCGTCACGTATTCGACGATCGAACGGCTCGTGATCGATGCGCTGGAGGGGAATGACCGCTTCTACATCGTGAGCACGCCGGAATCCGTCGTGGTCGAAGTGGTCGGCGGGCTGGGCAGCGACACCTTCAATATCGGCGGCGGCAACAACGGCCTGCCAATCACCGTGACGAGCAAGAGCCTCGAAGGGCACAGCGGCCTGATCGACCACAGCATCCTCGGGCTCGACACGAATTTCACGAACGTCTTCCTGCCCGGCCTCTCGACGAAGGTGGGCGACAAGGATGCGCCGGGCGTGTCGATCTCGATGGCGAATCCGATCCGCGTCTTCGAGTCGGCGAGCGCGAGCACGGACCTCGTGAGCCGCTTCTACAGCGTGGTGCTCACGCGGTCGCCGGAGGAACCCGTGCGCATTGCCGCCACGCCGTCGCCGCTTACCGAGGCCGAGAAGAGCGCGGGCGGGAAGGGGATCCAGCTCGGCGTCTATGACCCGGCGAATCCCGGCGCGACGATCTTCAGCGCAGCGGGCAGGACGCTCTCGTTCGACCGGGACAACTGGTTCATCCCGCAGATCATCGAGGTGCGGGCCGACGACGACCTCCTCGCGGAAGGCCGGCGCTCGATCAACATCCTGCACACGGTGACCCAGGGCGGCAGCCAGGATGATGGCGGCGGTTACGACCGGCTGGCCGTGGCGAGCGTGATCGCGGAGGTGATCGACGACGACGCGGCGGACGTGCTCATCGCGAAGACGGGCAGCGACACCTTCGTGCTCGAGGACGGCACGGCGACGAGCACGCTCGACCGCGACACTTACACCATCGTGCTCACGAAGCAGCCGCTGCCCGGGACGAGCGTGCGGATCAATCTCGCCACCGATGGGGAGTCGAACATCTCGGGCAGCAGGACGGCGGAGCTGACGTTTACGGACACGGACTGGTTCACGCCGAAGACGGTGACGGTCTTCGCCGAGCACGACGACACGCCCGAGGGCACGCACTACTCGCGCATCACGCACACGATCAATCCGCTCGACGTGACGAACTATCTCGGCCTCAGCGCGGCCGACGTGCTGAACGGCCTCGCGGCCAAGGTGCGCGGAGACATCGATGCGGACTTCCTCGCGACGGTCCTGGGCAGCGAGATCGTGATCCGCAACGACATCGCCTTCACCGCCACGCCGGGTGCGCAGGCCGCGGCGATCACGGGCACTTTCGCATTCACCTCGGCGCGCGTGCAGCTCGCGCTGGTGGGTGGCGCGGCGATCGCTCCGGGCCAGGTGTGGTCGGTGCGGCTGAATGGCGTGCTCTACAGCTACCAGGCGCAGCCCGGCCAGACGACGCTTGCGGAGATCGCCGCGGGCCTCGTCACAGCCATCGCGCCGAATACGCAGAGCGCCTACTCGGCGAGCGTGGTGGGGATCGATTCGCTGACCATCGCCGAGCGCGGCGGCGCGGCCTTCACCCTCGTCATCAGCGCAGCGCCGGCAGGCGTCGCGGTGCTCACCGAAGGCGACGGCGGCAGCGTGGTCGAGGCGAGCAGCACGCGCAGCACGACGCACTACTCGGAGGCGCGAGTCACCCTCACCGGCACCGATGCGATCGCGCTGGCGGAGAAGTGGGAAGTGCTGCTGAACGGCACGATCTACCGCTACACGGCGGGCTCGAATGGCGAGACCATCCTGCTCACTCCGCTCGACGTGCGCATCGCCGACGACGACGTGCCGGGCCTCATCGTCATCGAGACGAGCGGCGGCACGAATGTGATCGAGCCGACGGACCTCGTCTCACTCGGCACGGGCTTCGTCACGACCTTCCAGTCGAACAGCATGAACGTGATCCAGTTCATCGGCGACTTCGGTTCGTCGGTGCTGAATGAAGTGCCGACGCACACTGGCTTCCTCTCCGCGCAAAACATCGACCTGGGCCGCTGGGGTAAGGGCTCGAACCCCGACATCGGCTCCGCGCAGACCATCCCGCACCTCACGGTCAAAGCCACGGCCACGGGCGGCGAGAGCGAGTTCTACCGCTTCGAGATCACGCCGCCGATGCTCGCCAACCCGACGAATGCGGTGGCCGGCCACGTGCGGGCGACCTTCGATCTGGATCACGGTTATGAGGCGTTCGACTCGGTCTTCTGGCGGAACCGCATCAAGCTCTACAACCAGGACAAGCAGCTCGTCGCGGCGGGCTACGGCTACTCGCCGCCATACTTCGGCGCGGGCGGCAGCAGCACGTGGTTCGACGACTTCCTCACGTTCGATTTCACCACGCCGGGCACCTACTACATCGAGGTCGAAAACTACGTCTTCAGCAGCCAGGCGGTGATGGTGGATTACGACCTGCAATTCTCCATCGAGGGCCATCCGGTGGATAGCTTCGTCTTCGCAGTCCAGCCCGTGCCGGAAGACGAGGACGGCAACAACGACCTCGGCAACTCGCAGAGCGTCGATCCGGCGCTGATCACCGATCCCGCGACCAACTGGTTCGTCTTCTTCGACCCGAATGTCGGCAACCGCCACCTCGTTGGCGGCACGATCGACTTCACCACGCCGTATGTGCGCATCACGGGCGCGGGCGATGGGTCGTTCGACGTGTATTCGTTCAGCATCACGCCCGAGATGCTGATCCCGCCGAATGCGGGCATCATCCCCGACCCCGGCACGAACACGGTGAAGGATCTCCTGAACCCGCCGAGCCCGGCGCTGACGCCATACTTCACGAGCGTCTCGCTGGCGCTGACTGGCACGGTGCGCACGGGCGATGTGTGGCAGATCAATGTGCGCTATCGGAACTACAGCTACACCGCGCAGCCCGGCGACACGCTGCTCATGGTGGCCGAGGGCCTCGCGGCTGAGCTGCGCAAGGAGCTGCGCACGGATGGTTATAACCCGGCGCAACGCTACACCGCCACCGCGGCTGATCTCGCGGCCACGGTCACGCTTACGATCTCGGACCCGAGCGGCTTCAACCTCGGCACGACGACGCTGAGGGATCTCTCGCAGCGCATCACCGCCGCGGGCATGGTGACGCGCTCGACGGAGGCGCGCACGACCGGCGGCGTGGCGATCAACTTCCTCTCCGGCGCGAGCGTGGAGCTGGTGAATAGCGGCGTGCTCGTGAACCCGGTGAAGGACAAGCAGACCTACACGCTGACGCTCGGCGGCACGCTGGCGTATCAGGCCATCGCGACCGCGACCGATACGCTCACGACCATCGCCACGAAGCTCGCAGCGGCGGTGAATCTGATGACCATGACCGACGGCTACACCGCCACGCCGAGCGGCACGACGGTCACGATCACGCGCACGGATTCGGCGACCTTCGGCGTGAAGCTCTCCGTGACCGGGGCGGACCCGGAAGTGGCGGGCATCATCCGCGGCTCGCCGGAAAGCGCGCAGCTCGACGTCATCAACTGGAGCGTGGTCAACTTCACCCCGAGCGGCACGGTGCGCGCAGGTGAGACGTGGCGCGTGACGATCGGTGGCACGCCTTACGACTTCGTGGCCGGCACGGCGGGCGCGAATAGCGCGCTGACCATCCCGGCGGTGCTCGCGGGCTTGGTCGCAGTAATCCCGGCGGCTTACTCGCCGACGATCGTGGGCGGTGCGCTCATGCTCAGCAACAGCACGGCTTTCGGTGCGACGATCCAGGTGCGCGCGGCGGGTTCGGAATCGACGATCAACAACAACCCGACCACGCTCGAGAGTCGGCGCATCACGCTCGCGGGGCCGGCCTTCGGCGGGGAAACGTGGGCGATCACCGTGACGGTCGGCGGCTCACCGACGACGAAGACTTACCCCGTGCCCGGCACCGGCACGGTCGGGGTGGATACCATCGCGTTCGCGCTCGCGGCGGACTTGAACACGATCACGAACTTCCGCGCGATCGCGGATGGGAATTCGATCACGCTCGTGAACCTGAACGACGACGCTTTCACCACCACGCTGACGGTGACGCCCGCGGGCACGGCGACGGTGGACGGCACGACCGAGGCGCGCTTCCTCACGCTCAGCGGCACGGTGGGCGTGGGCAATGAGTGGACCGTCACGCTGCGCGACGGCACGACGAATGTGACGGTGAGCTACCCGATCCCGGTCGGCGGTTCGACGCTCACGAACGTGGCGAGTGAACTCGCGACGCGGATCAACGCGCTGCCGGGCTACACGGCCACGGCTTCGGTCCTCAATATCCGCATCGCGAAGGTCACGCCGGGGGCGTTCAGCGCGGCGGCGACGGTGGCCTTCACCTCGAGCACGCAGACGCTCACGATCGACACCGCCGCCAACGGCCAGAACTGGACGGTGACGCTGACGCAAGGCGACGGCGGGACGGTGAGCGGCACGGCGGCGTCCACCGGCACAGACGTGAGCCTGGTCGCGGCGGACCTCGCGGGCGACTTCGACGCGCTCGGCGGTTACATCTCCTACGTGACGGGAGTGGCGGGCGAGCTTCGGATCATCCGCGTGCAAGGCACCTTTACCATCGGCGTCACCGGCGTCGCGGCGGCGAACTACACGATCAACGCCACGCCCACGCTGCTGACGCAGAGCCTGCGGATCACCGGGCCGATCCTCGCGGGGAATGCGTGGACGCTCGTGGTGAAGGAAGGCATGACGGTGCTCGGCACGGCGACCTTCGCGATCGGTGGCACGGTCACGGCGGACGCGGTGGCGGCGGGCCTGGCGAGCGCGCTGAGCCTGGCTGGCTTCACCGCGCGAGCGGACCTCAACAACGTGGCGGTGACGCGCAACACGACCACGGCCTTCACGCTCGAGGCGTATGTGACCGAGGCGCGCTCGGTGACGCTGACGGGCTCCGTGGCCGTCGGCGATGTGTGGACGCTCACCCTGCGCACGGGCGGGACGAGCCAGACGGTAACGGTGCCCGTGACGCTCGCGAGCGGCATTACGATGCTCCCGCAGGTGGCCGCGGCGCTCGCGACCGCGCTGGCGGGCAGCGGCTATACGGCCACGCCGAACAGCGCGAGCCTCGGTCTCGTGAGAAACGCGAGCGGCGCATTCAGCGTGGCGGTGACGAATGTGACGATCGCCACGACGAAGACGCTGAGGATCGACAATGCCGCGGCGAATCAGGACTGGACGGTGCTGCTGAAGGATGGCGCCACGACCATCGCGACCGCGACCTTCAACCCCGACGGCGGCGATAACGAGGCGGACATCGCGGCGAACCTCGCCACGGGCACGAATGGGCTGAACGGGACCGCCGGCATCATCGCTTACCGCGTCGGCACGTCCGCCGTCATCCGCGTCATCCGGTTGCAAGGCGGGTTCACGTTCGACTTCACCGGCAGCACAAACGTAAACGGGACGGACTACACGATCACCAACTCGCCGGCGCTCTACACGGTCGGCCTGCAACTCGCCGGGCCATCCGTCGTGGGCGATACGTGGAACCTCATCGTGCGCGACGGCGGGACGGTGCTCGCCACGACGAGCTACAGGATCCTCTCGGGCGAGAATCTGAGCGACGTGGCGCAGCGCTTCGTCGCAGGGCTCGCGAGCTTGAGCGGGTTCACCGTGCGGCAGGATGACGGCCTGGCCGCGCTCGCGATCACGCGCGGGGTGAATACGGCGTTCACGGTCGAGACCTTCATCTCCAGCGGCGCGGCGGCGGGCACCCGGCCCGCGGCGACGGTGACGATCGGCGGCACGGACCCAGTGACCGAAAACGACATCTACACGATCACGATCAAGAACGATCTCGGCGCGGTGATCGCGACGGTGCCATACACGATCCTCGCGAGCCAGACGCCGGCGCAGGTGGCGGCAGCCATCGCCTCGGCGCTGGATGGCACGACGCCGGATCTCGATGGGTTCGCCTTCGGCACGGAAGACGCCGCCTTCACCGCGACGCGCACGGATGGCGCGGCGTTCACGGTGGAGGCGGTCATCACGCCGCAGGGCAGCGCGACGAGCGGGACGGCGTCGAGCCAGACGATCCAGCTCACCGGCTTGCGGAACGCCGACGACACGTGGCGGGTGACGCTGAACAACGTCAACTACGACCACCTGATCGTGGCCGGCGACTCGCTGGCCGATGTCGCCGCCGATCTCGCGAGCAAGGCGAACGCGGCGAGCGGCTTCACGGCGTCGGTCATCGCGACGAACCGGATCCTCATCACGCGCACGGCGAGCACGAGCTTCCCGCTGACCTTCAGCGTCGTGCCCGCGCTGACGCAGGCGACGGTGGCGGTGAGCGGCACGCCGGCGCTCACCTGGACGCAGAACCTCGTGATCGCGACCGACAGCAACCTGCGCATCGGCGACCAGTGGACGCTCACGATTGACGGCACCGCGCGCACCTTCCCCTCCACGACGACCTCTCTCGCGAATGTGGCCAACGGGCTCCGTGGGCTCTTCTCCAACGGGGGCGCGCTCACGGGCATCACCGTCACGGTTGAGATGGACAACTCGCTCACCATCGAGAGCACGAACGGCACGCCGGTGAATGTCGGGCCGCTCGGCCGCTTCCGCCCCGAGGCGTCCACGCGCTCGACGACGGCGGCGGACGGCAACACGCACTTCTTCAAGACGGAGTTCCAGCTCAGCGGCACCTACACTGGCGGCGAGCTGTGGACGGTGACGCTCGACGATCGCATCTATCCTTTCGAGACGCCGAACTACACCGGCGACCAGGCCAGCCTGCGCACGCTGCAAACCATCGCGCAGGGTCTCGCCGACGCGATCACGGCGGGCAACGGCGGGCGCTACACCGTCACCGTCGGCACGAATAGCTTCATCATCACCGACAACGATTACGCGACAGGTGATGCGACGAAGGATCCCTTCACCGCGCTGCTGCGCCGCGGCGGCGGGAAGATCCACGGCGTCTTCGACATCGACAAGAGCACGCCGATTGAAGGGCAGCAGTTCGATCCGTTCCTGAACTTCTACTACGGCCTGACGGGCAGCTTCACGATCAGCACGACGATCGAGATTTACCGCGAGATCACGGCGCCGGTCGGGAACACGCCGGGGGTTTATCAATTCATCGCCAGCGACCGCTTCGGTGCGGCAGGGCACCAGAACGTGATCGACGCCGGCAGCACGAACGTGCGCGACGCCTTCCTCGAATACGACTTCACGCTGCCGGGCAAATACGTGGTGCGCGTCGGGTCGTTCCAGGATTTCGCGGAGAGCGACACGTATCCCGGCTACTACTTCTACGCCGATCAGATGCTGCCGGGCGTGGCTCAGGGCCTCGGCTACGAGCTGAATATGTCCGTGCAGCGCCACGCGACGAACCCGGACTCGATCTCGCTCGTCGGCAAGCTCATCACCATCATCGAAGGCACGGGCAAGGGGCAGACGGGCGTCATCACGGCCTACGACGCGGAGCAGCGGCAATTCACCGTGAGCGGGACGGGCTGGACGGGTGTTCTCGACCAGACTAGCCGCTTCGAGATCGCCTACCACGCGGACACGGAACTCATCGGCACCGGCGCGATCGATCCGAGGAACTTCCCGAACAACACGCCCGTCACCGACACCTATCAACTCCTGCTCACGAGGCAGCCGATGGACACGGTGATCGTGAACGTGACGCCGAAGCCGACGCGCACTTACAACGAGCAACTGGCCTTCGATCCGACCTCGGGCTTCGGGGCGAATGAAGCGGTGCAGGTGCGGGTGGCGACGCCGCAGGCGTTCTTCGGCCTCACCGGCACGCCGACGGCGGGCGAGGTGTGGACGATCAAGCTCACGCCGGCGACGCCGACAGGCTCGCAGCTCAATCACGAACTCGTCTTCGACACCTTCAGCTATCCGGTGGTGGCTGGCGACACGCTCGCGGACATCGCGGACGCGCTCGCCACGGCGATCAATGGCTTCACCGGACTCGCGAGCGGTGCCTACGTCGCGACGCCGAGCGGCAACACGCTGCTGGTCACGAATGCGGCGACGGCGTTCGTTGCGCAGTTTGAGATCACGCCGGAGACCCGCGGCAGCGCGATCATCGAGGGCATCCGCGGCACCACCGACCTCACGAAGTGGACGAGGGCGACCGTGGAACTCGCGGGCGAGACGACCGTGGGTGAGAAGTGGTCGCTGAGCCTGGATGGTGGCACGCCGGTGGATGTCGTGGTGGAATTCGGCGACCGCCTCGTGGACGTGGCGCGGAAGCTCCAGGTGCAGCTCAACGATCCGCGCTTCATCGTCTCGGTGCTGGGCCGCGTGCTCACGATCACGCCGGCGCTCGCGGGCACGGAGTTCTCCGTCGGCCTCACGATCACGCCGGACAGCCTCGGCAGCGCGGAGATTATCCCGCAGATCGTCTTCACGCCGGATGATTGGGACGTGGCGCAGACCGTCATCGTCTTCGCGATCGACGACAACGTGGCCGACGGCAGCGACGCGCTCGTCTTCCCCGGCATCGAGGAGCGCGTGAACGGCATCCGTGGTCCGCTCATCATCGACGGCGCGGTGCGGAGTGGCGACGAGCGCTTCCTGAATAATCCCTTCCTGCTGCCCGGTGAGACGAACTTCCCGCTGGCCGACGGCACGGTGCAGACCATCACGACCGTGGGCGGCGTCACGATCATCACCGATCACAACGCCATCCACACCAATCCGCTGCTCGGCGAGCGCCCGGGCTTCGACTCGCGGATCAACGGCTTCCTCTACACCTTCGCCGCGCTGAACGGCGGCGCCACGGGCGGCATCTTCGACATCGCGGCGGTCTCGCGGAACATCCTCTCGGTCGGCGCGGAAGATCCGTTCACCTTCAGCTACACGAAGACCGGCGCGAGCACGCTGACCTTCAGCGGCGTGCCGGAGACCGCGAGCATCGGCTCGATCGGCTGGCTGAATATGGCCGTGAGCCTCTCCAGCATCGTGAGCGCGAACGAAATGTGGACCGTGCGCCTCGACGGCGTGAACTACCCGGTGTCCGTCGCAAACCCGACGATGCTGAAGATGGTGCAGCAGCTCCAGTCGGTCATCCCGGCGGCGTATCACGTCGAGTTCCAGAGCAGCGTCTTCGGCAGCCGCCTGATCTTCAGCAAGGACGACGGCTCCAGCTTCAGCTTCGGCTTCACCGTGAATACGGGCTCGGTGCAGACGGGCTTCCGTGGCACGCCGGTGCAGTCGCAAGTCGGCGCGATCCGCTGGACGCAGGCGTCGCTCCGGGTCGATGGCCCGGTCGCGACGGGCGACCAGTGGAGCGTCACGATCGACGGCACCGAGACGTTCAGCTTCACGCAGCCGGCCGTGCTGCCCGCGGGCGAGACCGATCCGATCGCGGCCTTCACCGGCGGGCTGCTCGCGGAGATCCAGCGCCTCTCGGGCGACGACTGGACGCCGGGAGTGAGTGGCGACTCGATCACGCTCGCGAAGCCGGTTGCCACGCCGTTCACCTTCGGCGGGCTGAATAACGGAACCATCGTCGCGGCCACGCCGGGCAGCGTCGCGGGCACGTTCACGCAGGCGACGTTCACGGTGAGCGGCGCGGTCACGCTGGGTAAAACGTGGACGATCACCGTCGATGGCACGCCTTACAGCTACAGCGCTGCGCCGGGCGATCGCATCGCCGACGTGGCACGCGGGCTCGCAGCGGCGATGCCCGCGCAGTATCTCGCCACGGCGGTCGGCGCGAGCTTCACGCTCAAGGCGCTCGCGACCGGCAACTCGTATTTCTACGGCCCGGTGAATCTCAACGAGCGCGTGATCGAGAGCGACCAGGTCGATACGGTGAACGTCTTCAACGGCGACAGCCCCGTGAACGACATCGGCGTGTTGACCGAGAATCGCATTACCGGCCTCGGCATGGGCGGCGACACGAACATCGGCGGGCGCATGATCGAAGGCGGCATCAGTTACACGAATCTCGAGGTGGTGAACGTGCAACTCGGCTTCGGGAACGACCAGTTCACCGTCGAGTCCACGCACGCTGGGCTCACGACGATCAGCGCCGCGGACGGCACCGACATCATCGACGTGAAGACGATCGGCGGGCACACGATCATCACCACCGGGAACGGCGCGGACACGATCAACCTCGGCAGCGCCGACCTCGTGGTGGATCAGCTCACCGGCCTGCTCACGCTCGACTCCGGCGCGGGCGCGGACACGCTGAACCTCGACGACAGCCTCGACGCGAACGACAACGAGCTGACGCTGACCGGCACGACGATCACCGGGCTGGATATGTTCACCGTGCCGGAAGTGCAGCGGGTCTTCGTGCAAGCCGCGAGCGGTCGCTATGTGCTGCGTTTCATCGGCCTCGGCACCGAGACCGGCTTCGCGAGCCCGGCGGGCATCCTGCGCTACGCGGGTTACGCGGAGCTGACGCTCAGCTACGGCCTCAGCGCGAGCGATGTGCAGACGCTCTACCGCGCGCTCTACGGCACGAACGACATCACCGTCACCGCGGTCGTCACCGATGGCGATACGACCTACACGATCAACTTCATCCGCACGCAGGCTGGAGTGAACTTCGCGCAGCCGGTGTGGGCGAAGGGGATGTTCTCCATCGGCGACATCACGGATGTCGCCATGCTCGCCACGAAGCTGAGCGGCAGCGATCCGATCGCCGTCTTCATCCGCAGCCAGCTCTCGCCCGGCACGCTCACGCTGGCCGGCGCCGCGCTCGAGGAGGCGCTCGTGCGCGACTTCAACCGCATCATTACGCTCCCCGACGCGCTCGACACGCTCGCCGACTTCGACGGCATCACGCTCTCGCAGGCGACGCTCGATCTTCTCGCACAGAACCCGAACGGCGACTCGCTCGCGCTACTGAACAGCCTGCTCATCGAGGACGCCTTCGCCGCTGAGATCGACCACCAGTTCCTCGTTCCGAGTGAGAACGCCTCGACCACCGTCGTCACGAGCACCGTGCGCGACGGCACGCTCACGCCGGCTTACAACCGCCAGCAGCTCCTCACCATCGACGCGACGGCGGGCACGTATCGCCTCGGCTTCCGCGTCACGGCGGACGAACTCGACGGCATCGTGAAAGGCACGCCTGCCATCGCCGCGGCCTACAAGCCGACCGTCGCGGGCGGCATCGTGTGGACCGCGCCGATCGCCTTCGACGCCGCCGCCGAGGCGCTGCGCAAAGCGCTCGATCCGATCCTCAATCCGAACAACTCGAACACCGCGCTGCCTTACACGGACAACGTCGCGATCACGCAAATCGGCAGCGTCTTCGTGCTCACCTTCCAGGGCCAGTATCGGAACTACTCGCTCGCCCAGGCTGATATCGACACGACTGCGCTCACCGGCACCGCGACGCTGCCCGTGCAGACGATCAGCATCGGCGCGAGCAGCGGCACCTTCCGCATCGGCCTGCGGCTGGGCGGTGCGCCGGTCTTCACCCCGCAGCTCGCCTACAACGCTAGCGCCGAGGACGTGCGCGCCGCGCTCGACGAGTTGCTGAATCCCGGCAACGCGACCGCGCCGCTCAGCGCCGCGCCGCACACCGCGAACGTCGCCGTCACGCAGCGCGGTAACCAATACATCATCACGTTCCAGGGCGCGTTCAGCACGCTGCGGATCGACCCGCTCGACGTGGATAACGGCCTGCTCACGCAGGTGATGAATGGCGAGGAAGTCCGCGGCACCGCGACGCTCTCCACGCGCATCGACGGGATCAACTACTTTGGCTTCGAGACGATCAACCTCGACCTCGGCAGTGGCAGCGATGTCGTGAACGTGCGCGGCAGTGCGGCTGGCGCGGTGACGAACATCCGCACGCACGTCGGCGACGAGCGCTTCTACATCTCCTCGCAAGCCGACCGCCGGCCGGGCACGACCGACGGCTACGATTATCTCAACGGCAACCTCGACGAAGTGCGCGGCACGCTGAACCTCGACGGCGGCACGGGCCGGCACATCCTCATGGTCAGCGATGAAGCGGCGACCGTGGGCGACGGCGCGGTGCTTATCACCGATCAGCCGATCATGGGCGTGGTCGAGCTGCCTTCGGCGGAAATCCGCATCGCAGGGCTCGCGCCGGGTGTCATCACGTTTGGCGCGGATACCGCCGCGAATTTCGCCGACGGCATCACGATCTGGAGCGGCTTCGGCGCGGACACGATCACCATCGACGGCACGCACCTGCGTGCCGGCTTGCGCACGATCACCACGCTGAATACCGGCCTCGGCGACGACATCGTGACGGTCGATCTCGATGCGGGTGAGGACGACTTCTTCGTCCTGAACACGCAGGGCGCTTACCACAACTCTACGATGTCCGACGACGACGATGTGGATGCGAGCGCGTCGACGCTGCCGCTCATCATCTTCGGTGGCCAGGGCGGCGACACGATCCGTGGCGGCCAGGCGGACGACATCATCTTCGGCGACCGCGGCCTCGTGCAGTATCTCGACGCTGCCGCAAACATCGTCGCCGAAATCGGCCACGGCGGACCGCTCGATATCACCGACGGCGTGATCCGCCCGGCGACCTACGCCTTCACCATCTACGCGGCGGTCGGCGGCGACGACACGATCTACGGCATGGAGAGCCGCGACGTGATCTTCGGCGGTGCGGGCGGCGACATGATCTACGGCTTCGACAGCTCGCTCACGCTCTCCGACGTGCAGGCCGACGTGCTCGTGGGCGACGACGGCATCGCGAGCTTCGTGCTCGGCGTGCTCGTGGAAGTGCGCACGACCGATCCGAGTATCGGCGGCAACGACACGATCACCTCCGGGCTCGGGGCGAATGTGATCCTCGGCGGCGCGGCGAACGACACGATCCACGCGGGTGGCGATGCGGCGTTCGACGTGGTGCTCGGCGACAACGGGCGCTTCACCTACGACCTCGCGAGCGGCTTACTGCTCCGCGCTGAGACGACTGATCCGAGCATCGGTGGTGCGGACATCATCGACGGCGGCGACAGCGCGAACGTCGTGCTCGGTGGCGCGGCGGGCGACTTCATCACGATGAACAACGCGACCGCGCGGAACTACATCCTCGGCGACAACGGCGCGGCTTACTTCGACCTCGCGGGCGCGATGATCCGCTTCCTCACGACTGACCCGGGCATCGGCGGTGCGGACGACATCACCACCGGTGCGGCGAGCGATCTCATCGCGGGCGGCGCGGCGGGCGATACGATCCACTCCGGTGCGGGCGACGACTTCGTGCTCGGCGACAACGGCGTGTTCGACTTCCCGACGCACGGCACGCTCGCGACGATGACGACGACTGACCCGACCATCGGCGGCAGCGACATGATCTTCGGCGAAGCCGATGAGGACATCATCTTCGGCGGCACCGCGGGCGACACGATCAATGGCGGCGACGGCCATGACATCCTGCTCGGCGACGCGGGCCGCTTCGACACGGCGCTCCAGGTGAACCACACGACCTTCTCGATCTTCAGCGGCGCGGCGAGCGGCGCGGGCGACGACACGATCCACGGCGATGCGGGCGACGACTTCATCTACGGCCAGCAGGGCGCGGATCGTCTCTTCGGCGACGCGGACAACGACGACCTCACCGGCGGTCACGACGTGCTCGGCGGCTTGGATGGCGATGACTTCATCGACGGTGGCACCGAGGCGGACGTGATCCTCGGCGACAACGGGCTCATCTCGCGTGAAGTGCTCGCCGGATATCCGAGCGCGTGGCGGACGTATCTCGCGCCGTTCGCCGATGTGGTGATCCGCACTGTCGTGCGCTTCGACGACATCGATTTCATCGCCACGAACGACACGCTGCTCGGTGGCGATGGGCAGGACATCATCTTCGGCCAGCGCGGCAGCGACGTGCTCGACGGTGGGGCAGGGGACGACGAAGTGATCGGCGGCCTCGGCGCCGACACGGCGAGCGGCGGCGATGGAAACGACGTGGTGCTCGGCGACGTGGGCCTCGTGTTCCGCGCCTTCAATGCCGACGGCACGCCGAAGCTCAACGCGAACGGCTCGTGGCATCGCGACATCTTCCTCGAAGACGTGGGCCGCATCACGTCGGTCATCAGCATGGATGTGCATCCGCTCCGGCTCGATGACCCGGCGCTCGCGGCGAAGCTGCTCGGCGCCGATCTCGCGGTTCTCGGCGGCACTTACCTGCCGGGCGGCGCGAAGCTTATCAACAGCGACAGCGGCGCGTGGAATACCGAACTGATCCTTATCGACCTGCTGCCCGCCGATGACGACACGGTCAACGGCGGTGCGGGCGACGACTTCCTCTTCGGCCAGCGCGGCAGCGACACGATCAACGGCGACGGCGGTGACGACCTCATCTTCGCCGATGGCGCGATCAATACGCTGCCCTTCGGCACGAACCTGCCGCAGATCGTCAGCGGCGTGCGCCTCATCGGTGCGGACGCGGGCGTGCCTTACGAACTCGCCGCGGGCGGCACGGTGATCGTGCCAAACATGACGCTCCAGCCGCTCGAGCTGAACTCGACCGCGCCGCAGATCACCTTCGTGCCGAACTTCTCCTTCGGCGATCTCGCCACCGCCGACGCGCTTCGCCGCACGGACGGCGCGAGCACGCTGCCGCTCATCTCCTTCGTGCCCGATCTCATCCACCACGCGGACGTGCTGCCGGGCAATGACATCATCGACGGCGGCGCGGGTGCGGACACGATCTTCGCCGACGACGTGGCGGTCAGCTCGCCGATCTTCACCGGCCTCACCGCGATCGACACGGCGACCGAGAGCGTGCGGCAGAGCGTGTGGGCCTCGCTCGCCGGGCTGCACTACCTGTCGCTCGACTTCGATCTTCTCGCACAGCTCACCGGCACTGCGACCACGCCGCACAACATCCGCATCGGCAACGACACGATCGCGGGCGGCAGCGACGACGACTATATCTTCGGCGACAACGCGTTGATCCCGGTGCCGTTCGCCGCGGGCAGCCCGGTCGAGGCGCCGGACTTCACGACGGGTGCGCTGCGTTACCACAGCTTCCTGCGCGACCTCGAATACGTCGCGATCGACTTCCAGAACATCGTGAAGGAAGCGCACATCGCCGTGCTGCACGACCTCGTGGCCGACGCGCTCGCGGACAACCCCGACCGCCTCGCGGCGCTGCGCCCGAAGGCGATCGATCCCAATTACCACCAGCTCTTCCTCGGCAACGACACCATCGACGGCGGCCTCGGCAATGACGTGATCGTCGGCGATCAAGGCGCGCTCATCGCGCCGGTGCTCTCAGGCCGCATCTATGCGCAGCCGGCGGTGATCTTCGGCATCACGTCGCAGATGCTGAAGACCACGAAGGAAGCGCTGGCCACGCAGCAGAAGTTGCGCGGGGCGGAACTCGCCTATCACCTCGCCACGAATACTCCGGACTGGAACGCGCTCCGGCCGGATGCGGCGGACTTCGCGCTGGTCCGCGCGGTCTTCGAATACGATCTCGATAGCGGCAACGACACGATCCGCGGCGGCTCGGGCAACGATGTGCTCATCGGCGATCAGTCCGTGATCGTGCTGCCGGTTGTCACCGATCCGGCGCTGACGCCGCTCCAGATCCAGACGGCGGTCGGGCGCATCCTCAACGAACTCGACCTCCTGCTCGGCGGGCAGACCTACCGCAGCACTTACCAGTTTGCGCCGGCAGGTCTGCGCCACGCAGGCGGTGCGAAGGGCGTGAGCCTGCGCATGGGTGTGGACATGCTCAATGGCGACGCGGGCGACGATGTGCTGTTCTCGCGCAGCGCTGCGTTCGTGGTGCCGTTTGGCAGCATGACGCCGACGCAGGCGATGGCGCTGAAGTTTGGCTTCAGCCACGTGGCGGTGGACCTGGCCTTCCTCGGCAGCAAAGCGACGCTGAGCGCGGGTCGCACGGTGTCGAAGGCGAAGGACGCGATGGTCGATACGTCGGGCACGAATGTGCTCGCGAAGGAAACCGGCAACTTGCCGCGCAAGACGACGTTCCTGATTCGCGATCGGCTGTTCGCAGCGCTCGCGCCGCCGGTGCGGGAGTTCCTCGTCGATGTCGGCGCGACCGGCGGGATGATCGGCGCGGGCGGCGACGTGTCGGTGCTGCCGCCGGGCGGCACGACGGTGCGCATCCCGACTCTGAACGTGACGATGACGCTTGCGACGGAGACACCGACCAGCCGCACGTTCGACTTCGCGGCGGCGCTCGACGGGCGTGTGCTCGGCAGTGCATTCGCCGCGGTGTGGCAGGTCTTCGACAGCACCGGCGAGGTGATCGCGAGCGGCACGGGCGCGGACTTCACCTTCAAGACGAGGAAGGCCGGCGACTATCGCATCGAGCTCCTCGTGCTCGACATGAACACCGGCGCCTTCGGCCAGACGAACTCGACGATCCGCGTGAACACGGCGAGGGGCACGATCCACGCAGGCTTGAATGGGCCGGCGAATTCCATCGTCGGCCAGGGCGCGATCTTCACGGCGCTGCTCGATGGCGCGCCGGCGCCGACGGCCTTCACCGCGGACTGGGTGGTGCTCGACGGCACGAGCACTCAGGTGAGCAGCGGCACGGGCCATCAGTTCATCTTCACCGCGGCGACGGCGGGCACTTACACGGTGCAGGTGCGGCTGACCGATCCGCTGACGACCGCGACGGAGATCGCCACGACAACGCTCACGGTCGCTGCGGGTGTGCCCACGCTGGACGTGAGCATCACCGGCCCGGCGCAAGGTGTGCGCGGGTCGCTGCTGACCTTCGGCGGCTTGCTGAGTGCCGCGGGCTACGGCGCGAATATCCAGGCGACGTGGCTCGTCTTCGACCAGAAGAACACGGTCGTCGCCACGGGCAGCGGCTCGCAGTTCCTCCACCTGCCGACGGCGCCGGGGCAATACACGGTGCAGCTTCAACTCGTGGATCCGGATGGTGGCACGTTCGGTGTGACCAGCGCGGCGCTGAGCGTCGTGGCACCGGCGACGACGTTCTCGGCGGGCATGAGCGGGCCGACTTTTGGGGCGAGCGGGGTGGAGGCGACGTTCGATGCGCTGGTCGATGGCGGCACGCTGCCGGCGCGTTACTCGGCGCAGTGGTTGGTGATCGATGCGGGCGGCGACGTGATCGCGTCGGGCGTCGAGAGCACGTTCACTTTCCTCCCGGTCGTGCCGGGCGAACTGACGGTGCGGCTCACGATCACGGACACGACGACGGGCGCGGCGGGCACGACGGAGAGTCCGCTGACGATCGCGGCGGTCGGCACGGTCGGCGGCACGCTCGCGGGTGGGATCAGCGGGCCGCTGACGGGCGTGGCCGGGCAGACTCGGACTTTCCAGGCGCTCGGCGTGATCGCGGGGCTGACGGCGGAGTGGACGCTGCTCGATAGCGACGACGCGGTCGTCGCGAGCGGCAGCGGAGCGGACTTTACCTTCGCGGTGCCGACGGCGGGTGTGTTCAGCGTGCGCTTCACGCTGAGCGACGGGACGGCGACGAGCACGACGGTGACGACGTTCACGATCAACGGCCTCGCCCCGGTGCTGGACGTCGCTTTCAGCGGTCCGAGCGTCGGGACGATCGGCCAGACGCTGAACTTCGCCGCGCTGCTGGAAGGCGGCGCGTGGCCGGCGAGCTTCGTCTCCGCGTGGTCGGTGCTCGATGGCACGGCGGTGCTCGCGACGGGCAGTGGCGCGAGCTTCAGCTTCACGCCGGCCGCGGCAGGGCAGTTCACGGTTCGCTTCGATCTCGCGGATGCCGCCACCGGTGCGCTCGGGCGCGCGACGGCGCCGCTCAATGTCAGCCCCGCGACCGCCACGCAGAACGTCGGCCTCACTGGCCCGGTCGTCGGCGTGCGCGGGCAGCCGCTCACGTTCGACGGCCTGCTCGATGGCAGCGCGATCATCGGCGTGTTCACGATGTCCTGGAATGTGACCGATGAGCAGAATGCGGTCGTCGCGCAGGGCACGGGCGCACAGTTCTTCTTCGCGCCGGCTGCCGCGGGCCACTTCGCGGTGCGCTTCACGCTCGTCGATCCGACGGATGGCACGTTCGGCAGCGCGGATCTGCCGCTCGAAGTCTTCGCGCTCAATGTCGCGCCCGCTGCCGCGACGGGTCTCGGCATCACCGGACCGACGCAGGGCGTGCGTGGGCAGACGTTCGACTTCCGCGCGCTGCTCGATGGCGCGACGATCTTCGGCAGCTACGACGCGACCTGGCGCGTGCTCGACGCCGCGAATGCCGTCGTCACCACGGGCCGCGGGAATCTGTTCAGCTTCACGCCGAATACCGACGGCGCTTACGCCGTGGAGTTCACGCTGGCGAATCGCGACACCGGCGCCGTCCTCACCGCCACGCACGTGCTCACCGTCTCGCGCTTGCTCGAGCTGAATGACCCGGCGAATCCCGGAAAGACCATCCTCATCGTCGGCGGCAGCCTCGGCGCGGACGTGATCGACTTCACGAAATCACGCACCGACGACACGCTCACCCTCACGATCGACGAGCGCGAACTCGGCAGCGAGGAGTTCACGCAAGACTTCACCTTCTCGCTCCTCAGCCGCATCGAAGTCTATGGCGGCCTCGGTGACGACCAGATCACCATCAGCGCCAAGCTCGACCCGATCCCCGCGCTGCTCGCCGGTGGCGGGGGGCGCGACGTGCTCATCGGCGGCGCGGGTGCGGAGACGCTGCTCGGCGGCTTCGGAAACGACACGCTGCTCGGGGGCGATGGCGCGGACTTGCTCGACGGCGGCCACGGCAGCGACATCGTCCGCGGCGGACTGGCCAACGACACCTTCCTCGCCACCGCCGGCAGCGATCAGCTCCTCGGCGAAGCGGGCGACGATGTCTTCCACCTCGCACCGTTCGGCGCAGGCGCGCGTGTGAGCGTCGATGGTGGTGCGGGCAACGACACCTTCAACGTGCCGGCGAGCGGCGCCGGGACGCGCATCGCGATCAAGACCGGCGCGGACTTCAACACGGTCAACGTCGGCAGCTCCGCCGGGGTGCTGCCCGGCACGGGCGGGGTGCTCGATGGCGTGCTGGGCCGCGTCGATGTCGCCGGCACGCGCAATGACACCGTGAATGTGGACGACACCGCCTCGCTCGGCGGCAGGACGGTGCGGCTCACGAGCGGCGCGGTCGGCTTCGGCACCGGAGCGGTGGGCTACAGCGGTGTCGGCGTCTTCCGCCTCGCGCTCGGCGCGGGGAACGACCTCGTGCAGCTGGGCGGCACGCGCGCAGGCACGGCGATGCACCTCCACCTCGGCGCCGGCACGAACACGGTGAATGCCGGCGGCACGCTGAAGCTGCTCGATGGGATCAAGGGCGCGGTGACGATCGTCGGCAGCGGCGCCGACACGTTCAACGCGGACGACTCCGCCGGAAAGGGCATCAACTCAGGCCGGCTCACCGCCACCACACTCACCGGCCTCGGCATGAAGGGCGCGGGGATCACCTTCGGCGGATTCACCGCGGTGAATCTCAAGCTCGGCGCCGGCGCGGACACGCTCATCATCGAGAGCACGTCGGCGGCTCCCGTCACGCTCGACACGGGCGCGGGCAAGGACGCCGTCCACATCCACGGCACGACCGGCCAGCTCGATGTGAATACGGGCATCGGCTCGGACAAGGTGACGCTCGGCAGCAACCAGCCGCGCGGCCGCGGAGTGGTGAGCGGCATCGCCGGCCTCGTGAATCTCATCGGCGGCACGAGCCCGAAACACCGCGACACCTTGCTGGTCGATGACACCGGGACCGCCACGGGCCACACCGGCGCGCTCACGCTCACCGCGCTCACCGGCCTCGGCCTCGGCGCGGGCGTGAATTACGCGGAGTTCGAGGCGGTGCAGGTGAAGCTCGGCGCGGGCCCCGACACCTTCACCGTGGCCCCCGGCGTGGAGCTCTACACGAAGGTGACCGGCCTGTAGGGGCAAACGCGAGCAGGTAGGATGTTCAGCCCGGAGGGCTGACGGAAATTAGCCCCGGGTGCCAACCCGGGGAATGATCCCACGCAACGCCATCCGCCCTGAAGGGGGCGGGGGAATGGTTTTCTGTGCGTGGTATTTCCGCCGCCCCTTCAGGGCGAATGGGGTTTGGGGCACGGGAACCCCGGGTTGGCACCCGGGGCTAATTTCGGGCTGCCCCTCCGGGGCATCGCCACCGATTCCGACGACATCGACCGCGTGATGCCCTCCAAATGGCTCACCGCCCTGTCTCGTTCAGGTAGATCTTCACGTTGTGCGTCGAGCGGCCGCTGGCGACGACGTCGAGTTTGCCGTCGGCGTTGAGGTCGGCGAGGACGAGGTCTTCGCAGCCCATCTCGTTGTCGTCGATGAAGCTCTCGCGCCACTGCTCGCCCTTCTCGTCGAGCGGGGTGAAGAGCTTGATGCCGACCGGGCGGGGCTTCTGCGGGTTGCCGCGCCAGCCGACGACGATCTGATCGCTCTTCGTGCCGAGCACGTCGCCGCAAGCGAGCGCGTGGCCGTCGGCGAGTTGGTCGGTGAGGACGTGGCGGGTGCTTTTATAAACGACCAGACAATTACCATGCATCGGTTCAACCGTGGCGAGGAACCGATGGCGATCGCCTGTTCCGCCGTGGCAAATTTCTCCCGAACCAAGCGGGGTCTGCATTTTCCCGGACGCAGGGTTTTCCCCTTCCGCGAGACGGCTGACCAATGCTTGCCCTGACCAGGTTCCAGTCTTTCGGTCGAGTAACCGGACGCCCTCCTTCCCGGCAATCAGCACACCATCTCTTACGACATCGTCATTCAGATCAAAAAAGCCGAAGTTATGCGTCGCGTGCATCGACTCATCGACCACCTCCGCCTTCCACTCGCTCTTCACGTCGGCGGGCTTGCGGTAGCAGAGCACTTTGACCGGTGCGCCTTCGCCGTTCTTGTTGCCGCGACCGTGGAGCGGGACGACGACGAGGCCCCAGTCCTTCTCGCCGAGCTTGAGCCACTTCATCCGGTGCGTGGTCGGCTCGACGGCGGGGAATTTCACCGGCTCCCAGCGCTGCGTGCGGTCGGCGGGAGCGATGAGGTAGAAGACGGCGCCGCTCTTCTCGGTGTCGGCGGGGTTCCATTCGGCGCCGACGGCCAGCTCACACTTGCCGTCGCCGTCGAGATCCTGCGCGGCGAGGCAGACGTTGTCTTTCTCGGTGAGGTTTTCGGCGATGACGTGCTTGATCCACGCGGTGGCTTCGCCAGCGACGTCAGCTCCGGGATTGCGATACCAGACGATCTGTTTCTTGTCCGCGAGCAGCACGTCGGGCGCTTCGTCGCCATCCACGTCCGCGACGGCGACGCCGTAACCGATCTGGATCGCGGGATCGATGGTGACGGCGTGGAACTTCGGCTCCGGCGGTGCGGCGAAGGCGGGGACGGCGAGGGCGAGGAGAGGGAGGAGGCGGGAGTGCATGAGCAAAGTTCTTTAGCAGTTCGCTCAAAGCGGAGCGAGAGCGAACCGAAAGCACCGGAGGTGCGGTAGAAATTAGCCCCGGGCGTCAGCCCGGGGCTCACTCACCGCAAAGCGTATGAGCCCCGAAGAGGCGACAGAACTTTGCGCGGCACTCTGCCGCCCCGGGCTGCGGATGATGATTCAGGCCGCCGCCGGTCTGGAAGGGGCATCGCTCAACCAATTCATCGTGCAGGCGGCCTATCGGCAGGCGCAGGAGATTCTGGAACGCGAGGCGATTATCCGGCTAAATCGCGAACAGACCAAACGCGTGTTCGACCTGCTGGAAAAACCGCCGAAACCGAACACTGCGCTGCTCGCGGCCAAAGCCTCGCATCGAGCGTCCGTGCGCACTTGAGGTCGAATGCCTCACTCCGGAATGATGAGAGTGATAACAGCCTTCCGTTCTCGCGGTAAGTGCGAAAGTCACTTTCGGTGGTCAACACTACGGCGCCATCGCTCTTCTCCGCCATATGTATGGTGAACGTCGCGACGCCGCAGCGCGGCGACGCGAGGCCCCGTATCAATGAGAACGCTTTTTCCCATAGCCCTCCATGTGCGCCTTATTCGACGATAGGTGTATCGGGAGTGAGTCGGTGCGGATCACCAAATCCTCCATCCGGCTCCAAAGCGATGCCCTATTCACCCGTGCGTCGGCACCCGCTCGCGTGGCCTCACAGGCTGATTATCGAAACCACTCGTGATCTTTCGGTGGAGGCTACCTCCGGCGAAGGATCAGGATGAAAAAAATGACGCCGCCCGTGAGCAGGGCGGTGCCGAGCATGACGGGGTTGGCGGTTTGGCGAGGGGCGTCGATGACTTGCGCAGGCGCAGCGGACGCGGGCGCGGATTCGGTGAAGGCGGATGCGATCAGCCAGAGGCCGAGAAAGATCATGCCGACGGCGGCGATGCTGAGGGCGACGCGCATCATTCGCCGGTGCCCTCCCGCGCGGGGTGGGCGCCGAAGTGGTTGAGCTTTTCCCTCATCGTCAGACGCGAGACGCCGAGCCAGCGGGCGGCTTTGGCCTGGTTGCCTTGGGCGAGTTTGATGGCCTGGGTGAACAGCTCGCGGTCGGCGTTTTCAAACAGATCCGCCCGCACATTTTCCACGTCGCCGCGGCTGGCGGCGGCGAGCAACTCGGCGACGTGCGCGGCGATGGGCGAGCCTCCATTCGTGCGCGCCGGGGAGGCGTTCAGCGCCTTGCGGATGTCCGCGACGCCGATGGCGTAGCCGCGCGCGAGGAGCAGCGCTTTGCGGACGGCGTTTTCCAATTCCCGGATGTTGCCGGGCCACGGCTGCTCGCTGAGGAGTTGCACGGCTTTGGGCTGGATGGACGCGTGCTCGGCGCCCAGCTCCTTGCCGTAGCGGCGCAGGAAATATTGCACGAGCGCGGGGATGTCTTCCGCGCGTTCGCGCAGGGGCGGCAGGGTGATGACCACGACGCTGAGCCGGTAGAATAAGTCCTCGCGAAATTGTTTTTCGGCCATCGCGGTTTCCAAGTCACGGTGGGTCGCGGCGATGACGCGGGCGTCGATCGGGATGGTCTCCTTGCCACCGAGCCGCTGGATGGATTTTTCCTGGAGCACGCGCAGCAGCTTGGCCTGCGTGTTGGGGCTGAGGTCGCCGATTTCATCGAGAAAAATGGTGCCGCCGTGCGCCTGCTCGAAGCGCCCGATGCGCCGCGCGTCAGCTCCGGTAAAGGCTCCGCGCTCGTGGCCGAAGAGTTCGCTCTCGAGCAGCGTCTCGGGAATCGCGGCGCAATTCACGGCGATGAATGGCCGCTCCGCGCGATCGCTGTGCTGGTAGATGGCGCGGGCGACCAGTTCCTTGCCGGTGCCCGTTTCGCCGCGGATGAGCACGGTCACGGGCTTCGCCGCGACGCGGCCGATCTCCTTGTAAATCTCCTGCATCGCGCGGCTCTGGCCGACGATCGAGTCGCGCGTGTCGGAGGCGCTGCCGAGGGCGACGGGCGCGAACATGAGCCGGCTGCTGGCGAGCGCCTTTTGCACGAGGCTGAGCAACTCGGGCATCTCGAAGGGCTTGAGCAGGTAATCGTAAGCGCCCAGCTTTGTCGCTTCGATCGCGGTCTCGGTGCTGCCGTGCGCGGTCATCAGGATCACGGGCAGGCGCGGCTGCGCGGCGTGGAGGCGCTGGAGCACGTCCAGCCCGCTCGCGCCGGGCAGGCGGAAATCGGTGATGACGAGGTCGCACCCGTCTGCCGCGGCTCGCGCCAGTCCGGCCTCGCCGGTTTCCGCGACGACCACTTTCCACCCCTCGGATTCGAGCACGCGGCGCAGTTCGCCGGCGATCCGGGCATCGTCTTCGATGAGCAAAATCGTGGCGGCGCTCATGCGGTTTTTTCCACCGGGAGCACGAGGCGGAAGGTGGTGCCGCGGCCCGGCTGCGTCTGGAATTCGAGCGCCCCGCCGTGCTTCTCGACGATGCGCGCGGCGATGGAAAGCCCGAGGCCCGTGCCGCTCGGCTTGGTGGTGAAGAACGGATCGAAGAGCTGCTTTTGCACGTCGTGCGGGATGCCTTTGCCGGTGTCCTCGACCTCCAGCGCGACCGCCGCCCGCCCGCCCGGCGCGAGCCGGCACTCGCGGGCGCGCAGGGTGACGGTGCCGCTCTCGCCGATGCTCTCCGCGGCGTTGCGCACGAGGTTGATGAGCACCTGCTTGATCTGATGCGCATCGGCGAGGATGGCGGTTTCGACCGTGCCATCCACCGCGAGATCGACCGCCGACTTGCGCAGGTCGGGGGCGAGCAGCTCCTGCACTTCGCGCAGCAGGGCCGCGGGCGAGATGGCGGCGAGCTGCGGATCGGAGGGGCGCGCGAATTGCAGGAAGTCGCGGACGATGCGTTCCAGGCGGTTGATTTCCCCGCCGATGAAGTCGCAGTCCTCGTGCTCCGGCGTGCCTTTGGGCAGCAGCTTCTGGTGGGTGTAAAGGCGCGCTTTGATCGCGGTGAGCGGGTTGCGAATCTCGTGCGCCACGCCCGAGGCCAGCACCCCGAGCGAGGCGAGTTTCTGCGCGTGTTCGAGCGCCGCGCCGGTCTCGGCGAGCTGCCGGCGCAGCGGGATGAGGATGCCGCGGTAGGCTGTGAAGAGCAGCCAGCCGGCGAGGGCGGCGGTCGTCGCCAGGAGCGCGAGATTCACCTTCTGGAGGGTGGCGATGTAGAGGTGCGAATCGGCGAGGAATTGTCCGACACCCTTTCGGCGCACTTCGGAGAGTTGGTTGAGCAGCCCGACCATGTGGCGGTGCTCAGCGTCAGTCATTTTACCGGGGCCGAGTTGCTGGACGAAGCCGACGGCGTCTGTGAGGTAGCGCGCGTAGTCGGCGGCCACCCGATCGAGCAGTTCGCGCTCGTGCTTCGTCTGCAGGAGCGGCTTTTGCTCCTCGATCCAGCCCGCCAGCGCGCGGCTCTTTTCCAGAAACCGCGGCCACTCCTCCGTGCCCGCCGCCAGCTCTGCGCGGCGCAGATCGGTGGTCAGTTCCACGATGGCGGTGTCCACGTGCTCGGCGATGCGCAGCCCTTCGGTCAGCTCCGCGACGTGCCGCCAGCCGGTGCGCACCGACCAGACGCTGGCCAGGATCAGCGCGACGATGGCGACGGCGAGAGCAGTCAGGCGGAGTTTGAGAGCGGGCTTCATCGTGGTGACAGGCAACTTATCAGCGAGGGGCAAGCAACTTACCACAAGAGAGGCGCGGCCATGTTCTTGCATACGACGCAAATAGCTCATGCCATGCGCTTTGCGTTTCTGTAAAAAGGGCTGGCACAGCGCACGCTAAAGGGGTGGACAACCATGAATGCACTCTTCCTCATCGTCTTCGTCTCGACGCTCGCCATCTCGCTCCTGGCCACTTGGCGGGTGAAGCGCACCTATCTTCGTTACAGCAAAGTCCCGGCTTCCTCCGGACGGAGCGGCGCGGAGGTCGCGGCGCAGATTCTCTCCCGCGCGGGCATCACCGACGTGGAGATCGCGGAGCACGACGAGATGCTCGGTGATCACTACGATCCGATGCACAAGCGGCTCGTGCTCTCGACGCAGAACTTTCACGGCACCTCGTGCGCCGCGCTCGGCGTCGCCGCGCATGAGTGCGGCCACGCCATCCAGCATCAGACCGCCTACGCGCCGCTGAAATGGCGGATGGCCGCGGTCGGCACGACGAACTACGCCAGCCAGATCGTCATGTGGCTGCCGCTCATCGGCATGTTCACCGGCCTGCTCTCGACTTACACCGGCGCGATGATCATGGCCGCCGCATGGGGCGTGATCATGGTCTTCAACCTCGTCACGCTGCCCGTTGAGTTCGACGCCTCGCGCCGCGCCACGGCCATCCTCGGCGGCATGGGATTTATCGGCACGAACGACGAGATGTCCGCGGTGCGCAAAGTTCTCAACGCTGCCGGCTGGACCTACGTGGCCGCCTTCGTCACGTCGCTCGTCTACTTCGTCCTCCATTTGCTGCCGCTCCTCACGGGACGGCGCGACTGAACCCAATCCTTCCGCCATTCCATGCAAATCCACCTCAATCCCCGCAACGTCAGCCTCACCGACGCACTGCGCGCCTTCGTCTCGGAGAAACTCGCCCGCCTCGACGAACTGGCGGGCGACATCGTCACGGCCCACGTCGTCTTCCAGCACGCCGACACCGCGGCAGCCGACCGCCGCTTCTGCGTGAAAGTGCGGCTCGCCGTGGGCGGCAAGGACGTCTTCGCCAGCGACCTCGATGCCGACCTCTACGCGGCCATCGACAAAGTGAGCGCCAAGCTCGCGCGCCGCTTGCGCAAACGCAAAACGCGGCTGCTCGACCAGCGCGAAAGCCATTCGCGCGATGCCGCGCGGAGCCGGGACGACCAGGCCATGACGGATGCTTTTATGAAAACCAAAATCCTGGTCGTCGATGACGACTCCTCGGTCCTCGCGGCGCTCACCGGCGTCCTGAAATCGGAAGGCTACGATGTGCGCCACGCGCTCAATGGGCACGAGGCGCTCGTCGCCTTTCATACGCTGCCCGACATCGACCTCGTGCTGCTCGATCTGAACATGCCGGTGAAGGGCGGCTGGGACACCTTCGAGCGGCTCACGGCGATCAACCCGCTGCTGCCGATCATAATCATCACCGCGCGGCCCGATCAGCAGTCGCTCGCGGCTGCCGCCGGAGTCGGCGCGCTGATGGAGAAGCCGCTCGATATTCCGTTGCTGCTCGAAACCATGCAGCAGCTCCTGGCCGAGCCGCCCGCGACGCGGGTCGCCCGGCTCGTGGGCCGGCATCCGCACCCCGCTTCAGCCGGCTCGACCCGGTGCTGAATGAACGAAACTTGCGATGAAGATGAAAACAAAAGTCTTGCTCGTGGATGATGACGCCTCCGTGATGGTGGCCCTGACGGGCGTGTTGGAATCGGAGGGATATGACGTGCGCCATGCGGACGACGGCCACGAAGCG
The DNA here is from genome assembly GCA_009885995.1 of Verrucomicrobiota bacterium. Taxonomy (GTDB): domain Bacteria; phylum Verrucomicrobiota; class Verrucomicrobiia; order Chthoniobacterales; family Chthoniobacteraceae; genus VFJQ01. The sequence continues at coordinate 131,242 of VFJQ01000092.1, forward strand.
CTGCTCGCCTTTGGTGTGCTGCCCGACATCGGCATCGTCCTGCTCGATCTGAACATGCCGGTGAGAGACGGTTGGAAAACTCTCGATCAATTCCGGGCGATCAACCCGTCGCTTCCCGTCATCATCATCACGGCGCGGCCCGACCAGCAATCGCTCGCCGCCGCCGCTGGGGCCGCTGCGCTGATGGAAAAGCCACTCGATATTCCGCTGCTGCTCGAAACCATGCGGAAGCTGTTGGCGGAACAGCCCGAGACGCGGCTGGTGCAGATCGCAGGCAGCGAGCCACACCCCCTTCATCTGGAAGCGCCCGGCGCGGCTCCGAAATCTTCCCGAGTGAATGCGCCATGAAACCAATTGCGGACAAACCCACGAGGCCCAAGGTGTTGCTGGTGGATGATGAGCCCAAAATCTGCGCGGCCCTCGCCGGCGCGCTCGTGTCGGAAGGTTTCGAGGTCGTGTTTGTGGAAAGCGGCGATGAGGCGATCCACGCGTTTAGCGACGGCATCTTCGACATCGTGCTGATGGATCTCCGGATGCCGGGCAAGAGCGGATGGGAGACGTTTTCTCTGCTCGCGTGGTCCCGTCCGCTGCTGCCCGTCATCATCATTACCGCGCTCCCGGATCAACAGGCGTCGGCGAAAGCCGCTGGCGTCGGCGCGCTGCTGGAGAAGCCCTTGGACATCCCGGTGCTGCTCGAAACCATGCGCAAACTTTTGGCGGAACCGATCGAGGCTCGGCTCGCCCGGATCGCGGGGAAGTCGCCGCTCGCCCGCCCGATGCCATGCGCACTCTGAGTTTTTTTTGCGAACAACCCGGACCGAAATCCAACACCATAAAGCCTGTGGCCCAACCCGATGAGGGCGGCCGAACTGCGTGAATGAACCATGAACACCAAGACCGCCCGTTACCTGATTTTCTACGGCTGCTTCCTCATCGTCATGGGGCTGCTCGGCTACCTGTCGAACCCTGAAAAAGCGAAGACGGCGCTGATGTCCGGCGGCACCTTTGGCGCGCTCTCGATCCTGTGGGGCGCGCTCGGGGCGCGCGGTGTGCGCTGGAGTCTGCCGGCGGCGATGACGACCACCGGCCTGCTGGCGGCGGTCTTCGTCTGGCGGGCCAGCGTGGGCTGGCTGGCGGTGCTCGATGGCCACGCGGAAAAGCAGTTCGCGGCCGGGCTGATCACCGTAATGCTGGCCGCTTCCATCGCCATGCTGCTCAGGCTGATCATGCCCCGCAAAACCAGGCGCGCGGAAACCGCCGCGCGCGTTTGAAAATCATGTGTTTCACCGCAAGGCGCACGTCGTCGGCTTCAAGGAAGCGCTCACCTGGACCGGCGTCTGGGTGACGCTCGCGCTCATTTTCAACGCCGGCGTCTGGTATTTCGCGGGGCCGCAAAAGGCGATCGAATTTTTCACCGGCTACCTCATCGAGTATTCGCTGAGCGTGGACAACGTCTTCATCTTCGCGCTGATTTTCTCCTACTTCGCGGTGCCGCCGCAGTGGCAGCACAAGGTGCTCTTCTGGGGCATCCTCGGCGCGCTCGTCATGCGGGTGATTATGATTTTCGCGGGCGTCGCGCTCATCAGCCGCTTCCACTGGATCCTCTACCTCTTCGGCGCGTTCCTCATTTTCACCGGGCTGAAGATGATCTTCGGCAAGGCCGAGGAAGTGCATCCCGAGCACAACCCCATCGTCCGCTGGTTCCGCAAGCTCGTGCCGGTGAGCAGGGGTCACCACAGGACAAGCTCGTCGTCCGCGTGGATGGCCGGCTCATGGCGACGCCGCTCATGGTCGTGCTCGTCTGCGTGGAAGTGACCGACGTGATCTCCGCCGTTGATTCCATCCCCGCCATCTTCGCCGTCACCCTCGACCCGTTCATCATCTACACCTCGAACGTCTTCGCCATCATGGGCCTGCGCTCGCTCTACTTCGTGCTCGGCGGGATGATGGGGATGTTTCACTACCTCAAGCTCGGGCTCGGCGGCGTGCTCAGCTTCATCGGCGTGAAGATGCTGCTCGGGCACACCGAGTGGAAGATCGACACGCTCGCGGCGCTCGGCGTGGTCGCCGCCATCCTCGCAGCGTCCATCGTCGCCTCGCTCGTGCATGCCCGCAGAGCGAAAGTGCATCTCGCTGCGCCTCCGGCAAAAGCGAACCTTCCAACCGCCGATGCCCACACCGAATGACTATCGCAGCCGCCTCCTGACGCCGGCCAAGATGAACGGCATCGTCGCTTGCAATTACTTGTTCATCGTGGGCATCGGCGGCGTGAGGCACGCGGCTACAAAAAGCGCCCATCAAGGGATGAAACCTCTCAGACCGGGGGATGAGAAAGGCAAATGGAATGGCCTCCTGCGCGAGGTGTAAGCGAGTTATCCTGAGAAGGTAAGCCGCTTACCACATGGCGGGGCGCAGTGATCGCCTACTTTAATTTCTAACTCATTGCCCATCAATGGAATGCGACTTTCGTAAAAACCCGTGGCACGGGCAACGCTAAGGGAGGCTGGCGTGAAAACAATGACCAGAAAAAACATCACCGCCATCGCCTCGTTTGTCGCCGGCGGCGTGCAAAATCCGGCGGCGACGCTGCCGCGGCGGGAGCGACTCGCGCGGCAGATTCCGCGCAGCGTTTCCGCCGGGCCGGGAGTGAGCAAGATCCTCGTGCCGATTGATTTTTCCGCAGGCTCGAGGCTGGCGCTCCGGTATGCTGCGCCACTGGCCGAACGGCTCGGCGCGACCATCACGCTGATTTATGTCGATCCGCCGCCCTTCCTTGCCGGCGACCTCCGCGACAGTCTGCTGGTGCTGCCGGTAGCCGAGGTGGACGCGGCCCTCGCGCGTGACTTGAGCGAGCTGGCCGCGCAGCAGATCGGCGCTGCTTTCCCGGTCAAAACGATCGTCCGCAGAGGCGACGCCGGTGCGGAAATCGTCGAGGCGGCAAAGGCGCTGGACAGCGACCTGATCCTCATGCCGACCCACGCCTACACCGGGCTGAAGCACGCTCTCTACGGAAGCACGGCGGAGCATGTGATGCGGCACGCGGCGTGTCCGGTCTGCACGATCCGCAACGAGGTCTTGCCCAAGGCTGTCGGGGCGATGGTCACGGGCAGGAGCTGGCGGAACATCGTCGTGCCGGTGGATTTCTCGGAGTGTTCGCGCGAGGCGTTGCGCTTTGCGGGCGCGCTGGCCCGGCAGATCGGCGGCAGGCTGACGCTCTTTCACGTCGTCGAATTGAGCAGCCTGCACGTCTCGGTGGCGGTGCGGCAACTGCCGCTGGCGCAGGCCCGGCACCGCATGGACGCGGAGGAAAAGCTCGCGGCGTGGGCGGCGGAGCATGTGCCGGTGTCCGTGCCAGTCAAGACGCTGATCCGCGTCGGCGCGCCTTCACTGGAGCTAGTCGAACACGGCATCCGCCTCCTGGGCGCCGGCCTCATCGTCATGGGCACGCATGAATACTCGTGGATGCGGCGCCTGCTCGAAGGCGGCGGCACCGAACGCATGGTGCGCCTCGCGCCATGCCCGGTCATCAGCGTGCATTCATCCAATGCGGGGCAAAGCCATTTCAAATCAACCTCGCCGCCGGCACGCGCACGGAACGCAACCACCACACCAGTCAAATGAACCCGACGACCAAACCGACGACCAATCTCAACGAGAATCTCGCCGCCTACAAAACTTACGCCGCCGGAGAGGGGATCGATCTCGATCGCTTTGTCGAGCGCGGCGGCCGACTGCTCGGCGCAAAATCCTTCTCCGCTCTGCCCGGGGGACTCGCCGCGTTCCGCGAAAAAATCAACCCGCTGCGCAGCGCGCATCCGCGGCTCCGGCGCCAACTCGAGTTCCTCGCGAGCTTCTTCGAGTCCGCTCCCACGAACCTCCCGGAGCACGTCCGGAATGAAACGGCCTTCGCACTGCTCTATGCCGTGCAGGACAACGATCTCCTGCCGGACGACATGCCGGACGTCGGCCATGTCGATGACGCCGCCGTCACCGAGATCGTCCTCACCCGGCACGCGGGAATCTTCGAGCGGCACTGCGCCGCGCACGACATCGAGTGGGCCGCGCTGAAACCCGAAATCCAACACTGAAACCGCAGCACCGCACCCACGCGAAAGGCGAAACGCGCGGATGAACGCCATGAAAACTGATGCTCCATCCGCCGCGAAAACTTGGACAAACACCTATGAGCACCACCGAAACCAAACCCATCCTCTGCGGCACGGATTTTTCCGAAAATGCGGACAAAGCGGCTGCCGTGGCCGACGCACTCGCGCGGCGCCTGGGCGCTCCGCTCATCCTCGCGCACAGCGTGGACGAACGCGGCGAATTCCCGGATCACCTGCGCACGCGCCTGATGAATGACGACCGCCCGCGGCTCGCGGAGCAGGCGGAGCGGCTGCGCGGCCTCGGCCTGACCTTTGAGGAAAAGCTGCTGCGTGGCGTGCCGGACGATGGCGTCGCGAAATACGCCGCGCACGCGGGAGCACGCCTCGTCGTCGTGGGCGCCTCCGGCATGGGCTCGGCGTGGGCTGGGCGCCTGGTCCTGGGCAACATCGCGGAGCGCATTGCGGAATCTTCGCCGGTGCCGACGCTGGTGGTGCGCGCCGCCGCGCCCTTCGAGGCATGGGCGCGCGGGGAGCGTCCGTTGAAGGTGTTTGTCGGCGCGGATTTCACCGCCAGCTCCGAGGCGGCGCTGCGCTGGATCGCGGAGCTGCGGCAGATCGAGCCGTGCGAGGTGGTCGCGGCCTACGTGGATTGGCCGCCGGAGGAAGCGGCGCGGCTGGGCGTTTTCGGCGCGGCGGGGCCGGGCGGGAATCTGCCGGGGATGCAAAGCGTGCTGGAGCGCGACCTGCGGGAAAAGGTGGCGCGCGTGCTCGGCGGGGAAAATGTGGAGGTCCGTGTGCTGGCCAATTGGGGCCGCGCGGATGCGCCGCTGGTGGAGATGGCCATGGAAGCGCAGGCCGACCTCGTGGTCGTCGGCACGCATCAATGGCACGGCCTGAGCCGGCTCCGGCACGGCTCGGTTTCGCGCGGCATCCTGCACCATGCGCCGATGAGCGTGGCCTGCGTGCCCACGCCCGCCGCCGTGCCGATGGCCGGGCCGCGCATTCGCGAGTGCCAGCGCGTGCTCGTGGCGGTCGATCACAATGAGCCGCACGGCTTCGCCGCGCCCTACGGCTATTCGATCGTCAATCCCGGCGGCACCGTGCGCCTGCTGCACAACATCGTGCCCTTCCGCCTGCTGAACCCGATGATCGGCGGCTACCATCAGGACTCCCCGAGCAAGACGGAACACGCGCAGCTTGTCGCGGAATCCGAGGCGAAACTCCGCGCGCTCGCTCCGCACGAAGCCGAGGCGCGTGGCATCGTGACCGAAGTGGAAGTCACCGCAAGCCGCGAAACCGCCGAGGCGATCTGCGCGGCGGCGGAGCGTTTCGGCGCGGACATCATTTGCGTCGGCAGCCACACGCGGCCCGGCTTTACGGCCAAGGTGCTCGGCTCCGTCGCGCTCGGCGTGCTGCAACAGAGCCGCCGGCCGGTGCTCGTCGTGTGGCCGTCGGTGGAGTGACTTTTCAGGGATCAAACCGCAACCCCTTGCCTTGAAACGCCAATTCATCGCCAATCCTGAAGCCGCCGACGGCCAGCCCAGCCCGCGGTGACGTTGGAAAAATCCCCGTGACCACCCATTCTCCGTCGCCGCGGGTCAGGTGTTCACTTGGGGCCGCCTCGCGCCCGCGGGCTTGCCAAAACTGCGCGTTCGGTTACTGAGCACCCTATTCATGCGGCCTTTCTGCGCCATTTTCGCCGCCCTTCTGGCACTCATGTTCGTGTTCTCCACGAACCGCTGCGCCATTGCGGCGGCGTTTCCTGACGAGGTTGACGTGTGCTGCGAAGACGAGCGTGTGCCTGGCGATTCGGAGCGCGGGCTGCCATGCGGCGGGAAAGATTGCGCACCGTGTGCGACGCTGGAATCCGGGGTGAATCTCGCTGCGCTTACCCCTCTGGCGGTGCCTGCGCCGGTGTGGACGGAGGCTTGCGAATTTGCAGAGCTGATGCAGCGCCTGGCGGCTACCGTCGTGGAAGAGGGCTCGGCTGCTCCGCCCGATCCGGCGGCGATCCCGATGCCATCGTGGTGTGATGTGATGATGAGGGCTCTGCCAGTGCGCGGGCCTTCGCTGGTGGCTTAAGCGCCGAGCCCGTTCGGATTCGGCCCCTCCGCTTTGCGGCGCTCTCGCGCGCGCCGTGGCGCTTCGCGGCGCCGTCCCGATCCGACCGTCACATCCATTCTTCCCATGAAAATCATCCACTCACTTTTTCCACTCATTGCCGCCCTGCCGCTGCTCGCGGCGGAGCCGAAGCCGCCTGCGCCGATCACGCTCGATGGGCTCGTTGCGCAGGCGCTTGCCGAGAATCCTGAACTCAAGTTTTACGAAGCCGAGATCGCGGCTGCGAAGGGCGAGCGGAAGGCGGCGGACGCTTGGGCGAATCCTGAGATCGCGGGCGAGCTAGGCCGCAAGCGGGTGCGCGGCGATGTCTCGGCGGAGGGGACGGCGTGGGCGGTGTCGGTGCAGCAGACTTTTGAATGGCCGGGGCGTGTGTCGCTGCGGAAGGCCATCGCGGATCGTCAGGTGCAGCTCGCCGATGCGGGACTGGAGCAATTTCGCGCAGCGCTGGCGGCGGAGGTGCGCAAGCGGGCGTTCGCGTTGTTCACTTCGCAACGTCGGGCGGAAGCCACGCGGGAGGTTTCGGGCCGGGGTGAGGAGTTGGTGGCGACTCTGGTTCAGCGCGAGCCGGCGGGCGTGGCGCCGCTGCTCGAAACGCGCGCCATCGAAGCCTCCGTCATCAAGCTGCGCCGCGATGCGAGCGAGGCCGCGCAGGAAGCTCAGAGCGCGCTTTACGAACTCAACCAGCTTCGCGGCCTGCCGATCCAGATGCCGCTCAACGTCGCGGAGGTGATTCTGAACTTCGCCGACCTGCCGGGCGTCGAGGAACTTCTCCGACGCGCGGGCCGCGCCAATTTCACGCTGCGCCAGCGCGAAATCGAACTCGCTCAGCAGGGTTTTAAGGTGCGGCTCAGCGAAAATGAGGCGTGGCCGACAATCACGCTGGGGCCGCAATTTTCGCAGGAGAAAGCGGGCGACAACGAAACCGTCGCAGGCGTCGGCGTGTCGCTGCCGCTGCCGCTGTGGAACCGCAACACCGGCAACGTCGAGGCGGCAAAGGCGCGCGAACTCCAGGCGCAGACTTCGCTGCGACTCTCGCAACGGGAGATCGAGCGGAAGATCCGGGAGCAGACCGCCGCCTACGAATTGCACCGCAAGGAAATGGCGCGGTGGAATCCGAAGGTCGCCGAGCAACTGCGCGAAGCCGCCGCGCTCGCCGATCGTCACTACCGGCTCGGGGCCGTGCCGCTCACCACTTACCTCGAAGTGCAATCGAGCTACCTCGAAGCACTCGAAGCCATCTACGCCACCCAGGCCGACGCGCTGAACGCGCAGGCCGAACTCGAACTGCTCACCGGAACCAAACTCATCAAACCATGAAAACGCTCATTCTCATCCTCACTGCCGCCACGCTCGCGGCCTGTCAGAAACCGACCGCTGAACACAGCGGACAGCCGCCGGAGAACGGCGCGCAATACAAGAAAGACAAAGGACTCGCGCTCACCGAGGCGATGAAGAAAGCCATCGCGCTCAAAGTCGCGGAGGTCGAAGAAACGAAAGTCGCGCCTTCGTTCACCGTGGCGCTGCACGTCATGGCGGACGGCATCCAGCGCGTCGCCTTTTCGCCCACGGCCAATGCCGCATCCGGCTGGCTCACGGCGGAACAAGCCGCGCTCGTGAAGACGGGCATGGAAGTGGAGTTGCGAGCCGAGGCACCGGGCGCACCGCGCGAGGCTGGCGTAGTGAAACGCGTGGAGAAAGCGCCTTACCAGATGCTCGGCGATTTCGAGGTGACGGTGGAAAGCACGACACCGCTCGAAACGGGTGCGCGGGTGCTAGCCACCTTCCACGCACCGGCGGGTGAAGCGGTCGCGGCCATCCCGCGCTCGGCGCTGCTCAAGACGGCGGAAGGCCATTTCGTTTATGCGCTGAACGGCGAGTTCTACGTGCGGACGCCGGTGAAAGTCGGCGCGGTGAGCGACGACCACGCGGAGATAACGGACGGCCTTTACACCGGCGATCAGATCGTCGTCTCGCCGGTGATGTCGCTCTGGCTCGCGGAGCTGCAAGTCCTCCGCGGCGGCAAAGCCTGCTCCTGCGGCCAGTAGGTTTCCCGATGCTGCACCGCCTCATCGAAATCGCCATGCGGCAGCGCGCCGCTGTGCTGCTCGCCACGCTGATTCTCATCGGCGTCGGCGTGTGGGCGGCGCTGCGCCTGCCCATCGACGCGGTGCCGGACATCACGAACCCGCAGGTGCAGATCAATACCGGCGTGCCCGCGCTCGCGCCGGAGGAAGTGGAGAAGCTCGTCACCTTCCCCATCGAGAGCGAGATGGCTGGCCTGCCCGACATGACGGAGTTGCGCTCGCTGTCGAAGTTCGGCCTCTCGCAAGTGACGATGACCTTCAAGGACGGCGTGGACCTTTACCGCCTCCGGCAACTCGTAACGGAGCGGCTCCAGGGCGTGCTCGAAGACCTGCCACCCGGCCTCACGCCGCGCCTCGCGCCGGTGGCCACGGGCCTCGGCGAGATTTTCTACTACAGCCTCGATTACACCGCCGACGCGCCGCACAAACCCGCGACGCGGCAGGAGCAGCTCATGGCGTTGCGGCTGATTCAGGAATACCAGGTGAAGCCGCTGCTGCGCGGCACGGTCGGCGTCGCGGAGGTGAACACGAGCGGCGGCTACGAAAAGCAGATCGTCATTCAGCCCGACCCGGCGCGACTCGCAGCCGCGGGACTTTCGCTCGATGCACTCGCGGAGATCGTGGAGCAGAACACGCGCAACGCCGGTGGCGGTTACGTGGAGATCGGCGGCGAGCAACTCATCGTCCGCGCCGCCAGCCGCGTCACGACCACGGAGGAAATCGCGAAGCTGCCGCTGAAGTTCGCGGGCGGCGTGAATCCCATCCTGCTCAGCGAAGTCGCGACCGTCGGCATCGGCTCGGGCTTCCGCACCGGCGCGAGCACGGACAACGCGGACGAAGCGCTCGTCGGCGCGGCCATCATGCTCGCGGGCGGAAACACCCGGCTCGTCGCCGAGGCTGTGAAGGAGAAGCTCAAGCAGGTGCAGGAAAAGCTGCCGCCCGGCGTCGTCGTCCGCCCGCTCTACGATCGCAGCGAGCTGGTGAATCGCACCATCGGCACCGTGGAAAAAAATCTCGCGGAAGGCGCGCTGCTCGTCGTCGTCGTGCTCTTCGCACTGCTCGGCAACTGGCGCGCCGCCTTGATCGTCACGCTCGTCATCCCGCTCTCGATGCTCTTCGCCATGACGGGGATGACCTCGTTTCGCGTCACCGGCAATCTGATGAGTCTCGGGGCGATCGACTTCGGCCTCATCATTGATGGCGCCATCGTGATGGTCGAAAACATCGTGCGGCATCTCGGCGCCCGACAGCACGCGCTTGGCCGGCGGCTCAACGCTGCCGAGCGGGCGAGCGAAGTGCTGCGCGCCGCGAAGGAGGTGGCGAACCCCATGTTCTTCGGCGTGCTCATCATCACCGTCGTCTATGTGCCGATCCTCGCCTTGCAGGGCATCGAGGGGAAGATGTTCAAGCCGATGGCCGTGGTCGTGATGCTCGCGCTCGGCGGCTCGCTCATCCTCGCCCTCGCGCTGATGCCGGTGCTCTGCTCCTTCCTGCTTGGCGGCGATATCCGCGAAAAGGACAACTGGCTCGTCACCCTCACCAAACGCATCTACACGCCGCTCCTCGAATTTGGGCTGCGCTTCCGCTGGCTCGTTGTGCTGCCGATGTTTGCGCTCTTTGGCGTGTCGCTCTTTGTCTTCTCGCGGATGGGCTCCGAGTTCATCCCGCAGCTCGACGAAGGCGACTTCGCTTTCCAACTCATCCGCAGCAGCAGCGCCGGGCTGACCGCTTCCGTCGATTTGCAAAAGCAGAGCGAAGCGGTGCTGCGCCGCGAGTTTCCTGAGGCGAAGGAAATCTTCTCGCGCATCGGCACCGCTGAAGTCGCCACCGACCCGATGAACCCAAACGTCGCCGACACCTACGTGATGCTCCAGCCGCGCGAAACCTGGCGCAAGGTGGACGGGCGGCGCGTCACCAAGGAGGAACTCGGCCATCTCATGCGCAAGACCCTGCTCGATCAGGTGCCGGGACAGAACATCCTCGTCACCCAGCCGATTCAGATGCGCTTCAACGAGATCATGGCCGGCTCGCGCGCCGACCTCATGTGCAAAATCTACGGCGACAACTACGACGAGCTGGAGCGGCTCGCGGGTGAAGTCCGCATGGCGATCGGCGCGCTCAAAGGGGGCGGCGAGACGGAGTTCGACAGCATCGGGAAAAATCCCATGGTCGAGATTCAGCCCGACCGCGACGCCCTGCGGAAATTCAACGTCCACGCCGACGACCTGAACCGCCTCGTGGAAACCGCGCTCGCCGGGAAGGAAGTCGGCACGCTCATCGAAGGCAACCGGCGCACGCCGATCGTCGTGCGGCTCGCCGAAGAGCGCCGCAACGACATCGCCGCGATGGAGCGCCTGCCGCTGCGCACGGAAGACGGCGGGCTGCTCGCGCTCGGTCAGATTGCGAAGGTAAAACTCGTGGATCAGCCCGTGCAGATCGCGCGGGAGAATACGCAGCGCCGCGTCAGCGTGCTCATCAATGTGCGCGGGCGCGACACCGCCGGTTTCGTCGAGGAAGCCACGCGCGCCATTCGCGAGAAGGTGCAGTTTCCCGATGGCTACTACTTCGAGTTCGGCGGGCAGTTCAAAAACCTCGTCGAAGCCAAGCAGCGCCTCGCCATCGTCGTGCCGCTCGCACTGGCGATGATCTTCGTGCTGATTTTCCTCAGCTTCGGATCGCTGCGCCAGGCCGCGCTCATCTTTCTCTGCGTGCCGCTCGCCGTCACCGGCGGCATCTTCGCGCTGTGGCTGCGCGGGATGCCGTTCACGATCTCCGCCGCCGTCGGCTTCATCGCGCTCAGCGGCATCGCCGTGCTGAATGGCATCATGCTGATCAGCTTCATCAATCAGCTCCGCGAAGAAGGCCGCGCCCTGCGCGAAGCCGTCGTCGAAGGCACGCTCACCCGTCTGCGCCCCAAGCTCATGACCGCGCTCGTCGCCTCGCTCGGCTTCGTCCCGATGGCCATCGCCACCGGCGCGGGCGCGGAAGTCCAGCGCCCGCTCGCGACCGTCGTCATCGGCGGCA
>VFJQ01000102.1 GCA_009885995.1 Verrucomicrobiota bacterium
ACAACAAACCAAACCAACACAGCCGCACCGGAACTCGTCACCACATGAAAACACTGCTCCAAGTCCTCACCGTCCTCGCCCTCGCCGTCGCCCCCGCGCTGGCGGATGCCAAAGTCAAAGCCGGCCCGCGCAAAGGCCGCATCTTCGAACTCGAAGGCCAGAACGCCGAGTTTTTCGTCGAGAAAGACCGCACCATCAGCATCGCCTTCTACGACGCCGCCGGAAAGAAACAGCCCGCCGCCGCGCAAGTCGTCACCGCCACCGCCGAGGCGCCCGGCGCGAAGACGAAGCTGGAATTTGAAAAGAAAGGCGACCTCCTCGTCTCGAAAGCCCCGCTGCCCGCCGGCGAAGGCTACCAAATCGTCGTGCAGGCAAAAACGACCACTGACGCGAAGCCGAAGAACTTCCGCATCAAACTGCTCACGCACACCTGCGGAGGCTGCCCGAATCCCGAATACGCCTGCACCTGCGACGAGTAGCCATGCCGCGCGATGGTGCCGCAGCTCTTGAAAGGCGAGCCGCTGGAGTTGGGGAAAAGCACACCTTCACCGCGAAGCAGCCGGAGTTGCCCGCGCTCGACCGCCCGGAAGTGGAGCAGGCAAGTCGGGCCGTCGTTCTGGTGGTTGCAATGAATCACAGCTCGTTTCACTCTCTCGACTAGCATGGAACCCGATGACATCGCGCCCGGCATAGCTGTGTTCCACCGGGCCAACCCCGGTCGGCTCGGCGTGCTCACGGGCAATCGGCTCACTGCGATGTGCGTGATGGCGGAAGTGGACTGGGGAAGTCAGTTTGAGTTCGCCGATGTTTCGCAGCTAGTCATGCGCGAGAGCAACGCCCGTCGCAGCATGGACAGCGACGTGCGTGATGGTCGGTATGGCAGAGTGGATGACCTGCGGCGGCGCATCACGTTTGAGAAGCTGCGCGGGATGCTCACGGATGTCTTCTACTCGATGAAGACCTCGGAGATTGATTTCTACGCGCACCAGTTCAAACCGGTGCTGCGCTTCATCGAGTCGGCCACGAACCGCCTGCTGATTGCGGACGAAGTGGGTCTCGGCAAGACCATTGAGGCAGGTCTGATTTGGACGGAATGGCAGGCGAGGGAGAAAGCGCGGCGTTTGCTGGTGGTCTGCCCGCCGACGCTGGTTCCGAAATGGCTGCGAGAATTGCAGGACAGATTCCAACTGCCGGCGGAAGAGACCGACGCAAAGCGGTTGGTCGAATTGCTCGGACGCTTTGACCGAAAGGGGCCGGGCGTGAGTTTTGTGCTGGTCACTTCGTATCACGCGCTGCGTCCATTTCAGACTGACCGCCAGTTGCTCCATCGACTGCGCGAAGAAGCGGCGGAAGAAGGTGGGACAAAAACTGAGAAGCTGCCGCCGAGGGTGAAGCTGCTGCATCGCGTGCGGGAGCAGGGCGATGAGGCGCGGAATCAAGCCGACCCAAAACCATTTCTCGACATGGTGGTTTTTGATGAGGCGCACTCGATGAAAAACACTGCCTCCGCATCCTACGTCGCGGGCGAGATTCTCTCCGCTGCGGCGGGCGCGTCGGTGTGTCTTTCAGCGACGCCCATCCACAACGCCAGCCGCGACCTCTATGCGCTGATGCGGCTGATTGACCCGGAAGTTTTTCGTGACGAGTTCGTGTTCGACCTCCTGCGGCGGCAAAACCTTCCGGTGGTTCAATTGCAGAACGCGCTCTGCGCTGCGACTTGGCAGGCGGCGGACATTCAGCCGCTCGTGGACGCGCTTCCCTCCGAAGAAACACGGGAAAGAATGGCCGAGGCGCTGAGACAGTTCGATGGCTCGCCGCGCAGTCGGGTGGAGTTGAGGCACGTCGCGGAGCGAATGAATCTGCTGGGCAATTTCATCAACCGCACGCGGAAGCGCGACGTGATTGAGAATCGCGTCATCCGCCAGCCGGTGACTTTGCCGGTCACGCTGACCAAAGCTGAGTCGGCGTTTTATCGCGCGGTGCTGGCGCTGGTTCGCAGCGAAGTCCGCAAGCGGGGAGACAGCGTGACGAGTTTTCATCTCATCCATCCGGCGCTGCGCATGTCGAGCAGCCTGCCCGTGATGGCTGCCGCTATCGCAGGAGGCAAGTGGGGAGGGTTCGAGGAATTGGAAGAATTGGCGGAGGATTTCGCTGATGAGTTTGACTTCGAGGATGAGGGCAACTTGCCGGCGCCGGAGGAACTGCGGCAGCTCTCGACCTACGATTTCGAGGCCAACGATTCTAAGTATGCCGAGTTGCGGAAGGCGCTTCGACTTATCGCCGCCAACGAAAAGCTCCCCACGGACAAGGGAGCAGATGCGGACATATCTTCGGGCGACAAAGTCATCATCTTCGCCTTCTTCAAAGGCACCATCGCCTACCTGCAACGCCGCTTGGAAGCCGACGACATCCGCACGGTAGCCGTCACGGGAGACATCAAAGACCGGGTCGAACGCGACCGACTGCTTCGGGGTTTTGAGACGGACGACAACCGCATCCTGCTGTGCTCGGAAATTGGGGCGGAGGGCGTGGACCTTCAGTTCGCCCGCGTCGTCGTGAACTACGACCTGCCGTGGAATCCCATGCGTGTCGAGCAGCGCATCGGGCGCATTGACCGCATCGGCCAAAAGGCACCGAGCATTGTCATCATCAACTTCCATGTCCGCGACACGATTGACGGCAGCATCTACACGCACCTTTACGGAAAGATTGGCATCTTTGAGCAGTCCATCGGCGCGCTGGAAGGCATCCTCGGCGAGGAAGTCGCCAAGCTCACGGCGCAGATTTTCCGCGACGACCTGACGATGGAGCAGGTGGCTACTCAGGCCGAACAAACTGCCGATGCCGTGTGCCAGCGGGCCAAGATTGAATCAGAGTTGGAGAACTCCACCGGTGCGCTGATTGCGTTTCAGGATTTGCTGTCTGAGCAGATTGGTGAGAGCCAGCGGCTCGGTCGTTTCATCAAGCCGGATGAGTTGAGGTTACATGCTGAGGACTTCTTTGCCGCCCGCTACAGCGGCAACGATGCGTGTCTGCTCATTCCCGACAACCCCGCGCCAGACTGCATCGAGTGCAAGTTGAGTCATCGCGCGATGTCTGACTTTGAGAACTACTGCACGCTCCAAGATTTGCCTTCGCCACCCGCCGGCTTCTCGCGAACGACCCGCGTGGTTCGACTTACCTTCGACCCGGCGGTTCATCAGCTTCATCGGCGGCAGTTCCGTCAGTTGGTTCTCGTCACGCATCTGCACCCGTTCTTCCGTTGGATAACGAGGGAGAACGAGGCGAAAAACAACGAGTGGCACAAAGTCTCCGCCGTGCGCGTGCGGTCAGATGCGTTTTCACCGGGCCGTCATTTCTATCTCGTCTATCGGATGACGATGGAAGGCATCACGCGCCGCGACGCCTTTCATTACGCGGCGAAATGCCTGCCCACGGGCGAAGTCCTGACCGGCACCCGCGCGGAATCGCTGCTCAATGCGTCACTCGACAACGGCGAGAGCGTCTTCCCGCGACAGACTGCCGACCACACGCCCGACCTCGCCGGATTGCGCGCTGTGCTGGTGGATGAATTGAAATCGGTGCAACGCATATTCCGTGATGACCAGTCGCAAAAGCTCGCCATCCGTCGGCAGCAATTGAACGCGCACTTCAACCGCCGCATCGAAGCCCAACGCCGCCGCATCGCGACCGCCGGAGAACGAGGGGTTGGGGAGAACCAACTTCGCGGCTTCCGAACGACGCTCGCCAATCTTGAAATGAAACAGGAGGAACAGTTGGCGAAACTGCGGGACAGGGCCGCTGGTTTGAAAGAGACGCCCTCGGAAGTTGCGTGTGGCTTCATTGACGTGGAGTCGGAGTTCGCACGGCCTCCTGAACCCTGAATGATGATTATCCATGGCCCGCTATCTCATAGTCGAAGGTATAGATTTCGGCACGAGCTTCACGAAAGTCGTGCTCCGGGACAACAACACGCCGGGATCGAATGCGGTGGTCGTGACCTTTCCGGGACACGCTGACGGTTTGCTGCCGAGCCTCGTTGGTATCGGTCGCGACTGCCTGACGCCGCCCGCCGCGCTCGGCGAAAGCGCCAAGGTGCCGTATCTCAAAATGCTGGCCGCACATGTCGCCAATGGAGAAGCGTTGGATGCGACACACGTTCGCATTCCCGCCGCGCTCAATGCTCTGCGTCGTTCACGCCCCGATGCCGAAGTCGTGCGGGAACTTCTGGCGTTTTACTTTGCACACGTCATGGCTGCGACGGAGGATTTCATCCGCTCCCGCTCGCCGTGGCGTGATTTCGATTTCACTCCGCGCAGTCAAAGCGATTTCCTCATTTACCAGTTGGCCGTCCCGACTGGTTTGCTGGCGGACGACGGCGCGACTGAGCGGCTTTTCCGCGACGCATTCATTGCCGCCCACGAATTGCGGCAAGGCATGGACGCCACCATGCAAACGGCGACGCCAACACCATTGTGGGCGGAACGGGTAGCAGATGTTTTCACGAGTGACCGTGCTGAGCTGGAATCACGTTTCGAGTGGCAATGTCTTCTCTACCCAGAAGCCGCCGCCGCCGTGCAAACCGTTTTCCGTTCTCCAAACGCGCGTGATGGCTTCTACATGACGATGGATGTCGGCGCAGGCACGGTGGATTTGAATGCGTTTCATCGTTTTACCGGACATCGCCAGCAGACGCACGCCGGCAACCATCCAACACGGGAATTGAAATACTGTTCAGCAATCGTCTGTCCGTTGGGTATCCAGAATCTCAACGACCCGCACCATGCGGTGCGACAGCGTGGCGAGTTAGAGCTGATGAACGAACTAAAGTCCCACCTTCATTGCCTCTACCGGCGGGCACAGGATTACCAAGATAACTTGAACCTGCCTCCGGGACGCCGGCCGTGGGACAGCGCATCGCTTTTCATCTTCGGCGGCGGCTCACATCATGCGGGGTATCGGCAAGCCTTCTCGGATGGACCCGACCACTGTTGGATTCATCAACCAAAGGTTCACAACCTTCCGTCCGCCCA
Source organism: Verrucomicrobiota bacterium (assembly GCA_009885995.1). Classification (GTDB taxonomy): domain Bacteria; phylum Verrucomicrobiota; class Verrucomicrobiia; order Chthoniobacterales; family Chthoniobacteraceae; genus VFJQ01. The sequence goes on from VFJQ01000102.1 coordinate 5,034, forward strand.
AGACCTGAATCATCCGCGAAGCGTCGAGTTTGGCCGTTTCGCCGTCGCCTACGGACTGTCTTTTTTCCGCCCAAGTCTCGACCAAGTTCGCCTTCCGCATGAGTTGACGCCGTTCCGTGAACTCTATCCCGAAACGGAAAATGAGCCGCCACGCCAATACGGGTTCAATTGGGAGGATTGAACTCCATCGTTCTCGCTCAACTCTGAAAGGACGGCGGCAGACTTGGGGGACGCTCGATTTTCCCGGCGACTTCGACGGCGGCGTGAGCGTGCTCATCAACGTGCGCGGACGCGACACCGCCAGCTTCGTCGCCGAGGCCACGCGGGCGCTGCACGCCAAGGTGATATTTCCCGACGGTTACTACTTCGAGTTCGGCGGGCAGTTTCAAAACCTCGTCGAGGCGAAACAGCGCCTCACCATCGTCGTCCCGCTCGCGCTCGCCCTCATCTTCGTGCTGATCTTTCTCAGCTTCGGTTCGCTGCGGCAGGCGGCACTCATTTTCCTCTGCGTGCCGCTCGCCGTCACGGGCGGCATCTTTGCGCTGTGGCTGCGCGGCATGCCGTTCACGATTTCCGCCGCCGTCGGCTTCATCGCGCTGAGCGGCATCGCCGTGCTCAACGGCATCATGCTCATCAGCTTCATCAATCAGCTCCGCGAGCAGGGCCGCGGCGTGCGCGAAGCCGTCATCGAAGGCACGCTCACCCGCCTGCGCCCGAAGCTCATGACCGCGCTCGTCGCCTCGCTCGGCTTCGTCCCGATGGCCATCGCCACCGGCGCGGGCGCGGAAGTCCAGCGCCCGCTCGCGACCGTCGTCATCGGCGGCA
>VFJQ01000060.1 GCA_009885995.1 Verrucomicrobiota bacterium
ACGTCGGCGGCGCAGAGCCTGCCCTGAGCGAAGCCGAACGGGTGCTCACGCGCTGGCCGAGGATGAGCTGGCTGCCGTCGGCATCCACCACGGCCTGGGCGTTGTAGCTCTGGGTGTAACCCTCGCGCTTGCTTTTGCGCATGAGGCGCGCGTCGGGGTCGCTGAGGTTGATCGCTTCGTCGGGCTCGGGGGTGTCGCGCGGGGGCTTGGGCTCGGGGCCTTTGGCGGAGCCTTCGCGCGCGGCGCGCGCGGCTACTTTGCGCTCGTATTCGGCCTGCTCGGCGGCGGCGCGCGCTTGGGCACGGGCTTCGAGTTGCGCGCAGGCGGCGTCCATTTTGCCCAGGAGTTTTTCGCGCCGCGCGATCTCCTTGGGCAGCGCCTGCGGGTCGGCGAACGGATCGACGACATGCGGCTTCCACTGGTCGCGCTTGAGGAACTGCTCCGGCACGATGAAGCCCTTGCGCGTGGCGGACGTGTCGATGAGCGCGAAGTCGAAGGTGAATCCGCCGCGCACCTTGCCGATGACCTGCCCGGCTTTCACCGGGATGCGGACCTGCGTCGGCTGGCCGGGCTGAAGTTCGCGGCCGACTTGCTTTTGAATCTCCGCGTCGAGCGCGACGAGATGATCCACGTAGCTCCAGCACGTCGTCGCGTGTTCAAGCGTGACCTTCAAATCGACTGCGCGATCGAAGACCGTCGGATCGAACTGCGCCTGCCCGCCCGGCGGATTCGGCCGCCATTGGATGACGACGATCCTCCCGTCCGCCACGGCGAGCACGTCGTAGAGCCTGCCTTTGTCCGGCGACTCCTTCGCCACGAGATAGAGGTGGTCGTTCGGCGTCACATGCCCGCTCGCCATCATGCCCATGGGGTTGATGTGGCTGATGTCTTCGACACGAAGCGGGAAGGTCTTCAGCTTCACCGGTCCGCTGCCCTCGGCCTGCCCGCGGCTCCACATCTGGCTAAGCATCGTCGCAGTCGTTTGCGCCCGAGATGTAGATGTCAGCGCAAGCGCTGTCGCGACGAGCAGGGATGTATGGATGCGGTTCATGGGGAGCTCGTTTCAATGAACGCCGCCCGCGCGTCGCTTTGTGCGCGCTACTTTGTCGCTTCGCTCAACCGCCGGTGCAGCTCATGCACCTTTCCGATGATCTTTTCCTCGATCGTCTCCGCCCAACCGGCGGCGGCTTCGTAGCCGCCTTCCTTTTGCACGCGCAGGCTTGGCATGTAGCCGGTGTAGTCGTTCGAGTAACCGGCGATCCACACCGCGGCCTCGCCCGCGAGTTCGCGTTTCAGGCGCAGACTGTAATCGACGACCACCTCGCTGCCGAGCGCGGCGATGACGAGGTCGGGGCCGAGGTGGATCACCTGCACGGGGTAGTCGTGCGGCAGTTTCCCCGGCTTCGCGTAGTCGAGCGAGATCTCCTCATAGGCGCTGCGGATCGGGCCGCGAATCGCGCGCGGGTTCACCGTCATCGCCATCTCGACGGCGTTCGCGAGCGAGCGGCCGTGCTGCTGCGCGAGTTCGAGATCGCTGATGCCCGGCACTACATCCGAGCGGCGCGGATACGGATTCTGATCGCCGCCGCAGCCCATGAGAAAGAGCGCGGTGAAGCCGGGACGGTTCGCTTGCAGATACTCCTGCGCGTAGCCGGCGTAGTCGCCGCAGTAGTTGTAAAAGCCGAGGCAGGTGTTGTGGCACGCGTAGCCGAAGAGCACCGCGCGCAGCGCGCCCTCCGGCGACTCGACGCGCAGCGCGGGGACTTCTTGATCCACTGGGCCGTTCGGATTCGGCGCGAGCTTTGAGTTCGGATCATCGGGCGCGAGCGCGTAGTCGCGGCGGCGATTCATTGCGAAGCCGCACCGCGCGCGATTCCACGTGAGCCGCGCGGGCTGCAAGTCGGCGAGCGCCTTGCCGATCACAGCCACGAGCTTGTCCTCGAGCGCCTTCGTGTATTCGTAGGCGTCGAGCGCGAGCGGCTTCTTCGCCTCCTCGCCGGTCGGCTCTGCCGTGCGCATCCCTGGACCGGAGTGAGTGTGCGAGGCGTTCATCAGCAGCGCGGCAGGCGGAAGTTTAAACTGCTGCTCCGCCCGCATCGCGACCGCCCGACGCATCGCCTGCGGCACGCCGATCAAATCCATCGTCACGATCACGAGCCGCCCGCCTTGCTCGTCTTCGAGCGCGAGCGCCTTCGCGAACAAGTCCTGCGCCTTCCCCACCGCGGGCGTCTTGCGCGACGCGTAGCCGGCCATGAAAAGATTCTTCTCCGGCGTGACGATCACCGACGCCGCACCCGCCTTCCACGTCGCGGGCACGTAAGGCGCGATGGACTTCGGCTGTTGCGCGTGTGCACAACACGCGAAGACGAGGAGGATGAGAAATGGGAGACCCATGGCGGGTGGCAAAGAAACTCTCCGGTCTGCGGCTTTCTTATGCACCCTCGCGTCCTTCCCATGAAAACCCTCCTCGCCCTCGCCCTCGTCATGCCGCTGTGCGCGGCGGAACTTCCGCTCGTCACCGTCGAGCCGCAGCCGTTCCTCGCGGCGCTCGGCTCGCTCATCGACGCGACCGATTACCTCGGCTCGCCCTTCACGGCCGACGACAAGTCGGCGCTGCGTGCAGCGATCGCAGCACACGACGCGGCGGCGGTGGAGAAAGCCCAGCGCATCCTCGATGGCTACACGCTCTTTGTCGTGAACATCAGCCCGGAGCAGCGCGTGAAGGTCGCGCAAGGCCCGGCGAAGCCCGTGCTCGACGAGAGCGGATGGCGGCAGTTTCTCGTGAAGGTCGTGAACGAAGCGGGCGTGACGGCGAAGCTGCGCGTGGCGAGTCCGCAGGCGAAGCAGGCGTTCGTGCCGGGCTCGCCGCCGGTCGCGCCGAACGCGCAGCCGAAGGATCCCGGTCCGCCGGCGCTCGATGCGCGCTGGCTCGATTTGCAGATGTTCGAGGCGCCGCCCGCGAATCCGACGCTCAGCGGGCTCGGGCTCGAGTATCGCATCGTGCAGCTCTACTCGCGCGACACGGGGAAGCGCGAAGCGGCGTTCGCTTTCGACACGGGCCAGGGCACGCAGGATCTCGGCTTTCGCAACGAGGTGAGCGTGCTCTTCGATTGCAGGCCGGCGCGCGAGATCAAGCTCAGCGTGCTCGATGAAAACGGCGCGCCGTGCGTGGGCGAGTTGCTCATCAAGGACGCATCGGGACGCGTGTATCCTTCGCAAGCGAAGCGCGTCGCGCCGGATTTCTTTTTCCATCCGCAGGTCTATCGCGGCGACGGCGAGACGATCACACTTCCGCACGGCGACTACGACATCACTTTCCGGCGCGGGCCGGAATCGCTGGCGGAATCGAGGCGCGTGAAGGTGGAAGCGGCGCCCCGCCGCTTCAGCGAGGACGAGAAGCGGCGAGGCGCCGCTTCCACCCTGCGCTTCCAGGTGAAGCGCTGGGTCGATCCGGCGAAGCTCGGCTGGTGGAGCGGCGATCATCACATCCATGCTGCGGGCTGCGCGCACTACTCGGTGCCGACGATGGGCGTCCACGCGCCGGACATGGCGCGGCATTGCCAAGGCGAGGATCTCAAGATTGGCGCAAACCTCACGTGGGGGCCGTGCTTCGATTATCAAAAGCAGTTCTTCACCGGCGCGGAGGACAAGACTTCGCAGTATCCATTTCTGCTCCGCTACGACGTGGAGGTGAGCGGCTTCGGCTCGCACAAGAGCGGGCACCTCTGCCTGCTGAAGCTGCGCGAGCAAATGTATCCCGGCGGCGACTCGACCGCGCACTGGCCGACGCTTTGCCTCAACACGCTCAAGTGGGCGAAGAAGCAGGGCGCGCTCACCGGGCCGGCGCACTCGGGCTGGGGTCTGCAACCGATCGCGAAAGACGATCCCGATGCTCAGAAACCCTACGTCGGCCCCGGCAAGTATCGCTCCGCGACGGATGAATTGCCGAACTACGTGCTGCCTGGCTTCAATGGCATCGGCGCGAACGAATACATCGCCGACGTGACGCACGAAGTTCCCGGCCCGGCCGGCAAGCTCGTGCCGGCCGTCGATTTCCTCTCGATGGTGGACACGCCGCACACGTGGGAGCTGAACATCTGGTATCACACGCTCAATGCCGGCTTCCGCACGCGCGTGAGCGGTGAGACGGATTTTCCGTGCATCTACGGCGAGCGCGTCGGCCTCGGGCGCGCTTACGTGAAACTCGACGGCAGGCTGACCTACGACGCGTGGTGCGAAGGCATCCGCTCTGGCCGTGCCTATGTTAGCGATGGGAAGAGTCACCTCATGGAGTTCAAGGCGGACGAGGTGGCGCTCGGTGAGAACGGCAGCGAGTTGCGGCTCGCGAAGCCGGCCACGATCAAGCTCACCGCGAAAGTCGCTGCGCGGCTTGGCGAGCAGGCGCGCCCGGAGTTTCAAAACCTCGCGGCGGACAAGAAACCGTTTTGGGACATCGAGCGTGCGCGCATCGGCACGACGCGCGAGGTGCCGGTCGAGGTGCTCGTGAATGGCGTGTCGGTCGCGCAGAAGGCGATCGTGGCCGACGGCACGACGCGCGACATGACGTTCGACGTGCCGATCAAGAAGAGCGCGTGGGTCGCGCTGCGCATCCGCGCGAGTTCGCACACGAACCCGATCTTCGTGCTCGTCGGCGAGAAGCCGATCCGCGTGAAGCAGAGCATCGAGTGGTGCCTCAAGGGAGTGGACCAGTGCTGGTCGCAAAAAGAGAAACTCATCGAGCCGCGCGAGCACGACGACGCAGTCGCGGCCTACGAGCACGCGCGGCAGGTCTATCGCGCGCGGCTGGCGGAGAGCGCAAGATAGGGACGACTGTCCCCAGCCGTCCGTTGCATACCGGCGACTGGCTCACCCGGGCCGCTGGGGACAGCGGCCCTACCCTGCGCTTGACCTGCGCCTCGCCGAACGCCACCCATTGCGCCTCCCGACATGAGTTCCGAAAAGGGCACACTCGACGGCTTGCGCATCGACCGTGGCGGTCGGGCAAAACGTGAATCGAAGCCCTGGCTCGTGCCGACGGCGCTCGTGCTCGTCGTGTTGGGCACGGTCGCGTGGTGGCTGAAGCAGCCGCAAGGCACCGTGGTGCAGACGGTGGCGGCGCGCGAGCAGTCGCTCGGCGGCGCGAAGACGCTGCTGAATGCTTCGGGCTACGTGACCGCCCGGCGGGCGGCGACGGTTTCCTCGAAGGTGACGGGCAAGGTTGTCGAGGTCATGGTCGAGGAAGGCATGAAGGTCGAAGCCGGGCAGGTGCTGGCGAAGCTCGATGCGTCGAACGTGGAGGCCGCGCTCAAGCTTGCCGAAGCACAACTCGGCTCGGCGATGGCCGTGCTGGCGGAAACGAAGCCAAACCTTGAATTTGCGGAGCGCGAGTTGAAGCGCTTCACCGAACTCGCCGCGACGAAGGTGGTGAGCGACTCCGATCTGCGCCGCTCCGAGATGGAAGCGCGCGCGCTGTCCGGGCGAGTCGTCCGCCACACGGCTGAGGTCGAGGTGGCGGAAAAGGAAGTCGCGCAGTGGAAGCAGCAGTTCGACGACATGATCATCCGCGCACCGTTCGGCGGCGTGGTGACGACGAAAAACGCGCAACCGGGCGAGATGATTTCGCCGATGTCCGTCGGCGGCTTCACGCGCACGGGCGTCTGCACGGTCGTCGATATGACGTCGCTCGAGATCGAGGTGGACGTGAACGAGAGCTTCATCAACCGCGTGCAGCCGGGCCAGCGCGTGCAGGCGACACTCGACGCGTATCCCGAGTGGCGCATCCCGGCGAAAGTGATCGCGATCATCCCGACCGCCGACCGGCAGAAGGCGACGGTGAAAGTGCGCGTCGGTTTCGAGCAACTCGATCCGCGCATCCTGCCCGACATGGGCGTGAAGGTCGCTTTCCAAGGCGCGGACGGCGAGGCTCCGCGCGCGATCGTCGTCGTTCCGAAAGGCGCGGTGCGGGACAACGTCGTGTGGGTCGTGCGCGACGGCCGCGTCGAGCGGCGCGCGGTCACGGCGGGGCAGACGCAGGGCGACGAGACGACGATCTCCGCGGGACTTAGCAACGGCGAGCGAGTCGTGCTCGACCCGCCGTCCGGACTCACCGATGGAGTCCGCGTGACCGAAAAGAAATCATGACCAACTCCAACCCCTCGCTCGTGAAAATCCAGGGCGTGAGCAAGGCGTTCCGCCGCGGCTCGGAGGAAATTCACGTGCTCGACCGGCTCGATCTCGAAGTGCAGCAGGGCGAGTTTCTCGCGCTCATGGGGCCGTCCGGCTCGGGCAAGTCGACGCTGCTCAATCTCATCGGCGGGCTTGATCGCGCGGGCACGGGCAGCGTCGAAATCGGCGGCGAACGCATCGACCAGCTCTCCGATCGCGCGCTCGCGGCGTGGCGTGCGCGGCACGTCGGGTTCGTGTTCCAATTTTACAATCTCATGGCCGTGCTCAGCGCGGAGCGGAACGTGGAGCTGCCACTGCTGCTCACGCATCTCTCGAAGAAGGAGCGGATGCAGCACGTCGAGGTCGCGCTCAAGGTCGTCGGCCTCGCACATCGCACGCATCATTTTCCGCGGCAGCTTTCCGGTGGCGAGCAGCAGCGCGTCGGCATCGCACGCGCGATCGTGACCGACCCGACGCTGCTGCTCTGCGACGAACCGACGGGCGATCTCGACCGCAAATCCGGCGATGAAATTCTCGGCCTGCTCCAGACGCTCAACCGCGAGCAGGGCAAGACGATCGTGATGGTCACGCACGATCCGCACGCCTCGGCGCGCGCATCGCGCATCGTGTATCTCGACAAAGGCCAGCTCTCCACGCAGCCGCCGGCATGAAGTTCCTCGGCCTCGTCTGGAGCAACTTGAAGCGCAAGAAGCTGCGCACCGCGCTGACGGTGCTCTCCATCCTCGTCGCGTTTCTGCTCTTCGGTTTTCTGTGCGCGATCAAGGAAGCCTTCACTGCGGGCGTGACGCTCGCGGGCGTCGATCGGCTCGTCGTGCGGCACAAGGTTTCGCTCATCCAGTCGCTCCCGGCGAGCTACGAGCAGCGCATCGCGGGGATGCCCGGCATCGCGGCGGTCGCGGGGCAGTCGTGGTTCGGTGGCATCTATCAGGATCCGAAAAACTTCTTCGCGAGCATCCCGGTCGATCCGGAGAAGTTCCTCGACATGTTCCCGGAGTATTCGCTTCCTGCCGAGCAGAAGCAGGCGTGGCTCAAGACGCGCAACGGCGCAATCGTCGGCAAGACGACGCTGGATCGCTTCAAGTGGAAGATCGGCGATCACGTCCCGCTCACGTCGCCGATCTGGGGCGAGCCGCAGGGGCAGTCGCACTGGGATTTCGAGATCGTCGGCAGCTTCACGGGGATGAAGAAGGGCACCGACACGACGAGCCTGATCTTTCGTTACGATTACTTCGACGAGGCGAAGACGAGGAATAAAGGCGAGATCGGCTGGTTCACGGTGCGCATTCAAAATCCCGACCAGGCCGCGGAAATCGCGCGGAAGATCGACGAGGAGTTTGCGAACTCACCGTATGAAACGAAGGCCGAGCCGGAGGGCGCATTCGCGGCGGGCTTCGCGCAGCAAATTGGCGACATCGGGAAGATCGTCATCGCCGTGCTCAGCGCGGTGTTCTTCACCATCCTGCTCGTCGCGGGCAATACGATGGCGCAAGCCGTGCGCGAGCGGACGGAGGAGATCGGCGTGCTGAAGGCGATGGGGTTCACCAATGAACTCGTGCTCGTGCTCGTGCTGCTCGAGTCGTGCGTCCTCGCCGCGGTCGGCGGGTTCGCGGGGCTCGGCCTCGCGTGGCTCGCGACGCTCGGCGGCAGCCCGGCGCCGGCGATGCTGCCGATCTTTTACATCCCTACGCGCAGCTTGATCACCGGCGCGGGGATCGTCCTCGCGCTCGGCGTGATCGCGGGCGCGCTGCCCGCATTCACAGCAATGCGGCTGCGCATCGCTGAAGCCCTCCGCCGCAACGCCTGATGAACTGGCTCTCGCAAATCCTCTCCGTCTCGCTCTTCAACCTGCGCACGATCCCCGAGCGCAAAGGCTCCGCGGCGGCGGCGGCGATCGGGATCGCGGGCGTCGTCGCGGTGCTCGTGGGCGTGCTCGCGATCGCGGAAGGTTTTCGCAAGACGATGACGGTCTCCAGCGCGCCGGATGTGGCGATCGTGATGCGCAGCGGCGCGGATAGCGAGATGACCAGCGGCTTCTCGCGCGATGAGGTGCGCGTGCTCAAAGACGCACCCGGCGTCGCGCGGAATGCGCAGGGGCCGCTCGCGTCGGCGGAACTGTTCGTGATCATCGATCTGCCGAAACGCTCGACGGGCACGAGCGCGAATGTGCCGCTGCGCGGCTTGGAGGTGCAGGCGTTTGACGTGCGTGGCAATGTGCAGATGACGCAGGGGCGGCGCTTCGAGAGCGGGAAGAACGAGATCATCGTCGGCGCGGGTGCGGCGCGGGAATTCGCGGGACTGAACCTCGGGCAGGAGATTCGCATCGGGCTGAACACGTGGAGCGTCGTCGGCATTTTCACCGCGGGCGGCGGCGTGGCGGAGTCGGAGGTGTGGTGCGATGCGGCGGTGCTCCAGCCGGCGTATCATCGCGAGGACAACTTCCAGTCGGTGTATGCGCGGCTCACGTCGGCGGGTGCGTTCACGCAATTCAAGGATGCGCTCACGACGAATCCGCAGCTCAAGGTGAAAGTCTTGCGGCTGTCCGAGTTTTACGCGGAGCAATCGACGGCGGTGATCGAGTTCATCACGACAATCGGCGTCGCCATCGCGGCGCTGATGGCCGTCGGCGCGCTCTTCGGTGCGCTGAACACGATGTATAGCGCCGTCGCCGCGCGAACGCGTGAGATCGCCACGCTGCGCGCGCTCGGCTTCGGCACGGGAGCGGTGGTCGTGTCGGTGCTGCTGGAGTCGATCGTGCTCGCGCTCGGCGGCGGGGTGCTCGGCGCGACAGCGTCTTATCTCGCGTTCGACGGCTTCACCGCGGCGACGATGAATTTCCAAACGTTCAGCCAGATCACGTTCGCCTTCGCCGTCACGCCATCGCTGCTCGCGATGGCGATCGTCTGGGCGACGACGCTCGGCTTGATCGGCGGTCTGCTCCCCGCGATCCGGGCGGCGCGCCTGCCCATCGCGGCGGGTTTGCGCGAGACGTGATCGGTTCACACTCCCCTGCTCCATGACCATCCGCATTCTCACTCTCCTCGCCTTCCTGTCGCTCGGCGCGCACGACGCACTTTCCCAAACGAAGCGCCGCGCCACACGCGCGACCGCCAGCAGCGAGGCGGGTGCGCCGAATTTCATCGTGATCAACATCGACGACCTCGGCTACGCGGACATCGCGCCTTTCGGCTCGGAGTTGAACCGCACGCCGCACCTCACGCGCATGGCGCAGGAGGGGATGAAGCTCACGTGCTTCTACGCGGCGCCGGTGTGCTCGCCGTCGCGCTCGGCGCTGATGACCGGCTGCTATCCGAAGCGCGTGCTGCCGATCCCGGGCGTGCTCTTTCCGGCGGGGAAAGCGGGGCTGAATCCTGAGGAGCAAACGGTGGCGGAGGTCTTGAAGACCGCGGGCTACGCGACCGCCTGTGTCGGCAAGTGGCACCTCGGCGATCAGTTGGAATTTCTGCCGACGCGGCAGGGCTTCGATTTCTACTACGGCATCCCCTACTCGAACGACATGGGGCCGCTCGAAGACGGCTCGAAGAGCAGCCTCGGCACCCCGTTGCCCCCGCGGAAGGACGTCGCGAGCAAAGGCGTGGACCCGAATATCGTCGGCGGTGACGACACCGGATTGAAAGGCGCCGCGCAGCCGCCGCTGCCGTTGCTGCGCAATGAGAAGGTGATCGCGCGAGTGCGCGCGCAGGAGCAGACGGAACTCGTCGCGCGCTACACGGACGAGGCGCTGGGCTTCATCCGCGAGAACAAGGCGAAGCGTTTCTTCCTCTACCTGCCGCACAACGCTGTCCACTTCCCGCTCTATCCGGGTAAGGCGTTCCAAGGCAAATCGCGCAACGGCAATTACGGCGACTGGGTGGAGGAGGTCGATTGGAGCGTGGGCCGCGTGCTCGACACGCTACGTGAACTCGGCCTCGCGGAGAAGACGCTCGTGATCTTCACCTCCGACAATGGTGGCACCGCGCGCGCCGTGAACACGCCGCTGCGTGGTAACAAGGGCAGCACGTGGGAAGGCGGCATGCGCGTGCCGACGATCGCGTGGTGGCCGGGTAAGATCGCGGCGGGCACGACGTGCGAGGCGATCGCCGGCATGATCGATGTGCTCCCCACATTCGCGAAACTCGCAGGCGCGAAGTTGCCGGAACGGAAGATCGACGGCGCGGATCTGTGGCCGCTGCTCAGCGGGCAATCGCAGCAAGGCGGGCACAAGGAGTTTCTTTTCTACCGCGGCTTGAAGCTCGAAGCCGTGCGCCAGGGCGCGTGGAAGCTGCACCTCGCGAAGACCGAGCTCTTCAACCTCGAGACCGACATCGGCGAGGCAACGAACGCGGCGAAAGATCACGCCGGCATCGTCGCGCAACTACAGGCGCTCGCGGAAAAAACGAAGGACGATCTCGGCATCGACGGCATGGGGCCCGGCGTGCGCTCCCTCGGCCGCGTGCCGGAAGCCAAGCCGCTCATCGATCGCGATGGCAAAGTCCGCGAAGGCTTCGCCGCAGGCGCACCGGCCTTGTGACGATGCACAGCGCACAGAAAAAAGTGCGCTTCTTGTCCGACCACGGGACGCCGGTTCGTCGAATCAGCGAACTACCAATGACACCATGAAATCGAAGATCACCCCCTGCCTGTGGTTCGATCATCAGGCCGAAGACGCCGCCCGCTTTTACACCGGCATCTTCAAGGACTCGAAGATCACCGCCATCGCGCGCTACCCGCAGGAACACTACGGCAAGCCGCCCGGGGCAGTATTGACGGTGTCTTTTGAACTGAACGGACATCGACGAACGCGACGGCAACATGCGTAACGACATCTACGAGATGAAGAAGGATCCCGCGAAGAAGGCCGAAGTCGCCAAGCTCCTCGCCGGCCGTCAGGTCACCTACCCCGCCACGATCGAGGCCGGAAAATGGTATGCGCTCGTCGTCGAAACCGTGGGCGATGAGATGCGCGTCACGCTCGACGGCAAACCCGCCGGCTTCCTCAAATCCCCCGGCATCGCCCACGCCACCAAGTCGAAAATCGAGCTCGGCGTCGCCGGCAAGGACGGCTTCTTCGACGACATCAAGGTCTGGAACGCGGAACCCGCGAAGTAAGCCGTCCGGTCGGCATCACCGCGCCGGCGGCGCAGACACGACGGCCTTCAAGTTCGCGAAGCCCTGCTCGAACTGATCGCCGCACATCTTCTCGCAATCCATCACGAGGCTCATCGCCTTGCCCATGAAGTTGTTCGTCGCCTTCATGGTCCACGTAACGTGAGTCCCGAGGCCCTCGGGTTTGAAGGTGAACAGCGTATCGCAGTCGCCCGCCATCGGCTTCACGAAGACCAGCTCGAAGCGGATGCGCTCGTTCGGCTTGCTCTCGGTGATGGTCATGCTGCCTTCGCCGACTTCCATGTTGCCGGACCACGCGAACTTCGCGCCCACCCCGCCCGCAGGCCCTTCGAAGGCGTTCTTCGCGTTCGGGTCCAGCTTCGCCCACGGCGACCACGCCTGCCATTTGTGCAGGTCATTCACGTGAGGGAAGACGACGTCCGGTTCCGCAGGGATGACGGCGGAACGTGCGACGTTCATTACATCCGGCTGCATGAAAACGACGACGACGAGGACAGCGACGATGGCGGCGAGGCCGAGGATGGTTTTCTTGATCATGGTGGGGTGGTGCGGTGGCGGATGAATGTCACGGTTTCCGATCGGACGAAACTGGCATGTCAGGCCCGGGACTCCGAGCGAAGCCTGCGCCAGCGCGCTATTCCGGCCCTTGTTCCTTCACGAGCCGGGATTCCAACCACACAAGCGCCCGCTTGCTGCCCTCCGTGCCCAGCGTGACTTCGCAATCATTGCCGAACACCAGCCGGAGACTGCCGTCTTTCTCGGAGACGGCGTAAAGGAGATTGTCCATGTTGATGATGCGGGAGCCGAACTGCGCGAGGTTCATGACGAAAGGCTCGTGTCGTGAGCATTCGGGTCAACCGCTACTTCGCCGGGACCGGGCTGATGGTGAATGAGCTGATCCTTGCACTGCGCGCGGCTGTTGAGTCGTCTCTGCGCAATGGGCAAGCACGCCGCCACAACAAAGAAGCTCCTCTTCATCTGCAGCCGGAACAAGATCCGCAGCCTGACCGCGGAGAAATTGGTGACGGGGATTCCCGGCTATACCGCGCGCTCTGCGGGCACTCAGCCGGGAGCCCGAGTCGTCGTCACGGAAGGGCACCTCGGCTGGGCCGACGTCGTCTTCGTGATGGAGAAGTCCCATCTTCAACGCCTCCGGCAGCGATTCGCCGAGGTGCTCGAAGGCAGAGAGATCGTGACCCTTCACATCCCGGATGAATACGAGTTCATGGCTGAGGACTTGATCGACGAACTGCGCACGAAGCTCTCGCCGCACGTGACCTTTCCCGATGAAGAGTGAGCGCACGCTCGTCAAAGCGCGTGCCGGTTACGCGCTGGCCGCGCTCGCGGTGGTGGCGCTCGGGTTGGCCTGGCGTTCGCCGCTGCTGCCTCTGTCGCCATTTCTGAAAAAGTATGGGGCCGATGCGCTTTGGGCGCTGATGGTCTTCCTGCTGGTGCGCTTCGCCCGGCCGCAATCGGGGCTCTGGCTCAGCGCGTGGATCGCATTCGGCATCTCGGCTGTGGTGGAATTCAGCCAGCTCTATCACGCGGCATGGATCGATTCGATTCGCGCGATGCGGCTGGGCGCGCTGGTGCTGGGCAGCGTTTTCAACTGGCCGGACCTGCCAGCCTACGCGCTCGGGATCGTCGCCGGCGCGTTGCTCGAACGACGCTTTTGGCTACAACGGCCCGCACCATGAATACACCACCACGAAGCGCCGCAGATGAAACGTGTGGAATGCGTTACTTCGCGCGGATGCTCGACAAGATCCGGCTCCACGCGAAAAGCGAGTTGCGTCCCGATTTCCACGCGAATCTCGGCAAGGGCGCCGATGGCTGGTGCTGCGGGTTTCTCCGTGTCGATTACGCGGCGCTGAAGGCTCGCGTGCTCGAAGGCGGCACGGACGAGGATATCCTGGAGTGGTGTTATACGAATGGTCGCCGGCTGAATGAGGGAGACCTGACGATCTGGAATGAGTTCAGCAGAAAGCTCGGCTGGAACGATTTCGCTTCGGATCGCTTGAGGAAGGTGAAGGCGGAAAGCGGCCTCGCTCACCGCGATGACATTCAAACGATGAGCGAATACTTCGAGGTGGATGAAGGACGGCGGGCGTAGCGGGCTCTTCGCTGCGGTGTGCCGCTGCACTGGCCCGGATTGCATGCGGCGCGGTCCGCTGCTACGAGCGGGCGAAATTGAATCTCTCCCATGAACGCACTCCGCTTCGTTTTCCTTTTTGCCATGATCGCTACTGCCCGCGCTGACGACCTTTCGCTTCATCTGCGCGCGCGAACGAAAGACGGAGCGGCGAGCGAAATAACGGCGGCTTGGGACGCGAAGAAGTCGGCGCTGATCATCTGCGACATGTGGGATCAGCACTGGTGCAAGTCGGCGGAGCGGCGCGTCGGGGAAATGGCCGGGCCGCTGAATGACGTGGTGAAAGCGGCGCGGGCGCAAGGCGTGTTCGTGATCCATGCGCCGAGCACGTGCGTGGATTTCTACAAGGACACCCCGCAGCGGAAGCGCGCGCAAGCGGCGCCGTTCGTGAAGACGCCGACGCCGCTCGTCACCACGGAGCGCTGGGGCACGTGCTGGCATTGGATCGACGCACGGCGTGAGGGTGTGCTGCCGATCGACGACTCGGACATGGGTTGCTCGTGCACGGACAAGAAGTGCGAGATTCGCACGCCGTGGACTCGGCAGATTGCGACGATCGAGATCGGCCCGGAAGACGCGATCACCGATCACGGTCAGGAGACGTGGAATCTGCTCGCAGAGCGCGGCATCGAAAATGTGATCCTGTGCGGCGTGCATCTGAACATGTGCGTGCTCGGGCGGCCTTTCGCGATCCGGCAAATGGTGACGATGGGCAAGAACGTGACGCTGATGCGCGACTTCACCGACACGATGTATAACCCGGAGCGACCGCCGGGCGGGACGCACTTCACGGGGAACACGCTGATGATCGAGCATGTGGAGAAATACTGGTGCCCTTCGTTCGTGAGCACGGACCTGACGGAGAAGTCGGCGTTTCGGTTCAGCGATGAGCGCTAACGTCCGTCGAAAAGCGGGTCGCCATTCGCTTTCAGCCACGCTTCGAGCTTCGTTTTCATCGTGCCGAGTCGGTCGGCTTGCTGCGGATCGGCGGCGCGGTCGTGCAATTCGTCGGGATCGCTGGCAAGGTCGAAGAGCTGATAGCGCGGGAGCTTCGGATACCAGATGAGCTTCCAGCGTTCGTCGCGGATCATGCGCTGCGTGTCGGTGAAGCAGCCGAACACCTCGGGGTAAATCGACGACGCTTTCCCGGCGAGCACGGGCGCGAGGCTGCGGCTTTGCACCGAGGACGGAATGGCAATGCTGGCGAGGTCGCAGGTCGTGGGAAATAGATCGCGCAGGTAGCACTGCGCGTCGATGCGCTGGCCGCGCGGAATGCCGGGGCCGCGCAGGATCAGCGGCACGCCGATGGTGTGCTCATACATATTCTGCTTGCCGGTGAGGCCGTGACTGCCAAGCGCGAGGCCGTGGTCGCTGGTGAAGATGACGAGCGTGTTTTCCCACGCACCCGTCTCGCGCAGTGCGGCGAAGATGCGCCCGACTTGCTCGTCGAGATTCGAGATGACGGCGAAATAGACGGCGAGTTCGGCACGAATCTGCTCCGGCGTGCGCGGCGCGGGGACGATCACTTCGTCGCGACCGCCGGCGTTGCCGTGGTCGAACGGGTGCTGCGGCGTGAAGTTTTTCGGCAGCGGCATTTTCTCAGCGGCGAAGCGGTGCTCGTAGCCACGCGGCCAGATGAGCGGGTCGTGCGGGCCTGTGAACGCGACTTGGAGAAAGAACGGCTCGCTTGGTTTGCGGCGGATGAGTTCGATCGCGCCGTCGGCGATGAAGCGGTCGCTATCCGGCGTGAGGCCTACGCCTTTGTCGACCTCAACGGCGCCATCGTCGGTCTTGAAAGTCCAGCCGGTGTAGCCCGTCGCGGGGCGACCGGCATGGTCGGGTAGCTGCGGACGGCCTTTTGCGCCACCGCTCGAATACAAGCCACCCGTCTCCTCAAAGCCGCGCTGCTTCGGCCTGCCATCGGTGTGCCACTTGCCGGCGAACCACGTGCGATAGCCCGCGCGCCGAAACGTGTCGGGCCAGAACGCAGCGGAGGGATCGAGCGCCTTGCCACGGTATTGCACGCCGGTCTGGAAGGCGCAGCGGCCGGTGAGGAATTCCGCCCGGCTGACGTGGCAGATCGGATAACCCACGATGGCGCGCGTGAACGTGGCGCCGTCGCGCGCGAGCGAGTCGAGATTCGGCGTCTGCACCACAGGATGTCCCAACGCGCCGATCGCATCGGGGCGCATATCGTCGGCGACGAAGAAGACGATGTTTGGGCGTTCGGCAGCGAGAGCGGAGACCGCGGAGAGCAGGAGAAGCAGGGACTTCATGAGCTGAAGTATTCACTGTCCGCTCGCAGCGCGGGGACTACCGATGCGTAGCGGAGAAGCGTCGGCACTGCGTTGGTATGGCGCGCTGTCCCCAGCGCGCCGCGGACCGCTGGGACAGCGGTCCCTACCCGCGCTGAAAAAAGCCGCGCTGCTTCTCGGTGATCGGACGGCCGAGTTTTTCGAGCACGAGCAGCATGTCTTCCCACACCTTGCGCTTCTCGCTGATCGCCTGGTTTCGCAGCAGGTAAGCGGGATGATACGTGACCATGAGCGGGATGCCGCCAAACTCCATCCAGCTCCCGCGCACGCGTCCGACGGGGATTTGCTGGCCGGTGAGGCCTTCGAGCGCGGTGGCGCCGAGGGCGACGATCGCGCGCGGCGCGATGATCTCGATCTGCTCGCGCAGGTAAGGCAGGCACGTCTGCATCTCCTCCGGCTTCGGCTTGCGATTGCCGGAGACGCCGGGCGGCATGTCGGGGCGGCACTTGAGGACGTTCGCGATGAAGACGTCGTCACGCGTGAAGCCCATGGCGGTGATGATTTTCGTGAGCAACTCGCCGGCGCGTCCGACGAAGGGCTCGCCCTGCTTGTCTTCGTCTTCGCCGGGGGCTTCGCCGACGAACATCAACTCGGCCTCGGGATTGCCGACGCCGAAGACGACCTGCGTGCGCCGCGCGACGAGGTTCGGGCACTTCGTGCAGGCGAGCACGGGGCCGCGCATCGCGGCGAGACGCTCGGTTTTTGAGCCTGTCGCCGGCGCGATGTGCGCGATCGGTCGAAGCTCGATCGGTGCGGGCGCGGGTGGTGCGCTCACCGCGGTGCGCATCGCCGGCGCGGGCGCGATGAGTGCAGGCTTTTCGACGACGGCTCGCGGTGCCTTCGATGCGCGAAGCCCTGCGAGCGCGGCGCGCGGAGCACGCAGTTTGGCGCCGCTATCGTGCATGGCTTGGAGGGTGGCGTGGACGTAGTCGAGAGGGTCGCTCATGGCAGGGTGGCTGGGACGCCAGCTTCGCGGAAATCGGGCGGGATGAGCGACTGAAAATTCATCCGCTCGCCGGTGCGCGGGTGGGTGAAGCCGAGCTTCCACGCGTGGAGCATCTGGCGAGTGAAGCCGGCGCGTTTGCCGTAGATTTCGTCGCCGAGCACGGGGTGGCCGAGGTGCTTGAGATGCACGCGAATCTGGTGCGTGCGCCCGGTGTGCAGCGTGCATTCCACCAGCGTGCCGCACGGGAGTTCGCTGAGCACGCGCCAGACGGTGTGGGCGGCCTTGCCGCGCTCATCGACGCCCATCTTCTGCCGGTTCGCGCGGTGCCTGCCGATCGGCTCGGTGATCTCGCCGCTCTTCCACCGGAAGCGCCCGGCGGCGAGGGCGAGGTAGACCTTCGTGACTTCCCTCCCGGCGAACTGCTCCGCCAGCGAACGGTGCGTGAGGTCGTTCTTCGCGGCGACGAGGCAGCCGCTGGTTTCCTTGTCGAGCCGATGCACGATGCCGGGGCGCTCGACGCCGCCGATGCCGCTGAGTTCTTCGCAGTGGTGAAGCAGGGCGTTCACGAGCGTGCCGTCGCGGTGCCCCGCGGCGGGGTGGACGACGAGGCCGGCGGGCTTGTCGATGACGACGAGGTCGTCGTCTTCAAAGAGGACGCTGAGCGGGATGTCCTGCGCGCTCACCTCCGCGGGCTCGAGCGGCGGTTCGGTGACGATCACTTCATCGCCGACGCGCAGCTTCACCGAGGGCCGGGCGGGAGCGCCATTGAGCGTGATGTGGCCGCTCTTCACGAGTGCCTGGAGCCGCGCCCGCGAGAATGCCGGGAGCTGTGTGGCAAGGAAGTGGTCGAGGCGCTCGACTCGGTCGGCGGTGAGGTGCGAAGGGGGTGATTGATCGGTCGGCATGGAGCGCGGCGTATGTCCGCCGGGTTGGCATTCGGGGCCACATGTTTCATCGCCGACAGCGTTGCACGCGCACGCGCTTTGCTCTTTCTTTTCCGGCCATGCCCTCCATTTCCGACTCAGAGAACATCGATCTCGACCCCACCGGGACCGGGGACGATCCGGTGCTGCCCTCGAATTCACCGCTTCAAGTCTGCACGAATTGCCAGGCCGTGCTGGACATCTCCGACCGCGACCCGCTGGAGAAGATCGCCTGTCCTCATTGCGGGCTGGAGATGCTGGTGAAGGGCGAGTTCGCGCACTACGTGATCACCGAAGTCTGCGGGCGCGGCGGCATGGGTGTCGTTTACAAGGCCTACGATCCGAGCCTCGACCGCAACGTGGCGATCAAGCTCCTGCGCAAGGACCAGAGCGCTGACCGGAACCTCATCCAGCAGCTCGAAACCGAGGCGACCATCACCGCCGCGGTGAACGATCCGAACGTCGTCCGCGTCTTCAGCACCGGGGTCGATCGCGGGCGGTTCTATCTCGCGATGGAACTGGTGGACAAAGGTTCGCTCGACAGCCTCATCCAACTTCAGGGCCGCGTGGCCGAGGCGCAGGTGCTGCAAGTCGGGATGCAAATCGCGAGGGGCTTGCGCGCGGCGCACCAGCACGGGCTGATCCATCGCGACGTGAAGCCGGGCAACATCCTCTTCTCCGACGCGAATACGGCGAAGATCGTGGACTTCGGCCTCGCCGTCTTCCAGGAGCAGGAGGAAAGCGTGCGCGGGGAGATCTGGGGCACGCCCTACTACGTGGCGCCGGAGAAGCTCGACCAGCAGCCGGAGGATTTTCGCAGCGACATGTATTCGCTCGGTGGCACGCTCTTTCACGCGCTCGCCGGGCGGCCGCCGTTCGAGGCAGAGAATGCGTCGCTGGTCGCGCTCAAGCACCTCAAGAGCCAGCAGGTCAGCCTGCAATCCTTTGCCCCGTGGGTCTCGAACAGCACGGCCCACATCATCAACCGCATGCTCAACAAGGATCCCGAGAAGCGGTTCCAGAGCTACGATGAGTTGATCGAGAGCTTCGACTACGCATTCACCCAACTCCACGAGCGGGGCAGCGCCGGAGCGGCTCGAGCACGCGTGGCGATCGAGACCGAGGAAGCCCAGAAGCGCTACACGTGGATCCTCCTCGGCATCGCCGCAGTCGTGCTGATCCTCGTCGTCGGCTTCGGTTTCTCCCAGTGGAAGCGCTCGAAGGCACCAGCCGCGAAGCCCGTCGCCCGCGCCGCGGTCCGCACCGGTGTGCGGTATGAGCCCCTCCAGCCGGGGATCGAGGCGCTCGCCGCGGGGAAGAAGGAAGCCGTGGATCTTTTCACCCAGGCCTCGGTGAACCCGGTGCTCTCGCCGGCGGACCGCGCGTGGGCACAGCTCTTCACCGGCGCAGCGCAACTTGCGATCGGCCAGACCAACGAAGCGCGCAACACCTTCGGCCATGTCGGAGAGACGGCGGCCTTGGTGAAGGACAAGACGATGGGTGAATTGATCGCCGGGATCGCCGACCGCGTGCGTGAAGGGAAGCCAGTGCCAACCACCCTCACCGACCGGCTCGATACCACCAGCTACGAGGCCACCGCCCTCTTGATCTACGCGCTGCACAACTGGCGCGTAGGCAAGACCGACGAGGCCATGGCGATGTTCAAGCGGTTCCGTTCCGCCCAACCGGGGGGCACGGCCGAATGGATCGCGCAGTTCAAGCCGCTGGCTATCAGCTTAATCGAAAAGGAAACGGCCTTCCAGGTCGGCACCGATCGGCTGAATGCAGCGACGACTCCTGCCGATCGCATCTCGGCGGCAGACAGCCTCAAGAAGGTCGATGCCGCCTTCGGCAAACGCGCCGACGATGCCATCGCTCGCTACAAGGACGAGATCGCGAAATACAAAGCCGAGATAGCCAAGCCGCGAACTTCGGGCGTATTCCGAATCGCCAATCGAGCCAGCGGCAAGAACCTCGACGTGTCTGGCAGCAATGGGAGCGCGGGCGCGACGGTGAGCATCTTTGATGGCGGCAGCGGACTCAACCAGTGGTGGAAAATCGTCCCGCTCGGTCAGGACAAGGTGAAGCTCGCCGCCATGCACAGCGACAAGATGCTCGCCGTCGAGGGCGACGGCACGGCGGAGAACGCGAAAGTCATCCAGGACGACAACAACTACCTCCCGACCCAGCAGTGGCTGCTCATTTCCAAGGGCGACGGTTACTTCAAGCTGCGCAACGAAGCGTCGGGCAAAATCCTCGCCGTCGAGGGCGACAAGCGCGATAACGGGACCGCGCTCATCGTCCGCACCGACGGCGACAAGGGCGAGTGGCAGTGGCAGTGGCGGTTCGATACCCAGGCCGTCGTCGTCGGCGACTACTTCGGCTCGACCATCGGCGATCCGAAGCGGAGCAACTTCTCGTTCAAGGACGGCGTCTTCACGATAGCCGACACCAGTCGCGACATCTGGGGCAACAGCGATCACTTCGGCTTCCTTTGGCGAAAGGTGCCCGGCGACTTCGAGTTTATCGCCCGCGTCGCCGAAATCCTCAATCCACAAGTCCACACCAAAGTGGGCATCGTCATCCGCGCCGGTCTCGCCGGCGACGATGCCAGCGTCGCCGTCCTCGCGATGTCGCTGCCGACAGGCAATCCGCCGAAGAACGTCGCCAACGTCGCCAGCCACCAGCAACGCCTGAAAAAGAATACGGCCATGACCGAGACCAAGACCGCCAAACAACCCCTGCCCCGCTGGCTGAAACTGGTCCGCGTCGGCAACACGGTCACCAGCTTTGACTCCGGCGACGGCACCACCTGGCAGCAGACCGGCGCCGCGACGATTGAGGGCCTGAAGCCGGCTGCTTTTGCTGGCCTCGCCGTCACCAGCCACAGCGAAACGCAAATGGTCACCGCGAAGTTCGACCAGGTGAAAATCACGCCGCTCAAGAAATAGGGTTCATCCGGGAAGTCGCGGCGTCGTGGTCCGGGAAACCGGCGTGGATCGGCGGCGCCTGCGGCGGACCACTCTCCGTGTCACGTCGCCAGCGACGCTCCATCATTGGCGCTTGCCTCGCGTGCGCTCCGCATTGCGATAAGTGCGTGACATGTCCATGATCGCCCCTCAGCCGCGCACGGGTTTTGCTGTCTCAGATCAGACCATGCCCTCCCACTTCGACTCGCAAAACCTCGATCTCGATCGATCCGGCGCCGGGCCGGTTGTGCCTGAAAATTCACCTCTCCAGGCCTGCCCGGCGTGCGAGGTGTTGCTGGACATTTCCGACTGTGAGCCGCTGGAAAAGATCGTCTGCCCGCAGTGCGGCACGGTGATGCTGGTGAACGGCCAGATCGCTCACTACGTGATCAGCGAAGTCGCGGGGCGCGGCGGGATGGGCGTGGTCTATAAGGCCTACGACCCGAGCCTCGACCGGAATGTGGCCATCAAGCTCCTGCGCAAGGACCAGAGCGCCGACGAGAAGGTCATCCGGCAGTTCGAAACCGAGGCGGCGATCACCGCGGGGGTGGCCGACGCGAATGTCGTGCGGGTCTTTGGCACGGGCGTCGATCGCGGGCGGTTCTATCTCGTGATGGAATTGGTGGAGAAAGGCTCGCTCGACACCCTCATCCAGCTCCAGGGCCGCGTGGCCGAGGCTCAGGTGCTGCAAGTCGGGGTTCAAATCGCGAAGGGGCTGCGGGCCGCGTGCGAACACGGGCTGATTCATCGCGACGTGAAGCCCGGCAACATCCTTTTCTCCGACGCGAACACGGCAAAGATCGTGGATTTCGGCCTCGCGGTATTTCAAAAGCAGGAGGAAAGCGTGCGCGGCGAAGTCTGGGGCACGCCCTACTACGTGGCGCCGGAGAAGCTCGCGCAGGAGCCGGAGGATTTTCGCAGCGACATGTATTCGCTCGGCGGCACGCTCTTCCACGCGCTCGCGGGCCGGCCGCCGTTCGAGGCGGAGAATGCGTCGCTGGTCGCGCTCAAGCATCTCAAGAGCCAGCAGGTGAGCATCCAGTCCTTCGCCCCGTGGGTCTCGAACAGCACCGCGCACATCATCAACCGGATGCTCAACAAGGATCCCGAGCAGCGCTTTCAGACCTACGACGAATTGATCGAGAGCTTCGACTACGCGCTCACGCAGCTCCACGCCCACGGCGGTGCCAGCGCGGCACGCGCGCGGGCGAAGCTCGAAACCGAGGAGGACCAGAAGCGCTACACGTGGGTCTTCCTCGGCTTCGCCGCAGTCGTCCTGATCCTCGGCGCGGTCTTCGGCATCTCGCAGTGGAAGAAGCCGGCGCCCGGGGCCAAGACGGTGGCTCGCGCAGCCGTGCGGACTGGAGCGCGATACGAGCCGCTGCAGGAGGGGATCGAGGCGCTCGCGGCGGGGAAGCCGGAAGCCGTGGATCTTTTCAAGAAGGCGGCTGAAAACCCGCAGCTTTCGCCCGCCGATCGCGCATGGGCGCAGCTCTTCGCCGGCACGGCGCAACTCGCCATCGGCAAGACCAACGAGGCTCGCAACACCTTTACTCACGTCGCCGAGACGGCGGCGGTGCTGAAGGACAAGCCGCTGGGCGAGTTGATCGCCGAGATCGCCAGCCGCGTGAGCGAGTCGCGCCCGGTGGCGACGACGGTGGCCAGACTCGACACCACCGGCCACGAGGGTGTCGCGCTCTTGATCTACGCGCTCCACGACTGGCACGTGGGAAAAGGCGACGACGCGGTCGTGATGTTCAAGCAATTCCGCAACATCGAGCCGCAAGGCACGGCTCAATGGATCGGGCATCTCAAGCCGCTGGCCGTGAGTTTCATCGAGAAGGAGACAGCCTTACAGGTCGGCACCGCGCGCCTCAAGGCCGCGACCGCACCCGGCGACCGCAACAGCGCGGCGGAGAGCCTGCGCAGCATCGATCCCGTTTTCAGCAAACATGCCGAGGACGCCATCGCGCCCTACAGGGAGGAGATCGCGAAATACAAAGCCGAGATCGCGAAATACGAAGCCGAGATCTCCAAGCCGCCGACCTCGGGCATCTTCCTCATCGCCAACCGGGGCAGCGGCAAGATCCTCGATGTGAGCGGCAGCAGCATGAGCCCCGGCGCGAAGGTGAATATCTCCGACGGCGGCAGCGCCTTCAACCAATGGTGGAAAGTCATCCCGCTCGGCCAGGACAAGGTGAAGCTCTCCGCCATGCACAGCGACAAGATGCTCGCCGTCGAAGGCGACGGCTCGGCGGAAAACGCGAAAGTCATCCAAGCCGACAATAACAACCTTCCGACCCAGCAGTGGCTGCTCATTTCCAAGGGCGACGGCGGCTTCAAACTGCGCAACGAAGCGTCGGGCAAGATCCTCGCGGTCGAGGGCGACAAGCGCGACAACGGAACGGCGGCGATAGTCCGAGCCGATGGCGACAAGGGCGAGCGGCGGTTCGAGTGGGAGTGGCGGTTCCTTCGGCGGGGCACGCCGGTCGGCGAGTTCACCGGCCACCCCGTCGGCGGCGGCAAAGGCACATTCGAGTTCAAGGATGGCACCTACACCATCCGCGACACCAGCCGCGACATCTGGGGCACCAGCGACCAGTTTGGCTTCGCCTTCCGCGAAATCACCGACGACTTCGAGATCGTCGCACGCATCGCCGAGATCGCCAACGCGCAGTCGAACGGCAAGGTCGGCATCATGGTCCGGGCCGGCTTGGGCGGCGATGAACCCTGCGTCTCGGCCCTCCTGCTCCCCAGCACCACCGGCAATCCGCCCGAAATCGTCACCGCCGCTGTCAGCCAGCACCAACGCCTGAAAAAGAACACCGCCATTAAAGCGAACAAAATCGCCAACCAACCCCTGCCCCGCTGGCTGAAATTGGTCCGTGTCGGCAACACGGTCACCAGCTCCTACTCCGCCGACGGCGCCGCGTGGCAGCATGCCGGCACCGCCACCATCGAAGGAATGGAGAGGGTCGCCTTTGCCGGCCTCGCGGTTACCGGCCAGAATGGAGACAAGGAAATCACCGCGAAGTTCGACCAGGTGAAAATCACGCCGCTCAAGAAATAGCGGCGGGCTCCGGCGACATTAGCGGACCGGGCGGACAATCATGAGCCCGCGTGTCGTGCTGCCCACGATGTTATTGCGCTCGTCCGGGCCGTGCGGCCGACTCCAGTGCGTCCACGGGAGACGGGTGCTGTCACGCGGAAAATCCGCTCCGCCCGCTAACGCTGGAGCAGCAGTTCCTCAAACGCCTGCGCGGCCGGGGATGGCTGGTGCCCGCGGCGCGTGAGCAAGGCGAGACGGCGCTCGATCTTCGGCGCGCGGAGGCGGATGAGCGCGCACGCGGGCGCGGCGCCACGAGCGGCGAGCTCGGGCAGGAGCGCGAGGCCGAGGCCGGCGGCGACGAGGGCGTGGACGGCGTTGAGTTCACCGCTCTCACAGGTGATCCGCGGCTCGAAGCCGGCAGCGCGGCAGGCGCTGAGTGCGGTGTCGCGGGCGCGGCCTTTGTAGAAGACGAAGGGTTCGCCAGCGAGCGAGGCGAGGGTCACGCTGCGTCGCTTTGCGACCGGGTGCGACGGCGCGGCGAGGAGGATGAAAGATTCGGTGAGAAGCAGGCGTTCATCGAAGCGCCCGCCGCTGCTCGGGAGCTGGATGATGCCGAGGGCCACGCGTCCGCTTTCCACCCACTCGGAGATGCTATCGGATGTGCCCTCGGCGAGGACGAGTTCGACCTGCGGGTGGCGCTGGCGGAAGACGGCGACGGACGCGGGAAGCAGTCCGGCGCTGACCGAGGGGATCGCACCGATGGAGAGGCGTCCGCCGCGAAGGCCGACCAGCTCTTGCACGGCGCGGCGGGTGTGGTCCGCCTGCTCCAGCAAGCCCACGGCGTGGGCGGCGAGCACTTCACCGGCGGCGGTGAGCGTGCTCTCGCGCCGGCCGCGATCGAAGAGCACGACACCGAGATCGGCCTCGAGCTTTTTGATCTGCTCGCTGAGCGCGGCCTGCGCGAGGTGCAGGCGGGCGGCGGCGCGGGTGAAATTGCGCTGACGTGCGGCTTCGAGGAAGTAGCGGAGCTGGTAGAGTTCCATCGTGGGGTGCCGCTACTTCACCCCCAAGACACCAAGACACAAAGACCGGCCTTGGAGAATCTTTGTGTCTTGGTGTCTTGGCGGTTCAAATCGCGGCCCATGCCTATTTCTGGCCGGGGTGCTCTTTGAAGAATTTCACGATGAGCGCGGGCGCGGCCTTGGGAAATTCGTGGCCGCCGGGATGGATGAAGGTGACGACGGGCGTGCCGGTCTTCGACGGGTAGAGGGTCGAGTGCTCGGCCCACGTGCTGCCCTCGGCGTCGCAGCCGTCGAGCTTGCGGAGCGCTTCCATCGTGAGCTTCTGCCATTCGTATTTCACGAGCGGATCCTTCTCGCCGGCGATGTGGAGCGCGGGCTTGGGCTTGAGCTTCGGCATGGTCTGCGCGGCGCGGTGGAGATGGTGTAGTCCTTGAAAAAGACACGGCTCGCCGGCGTGGTGTCACCTTCGATGCGCGAGCAGAAGAAGATGCGCAGCGTGTCGTCGTCGATGCGGTGCAGCATGGGCGAAGACACGAATTTTCCCGTAGTGATGATGCCGCCCGACGAATCGCCCGGCCCGGCTACGTCCACTCACTTCGCCGTCGCGGTGGGGTTGAGGATGTGAAAGATCGCCATGCGCGCGACCTGCCCGTCCTTGTTCTCCTCAGGCGTGGATTCGTTGCACTGATACACCGCGTAGCCGATGCCCTTCACGATCCGCAGCGAAGCCTGGTGCGCGTAGAGCTGCGTCGTGAAGCGGCTCACGATCTGCGACTGATCGACGAAGGAGCGCGAGGACAACGCGCCGTCGGGCCGCTTGGGAGTCTCCTGCGCGTGCGCCGGAGATTCCGAGCAGACACAGGAGCAGCATGTGGCGGAATGCAGGCCTCATCGGGGCGGCGTATCGCTCCGGCCTTTCGCAGTCGCGCAGATTCTCGCGCACCCACCCGGCAAGCCGATCCTACCCGAACGTGGAAGCACCTCGCGTTGACCCGGTCCCACTCGCCGTGTTGCGATCACCGGCCGTGAATTTTCCCCTCCGAATCGCCACCCTCTTCTCGCTCGCCGCCTCGCTTCACGCGGAGCCGCTGCTCGTGCCGCGCATCGTCGGCGAGTGGCAGCCGCTCGATCGCGCGCTCGTCGCGCAAGAAATCGCCGAAGTGGAGCCGGGGCATTTCTATCTCTTCCGCGCGCAGACCGATCCGAAGCAGCCGGGCACGCGCGTGTATCACTCGACCGATGCGGAGGACTTCGGCTTCACCGGCAGATATGCGGACGCGCTCCACTTCATCGCCGCGCTGCCGGTGCCGGCGGTGAAGGTGGCGGCGCGCGACGGGAAGTGGTTCGCCGTCGATGGCGAGCGGGCTGCGCAGATGGAATGGAGCGCCGTGCCGACACCGACGACCGCGACTTCCCGCAAGCCGGGCACCAAGATCCGCGTGGCGCTCTACGACGACAGCGGCAGCGCAGGCAAAGGTGTCCCGACGATCTTCGAGCAGCTCGAGAAAGTGAAGGACATCGAGGTGACGAAGCTCGACGCGGACGGCATCCGCGCGGGGTTGAGCGGCTACGATGTGGTGATCTTCACCGGCGGCAGCGGCAGCAAGCAGGCGAACACGATCGGCTTGCTCGGGCGCGAGCAGGTGCGGCGCTTCGTCGAGGCGGGCGGCGGCTACGTGGGGATCTGCGCGGGGGCGTATCTCGCGTGCGACGGTTTTTCGTGGGGTGTGAAAGTGCTCGATGCGAAGACGCCTTCGCCGAAGTGGGAGCGCGGGCACGCGGACCTCGAGATCGAAGCAACGCCCGACGGGCAGAAGACGCTCGGGCTTCCGCAGAAAAGCACGGTGATCTATCACAACGGCCCGGTGCTCGTGCCCGCGAGCAATCCCGCGATTCCCGACTATGAGCCGCTCGTCTTCTTCCGCACGGAGACGGCCAAGAATGGCAGTCCCGTCGGCACGCAGATCGATACACCGGCGATGGCGCGCGGTGCGTTCGGCAAAGGCCGCGTGATCGCGTGCAGCCCGCATCCCGAGCAGACCGTCGGGATGGAAAGCTGGGGCGAGCACGCGGTGCGTGCAGTGACGCCTAGATGAATTCGTAGAGTCCCGGGACCGCGACAGGCGCGACCGGCAGCTTCATGTCCCACGCGATGTCCTTCGGGAAGAGATCTTCCTTCGAGGTCATCGCCTGCTCCCATGTCACTTCCTTGCCGGAGTAGGCAGCCATGCGCGCCATGATCGCCATGAGCGTCGTCTTCGTGAAGCGGTCGCTCGTGTTGATCGGCCGGCCGCCGCGGATCGACGCATACATCTCGTCGTGCTCAGTCTGGTAGCCGTTGTCGGTGGTGCCCTCAGGCGCGGTGTAACGCCACGGCGTGTCGGACTTCACGATCACGTGCCGCTTGCTGCCGCTCTCACCTTGATAGACGCCCTTGGTGCCGATGATCTCGTCGGTGTTCGCGTTGTAGCAGCGGCCGATCTGGCGGCAGAAGTGGTAGCCTTTCACGCCATTCGCCCACTTAAACTCGGCGGCGAAGTGGTCGTAAACGTTTCCGTATTCACCGCCCGGCTCGCCCGGCCGCGCCTGGCGTCCGCCGATGCACACGCACGACTCCGGCGGCTCGTCCTTCATCGCCCAGAGCATCTTGTCGATGCTGTGCACGGCCTGTTCGACGATGTGATCGCCCGAGAGCCAGGTGAAATAATACCAGCGGCGAATCTGCCATTCGAGGTCGGTCTTCGTGTTGGTGCGATTCCACTTCGGGTAACGATCGACCGAGCCCGTGTAGTAGCTCGAGTAGATCGTGCGAATGTCGCCGATCGCGCCGGAGTGGATCTTCTCGTAAGCCTCGCGGTTCGCCTTCGTCCAGCGCCACACGAAGCCATCGACGAGCGCGAGGTTCTTCGCCTTCGCGATCTTCGCGCTCTCGATCACCGAGCGCACGCCCGCCGCATCGGTGGCCATCGGCTTCTCGGCGAAGACGTGCTTGCCCGCCTCGACCGCGGCGCGGATGTGCTGCGGACGGAAGCCGGGCGACGTGGTGAGAATGACGACGTCCACACCGCTATCGAGGACCTTCTTGTAAGCGTCCATGCCCGTGAACTTGCGCTTGTCGTCCACGTTGAGCTTGTCCGGCTTGTCCTTGAAGGTCGCCTTCAATCCCTCGAGCGCCGAGTCGATCTTGTCGCCGAACACATCACCCATCGCCCACAGCTCGATGTTGCTGTCGCCTTGCAGCGCCTGCGACGCCGCGCCGGTGCCGCGCCCGCCGCAGCCGATGAAGCCGACCTTGATCTTGTCCTTCGCGAGGTCGGCGGCGGGAGCAGGGTTTGGAAGTCCGACTGCGGATGCCGCGGCGAGGGCGCCGGAGGTCTTGAGGAAGTCGCGACGGGAGGAGTTGGGAGACGGTGTCATGTCGAGGTGGAGGTGTTGGTTTGGAGGCGCGGGGTTAATTCCCCGCGCGGGAACTTCTTTGCCACGCTCTGTCAGCGCGCCGGCGGAAATGCACGACATTTATGCAGCCTACGCCTGCTCGATCTCCGCCTCATTGATCGCATCGAACATCAGCCGCAACCGGCCGAAGTTGCGCTGATGCGGGCGGAGGATCAGGCGCGGCACGTCGGCGATGTCGGGCTCGTTCGCTTCCTCGGGCAGCGCACGGCCTTGCACGATGCGCCCGTCTTCGAGCAGGTCGTCGAAGTCGGCGTTGAGCTTCTCGACGGCGAACTCGCTCAGGCGGCTCTTGATCCGAATGACCATGCGCTGGCCGACCCAGCGGTAGCTGCGGTAGTTGCGGTAGAAGCGGGTGATGTGCTCGACGGCTTCGTCGATGCTCGACGCGGCGTGGAAGAGATTGAAATCGTCCGGCGAGATGAGGCCGCGGCGTTCGAGGTGATCTTCGAGGAAGCGCAGCCACGTCTTCCAATACGTCCCGCCGGGCTTGTCCACGAGCACCAGCGGCATGATGCGCGTCTTGCCGGTCTGGATGAGCGTGAGCACCTCGAAGCCTTCATCCATCGTGCCGAAGCCGCCGGGGAAGAGCACGATCGCGTGGCTCTCTTTCACGAAGTTGAGCTTCCGGGTGAAGAAATAGTTGAAGGTGATCAGCTTCGGGTCGCCGTGGATGGTTTCATTCGCGCGCTGCTCGAAGGGCAGCCGGATGTTCAGCCCGAAGCTGTTCTCCTTCCCCGCCCCGCGCTGCGCCGCGCCCATGATGCCATCGCCACCACCCGTGATGATCATGTAGCCGTGCGCGACCATCTTCTGCGCAAACTCGACCGCAGTCTGGTAAGCCGGATCCGTCTCCGCCGTGCGCGCGCTGCCGAAGACGCACACCTTGCGGATGCCCCGGTAGCCCGCGAAGACGCGCGCCGCGTAGCGCAGCTCATTCATCGAGCGGTTGAGCATCTTGAGATCCGCCGTCGTGATCTTGTCCTTCGCCAGCTTATAGGCGGTCATGATGAGCTGCTCGATCAGCTCGCACTCGGTGTCGCAGTCGAAGTCGGCCACCAGTTCGCGGATGCGCTGGTCGATCTCCGGGCGCCCCGTGGTCTTGCGTATCTTGCTGGGGAGCGCGTGCGTGCTGCCGGCGGTGAAGTCCTGCATGGGAGAGTTTCGGGAGTGGAGTTCGGAGTTGAGAGTGGGGACGCTCACGCTAGCCTGCGCGCCCCGCTGCCAAAGGGACACCCACTCGTTCCAAACTCTCAACTCCTATCTCCTGATTCCCAATGATCGTCGTCATCCGTCCCGGCACACCGCGCGCACAGATCGATGAAGTCATCGCCGAGGTGCAAAAGCTCGGCTACGACCCGCGGCCCATTTTTGGCACCGAGCAGACGGTGATCGCCGCGATCGGCGACGAGCGCACGCATCACACGCTGGAGTCGCTGACGGTGATGCCACAGGTGGAGCGGGTGCTGCCGGTGCAGAAGAAGCACAAGCTCGTGAGCCGCGAGTCGCACCCGGCAAACTCGACGGTGAACGTGGACGGGGTCGTGATCGGCGGGGAGAAATTCTGCGTCATGGCCGGGCCGTGCTCGGTGGAAAGCGAGGAGCAACTCATGACGACCGCCGAGGCCGTGAAAGCCGCGGGCGCGACGATCCTGCGCGGCGGCGCCTACAAGCCGCGCACGTCGCCCTACGAGTTCCAGGGGCTCGGCAAAGACGGACTCGCGCTGCTCGCCAAGGCGAAGGAGCGCACCGGCTTGAAGATCATCACCGAACTGCTCAGTGAGAACCACGTCGAGCACGTCGCGGAAGTCGCGGACATCTTCCAGATCGGCGCACGCAACGCGCAGAACTTCCAACTCATCATCGCCGCCGCGAAGACCGGCAAGCCCGTGATGCTCAAGCGTGGCCTCAGCGAGCGCATCGACGAATGGCTGCTCGCCGGCGAATACCTCCTCGCCCACGGCAACGCGAACCTCATGTTCTGCGAGCGCGGCATCCGCACCTTCGAGACCTACACGCGCAACACGCTCGATCTCGCGGCGGTGGCGATCGTGAAAAAGGAATCGCACCTGCCAATCATCGTCGATCCGAGCCAGGGCTGCGGGCGCGCGGATCTCGTGCGGATGATGTGCCGCGGCGCGGTCGCGCTCGGTGCGGATGGATTGCTGATCGAGGTGCACCCGAATCCCGCCGAGGCGCTCAGCGACGGCCAGCAGCAGATCGACTTCGCCGGCTTCGGGAAGCTTATGGCCGAGTTGAAGCCCTTCCTCGCCGCCGCCGGGCGGACGCTGTGACACAGACGCCCGAGGTTTTTCCACCGATCCGCGTCCGCTCGAAGTTTTTCCACGACGGCGAGCGCAAGTGGTTCCTCAAAGGCGTCACGTATGGGCCGTTCAAGCCGAATGCTGACGGCGACCTGATCTCCACGCCGGAGCGAGCGCGCGAAGACTTCGCCCTGGTTCGCGAACTCGGCGTGAACCTCATCCGCGTCTATCACGTCCCGCCGCGCTGGCTGCTCGACCTCGCCGCGGAACACGGGCTGCGCGTGCTCATCTCGATCCCGTGGACGCAGCACGTCGAGTTTCTCAACTCCGGCTCGCTCAAGCGGCAGATCACCGAGGTCATCCGCGCCGCCGTCGCGAAGAACGCCGGGCATCCCGCGATCTTCGGCTACTTCGTCGGCAACGAAGTCCCAACCACGATGGTCCGCTGGCTCGGCGCACAGCGCGTCGTCGAGTTCCTCGAGAAGCTCATCGACATCGCCCGCGCCACCGATCCACGGCCCCTTTATAGTTACGCGAGCTACCCGCCGACGGAGTATCTGCTGCCAGCGAACGTCGATTTCTACAGCTTCAACGTCTATCTCGAGCGCCGGCCCGACTTCGAGCGCTACGTCGCACGGTTGCAAAATCTCGCGGAGGACAAGCCGATGATCCTCGGCGAGTTCGGCCTCGACACGATGCGCAATGGCGAGGACCGCCAGGCCGAGATCCTCGACTGGCATCTCGACGTGGTCGTGAAGGGCGGCGCCGCGGGAACGATCTTTTTCGCGTGGACCGACGAATGGTTCACCGGCGGCGCGGAGATCGAGGACTGGCAGTTCGGACTCGTGAAGCGCGACCGAAAGCCGAAGAAAGCGTTCGGCGTGCTGCGCGACAAACTCACCGCCGAATCGATCACCGAGCGCATCCCGCTCCCGAAGTATCCGAAGGTCAGCGTGATCGTGTGCAGCTACAACGGCGGCAAGACGCTCGGCGATTGCCTGCGCGCACTCGATCGCGTGCGCTATCCCGACTTCGAGATCGTGCTCGTCGATGACGGCTCGAAGGACGACACACAGCACATCGTGAAGGACTGGCTGAAAGAGCGCGGCAGCGACGCGGCGCACTACGTGATCACGCACGGCACGCAGATCATCGAGGGCAAGCCGTCGCTCATCTCCATCACCCAGCCGAACATGGGCTTGAGCTTCGCGCGCAATGCCGGCGCGGCCGCCGCGCGCGGCGAAATTTTCGCCTACACGGACTCGGACTGCATGCCCGATCCCGACTGGCTCTACTACCTCGTCGGCACGCTCATCAGCGGCGACTACGCGGGCGTCGGCGGGCCGAACATCTCGCCGCCCGCGGTGAACTGGATTCAAGCCGCCGTCTCCGCCGCGCCCGGCGGACCGAGCCACGTGCTGCTCACCGATGTCGTCGCGGAGCACGTGCCCGGCTGCAACATGGCGTTCTGGCGTTGGGCGTTCGAGCAGACCGGCGGCTTCGACATCGAGTATCGCAAGGCCGGCGACGACGTGGACTTCTGCTGGCGGCTGCAATCGAATGGCGGCGTCGTCGCGTTCAGCCCGAGCGCGATCGTGTGGCACTACCGCCGCTTCACGTTGAAAGCATTCCGCTCTCAGCAGGAAGGCTACGGCGAAGCGGAGGCGATGTTGCGGTTCAAGCATCTCATCTTTTTCGGCCCGACCGGGCAGGCGAAATGGAAAGGCCAGATCTACGGCGCGCCGCGGTTCATGTGGCTCTTCAACAAGCCGATCATCTACCACGGCGTCTTCGGTCAGGGCCTGTTTCAAAGCATCTACCAACCGTCGCCGAGCGCGCTCGCGGGCTACCTCGCGTGCATCGAGTGGGTCGCCCTCACCGCCTTCGTCGCCGTGCTCAGTGTCTCGTTCGAGCAGCTCCGCATCGTGCCGTATCTCATGCTGCTCGGCACGATCACCGTCGCGCTCAGCTTCATGGCCGGCGCGAAGATCGAGCCGAAGTTCGACACCATCCCCGCGCGCCTGCTCGTCGGCTTCCTCGCCTTCACGCAGCCGCTCAGCCGCGGCTGGGCGCGCTACTTCACGTGGCTGAAGTTCAAGCGCACGCCGGGCTCGGTCATCAGCTCGCACGAGGTCGCTCTGCCCGCCGAGGCGCAACGCGGCAGCAAAACGCGCCTGGATTTCTGGAATGAAACCGGCGCCGGTCGCGAGCGACTGCTCGAGGAAATTTTCACACTGCTCGAACTCGAAGGCTGGCGCTACTCCGCCGACACCGGCTGGAAAAACTGGGACGTGCTCATCTACGGCAACCTGTGGTGGAGCGTCCGCGTCGCGACCGTGACCGAATACCATGGTGGTCCGAAGTGCCTCACCCGCGTCCGCCTCAGCACGAAGATGGTCGCGACCACGTTCGTCGTGAGCGCCATCCTCACCATCGGCCTGCTCTACCGCTGGGCCTCGCACGGACACGTCGAGCTCTGGCTGCTCGCGCCGTATCTCGCGATCGTCGGCTCGCTCGCCTGGCGCGCGTGGCGGCTGAAGGCGCGCGTCGTCGAACTCATCCTCGCCGCCGCCCTCCGCTGCGAACTCACGCGCGTGAGCGGCGAGCGCGCGAAACCGAAGGCGGCAAAGTGAGCCTGCTTACGAGCGACTACGACTACCCGCTGCCGGAGGGGCTGATCGCCCGGCATCCCCTGCCCCGGCGCGACGCGTCGCGGATGATGGTGCTGCACCGCGCGGAGCAGCGCATCGAGCATCGCGCATTCGCGGACTTCGAGGAGTTCGTGCGCGAGGGCGATCTGGTCGTGCTCAACGACACGCGGGTGATCCCGGCCAGAGTCTTCACCGACGACGGACGTGTCGAACTTCTCTTCCTCGAAGAGGTCGCAGCGAATACTTGGAAGTGCCTCGTGAAGCCCGGGCGGCGGATGAAACTCGGCGGGAGCACGAGCGTCGGCGGCGTGTGGGGTGATGTGCGCGAGATTCTGCCGGAAGGCGAACGCGTGATCGCGTTCGACGCGCCGGTGGATCTCGAACGCGCGGGTGTGATGCCGCTGCCGCCGTATCTCCATCGCGATGCCGAGGCGGACGACACCGAGCGCTACCAGACCGTCTTCGCCAACACGCCGGGCGCGATCGCCGCGCCGACGGCTGGGCTACACTTCACGCCGGAGCTGCTCGCGCGAGTGCCGCACGCATTCGTCACGCTGCACGTCGGGGTCGGCACGTTTCGCCCGGTGCAGGTCGATGACCTCGCGCAGCACCGCATGCACGCGGAGCGCTTCGACGTGAGCGAGGAGACCGCCGCGCGAGTGAACGCCGCGCAACGCGTGATCGCCATCGGCACGACGACCACCCGCGTGCTCGAGTCGCTCGGTCGCCCGCTCCACGCCGCGAGCGGGAGCACGGACATCTTCATCTACCCGCCCTATGAATTCCGCGCCGTGGATGTGCTGCTCACCAATTTTCATCTCCCGAAATCCACGCTGCTGATGCTCGTGAGCGCATTCGCCGGACGCGAGTTCGTGCTGCGCGCCTACGAGGAGGCGGTGCGCGAGCGCTACCGCTTTTTCAGCTACGGCGACTGCATGCTGATCGTGTGAAGACCGGTAGGGGCGGCTGTCCCCAGCCGTCCGCGGCCCGCTGAGACAGCGGGCCCTACCTTCACTGCCCCGGCGCCGGGCTTGCGTAGTCGATGCCCTTCTTCCGGCACCAGTCGCGCGCCTGCTTGCTGCCAGCGGCGGCGGCTTCGCGGTAGAGTCGCTCGGCTTCCTGCTGGTTCGGCGAGGTGCCCGTCCCGCTCTCGTAGCACTGCGCGAGGAGGAAAACGCAGAACGCATCCTTCTGCTCCGCGCCGAGCTTGATGAGCGAGAAGGCGCGCTTCTTGTCCTCCGTCACGCCCTGGCCGGTGATATAAAGCACCGCGAGATTTCCCATCGCGCGTGCTAGCCCGGCGTCGGCGCCCTTTTGGTAAAGCTCCGCCGCGCGGACTTGATCCTTCGCGACTCCCCGGCCCTGCGCGTAGCACGTGCCGAGCAGGTCAAAGGCGCGCTTGTCGGACGAGGCCGCCGCTTTCTCCAGCCACTCTGCGGCGGCCTTTTCATCGGCGGTCACGCCCTTGCCGTAGAGGTAGCACTCAGCGAGCGACACCTGTGCGGACGCGTGGCCTTTCTCCGCAGCGACGCGGAACATCCCGGCCGCCTTGCCAAGGTTTGGCGATTCGCCAGGCCAGCCGTTGGCGACCATGAGGCCCGCCTGCGTGAGGCCTTCGAGGTCGCCCTTTTCGCCCGCGCGATTGAACCACTCGAACGCCTCAGCGGGCGTGCCACGGAGATTCTCGGCGAGCACCATCATCGCGGCGAGCACGCCGAGTTCGCCGGCGGCAGCGAGCGGCTCACGAGACTCGGCGAGGAAGTCGGGGCCGAGGCCATCCGGGCGTGCGCGCAGCGTGCCGCAGACGGCTTCGAGGTTCGTCTTGCCCGCGCCGCTCTCGGGGAAATCCTGCGCGACTTTCACCCACGCCGCGAGGCACGGGCCCCACGCTTCCTTGGCTTCGAGCGCCTTCGCCTCGGCGACGGCTTTGTCGAGTAGTTCCTTGCGCGTCGGACCGGGCGGCATCTTCGGCACTTCGGGCGTGGAGATCTCCGGTGTCGTGGTCGTCGCAGGTTCCACGGTCGTGGTCGGCGTCTCGCTTACTACGACGGGCGGCGGCGGAATGGGGCGCAGCTTGAACCACCACAAGGCACCTCCGCCAAGCAGCAGCGCGGCAATGACGACGAAGACCATCGCGAATGACTTCTGCGGTGGCTGCGCTGCCGGTGTGACCGTCTCGATTGACGCTTTCGTCGATGCGCTGCGGGTCGGGCTCGCGGTGCCATAGTGATCGCGGCGCGGCAAGTCGGCGCTCTCGGGCGCGGCGAGCGCCTTAATGAAATCGGCCGCGGAACGGAAGGGCGGCTCGGGGGAAAGCGCGCAGCGGAGCACTTCGTTGCCGGCTTCGCTCAAGGCGGCGAGCGGCTTGAACTCGACGGTGCCGGTCGCGAGTGCGGTGGGCGAAAGTTTGCCGCCGAGCAACTCGTAGCCGATCGCGGCGAGCGAGCGGACCGCGCGGCCTGCGGCCCCGCCGGTCGCGCGTGGCGCATCGACCATCGTCTGCGCGCCAGCCCACGTCTCGCCGGCGGATTCGGCGCCGCGGCGGGAGAACGGGTTGATCTTCACCACGTGGTCCGGCCACAGCTCGTGCGTCTGGTGCAGCCAGTCCTCGACGGGCTTTGTAGGGAAGGTGACGAGCACGCGGTGCAGCGCGATCTCGGTTTCATCCGCACCGCACGCCAGCACGTGATCGAGGCCAGCCGCGGCGGGCGCGAGGAGCGCGAGGACTTCGGGCGCGCTGAGTTCGCGGCGGGCGCGCAGCAACTCGACGAGCGACGCGCCCTCGCACCATTCGAGCACGAGGAAGCTCGCGCCCTCGATCGTCTCGATCGCGTCGATGCGCTGCACGTTCGGGTGCGGACGCGGGATGAGCAGTTCGAGCATCCGCTCGAGCGCGGACATCATCTCGGTGCTCAGCGTCAACCGGTCGTGCAGCACGACGAGCCGCACATCCTGCGCGCGTGTCTGGTCGTGCGCGCGGAAGACGTGGCCGAGATTCGAGTCACCCAGCGCTTCGACGATGCGGTAACGCGCCGCGACGAACTCGCCCGGCTCGAACTTCGCCGCGGCGCCGAGCATCGCGGGATCGGCCATCGTGAGGAAGCTCTCCTCTGAATCGCGCGGCGCGATCGGTTCGTTCAGCGCGGTGGCGGCTTCAGGCGAGGAAAGCTCGGACAGGCAGCGCGTGATCTCGCGGCGCAGTTCGGCGGCATTCTGCGGGCGATCGAGCGGCTTCTTCTCCAACAAGCGGCGCAGCAGGCGCGCGAGCGGCGGAGGAACGTTGAGCTTCTCGAAGGGCGGCGTCTTCGAGAGGTGCTGGCTCATAACCTGCGCCATCGAGCCGGCGAAGGGCGTCTTGCCCGCGAGCATGAACCAGAGCGTGACACCGAGGCTGTAAATGTCCGAGCGCACGTCGAGGTCGCGCTCTTCGAGCTGCTCGGGCGAGGCGAAGTGCGGCGTGCCGACAAAGCCGCCCATCGAAAGCGTGGCGCTGTCGTCCTCGGGCAGCGAGGACTTGGCGAGGCCGAAGTCGATCACCTTCACGAGCACGCTCTCGCCATCGCGGATGACCATGAGGTTCGCGGGCTTGATGTCGCGATGCACGAGGCCGTGGGGCTCGGCGGCACCGAAGGCTTTGCCGACTTGATCGACGATCTCCAGCGCGAGCTTAGGCGTGAGCGGGCCGCTGCGCTTGATGAGCGATTCGACGGTGTCGCCGTCGATGAACTCCATCGCGTAGAACCACGTCTCGCCCGCCTGGCCGAGGTGATACACGGCGGCGACGTTCGCGTTTTGCACCCGCGCGGCGGAGCGGGCCTCGCGGATGAAGCGCTGCCGCGCGATCTCGCTGTTGAGGTGCGAGGCGGCGATGACCTTGAGGCAGACCGGGATGCGCAGGTTCGTGTCGATGCCTTTATACGTCACGCCCATCGCGCCGCGCCCCAGCTCGAAGAGCGAGCCGTCGTCGCGCGTGAGGACTTCGTAATGATCGAAACGAACCGTCTCAGGCATTGCAGTGGATTAGCACAGGGCCACGGTGCTGAATAGGAGGCTGTAGGGCAAGCCCCCCGCTTGCCGTGGAAACCGCCCGCCGCGGCAAGCGGGGCGCTTGCCCTACAAAGAGAGAAATGCTCCGGTGAGGCGGTTGACGGAGCCGCGAGGGGGCGGCAAAAGGAGCGCGAGCTTCCCCGCGGCCTCGATGGCTGGCGGGTGGGCCGCCACTCATTCCGCCCCATGCCTCTCCTGCCGCTCCGTTCCGCCCTTTGCTGTGCGCTCCTCGGCGCCTGCACGCTCCTGCCGACTGGCACCGGTCACGCCGCGCCGGGGGAATTGGACTTTACCTTCGGCATTGGGGGGAAGGTCAATACCGATGGCGCCAGCCGCAACCGCTCCGGTGGCAGCGTAGCGGTGCAGAGCGATGGGAAGATCCTCGTGGCGGGTGACATCGACGGCGAAGACCTTCGCTTCTCCCCTGTGCTGCTACGCTACAATGTCGATGGCGCGCTCGACAGCGGGTTCGGCACCGGAGGCCGGGTGTTCCACGACTTTGGGAGCAGTTTCACTCTCTTCGGCATCAACAGCATGGCGGTGCAGAGCGATGGGAAGATTGTCGTGGCGGGGCAGGTGTCCGATGCGAGCACCGGGAACTTCGCCTTGGTGCGCTACCATCCCGACGGGAGCTTGGACACCAGCTTCGGTGGCACGGGCCTAGTGACGGGCCCCAACGGCGCCGGTTTAAGCGTGGCGGTGCAGGGCGACGGGAAGATTCTGGTAGCCGGGGCGGTGTCCAATGGGATCACCACCGACTTTGCCTTGGTGCGCTACCACACCGACGGGAGCTTGGACACGAGCTTCGGCACGGGTGGCAAGGTGACCACCGACTTCAGCGGCAGCAGCGACCGCGGCAACAGTGTGGTGGTGCAGAGCGATGGAAAGATCCTCGTGGCGGGGGTATCGAACATCGGGAGCAACTCCGACTTCGCGCTCGTGCGCTACACGAGCACCGGGGCGCTCGACCCGAGCTTCGGTGGCACCGGCACGGTCACCACCGACTTTGACGGCAGTCAAGATCTTGGCAATGACGTGACCGTGCAGGCCGATGGGAAGATCGTCGTGGCGGGGCAGGCGACGGTTTCTTTTGGACTTCCTTCTTCGCGCTTTGGGCTGGCGCGCTACCATGCCAACGGGAGTCTGGACACGAGCTTCGGAGGCACGGGCAGGGTCATGAGCGGGTTCTTTTCAAAGGGATCCTCGGGTCACCACCGCCTGGCCTTGCAGAACAATGGAAAAATCGTCGTCGCGGGGACGGTGGATGTCGTGGAGTTCGGGCGGGGTGGCTTCGGCTTGATCCGCTACCATGCCGATGGGACGCTCGATGCCGGCTTTGGTAGCGTGGGCAGGGCCATGAGCGGTCCCGACCGCGGTTTTTCCACCAGCGCCAGGGACATGGTGTTGCAGAGCGATGGAAAGGTCGTCGTGCTGGGCTATTCCAACAGCAGGCTCGGCAATAGTTTTGCCTTGGCGCGCTTCTATGCCGGCGAGCCGACGCCGGCGCTGGTGCCGCCGGTCTTCGACACGGAGACCACGAGCGCCGCGGGAACGGAATTCCGGGACTTCCGCTCGCCGGCGATCGATGGCGGGCAGGTGGGCGGGCTGGCCACCGTCGCCGGGGATGCCGGGCGGAGCGAGGTGGCTGCCTATGCCGGTGCGGATGGGGCGCTCCTAGTGCGGCGGGGCGGGCTCGATCCCGAGGGATCGGCCTTCGTCGAACTGGGCGACCCGGCCTTCGGCGGCGAGGCCGTGGGCTTTGCCGGCACGGCGCGTCTCACTCCGGCGGCGGCGTTGCAGGGCTGGCAGATGGATGCGCGGCTCGGCTCCGAGCGGCTGCTCAGCGTGCGCCCCGGTGGCAGGCTGGCGGCGCTTTACTCGCAGCTATCCGCTATCTCCGGGCTGCGGCGGCTGGCGGTGCAGACGGGGCCGGCGCCAGGCACCGACGGTCAGTTTGCGACGTTCCCCAGCTTCGGCCTGCCGCGCGGCCGGGGCGGGCTGATCTTTACGGCGAGGCTACATCGCAGCGGCACGGTGACGCGGAGAAACGATTTCGGCATCTGGAGGGAGAGGCCCGCCGGGGGATTGAGCGAGCTGCTGGTGCGGATCGGCAGCCGGCTCGGGGGCAGCCTCGCGCCAGCCGGGGCGCTGCGGGCCAGGGGCACGGACGATCCCCGCACGGTGGAAAAGC
The DNA here is from genome assembly GCA_009885995.1 of Verrucomicrobiota bacterium. Lineage (GTDB taxonomy): Bacteria > Verrucomicrobiota > Verrucomicrobiia > Chthoniobacterales > Chthoniobacteraceae > VFJQ01. The sequence continues at coordinate 39,293 of VFJQ01000060.1, forward strand.
TGAGCCTGCTCGGCCCGGTGACGAATGCGACGGATCAACGCCGCAGCTTCGCGCCGGACGGCGGGGTGGCGGCGGCGGCGGATTTCGACGACGACACGGAGGGCGTGGTCTTCGTCGCGGCGGATGGCAGTGTGGAGGTGCCCATCGATAGCCAGACGCCGGTGCCGGACGAAGGCGGCGCGCCGGTGGATGGGATCGAGTTCAGGGCCTTCAGCCAGCCCGCCACGGCCAGCGGGGGGCGCTTTGCCCTGGCCGCCGCGCTGCGGGCCGCGCGGCAGGGCGTGCCCGCGCCGCCCGGCACCGCGGTCTTTGCCAACCGAGACGGCACACTGCGCCGGGTGTTGGCGCGCAATGATCCGACGCCTGGGCGCGAAGGCATGCGCCTGTCGGGGCTCGGCCAGCCTTTGCTCGGCGAGCGCGGCATGGTCGGCCTGGTCGCCGCGCTCACGGGTCAGCGCGTGCAGCCCACCGGGCGCAAGGCGATCGTGCTCGTCGAGGATCGGGTAAAGGCGGTCGCGGCGCGATTGGGAGAGCAGGCGTCGGGGTTCGATGAAGGCGCCGTGTATCGGCGCTTCCTTTCGGTCGTCGTGACGGATAGCGGTCCAGCGCGCCTGGTCTTCACCGCCACGGTGAGCGGCCCCGGTGTGAGGGCCGGGAGCAATCTCGGCCTGTGGAGCGTCTCCCCGGCGGCAGGAGTGAACCTGCTCCTGCGCACGGGCCAGGAGATCAACGCGCCTGTCGAGGGTGGGACGGCGGTCCTGAAGGTGCGCAGCTTCGACGCTCTCAAAGCGCCCCGGAAGAGCAGGGGCCAAGGGCGGAGCACGGACGCCGATGGCTTTGTCACCGCCAAGACCGCGCTGAGCGATGGCCGCAAAGGCGTGCTGCGCATCCCGCTGCCGTAGCACCCGGGCGGCGGCTCACTGGCCGAGCAGCGCTTCGCACTCCCACCGCAGCGCGCGGGCGAGCGGGTGCCAGTTCGCCGCGTCGTCGAGAATGCTGAGCGCACGGCGGCAGAGGGGGGCGGCTTCGCTCTTTGCGCCGTCGTGAGCGATGACGGTGGCGAGGCTCGTCAGGGTGCTGGCGACTTCGAGCGGAGGCACATTTTCACCCCGATCCTCGATGGCCAGGGCGCGACGCAGGAGGACCGCGGCCTCGCCGTGACGGCCTTCGAGTTCGAAGAGGCCGGCGAGCTGCTTGAGCGGCGCGACGAGTTCGAGGTGCCGCGCGCCGAAGGCTTGCTCGTCGAAGGCGAGCGCGCGCTGGTGGAGCGCGATGGCTTCGTGCCGCGCGCCGCAGGCGGCGACGGCGGCGGCGAGGTGATGCACCCGCGCAGCGAGCCGGGCGGGCGGGCTGTGCGCGAGTTGCTCGTCGATCTCGAGCGCGCGGCGGTAAAGCGACGCGGCTTCCGACGGACGATGCAGGACTTCGAGCAGGCTGCCGAGCGTGTGCGCAGCGATGGCGGTGCGCGCGTGCATGCGGCCGCTGACGCGTTCCTCCGTCTCGATCGCATGGCGAAGCACGGGCTCGGCTTCGCGGAGCTTGCCGCCGGAGCGCAGGCAGCCGGCGAGGCCGAAGAGCGCGGTGATAAGTTCCGCCGTGCCCGCGCCGGGCTGCTTTTCGAGAATGGCGATCGCGCGGCGGTAAAGATCGGCGGCTTCGTCGAAGCGACGGCCGTCCTGCAAAATCGCGGCGAGCAGGCGCAGCTCAGGGATAAGATCGGGATGATCGGGCTCGCACGCGCGCTCAGCGATCCGGAGCGCGCGCCGTTGAAAATGCTCGGCGGTGCTCACGCGTCCGCAGTCGCGCAGCCAGCTCGCGACGCCGCGGGCGAGGCGGCCGGCGCGGAGTTCGAGCGGGTGCCCATTGAGCTGGGCGAGCAGGACGCGGCAGTGCGTGACGAGCCGCGTGCGGACGACGGCGCCGCCAGACGAGCGTTCGGTGCGGTCGAGCGCGGCTTCGAGGAGCACACGGGCGGTGTCGAGTGCGGCGGCGGTTTCCTCGGGCGAGAGGCGGTCGTGCATGATCTCGCGGACGAGGCGATGGACGAGCACGGTCTGACCGTCGTCGGCGAAGGCGATGAGGCCGAGCTTTTCGAGCTGGCCGAGGGCGGCGCGTGTCCCGGCTGTGTCGGGCCGGGCGGCGAAGATGACGTGGGGGATTCCCGAGGGCTGCGGCGCGAGGCAGACGAGCATGTGCAGGAAGCTGCGCGCCACCGGGTCGAGCCGGGCGATGCTGCGGCGCATGATTTTCGCGAGCACCGGCAGCCACCGCCCCAGGCGCGGCGAGGAGTCGGACGTGGTCGCTTCCTCCTGCGCGTCGATCGCAGCGAGGAATTGCTGCGGCGTCTCGCCCGCATCGGCGATGGCGCGGGCGGCGAGTTGGAGTGCGAAGGGCTGATGGCCGAGCACGGCGGCGAGTTGTTCGAGTGGGCGGATCTCGGCGGCGGTGGCATCGCGTCCGTAGAGACGCGAAGCGAGCAGGGCGACGGAGGCGTCGTTGGGAATCGCGCCGACGGTGACGTACTCGGCGCCGGGGAGGTCGCGCGGCTGGCGCGTGGTGATGATGACGGAGCCGCGCTCGAACCACGGAAGCATCGACTCGAGGGCGAGCCAGGTGACTTCGTGATCGACGCCGTCGAGGATGATGAGAAAGCGGTCGGCGTGTTCATCCGCGCACAGCCAGCGGCGCAACACCTGGAGACGGACGCGGTGGCCGGCGACTTCGTCTTTCACGAGCGAGAGCGCGTCGGTGTGCGTGAGGGCGACGAGTTCGCTCTCGAGTTCCGCACCGCTGACGGCGGGAACCCAGAATACGAAGTCGTAGCGACCCGATTCGAAGAGCCGCCACGCGGCTTCGACGGCGAGCGCGGTCTTGCCCGCGCTGGCGGAGCTGGTGGCGAATTGCGGCGGTGGCTCGATGATGACGGTGCGGCTGCGGGCGAGAGTCTCGCGCAGGTCCGTGAGCCAGCGCTCGCGACCGAAGAGCTGCCTACCCAGCGGCGGAAACGGGAGGCGCACGTGGCGGCGCCGCACCATGATACGTGGGCGGAGCGAGCGGATGAGCGCGGCAAGTTCGTCGAGACCGGCGAAGGTCCAGTGCTCGCCGTCGCGCTCGATCGAGCGGCGGTGATCGGCCTGGAGCATGCGGGCTTCGTCGTCGTCGGGATCGCACTTCCCGACCGGCGCGCCGGGGCGCGCGACGAAGCTGAGAACCTCACGCTTCAGCGCCTTCGCGACGTCGTATTCATAATGGGCGAAGGATCGGCGCGTGGCGCCATGAGTGCGGTCCGACGGCTCGGGGCCGAAGGCGAATCCGGTGAGGTGGATGACCACGTCGCACTGGCCGATGGCGACTTTGAGCATGCCGTCGAGCGGACCGTAATTGGCGGACAGGTCGGTGTGCTCGACCGGTTGGGCGCCGATCTCGCGCAAGGTCGCTTTGACGACGTCGCGGTAAGGATCGAGCTCCTTCGGCGTGGCCGAGGCGAACACAGCGGGGCGGAACACCATGCGCGCAGGCTACGTGGCAGCGCGGACGTTTGTCCAACCTCCGCTGGCTGCGCTTGCAAAATCGCCGGGCTGCGCGCAAACGGTTCGTTAATGTCTTCCGCAAATCGTTCGCTCGGTCTCGCCGCACTCGGCTGGTGGCTTGCTTCGCGCGGACTGGCCGAGCCCATCGACGAGTCGTTCTCGCGGCTCGATCCGGCTGGAGTCCAGCGGCTGGGCCGGGCAAGCCGGGTCGCCGCTCTGGCGACAGTGCGGGGTCTGGCCCGGGCACTGCGCGATGCGCCTGCGAATGCGGTCGCGCAGTCGGATTTATTCACTCCCGGGACCGCATGGCTGGACCGCTTGGACACGCTGCTGAATGCGCCGCGGGTGGGTTTGCGGATCGAGAAAGCGCTGACGGGTGATGCGGGGGATTTCGATGTGCTGCTCGAAGGCGAGATGACCGAGAATCGCTCGGTGATGCTCGCGGCACGGCTGGCGGAGTGGCTGCACTCGCAGGTCGGCGGAACCGATTCGCCCACAGCGCTGGCGGCTTTTCTCGCACAAGGCTGGCCGCCCGAGCCGGGTGCGGATCAGCGGGTAACGTTTGTGCAGGAGTTCCTCGCGAATCTCCGAACGGAGCTCGCGGACACACCGGCGGAGGTCACGATGCCGCTGGGCGATCCGAGCGAGTTTCTCGAGTGGCTGGACGGCGAGGTCGGGCGACTCGCAGCCGCGGCTCCGCGCGAAGCGATGCCACTCGACCTGCCTCCGCCCACTCCGCCGACAACGCCGGCGCCCCCGATCGAGTTGCCGGAAGCAGATGAGCACGCGGTGACGGACGAGGAAGCCGACGAGTATAAAGTCGCCGAGTTGGCGCGCGCAGCGCCGCTGGTCCCTGAAATCGTCCATGAGCAGGCGGAACTGGAACATCGGCGGCTGCGATGGTGGGCGATCGTGATCCAGATCGTCTGGATCGCGCTGCTGTTTCTCGGGTGGCGTTTACTTCAGCAGCATCGCCGGGCAACACCCGCGCCTGCTGCGCGCAGTGCCTCGCCGAAGCCAACGTCGAAACCGGCATTCAAGGCTGCGACGCCCGCTACGCCTCAGCCTGCGATGCAGCCCACGTCGAGTGCGGCGGTCGCCACGCCGGCTCCTCTGCCAGTCGAGATGTCCGTGGGGCAGGAGGAGTTGGAATCGCAGGCGCTCGCGCTCGCGGCGGCGGGACATCACGCCGAGGCGGCGGCGTTCTTCCGCCGACTCGTGCAGGTCCAGGCGCAGGATCGAAACATGGGGCGATTGCCGCGGGCGCTCATTCATGTGCGGATGGCTGCTTCTCTCGCGGCGCTGGAGCGGTGGGATGAAGCGGACGCCAGCATCGAGCGCGCGCAGGCGTTGGTGGAGGAATTGCTACCGACCCGCGATCCGGAGACGGCGCTGGGAATCGAGATGGTGGCGGACTACTGGGCCTCGCGCGAGCGCTGGCCGCTGGCGGCACGGCTGTATCAAAAGGCCGTGCAGACTTACGAGGGGACGAAGTCCGAGAATTCCCTCGGGCAGCTTTCGGCAATCAACCGACTGGCGGGAGCGCTAAGGCAGGTCGGTGACCTCAAAGGTGCGGAACAGCTCTATCGACAACTCGCGAAAGCGTTCGCGGGCGGAGGCTCCGCCGTCGCCACCGATGCCGCATCGGCGGCCCACAATCTCGCGAACCTGCTCCTCGTCACGAACCGGGCCGGTGAGGCGCGCGGGTATTACGAAGAGGCGTTTGCATGGCTGACGAAGGCTCCGGCTTCCGACGAGCACGCGAAGCGAATGGGCACGCTCATGCAGGCCAATTACGAGCGTTGCCTCGGCGCAATCGGACTCCCGCCGGAGGAGATTCGCGAACGCGTCCGCAAGGCGATGGCGGCAAAGGCGAAGTAGGTAAATCCGGCAGGACTCATCACCGGACTGCCGGAAAGAAATGTTGCCTAAGATCGGCTCGGACGGAGTATGTCGCTCTAAGACCAGACCTATGAACCCAGACCTCCAGCCCTTCTCGACCGAAAAATATGTCCGTGAGCACACGCCGTCGTTTGACGATGTGATCTTTACCCGGCGGCAGTTGTTGCTGCGCTCGGGGATGAGCTTGGGGGCGCTCTCGCTGGCGAGTGTGTTTGGGGTGAACCCGTTTTGCCCGCCGGGGGCGTAGGCCGCAGCATCGGTGGCGAGCAATCCGCTGTCGCCGAAGAAGCCGCATTTCCCGGC
>VFJQ01000084.1 GCA_009885995.1 Verrucomicrobiota bacterium
ACGCTGCTCGCGCTGGCCGGGAAGGTCTCGGGCGATCTGCTCGCCATCATCCGCGAACGCCCCACCGTGGTCGCCGAACTCCTGCGCTCGGTCCGCCGCCTGTCCGCCAAACGCGTCTCCGACCTCTCCCGCCAGATTCGCGATGGCGACTGGTGAGCTTTTCCCAACCCCGAACCATCCGCGTCCATGCTCCAACTCAACGACGACCAACTCACCTTCACGTTCCCGGAGATCGCATGGCGACTCTGCTCGCTACTCGAACAGCACCTTCAAAATACCGTCTCGAAGATTCGTCTTCCCGAGGACCGCAACCAACTCGTATTCGCCCTCGACGAGGAACTCGACAAGACGGGCGAATTGGAGCGAAGCCCTGATACATCGGACGAGAAACTCTTCGCTGCGGCCAAGGCGTTGACCGTCGCGGATGTCGAAGCCGCCCTGCGGGAATGCGCCTACGAGACTACCAACCTTGAAGATGAATCGCTCGCGCAAGTTGGGGTCGGGTTCCAACGCACCCTGCGCATCCCCGATGACGGCAGGACCTATCCACTGCCCGCAGGCTTGGGCCGCTTCCCGCTTCGGTCGGTGGACGATTTTGCCGCGACCGCGCCGGACTCTTGGATCAAACGCGGGGGTGTCACGATGCCGATGTATCAGAGCGAGGCGCTTTGGATTCGCTTCTCGTCCCGCTATCCCTTTGCGGTGCAGATCGGGTCAGGGAAGATCAACGCCATTTCGGGCGAAGCGTGGACCGGCAGTTTGCAGCGCGATCCACAGAATTACGTCGTCGTTCCCCGCCAGCCCTGGCTCGACGGTTTTGCCGTCGGCGAAGGATTGATTCGGCAGTTCGTCGCCATGCCGCTCGGCGATGGCTACTCGGTCGAGGAACAACTGACCGGCAAGGCGGATGTCGGTGGCCTCCAGCTTCAGGTGTATCCGATGAGCGCGGACCATTACTTCCATCAGAAGGTCGCACCTTCGTTTCCGAGATTTTTACGCAAGCTGCTGCCACGGCTATTCGCAGCCCATCTCGTCGAAGCTGCGCATGGAGCCCTATACTCGCGTCGCTGTCCACCTAGCATGGGCCTTGGCGCGGGTGGGCGAATGCGCCAGGAAATCTACCGCGACCCGTATCCCTTCGAGGATTGGGATCAAACTCGGACCACGCGCTGCTTCGTCCACCTCTGCAATTCCCTCGTCTGGCGCGAGATCACCGGCACGAATCCTCCGCACCCGCCGCTGACCGCCTCGGAATACAAGCAGGCGGGCATCCCGTGGTTCGACTACTACCGCGACGACATCAAGCCGCTCAAAGGTTCCAAGCATCTGGCCGGAGTCAAAAGCGTGACCCAACTCGGCGAGGAAAAGCACACGCAGCCGCTCCCGGAGAACACGTCCATCTCCCCCGACCTCATCATCCAATACGGCAACACCCGCCGACCTGGAGAGATTCGGGAGCTTTTGGATGCGCCATAATCTCGGAACGAGCGCACCAGCGACCTTTATGCAAAATCACTACTACTGGATTCATTGGTCACGAAGGGTTTTCCGCAAACAGATCACGGTGCTTCGCGAACTCATCGCTGAGCGCCTGATGCCAACCTTTGATTCGATTGAGAACGAGGCTGACGCGATTTCGGACGAGACGTGGGAGCGACTAAACGCAAACGGCGACCCTGACGGTGATCCCGGAATGGACGCGGAGACTGCGGAGCAAGCTGGAGTTATTCATTACCTAGCAATGGTTGGAGCCAAGCAGACACTCCTCAATCTCTTCGCCGTTGCCTTGCACCATCTCGTGGAACAGCAACAACTCGCTGTGATCAGACAAGAACTAGTTCCTCGTGGTGAGGAATCGGAAATTATTAAGGCTGCGGAGTCTCCGACGAAGGAATTTGTAAAGCGCTTGAGAGATTCGGGTATCGAGGTTGAAACCTTCACCACTTGGGGAGAACTCGTCGAGTTGCGTCACGTCGCGAATACGGTCAAACACGGCGATGGACGATCCGCCGGTTGGCTGCGCGAAAATCGCCCCGCAATCTTCGTCCCGCCTCCGTTACGGGGCCAAGTGCAACAATGGGTTCAACCCCCAATTCGCTGGCCATTCCAGCCGTTGGCTGGAGAGGATATCTATATCACCAGCGAGGACATCGAACGATACTTCTGTGCTGCAGAGACTTTTTGGCGGGACTTTGAGGAAGCCTTGGATTTGAAAGGACGGACCATCACCTAAAATCTGCTCCAATGGAACCGGACCAAGACCGCTCGATAGTTCCACGACCGCCATACGAATTGGCCGCACCGCTGATTAGGCCGAATCGTATCGTTGGCGAAATGGTGGAAACCGCGCTCGTGTTGGCGAGCGAGATCGCGAAGGCCTCTGCCCCGACGTATGACTTGTTGAAAAGTTGGAATGAGACGGGGGACAATCACTACTACGGCAGAGGCGTTCCTCAAGACTATGTTGCAGCGGTCAAGTGGTATCGTAAGGCCGCGGAAGGGGGCTACGCTCAAGCGCAGTATAGTCTCGGCCATTGCCTTGCATACATCGCCGGTGTCAAAAAACCAGGGGAAGCCATTCATTGGTTTAGGCTCGCAGCTGAACAGGGTATTGCTAGGGCACAGGTTGAGATGGGAATACATTACCACCGCAAAGACCGTAGCGAGGAGGTTAGATGGTTGCTAAAAGCCGCTGAGCAGGGAGATGACTTGGCGCAGTCTTTTTTAAGCGGCATTTACTCTACGACCGACCCTTGCGAGTCTGTGATGTGGTGCCGAAAGGCTGCCGAGCAGGGCAACTATTGTGAGCAAAAGCGCCTCGGTCGTTGCCTTCATCTTGGGAAAGGTGTCCCTCAAAACTATTGTGAAGCCTACGCTTGGCTTAAACTATCAGAAGATGCCAGAGCAGCAAAGCATGGGATAACTAATGCAGAGTATGCGCAGCGCTGGCTTACAGAGGCTACGAACTTACTGTCACCCACTCAACTTGAACAAGCTCGTGTTCTTTACGAAGACTTCAAAAAGAAGTATGCCGCAAAGCAATAGCTTTCATGCACGGCACCAACTGCCTCCTCCTCGACACTGAAACGACCGGCTTCGCCTCCCCGATCTTCACCGTCGAGATCGCCGCGCAGCGTATGTGCGGATGGGAGCCGCAGGGCGAGCCGTTTCGCAGGCTGCTCAACCAGAACCAGGACATTCCCGCCGAGGCTGCGCGGGTGCATGGCTACACGCGGGAGATTCTGGAGCGGGACGGGGAGCCGGCGGCGGCGGTGTATGCGGCCTTGCGCGAGTATGCGGGCGGGTTGCCGCTGGTGAGCTATCACCTCGCCTACGATCTGGAGCAGGTGCTCAGGCCGGAGTGGCTGCGGCTGGGGATCGCGCCGATCGGGAGCGCGGGGTTTTGCGCGTTGCGGCTGGCGCAGCGGCTTCTCGATCCGG
>VFJQ01000180.1 GCA_009885995.1 Verrucomicrobiota bacterium
CACCCGCCCGAAAATCGTGCGAAATGTAGTGGAGAAAAACTGAAGAAATCGCCCGCCAACCCGCATGAATACGATCTCAGCCCTTCATAACTGTCGAACTTGGGTTAGCGAATGTCCCGCGCGAGGGTCAATGCCTTTTTAGAAAATGTTTTGCGGCCTGCTTTGCCCCCTAGCGCCAGCGCCCAAAAGCAAAAGGCCGCACCTCTCGGCGCGGCCCTTGCAAAGGGTCAGGTTGCGGATCAATCCGCCTCAGCGCATCAGCAGCGCCTGCCGGGCACGCTTGATCTCACGCGTGATCTTGCGATGAAAATGGGCCGACAATCCGGTCACGCGGCGCGGCAGGATCTTGCCGTTCTCGGTGACGAATCGCTTCAGCAACTCGGGATTCTTGTAGTCGATCGCGTCGAGCGGAACATCGATGCGCCGCCGCGGCATGGTGCGGTTGCCACGGCGGAAGTTGGAACGGCGTTGGGCGGTCTTGGGCGTGCTCATGGATGCGGACTACTTGATTTCGCGGTGCAGCGTGCGGCGCTTGAGGAACCAGTTGAATTTCATCTTCTCAAGGCGGTTGGGCGTATTGATGCTCTTTTTGTTCCGCGTGGTGATGTAGCGGGAAGGCGGTTTGCCCTCCGCCCTAGCCTCCGTGCATTCGAGGGTGATGTTATCCTGTGGCATAGCTGTTTATTCTTCGTCTTTGGTCTTGGTTTCGGGCTCCGCCTTCTCTTCCTCGCCGTCGTCTTCCCCATCGTCATCGGTGAGACCGAAGAGTGATGTGACAGGCGTGCGGGACTTGGCGATCCGCTTCATCTTCTCATACTGCGCCTGACACTCGACGGTGTAGCGCGCGAATGGAAGCGCCTCGAGACGCGCGTGGGCGATCGGCTTGCCGCTCATCTCACAAGTCCCGTAGGTGCCGGCGTCTACGCGCTTGAGAGCTTCCTCGATCTCGTAGAGGGCGTCCTGCTCCTGTGAGAGCAGCGAGAGCGCGAAATCGCGGTCGTAGGCGTCGCTGCCGGCATCGGCCTGATGCATGCCGAAGGCACTCGACTCACTGCCCTCTGCGCGGGTGCGCAAGGTGTCCTTCGCCACGCCGCTCATCGAGTCGAGCAACGTGTCGCGGAGCTGGAGCAGGCGATCCTTCTGCTTTTCGAGGAAGGGGGTGAGCTTCACTTTATTCGCTGGCTTCACCATGGTTGTCGGCTTGGGCGCCTTAGCGTTCACTCCGTTGGCTTTCTTTGCGGCCACCTTCGGCGCGGTTTTCTCAGTCGGGCGCGCTTTGCCAGCCGGCTTGCGCGCGGCTGCCTTTGGCGCCTTCTTCGCAGGCTTGCTGGCAGCGCGGCTCGGCGGCGCTTTCTTTGATTTGGCTGAAGCTTTGGAAGGCTTGTGTTTAGGCATGATGCGAGGGGGCAAAACTCTAGGATCCTCGATTCTTTTTGGGAAAAATAGGGCGCGTCTTGTAAGCGCTCGCCCCTAGGCACGCAAGGGGGAATTGCCGCGATTTTCGATGACGGCCTGGGCAGGCGTCAGATGGTGACGGACTCCTCGCCGCGCAGGCGTGGCTTGAGGAATTCCATGATGCGCGCGACGGATTCGGCCAGGGATTCACGGTCGGTGTGGACGGTGATCTCGGCGTCGGCGGGCGCTTCGTAGGGAGCGCTGACGCCGGTGAACTCCTTGATCTCGCCGGCACGCGCCTTCTTGTAGAGTCCCTTCGGATCGCGCTGCTCGCAGACGGCGATGGGCGCATCGACGAAGACTTCCACGAATTCGCACCCGCCCGCGAGCGCGATCTCGCGAGCGCGCCGGCGGTCGGCGCGATACGGGCTGATGAAGGCGGTGACGACGATGACGCCGGCGTCGGCCATGAGTTTGGCGACCTCGGCGACGCGGCGGATGTTTTCCACGCGGTCCTCGGGGCTGAAGCCGAGGTTCGAGTTGAGCCCGTGGCGCACGTTGTCGCCGTCGAGCACATAGACGTGGTGATTGGTGTTGAAGAGTTCACGTTCGAGCGCCTGCGAGAGGGTCGATTTGCCGGAGCCGCTCAAGCCCGTGAGCCACACGACGGCGCCCTTGTAGCCGTTGCGCAGCGCCCGGTGTGCAGCGGTCACTTCGCCTTCGCTCCAGAAAATATTCTGCGACTTCACTTTCGTGCGGTCGGTGTAGGTGCCGCCAAAGATGATGCCGCCGCCGGCGACCTGCCGGTTGTCCACGATGACGAAGCGGCCCATGAGCGCGTTGCGATCGGCGTTGTCCATGACGAGCGCACCGCGGGTCTGGATGGTGACTTCGGCGACGTCGTTGCGGGCGATGTCGCCGCGCGCGGTCGCGGCGACATCGAGGGTGCTGGCGTCGATGATTTTCTCGATGCTCACGATCTCGGCGTCGAGTTCCTGCGTAGTGAGCTTGAGCTTGGTGCGTTCGCCGATGGTGAGGTTGCGTTTGCCCATCCAGAACAGGCGGGCCTTGAAGCGGTTCGACTCGATCGGTGCATCCGCTTCGTGCGAGGCGACGTGGCCGCGATCAACGAAGATCTGCTCGGTGAGCGTGATGCCGACGCTCTCGCCGGCAACGGCGCTGTCGGTCTTCGGCGCGTTCCATTTCTCGATGCTCGCGACGACGGAGGTCTTGTTGTTCGGCGAGAAGACGAGGGTGTCACCGACCTTGAGCGAACCGGCTTCGATACGCCCGGCGATGATGCGGCGGTCGTCGAAACGATATACGTCCTGGATCGGGAAGCGCAGCGGCAGCTCGGCGAGCGACTTCGGCGGCTCGAAGGTGTCGAGCATCTGCGTGATCGTGGGGCCGGAATACCACGGCATCTCGGCGGGCGCGGGCGCATCGACGTTGAAGCCGTTGCGCGCGGAGACGGGAACGAACTGGCGGGCTTCGAGGCCGATCTGCGAGAGGAACGCTTTGTATTCCGCGACGACTTCATCGAAGCGCGCCTGGCTGAAATCGACGAGATCCATCTTATTCACGGCGACGACGACTTGCGAGATGCCGAGCAGCGAGAGCAGGTAGCCGTGCCGGCGCGATTGCTCCTGCACGCCTTCATTCGCGGCGATGAGCAGCACCGCCGCATCGGCGCTCGCGGCGCCGGTGATCATGTTCTTGAGGAACTCCTTGTGCCCCGGCGCGTCGATGATGACGTAGGGCCGCTTGGCGGTCTTGAACTGGATCTGCGTGGTGTCGATGGTGATGTTCTGCGCCTGCTCCTCGAGCAGCGCGTCGAGCAGGAAGGCATACTCGAACTCCATGCCCTCCTCCTTACACGCGGCCTGGATCTGCTCGACCTTGCCGTCGGGCAGCGACTTGGTGTCGTGGAAGATGCGGCCGATGAGCGTGGACTTGCCGTGATCGACGTGGCCGACGAAGACGACGCGGAGACGGCGGGTGACTTCACTATTCAATGACATGAGACGGTCGGGAAAAGTTTGAGATGACACGGCTTACATGAAGCCCTTCGCGCGCAGTTTCTGCATCGCGTTGCGCTCGTGGTGATCCTGCGCGCGGCCGGCGCGTTCGCTGGTCCTGGTGTTTGCGAGTTCGTCGATGATGCCGTCGATCGTGTCAGCGTCGCTTTCGACCGGTCCGGAGATCGGCCAGCAGCCGAGCGAACGGAAGCGGTAGCGCTTCCCGTCGCTGCCGTTGCGGGCGAAATACATTTTCGGGATCGGGATGCCTTCGCGCTGGATGTAGAGCCAGATGTCGCGCTCGCTCCAGTCGAGCAGCGCCTGCACGCGGACGTGTTCGCCGGGCGCGCAACTCGTGGTGAATTGATTCCAAAACTCCGGCGGTTGGTCCTTGTAGTCCCACTCGAAGTCTTTCGTGCGCGGGGAAAAGTAGCGCTCTTTCGCGCGAGTCGGGTCTTCGTCGCGGCGGATGCCTGTGATGAGCGCGTCCCACTTGTGCTCGGCCATGACTTGCTGGAGCGCGACCGTCTTCAACTCGTGCGTGACGGTGACCGGATCGGTCGTGTCGTAGCCGATCGGCCCGCGCGCTTTGTATTCACCGGCGCCGGCGCGGGCGTCTTCGTTGATCTTCACGATCAAATTGAGGCCGTGATGCTCGACCGCCCAGTTGCGGTAATCGATCATCTCCGGAAACTCGTAGGTCGTGTCGATGTGCAGCAACGGATATGGGATGTGGCCGCAAAACGCCTTTTTCGAGAGCCAGATGAGGACATTCGAGTCCTTCCCCATGCTCCACGGCATGCAGATGTTTTTGAAGTGGTGGAACGCCTCGCGGATGAGGAAGACGCTCTGCGCTTCGAGAGCGTCGAGATGGTCGGCGTCGGTGCGCGAGATTTTTTGCGGGAAAAAAGCAGGCGGTTCCGCGGGGTCGGGCGCGGGGTAGAGCTTGGCGTATGCGGGATGCTTGGTGTGGTCCGTCATGTGAAACTAAATGCTCTCGCCGAGGAAGGTGTGGATGCCGCACTCGGCCTTGTCGAAGCCGGTCCATCGGCCTGCGCGTTCGCTTTCGCCGCCGCCAGTCGGACGCGTGCACGGCCAGCAGCCGATCGAGCGGTAGCCGCTGTCGTGGAGCGGATTGTAGGGGATTTTGTGCTCGCGGATATAAGCCCACACGTCGTCGCGCGACCACGTGGCCATCGGGTTGAGCTTGAGGATGTAGTGATCACGCAAGACGTCGAAGTGATACAACTCGACGATGCGGGTCTTCTCGCGCGTGTCGCTCTGCTGACGCCGGAGTCCGGTCATCCAGACGCTGAGGGTGTCTAGCTTCTTCTGGAGCGGGATGACTTTGCGCAGCGTGCAGCAAAGGTCCGGCCTGGTGTTCCAAAGCTCCGGGCCAGCGTCCGCGGCTTGCTCTTCGGGCGTCTGCTCGGGCACGAGGCTCTCGATCGAAATGCCGAAGAACTCCTCCAGCCTCGTCTTGAGCATGTTCGTCTCTTGAAAAAGCAGCTGGGTATCGAGTGTGAAGACAGGAAACGCGAACCCAGCCCGGACAGCTTGATGAATCATCACCAGCCCTGCGCCTTGGAAACTCGTGCCGATCGCCGCCGCTGTGCCGAAGCGCTCCCAAGCCCAGCGAAGAATCTCGACCAGCGGGGCGGTCTCGAAGCGGTCGGCAAGTTGGCGGACTTCGTCTGGATTGAGCAGGGGCGCGGCTAGAGACACGTATTATCTATAGGAACGGTAGGGATTAGTGTCAGCCATCCTGCGGTTCGATGCAAGTTACTTTTCCCCTGCGTTACGCCGATCCAGCGCCTGCGTGATTCCTTCCCGCAGCTTTTGCCCCACCGCTGACCACGAGAATCGCTCGCCGACCTCACGATTCCCCGCCTCCGCGAACCGCCGGCACTTTTCCGGGTCGGTCAGAAGCTCGATGAGCGCGGCAGAAAGGGCGCCCGCGTCATCCGGTGGAACGACCAACCCCGACTCGCCATGTCGCACCAACGAGGGCATCGCACCGACGTTGGAGACGACGACGGGGATCCGGTAGGAGAATGCTTCAATCACCGCGATGCCAAACGGTTCAACGCGGGTCGGCAGGCAAAACACCGACGCTCGAAGGAGGTGCCGCCTCACCTCTTCAAGGGAAACCTTGCCGACCTCTTCGCACCATGGCTGCCCGAGATTCGGGCGGCAGCCCACGACGATGAGCCGGGCATCGGGCAATTCCGAGTGAACACGCGCGAACGCCTGCGCCAGCACCAAGCCGCCTTTGCGCTCCCAATCCACACCCACGAAGACCACGGTGCGATTGCGATAGCCGTCGTTGTCGGCCGTGGCCGACGTCGGTTCGATATTGCTGCCTCCGTAGATCGTCGTCACTCGCGATGGCGCGACGCAGTAGTCCTCGCAGAGCGAAGCCCGGACGTGATCGCTCATCACGAAAATGTGGCGGGCGTGATCGTAAATTTCCTGCTCGAGCAAGGTCCACGCAGACGGGAATAGATCCTCCCGCTGAAAAGCCGGATACCGCAGGTTCGCGAGGTGCGTGTGGTCGGTGAAAACAAAGTGCGGCACTCCAGGGGTGCTCGCGTCAAAAACCGACTGCGTCTGAAAAGTGATCTGGTATTCCCCCGGACGCTCGCCGAGCCGCTCCGTGATGAGTTCCCGCACCCTGCGAAACAAGTATGGCGCGCGGAGCGCCATCAACGGCAGCGCATGCCGATGCTCGATCAGCTTGCGCCGGTATCGGATGGCCGCTTGCGCCAATGCAAACCAGTAACTGCTCCGGTGCTGGCCGATCAGGTCGCGCCAGATGTCGATCTCTTCGACTTCGAGTTCAGGAAACTGTGCGACCAGTTGCTGATGGATCGCGACGTTGATGTGGGAAAACAGACCGCTCTTGATGAAGGCCAGCCGTCGCTTCGGCACGTGCAAGGGGGCGTTGAGGCGCTGCGCAGCCGCCAGATTCAGACGGCTTCCATTTGCGTTTCCATCCGCCTCGCGGGACCGGGAGTGCCATCCTCATCCTTGAGGCGCTCCCACTCACGCATCGCGTCCGAGTGAGCGAGAGTCTTTGCCACGTTCCGGACACCGCCGGTGAGCACGATGCGCACGGTATCCAGCAGGATGAAGACGTCCAGAAACCAACCCATGTGCTTCATGTAGTAGAGATCGTATTCGAGCTTGCGACGGGCATCCTGCGCCGAAGCACCATACGGATAACTCACCTGCGCCCAACCGGTGATCCCCGGCTGAATCATGAGCCGCTCCTCATAAAATGGAACTTCTCGCGCCAATTGTTGGATGATCTCCGGCCGCTCGGGGCGCGGACCGACGAACGACATTTCACCCGTCAACACGTGCCAGAGCTGCGGGATCTCATCGATCCGGTAACGACGCAATATCCCGCCAACCCAAGTCACGCGCGGATCGGCGGCACTATCCTTGGCCGACCACTGTGCTCCATTCTTCTCCGCATCGACACACATCGTCCGCAGCTTGGTCATGCTGAAACAACGCCCAAACTGCCCGGCCCGCTGTTGGTGGTAAAAGACAGGACCACGGGAGGTCAGCTTGATCGCCGCGGCAGCGAGGCCGACGAGCGGAGCTCCAAGCACCAAGCCAATTCCCGACGCGATGATGTCGAAGAGTCGCTTGATCTTTTTGATGTAGAGCAGTTGCGGTTCGCCGCTCGCGTTGAGCAGCCATTCATGCGTGACGAGTTCGAGCGGCACGTATTGCTGGACCTCCTCACAGAGGATAATCAGCGGCATCACAGTCGTGCCGGAGTAGCGCAGGTGGCAAAAATGCCGTGTGAGCGCCGAGTTGTTTAGATTCTTGTGAGTGCAGAGCACGCGGCCCAACCGGTGCCGTTTCACGATGTCGGCAAGACCGTCCATCGAGCCCAGTTGCGGGGTTCTACCCACGGGGCTGTAGCCGCACGCCGCGATCACACCGATCAACTCGAAATTGTGACTCTTGAAATCCTCGAACAGTCGGGTCTCCGCTTCATCGAACGCGCTCGAAACGATGTAAGCCACACGTTCACGCGCTATCCGCAAGGTGTGGAGCAGCCACACATGATGCACGAAAGCCACGACGAACGCCATCGAACCGCCGAGGAGCATGACACCGCGGCCCAGCGGCCGCGCAAACCCAACATACGAGGCTGCGATCACCACCAGCATGGCGAGCACGCTGCACCCCAAAAGCACCACCGCGCGTTCAAAAAATCCGCGTCCTCCACTGTGAGTCGAATATAGGCCCGCAATATAAATGACCGCCGCGAACACCGCACCCCCAAGCATCACGGCCGGCCAGTGGATCAAGAGCGGCAGGTCCGCTTCATCGCCAAAGCGCATAAATGCCGCCGCCACAAACGCGACGACGATGAGCAGCGCATCAGTCACGAAGTGCAGCGCGACGTGGAACCAGTGCTTTTGAAGGATTCCGTTAGCGTTCAAGTGATGTTGTGGGGTGAGCGGTAAACGTCGGTTTTGTCCGGGGGAACAAACATCCGGGTTTATGCTGAAACGGGCGAGTCGATACTGCCATGAGATTGGTTGCGCAAGCGCGAACTTCCTCACCGCCAGCCGATAATCCAGTTCCCACTTGTGACACTTTCGTTGCGAACCTCGATCCGATCACGCCGCTGCGGCACGAGGAAACCGGAATTTCCCCAAGCCGCCCCGCCCGCATGGATTAGTCTGGGACGACCATGCGCCGGCTCACGCTGATCCTCATCGCCATCACCACCAACGCGCTAGCGTCGCCGGCGCCGACGCCGGAGCAGATCGAGTTCTTCGAGAAGAAGGTGCGCCCGATCCTCGTCGAGCAGTGCTACTCCTGCCACGGCCCAGAGAAGCAAAAGGCCGAGCTCCGTTTAGACTCGCTCGCCGCGCTGCTCAAAGGCAGCGACCTCGGCCCCGTGCTCATCCCGGGCAAGCCGGGCGAGAGCTCGTTCATCAAGTCCATCAAGCACATCGGCGACGCCGCGAAGATGCCGGAGAGGAAACCGAAGATGCCCGCGGCGCAGATCGAAGCGCTCGAGCAGTGGGTCGCGATGGGCGCGCCATGGCCCGCGGACAACAAGCCTGCGACGCCGAGTGCGCTGGATAGCGCGAAGGCGCATTGGTCTTACCAACCCATCGGAAAACCCGCGGGCGGCGACATTGACGGCTTCGTCTCTGCCGAGCTGAAAAAGGCCGGCCTCGCGCGCTCCCCGCAGGCGGACAAGCGGACGCTCATCCGCCGCGCGACGTTCGATCTCATCGGGCTGCCGCCGACCGCAGACGAAGTCGCCGACTTCGAAAACGACAAGTCGCCCGACGCCTTCGCGAAGGTCGTCGACCGCCTGCTCGCCGACCCGCAATACGGCGAGCGCTGGGCGCGCCATTGGCTCGACGTCGCCCGCTACGCCGACACGAAGGGCTACCTCGCCGGCGGTGAAGAGCGCCGCTACCCGTTCGCCTACACGTATCGCGACTGGGTCATCCGCGCGATGAACGACGATCTGCCCTACGACAAATTCATCACGCTCCAACTCGCTGCCGATCGTCTCGTCGGCCCGAACGATCCCGACCTCGCCGCGATGGGTTTCCTCCTCGTCGGGCGCCGCTTTCTAAACAACGTCAACGACATCATCGACGACCGCATCGACGTGATTTCCCGCGGCCTGATGGGCATCACCGTCGCCTGCGCGCGCTGCCACGATCACAAGTTCGACCCGCTCTCGCAGAAGGACTACTACGCGATGCACGGCATCCTCGCCTCGAGCGAAGAGCCGCAAGAGCTTCCCGAGATCGGCAAAGCCAGCGCCGATCCTGCCGTCGCCGCGAAATACGCGAAGGATCTCGCCGAGCGCGAAGCCGATCTCGACCGTTTCCTCGCCGAAAAAGCGGCCGACTACTCGCTCCTCGCCAGCATCAGCACGGGCGTGCCGCTGACGATCGCGGCGCTCGATCGCGACATCCTCCGCCGCGTGATGCTGCGCAAGGATCGCGAGCGCGCCACGCAGCTCGACCGTAAGATTTCCGCACTGCACGCCACGACCGGCGCGCCGCCTCGCGCGATGGTGATGCGCGACCGGCCGCAGCCCGTGCAGCCCTACGTCTTCGTGCGCGGCAACCCCGGACGGCCCGGCGAAAAAGTCCCACGGCAATTCATCGGCATCCTCTCCGGCGGAAAGCCCGAGCCGTTCAAGCAGGGCAGCGGACGGCTCGAACTCGCGCAGGCCATCACCGCGAAAACCAACCCGCTCACCGCCCGCGTCATCGCGAACCGCGTGTGGGCTTACCACTTCGGTAAAGGCCTCGTCCGCACACCCGGCGACTTCGGCGTGAAGGGCGACCCGCCGACGCATCCCGAGCTGCTCGACTGGCTCGCGACGCGATTCATGGAAGACGGCTGGTCGTTGAAAAAACTCCACCGCCTCATCCTCCTCAGCGCGACCTGGCAGCAGCAGAGCGACACACGCGCCGACGCCGCGCTGAAGGATCCGGAGAACCGCCTGCTCTGGCGCCAGAACCGCCAGCGGCTCGACTTCGAGGCGATGCGCGACAGCCTGCTCGCGTGCTCGGGCGAACTCGATGCGAAGATGTTCGGCCAGGCCGTCGATCTCACGACCGCGCCTTACGCGAAGCGCCGCGCGGTCTATGGCCTCATCGACCGGCAAAACCTCCCCGGTCTCTTCCGTAATTTCGACTTCGCCAGCCCGGACACGACGAGCCCGCTGCGCTTCGTCACCACCGTCCCGCAGCAGGCGCTCTTTTTGATGAATCACCCCTTCGTCGTCGAGCAGGCGCGCGCTCTCGCGGACGAACTCAAGGACCAGAAAAGCGCGAGCGAGTGGCAGGTGCAGGATCTCTACGAGCGCGTCCTCGCGCGACGCGCCGAGCCGGGTGAAGTCGAAACCGCTCTGCGCTTTCTCGCCGCTGATTCACAGCGCGCAGCGGAGTCCGGGCCGCTGCCCACGTGGCAATACGGCTACGGCTTCCACGACGCGGAGGCGAAGACCGTGCGCTTCACGCCGCTCGCGCACTACGTCAGCGGCGCGTGGCAGGGCGGACCAAAGCTGCCCGACCCGAAAACCGGCTGGGCCGTGCTGCGCGGCGACGGCGGCCACGCCGGCAGCGATCACCCACGCGCCACGATCCGCCGCTGGAATGCGCCGCTCGGCGGCACTGTCGAGATCACCGGCACCATCGGCCGCCCGGCGGAGGAAGGCGATGGCCTCGACGCCTTCATCGTCCACAACCGCCTCGGCGAGCTCAAGCGCGTGACCGTCCCGCCGCGGGCGAACATGGGCATGCACGTGAAGAGCGTGGAGGTGCAGCCCGGCGACACGATCGACTTCATCGTCGATCCCCGCGACGAACACACCAACGACAACTTCACCTGGACCCCGCTCATCCGCGGTGCGGGCAGCGAGTGGCATGCGCAAAAACAATTCGCCGGCCCACCGCCGCCGAAACCCGCGCCGCTCAGCCCGTGGGAAAAATTCGCGCAGGTGCTCCTCGAGACGAACGAGTTCGTCTTCGTGGACTAGCCCATCGCCCGCTATTCCACGCGCGGCCTTTGATGCGCCTGGCGATAGTCTTTGGCCGTCATGTTCATCACCTGCCGGAAGCTGCGCGCCAGGTGCGCGTGGTCGCAGAAGCCGCACTCCTGCGCGATATGAGCGACGGTATCGCTACTCTCCGCCAGACGGCGGCAGACGGCCTCCACCCGCACGCGCAGCAGGTAGTGGTGCGCCGTGGTCCCGAAGGTGGCGCGGAAACAGCGGTCGAACTGGCTGGCCGACAATCCGACCAGCCGGGCCAGTTCCGTGCTGCGGTGCACCGCTTCGGGGTGCAGGTGCATCGCCTCGACGACTTTGGCCAGCCGTGTGGCGTTGGCCGGCGTTTCGCGCACTTGATCGAGCGGGCGCGCAAACCCGATCAAGCCAATGATCCGGCCCCGTGAGTCGCGCAGCGGCACCTTCGTCGTGGAAACCAGGCGTGGCGATCCTTCGGGGGCAGGCGCGCATTCCACGCGATTGACCAGCGCCTGGCCCGTGCTCATCACCGTCTCGTCGTCCTTTTGGTATTGATCGGCCCGAGACTTGGGAAAGAAATCGTAGTCCGTCCTGCCATAGGCCTCGTGTTCGTTGCGCAGCCCGCAGTAATCGCAAAGGGAGCGGTTCATGGCCACAAAACGGCCGGCCCGATCCTTGATGAAAAACAAATGCTCCGGCACGAGATCGAACAGCGACACCATCTGCGTTGCGCTGACTCGGCGAAGGAAGGCGGCTTTGGAGGAGAGCGGGGGCATGTGCGGGATATGTTCAGATAGTGATCAAGGCTGTCTTGGACGATTGCCGTGAAGTTGTGGATATTTCACGCAACTTGGCTGGGAGCCGGGGATGCGCGGAATGTTCACACCTTTGCTCCCGCTGTTCAAGACAGCCCGCTTTGCATGATTCACTTTGTCCGCCATGCAACGCCCCCGCCAGCATGACCGCTTCCTCCCAAAAGCATCGCTTCGCCTTGCCGGTATTTGCCGTGTCCGCGCGCGGCTTGCGCGGCGGCGCAGCAGATATGCTGGGCGCGATGCCCGGTGGATGAACACCGGGGGGCGGGCGGGAGAGACTGCTCCTTCACCGGGAAGCGCCCGCACCTCCGACGACGGCACGCCTTTCCCCCACCGGGGCGGACCGTGGCCCCTGCGGGGGAGGCCGCTTTCCCGCATCGTGGGTCTGGTTTCCCCCGGTCGGCGAAGGCCGCAAACCCGGCTGAGGAATGCCACGGCTCCTGACGGGAGCGCGGCCTCGACCGGGGGAAGGCGGAGCCCTCACGGGGGGAAGCTCTGCCCCGACGGGGAAACGCGTTTCCCGGGAGGTCGAAACGCCCCACTTACTCTGTTGGAGCCGTGAACTACGACCGCTTCCTCGCCTTCTACGACCTCCCGACCGCCTTCTACGACCTCACCACCAACCCCGTAACCCGTATGGCCCAAATGAAACGCAGACCGATATGAGTGCCGTTCCTCCAGACTCAGTCCTGCCACCCGATTGTTCTGTTCAGGTCTGCACGGAGTGCGAGGCGCTGCTGGATACTTCGGGGCATGAGCCGCTGGAAGCGATCGCCTGCCCGCAATGTGGCGCGGCGCTGACGGTGGACGGACAGATCGCGCACTATCAGGTGGTCGAGGAGGCGGGGCGCGGCGGGATGGGCGTCGTCTATAAGGCTTACGATCCGAGCCTCGATCGGCACATCGCGCTGAAGGTGCTGCGCAAGGCTCACAGCGCCGACCGGCGGCTGATCGAGCGGCTCGAAACCGAGGCGGCCATCACGGCCTCGGTCACGGACCCGAATGTGGTGCGCGTCTATGGCAGCGGCATGGATCGCGGGCGGTTTTACCTGGCGATGGAGCTGGTGGAGAAAGGCTCACTCGATAGTCTCATGGCGCTTCAGGGCCGCGTGGCGGAGGAGCAAGTGCTGCGGATCGGGGCGGATGTCGCGCGGGGCTTGAGCGCGGCGTGTCGAGCCGGGCTGATCCACCGCGATGTGAAGCCGGGGAACATTCTCTTCACCAGTTCGCAGACGGCGAAGATCGTGGATTTCGGGCTCGCGGTCTTCCAGGAGCAGGAGGAAAGCGTGCGGGGCGAGATCTGGGGCACGCCTTACTACGTGGCGCCGGAGAAGCTCGCGCAGGAGCCGGAGGATTTCCGCAGCGACATCTATTCGCTGGGCGGCACGCTCTTTCACGCGCTGGCGGGCCGCCCGCCTTTCGAAGCGGAGAATGCGACGCTGGTCGTGCTCAAGCATCTCAAGAGCCAGCAGGTGTGCATCCAGTCCTTTGCTCCGTGGGTGTCGAACTGCACCGCGCACATCATCAATCGGATGCTGAATAAAGATCGTGAGCAGCGCTTTCAGAGCTACGAGGAGTTGATCGAGAGCTTGGAATACGCGCTCGCACAGCTTCACGACCAGAGCGGTGCCGCCGCGACGCGCGCGCGGATCGCCTTGGAAACCGCGGAGGAACGTTCGAAGTGGATGTGGGTGAGTATCGCCATCGCGGGCCTGCTCGTCGTGGGCATACTGGGGTTCGTCGTATTCTCGGTAAAGGGCTCCGGGCGCGGCGTGACCAAGCCTGCGGCTGCGATGGTGCGCATCGGCGCGCGCTACGAGGCGTTGCAGAAACCGATCGAAGCCCTGGCCGCAGGGCAGAAGGAGGCGGCCGATTTGTTCGACGAAGCGGCCAAGAACGCCGCGCTCGCGCCGGCGGATCGCGCGTGGGCACAGCTTTTCAAAGGCGCCGCCCTGCTCGCCGCCGACAAAGCACCCGAAGCCCGCGAAGCCTTCGAGGCGCTCGGCAAGCTGGCCCCTCAGGTGGAGGACAAAAAGCTGCGCAAATTGCTCGAACGCACCGCCGCCTGGCTCAGCGATGACAAGCAGATCCCGCCTGCGGAGGCGGCGAAGCTCGACGCCTCCGGCCACGAAGCCGCCGCGCTGCTGCTCTACGCGCTGCACGAATGGCAGGGTGGCCGGACCGAGGAGGCGGCCGCGCTCTTCAGGCAATTTCGCAGCGCCACACCCGCCGGCACGGCGAAATGGATCGACCAGCTCCACCCGCTCGCGGTCACCTACATCGAGCGTCGGACCGCTTTCCAGATGGCCGCCGACCGGCTGAAAGCGGCCACCTCCCCCCGCGCACGCTTCGCGGAAGCGGAGACGATGCGGAGGTTCGAGCGCGCCTTCGCCGCGGCGACGGAGACGCTCATCGCTCCATTCAAGGCGGAGATCGACCGATCCCGGGAGCACATTCCCGAGAACAACCGGCTGAGCGACGGCGCGATGACCACGGCGCCGGACAAGTATTGGTCTCCGTGGCAGTCCTCCGTCACGTTCTTGACCACCGGAGGATCGGGCCCGGCGCCCGGCTCATCCTGCTATCAGATAGGCGTGGCCACCGACGCGGCTACCTTGCGGAACAGGGAGCAACTGCCGGTCGGGCCGGGCACCGTCGTGAGCGTGAGCCTATGGGCGAAGGCCAGCGCGGATACCGGTGCGAAGCTGGCAGTGGTTTTCTATGCCATCAACAGCGCGGGCAAGGCCATCGGCTTCGTGAGTGCCTTCACGGTGCAGCCCACCACCACCGGGCAGACCTTCACCAACACCCTCACCATCCCCGCCACGATTGGTTCACCGCCGGAGGTGCCGCGTTTCATCTCGCCACTCATCCAGAGAGCCGGTGAATCCACCGGTGCCTGCACCCTCACGGCGGATGATCTGGTCGTGACGTATCCGTAACCCCACGCAGCCCGTCAGAGTCATGCCCAACGACAACCACACCAGCGCCAGGCCTTCCGGGCGGTTCGCAGCCTTCTCCTCCCCGAGCCTCCTCTTCTCACCCCCTTCATCCCCCCATCCTTCCCCCTTAATCCTTTCCTCTCATGTCCTCTCTCCCTCCTTCATCCATGTCCTCCCACACCCCTTTTCCGCTCCCGGCCAAGCCCTGCCGCCAGCACAAGGAGCGGGCGCAGAGTCAGCGACTGGCCTCCATAGGCATGCTCGCCGCCGGGGTGGCGCACGATTTCAACAACCTGCTCACCGTCATCCTCGGCCACACCTCGAACCTGGCGAATAGCCCCGAGCTGCCCGCCTATGCGCGCGAGGATCTCGCGCAAGCCGTGGCCGCGGCGGAGCGGGCGGCGGAGCTGACCAGCCAGCTCTTGAGTTTTGCCCGCAAGCATCCGCAGTTCCTGCGGCCGGTCGATTTCAATGCCAATGTCGAGGGCACGCTGCGGATGCTCCGGCGCACGCTCGGCGAGGCGATCGAGCTTCGCTATGAGGGCGCGCAGCGGCTGCCGCTCATCGCCGCCGATCCGGGGCAGCTCGACCAGGTGGTCACCAATCTGGCGATCAACGCCCGCGATGCCATGTCCGGCTGTGGACGCCTGCTGGTGAAGACCGGGCTGCGCCACCTCTGCGAGGATCATGTGGAGGGCCACCCGGAGCGGCAGCCGGGGGCGCACGTCTGCCTCGTGGTGGAGGATACCGGCCACGGCATCCCGGAAGATCGGCTGGCACAGATCTTCGAGCCCTTCTTCACCACCAAGGAACCGGGTCGCGGCACGGGCCTGGGGCTGGCGGCGGTGCATGGCATCGTCAAACAGCATCAGGGCTGGACGGAAGTTTCCTCCACGGTCGGCAAGGGGACGCGTTTCGAGCTGTTCTTCCCCGTCCTCGCCGCCGGGGCCTGCGCGCCGCTGCCCGCGGCGGCGGAGACTCACGCCGAGCCGTTCTCCGCCCATGGGCGCACCGTCCTGCTGGTCGAAGACGAGGAGGCCGTGCGCGACTTCGCCCGGATGGCCCTCGATCGCTTCGGCTTCCATGTCGTGAGCGCGGCGAATGGGAGCGAAGGGCTCATGCGTTATCTGACGCACCGCGGCACCATCGACGCGCTCGTGACCGATCTGGTGATGCCGGGCGGGATGGGCGGAGTCGATCTCGCGCGCCGTCTGCGCGACCGGCAGCCCGAGCTGCCGGTCGTCTATTCCACCGGCTACAGCCACACCGAGGCGCTGCCGGATTTCCGCGAGACGACCACCGAAGCCTTCCTGCCCAAGCCCTACAGCGCCACGCGGCTGGTCGAGGCCCTCGCCAAGGTGCTCGCCCCCGCCGCCGCCACCGCCTGATCCTTCCGCCTTCATCCTTCGCCTCCCATGCCCTTCGACCCCGCCAAACCCGCCACCGGCAGCCTCATCGCCAGCGCCGAGTTGCGCTCGCAACTCACCGGCCTGCGCGACCAGGCCCAGGCCGACCTCGCCGGTCAGATCGCCGGCACGGCGCGCAATCTCAATACCGTCGCCCAGCTCTTCATAGGCATCAGCGATCCGCCCACCCAGGGCGAGGTGCAGCAGCCTCGACAAGCTCAACGAAGTCATCGCCGCCGGCGCCCGGTAGCCCGCAGCACCTCTTTTATCCCCGCTACCCCCATAACACACCACCCCCACCAGAACATGAACCCGACAACACCTACACCAAGACATCCATCGCTCCTCCGCGGGTTGCTCCCGCTCCTCCTCTGCAGTGCCCTCGGCACCGCCTCGCTCCATCCGGCCATCGGCGCGCCAGGCGACGACTATCCGAACGATCCGCTGGCCAAGGGAGCAGGGCTCCTCATTGATTCGGTTTGGTCGGGTCACCCGGTCGGCTTCTCTTTTCTGACGCTCAAGGACGTGCAGGTGGTCGCTTACTACAATATGTATCGCCAAGTGACGCTGGCGGCGAGAAACCTCAACTCCACGCAGTGGCGTCTCCTGGCCGTCCGCCCTTATTCGACAGTTGCCTGGGACAGCCATAATTATCTGGCGCTGAGTGTGGATGCGAACGGCTATCTGCATCTCTCGGGGAATCTGCACCGGCAGCCCATGAACTATTGGCGCTCGGCGTTGCCGTTCACCAATGCCGATCAACTGCTATCAACGGCCTTCATGGAGAAACTTCCTTCGCTTAAGAACGCGACGAACGAATTGCAATCGACCTACCCCTCCTTCTTCACCGGTCCGCAGGAAGAATTCCTCTTTTCCTACCGCAATCACACGAGCGATAACGCGGGAAGCTGGTATCTGCTGAAATACGACACTGCGAGCAAGACGTTTTCGCAGGCGACGGGAACGCAGCCGCTCTTTAATTGGACGGGCAATTACAGCGTGTATCCCACGTTCACGGTGAGCGGAGGTTTTGTGCATTGCCTCTTCGTTTGGCGAGGCTCATCGGACGCCGCCACCAACTACAACGTCTCCTACCTGCGATCCAGCAATCTGGTCAATTGGACCGATGCCTTCGGGCGCGCCGTGACCCTGCCCGTCACTCCCACCCAGTCGCTAACCACCATCGATAACGTGCCGGTCCAGGGCGGACTGCTCAACGGCCAGCCCAAGCTTTCATTCGACCGTGATGGAAACCCGCTGGTCACCTATCACAAATACGGCGCAGGCGGATTCTCCCAAGTCTATTCCGCGCGCCCGAACACCGGCTCGACCACGTGGAAAATCGTCCAGCTTACCAGTAATCCCGACTGGAAGTGGAACTTCAGCGGAGGAGGCAGCCTGCCCCCCGGCGGCTCGGTAGGGAACAGTTTCGGCGCGGACGACCCGCTCGACGGGCTGGCGACGATCACCGTTTCGATGAAGCGTCCAGACGGCACGCTGGTCGCGAATACCGGTCCATACTTGCTCGATGAAACCACCCTGAACCGGCTGACCGACGCCACGAATCCCAACACCTACGTCTCGGCCAATGTGCCGGCAAGTGCCAGCGCCTACTTGACTCCCTCGCCGGATCACACCACGCCTGATAACCTCTATACTCACAACGGGCAATCAATGGTGGTCAGCCGGCTCGGGTCTTCGGGTATTGCCTACGCCGACCAGCATTACTATCTGCGCTGGGAGACTTTGCCGTCGAACCGGGATCAGCCCAGATATGAATCTAACGGCGTCACCCAAATCTCGCCCCCTGCTTCGGCGCTCATGCTATACCGCAAGAGCGGCGAATTTGGCACGTCTTTGACGGCCACGCAGTCGCCCTTTTACGGCAGAATGTTCAAGCCTTCGACGGCCATCCGCGGAGGCGCCATGGCGTTAACGAACGATCCGAAGCGATCGTTCGGGACATTTCTCTCTAGTGCCGTCGGCGGCACGGCCAATTACGCGGAATGGCCATTTACCGTGCCTCTCAATAGGGATTACGCCTTGGGAGGCTCGACGCATTCGCTCACGAGCAGCGACGACAGCTTTTACGTTCAGATGGACGGCGGCCCACAGATCTCCTGGCACGTCGCGGGTCGGTGGAATTACCAGCCAGTCACCTCCAACTTTGGGATGATGTTCTTCAATCTTGCGCCTGGCACCCATACGCTGCGTGTCTCTGCGCGCGAAGCCGGAGCGAAGCTCGAACACCTGTGGCTCAACGTCGCCAGCACGCTCAAGACTCCTTCGCTCCTGCCCCTGTCGCAGCAAGGCTTCACGCTGACGACAGATCCCACTTCCACCACCGGGTATTCCTTGGGTTCACCGCCACCGCCGGCATCCCCTCCAGCCGGGGCCACCGCCCACTACGATATCCCGGTGTTGGCGACGGGAAACTATCTCCTGCTGGGGCGGACGGCGGCGCTGAACAACGGCACCGCCGACAGCTTCTATCTCTCCATCAACGGTGGCGCGGCGCAGACTTGGCCTATTCCGTGGAGCAGTGGGCTGTGGACCTGGAAGGCCTTCGGGACAACAATGAGCCTCACTGCGGGAACGCTCACGTTGGATGTGGGCGGGAGGGAGGCTGGGGCGGAACTCGACAACTTCATGCTCTTGAAAGTGCCGTGAGCCAGGCCGCACGGAGGCAGAACCGTCCGCCAACTCCTCAGCGAAGCCATCGCCGCCGGCACGCGGTAGCCACCGCGCCTCATCTTTTCCCCCGCAACCCCAGAACAACCCCGAAAACAAAACAACAACCCCACCAGAATATGAACCCGACATCACCTACACCACGTCACCCGTCGCTCCTGCGCGGGTTTCTCCCGCTCCTCCTCTGCGGCGCCCTCGGCACGGCAGCCTATGGCGTCACTCTCCCGTCGCCCGCCTCAACGGCGCTGCCGACGCCGACCATGCACGCCAAGCCGGCCATAACCCCCGTCGCCGTCTCCACGAACAGTAGCTTGGAGGCACCAGTCCTTGCAGCGGGCAGCTTCAAGTATCAAAGCGCCTTCACAGCGGCGGAAAGGACTGCCGCCGTGTGGACGATGACCGGAGGCTCGGGCATTTCGCAAAATGGCAGCGCCTTCACCAGCAGGAACCCGGTTGCGCCATATGGCACTCAGTTGGCTCTCATGCAGGGCGTCGCATCCATGAAGACCACGCTCTCCTTGGGCGCCACTCTTTATCGACTGCGCTACTGGGCTGCCCAGCGCGTGATAGGAACGGTCCCGAACCAGACTCTGAACAAACTGCGGGTCAGGATCAAGGTGGACGGAGTCGAGGTGGATGTGGAAACCCCGGCGCAGCCCTCGGGCAATCCGACTCTGGGCGCCTATGCGGAATACGTCACCCCGCCTTTCTGGGTGCGAACGACTGGCAGCCATGACGTAGAGATCTCCACCGACAATCCTGCGGGTGGGGATAACACCGTTTTCATCGACAACATTCGCATCCAGCAACTCAGGTATTGGTCCAACGCAGGCCATTGGTATGCTGCGGACGGAGTCACGACGGCCACGAGCGTCCCCACCGCGAGCGACCATGTTTGCATTGATGCGGGCAATTCCATGGTCATTTGGACTAACGCCTGCAAGGCCGGGACCGTCTGTGTCGAGGGAGAGCTATTGACGGGCTTGACGGTCGGTGTGGACATCGCGCTGGAGGCCCGGGCGATCATCGTGATGGGGGTTGGCGCTGCGTTCGAGGTGGGCAAGCCGGAGTTCCCGTTGACGAATAACTTCACGCTCACTCTTAAGGGCGGCAACGCAGCCACGGAGAATCTCATGGGGGGCGGCACTAATGTGCTCATGGCCATGGGCGGCGGCTGGATCGATATGCACGGTGTCCCGAAGCTGAGTTGGACACGGCTCTCGGCGAACGTGGCGGTGACGGCTTCCACCATCACGGTGGCGGATAGCGTCACCTGGGCGGCTGGAGACAAGATCGTCATCGCTTCCTCCAAACAGACACCCACGGAGAGCGAGGAAAGGACCATTGCGGGCGTCTCTGGCACCACGATCTCCCTGACCGCCGGGCTTACGTATGCCCACCTTGGCACGCAGACGAGCTACGCCAGCACGATCCCCGCGGGCGCACATCCCGGCATCCTGCCTGCCACTACCATTGTGGACGAGCGCGCGGAGGTGGGCCTGCTCACGCACAATGTGAAGATCCTGGGCGATGGCTCGAGCACCGGCGGCCATGTGATGATCATGAAAGACAGCACCTGTGGCATGTGCTCCGCCGCCGGCGGCGGTTACGCGCGCGTCTCCAACGTCGAGTTCCGCGACATGGGGCAGAAGCAGCGCATGGGGCGCTATCCCTTCCACTGGCATATGCTGGGAGACGAGGGCGATTTGCAATACATCAAGAACTGCAGCATCCGCAACTCCCGCAACCGCGTTCTCTCCATCCACGGGACGAACTTCGCGCGCGTGGAAGGCAACGTGGCCCATGACCACATCGGCCACGGCATCATGCTCGAGGACGGGAGCGAGCATGGCAATAAGATCGTCAACAACCTCGTGCTTGGCACCAAGCTGGCGGCGCTCCTGCCGGCGTATGTCGGTGGCGCTACATCTCCGACTGACGCTGAGGAGCAGAGGGATTACACCAAGAACGAAGCCGTCCTGCCCACGGACAACTCCCACTTCGAGTCGCAGAACAAATCTCCGGCGACCTTTTGGATCACCCACCCCGACAACACCATCACCGGCAATGTGGCGGCGGGGACGACGGGGACGGGCTTCTGGTTCGTCTTCAACGACAAGCCGACCGGCCTTTCCTATACAGCCTATCCCACGCTGAACCCCCGCATCGCGCCGCTGGCCTCGTTCGCTGGCAATCGCGCCCACAGTTGCAGCAACGCTTTCGACGTGAACGATGGCGTCAATTACACATACGATGCCGCCAATCCGACGAATCCCGCCTCCCAGACCCTGAAGAAGAATTTCGCCTGGATGCCACCAGTCCCCGCCGTCCTCACTTCGTTCAGGACATACGCCTGCGGCATCGGGATCTACACCGGTGTCGGAGGGAACCAGCGGGATAAGATCTACTTCGATAACCTGGTGCAGGCGGACAATAGTAAACACTTCCAGCTGGCCGACTATAGCCACGCCATCAACTCACTCATCGTGGCGGATAGCGGGAACGGCATCCTCACCTTCCCCGCCATACGGATCGTCTTCGATTTCTACGACGGAGCGGGACGCATGAGCGATTGCCATTTCGTGGGTTTCGATAACAACAAGGCATGGCTCTACGGGGAGGGAGGCGCGGCATCGCTGCATCCGAATGCTCTCTTCACGAGGCTGACCTTTTCGAGTATCGCCGGGGTTGCGAACAAACCCTACATCGACTTCCTCGACTGGAATGATCCCCTTAAGGATGGCGATCCGGGATACAGCGGAGGCGCATGGGGTGTGGTCGCCCGTGATGTGGATGGCAGCACGACTGGCACTTCCGGCCTGGCAAGCATGACTGGAACAAAATTCTCCATCATCCCCAATCACCGCATGATGAAGACCAACGCCGACCTGCAGTGGGTCAATCCCGCGACGTCCAGAGCCTTTGTCTCCAGCAAGAAATTCGCCCACCTGAGGATCGCCTATCCGGGAGTGACAAGCCCCAGTGGGCCGAACGCTTACTTGGTTCCCAACGTGCTTCACACGCGCACCGGCGGCGGCAGCGGCGAGTTTCAGCCTGGTTCCTTTACCGATACAGTGACACAGCCATCCCATAGCGGTTGAGTAAATCCGCAGGAGTTTGCTTTCGCGCCCGCCGCACCGGAAACGCTCAGAACGCGGACGGGCGTCGGGGAGTGAGGGCGAAAGG
>VFJQ01000062.1 GCA_009885995.1 Verrucomicrobiota bacterium
CCACCCCACCCCCTTCGTCTGGACTGCAAAGGCTCGGGATTTTCTCATGAAAGTGAAACGCGCCCGAAAGAAACTCCCAAAAACACTTATTCCGCACTCATTGTGACGGACTCCACTAGCGGGAGGCAGCTCCATCGCGAATCAGGAAGGATATAACGTTCACAGCCTTCTCAAGGGACTCGCTTCAAAGTGCGTGCAACTTTGTGAGCCTCGTCGCGGATCACATGCTCACGCGTTAGCGCGGCGCGCATCCGCTTCGCTCAGCGGCGCGATGCCAAGCGTGAGCCGAGACGCCATCCGCTTGCGATGTTCGTCTGCAATGTCGCCATACACTTTGCCGATCAGCACGCCGCCGTCACGGTGCCCCACCCATTTTGCGATGGTCATAAAGTCGATGCCGTTCATCACCGCGTAGCTGATGAAATACACGCGCAAGTGGTGGAAGCCAAAATCCGGCAGCTTCAAGTGAGCGCGCACGGCCTTCAAAGACTCGCGCAGGCTTTTCGCGGCAATGTCCTTTTCGCCGCGTTGCGGACTCGGAAAGACGAATGACGAATCCGGCGCGCGCCGCGCGTGCATCTCGCGAAGCAAACTTTCGAGTTGCGGGTTGAAATCCAACGCGCGCGAACCGCCGTTTTTTGACGTGCCACCCGTGCCGATGGTGAAGGTGGCAGCCTCGAAATCATCCGGCGCACCAATGAAGACGCGCCCGCCCTCGAAATCCACGTGCGCCCAACGGACCCGCAACCCTGCTTGCTCGCGCGCGCCCGTGAAAGCGAGGAAGCACAAGAAGTCGCGCAGTTGCTCGCCGTTTTTTGTCACGGGTGTGCCGTCTTCTTTCTTCGCGGTGCATCCGGCAAGCAACGTGTCGAGTTGAGTCGGCGAAATCAGCGCACGGCGCGGCGGTGCGACTTTTTCGATTTTCGGGAAGCGCGGAAGTTCGGAAAGATGCCCCGCGTCTTCGGCTGCGCGCAGCACGTTGCGCAGCGCGATCAATTCCAGCGCGACGGTGCGCCCGCTCGCGGTCTTGTATTGCTTGCCCGCCAACTTGCAGCCGTCCGCGCGCTGGCGCAATTCCACGTAGCTTTTCACGATCGGCGTTTTGATCGCATCGAGCCGGAAGCCGCCAAGGTGCGCCGTCCAGCGCGAGAGAGCTTGCGTCTCGTTTTCGAGCGTGCCGCTTTTCTTCGCGCGGGTCGATGCCATCGCGAGGTAGTCTTTCGCGAAGTCGGTAAACAGCGGACGCCGACCGGCGACGGGCAACTTGTCTTCCTGCCGCCTCGCTTTGAGCGAATCGAGCGCGGCCTTCGCGGCGGTCAACGTGCGAATCGGTTCGCCAGCTTCATCGGTGAGCGGGAAGCGGCGCACACCTTTCCGACCGTCGCCGCGATCGGCCCAAAGCACGGCGTAGAAACGTCCGTTGCGTGTGCAAAGGCCGGACACTCGGCGATTGCGTGAATCCCTCGCCGCCATAAACTGTGCGCCGCTGTGCAAGACCGTTGTGCAAGACTCATCACCGCTCACGTTGCTCGTTTCGCGTTCAATGCTTTTCACGCCGATGCTCTTGCACACACTCTTGCACAGAGCAAACGATTTCCTTGTTTTACAGAGAAGCCGGGGTGGCGAAATTGGCAGACGCGCCAGACTTAGGATCTGGTGGAGCAATCCTTAGGGGTTCGAGTCCCCTCCCCGGCATTCTCCCCTTCAACGACCGCGGAGCCTGATCAGTAGATGCTTTGGAGTCGATTAAGTCGGTGATTGGAATTTCTTCGATTCTGCGGGATGGGCCGTGATGAACACAATGACCGCCGTGAACAGCAGTAGAACCGGTCGCCGCCACGACCGGGAGTTTACGAACAACGCCATGGTGCTGGTGCGCTGCGGCCCACACCGTGACCGACATGGCCCGCGATCTGAACGTCTCAAAGTGGTCGCTCGGCCGGTGGGACGGGCAATTCCAGAACGCGCTTGCTGTGCTCAGCGCGACAGCTTCACATCCATCCACACTGCGGCGATGAGCACGGCGCCGCGGGCGATATATTTGATCTCCGGCGGGACGGCCATGAGCGTGAGGCCGCTGATTAGGCAGGCCATGATGAGCGCGCCGAAGAGGACGCCGAGGACGCTGCCGCGGCCGCCCTTCAGCGACGTGCCGCCGATCACGCAGGCGGCGACCGCGTCGAGTTCCATGAGTTCGCCGATGGTCGTCGTGCTCGCGCCGCCGTAAGCGGTCTGCATGAGGCCGGTGAGCGCTACGATGGCGCCCATGAGCGTGAAGGCACCGATAGTCGCGCGCTCGACGGGGACACCGGAGACGAGTGCGGCCTCTTCGTTGCCGCCGATGGCGTAGAGGTGACGGCCCCACGGAGTGTGTTGCGTGAGCAGCCATACGGTGAACGCGACGGCGCCGAGGATCACGGCAGGGAGAGGCACGCCGCGGAATTGATTCGTGACGAGCACGAAAAGGATAAGCATCTGCGCAGCGATGAAGAGGCGCAGGAAAGTCAGCTCGCCGTCATCAACCGGGAAGCCGTGCGCGACCCGCTGAGTTCGGCCACTGATCGTGCTGACGATCATGCCGGCGACGATGATCGCCGCGAGCGCGTAGCCGGCGAGCGGCGGGAGGTAGAAGGTGGTGAGCGACGAGTAGAGGTTCGGTTTCCCGCCGACGCTGATCGGGATCGTGTGGCTGCCGATGACAAGCCAGAACAGGCCCTTGAAGACGAGCAACCCGCCGAGCGTGATGATGAATGCAGGGATGCGCTGGCGCACGATGAGGCTCCCCATCGCCCACCACAGCGCGAGCGCAGCGCCGAGCCCGGCGAACATCGCGGGCGCGGGGTGCCAGCCGTGATTGCTCATCAGCACGGCGGACACGCCCCCGATCAAGCCGACTCCGCTGCCGGCGCTGAGGTCGATGTGACCGGGGAGGATGACGAGCAGCATCCCGACGGCGAGTGTGGCGGTGATCGCGAAGTCGATCATCAGCAGCGAGAGATTCCGCGGGCTCACGAAGTCGGGAACTTTAAAAACGAAGAATAGGCTGATCGCGAGGAATGCGGCGAGCAGCGCGCCGAGCCGGTTGTTCATTCGCCGGGAATGTGTCCGAGCGCAGCTTGCATGAGCGTTTCCTGCGTGGCTTCGACGCGCGGGAATTCGCCGGTGATGCGGCCTTCGTGCAGCATGAGGATGCGGTCGCTCATGCCGATCAACTCGGGCAGTTCGCTGGAGACGAGGACGACGGCTTTTCCGGCGTCGGTGAGCTGGTTGATGAGTTCGTAGAGTTCGAGCTTCGCGCCGACGTCGATGCCTCGCGTGGGCTCATCGAGGAAGATGACTTTCGGGCCGGTCATCAGCGCTTTGCCGAGAACGACTTTCTGCTGGTTGCCGCCGGAGAGTTTGCCGACAGGCACGTCGAGAGTCGGGGCTTTGACGCGGAGCGAGGAGAAGAGCGCGGTGTTTTGCACGGCCTCGGCACTCGAGTCGATGAAGCCGGCGCGGGTGAGGCTGCTGAGGGCGCTGAGCGAGAGGTTGAAGCCAATGGATTGGTCGAGGATGAGGCCGTAGCGGCGGCGGTCTTCGCTCACGAGCGCGAGGCCGCGGCGGAGGACTTCGGAGGGCGGGAGCGCGGGGAGTTCGGCGCCGGCGAGTTCGATGCGGCCTGCGGTGCGTTTCCCCCACGCGCCGAAGATGTGCATGAGCAACTCGGTGCGGCCTGCGCCCATGAGGCCGCCGATGCCGAGGACTTCGCCGGCGGCGACGCTGAAGGAGACGTTGCGCAGCCGCTCGCGGCGTGTGGCGGGGTCGGCGACGGTGAGGCCTTCGACGGTGAGCATCGGCGTGCAGCGGTTGCCGGCGACGGTGCGGCGCGGAAAAAGCTCGGTGATTTCGCGCCCGACCATGTGGCGGATGATCTCCGCCTTTTTCGTATCAAAGGCGGGCGCGGTGAAGACGGTGGCGCCGTCGCGCAGAACGGTGATGCGGTCGGCGAGGGCGAAGACTTCCTCGAGCTTGTGCGAGATGTAGATGCACGCGATGCCGCGGGTGCGCAGGTCGCGCAGGATGCCGAGGAGCACCTGCACTTCGTGCTCGGCGAGCGCGGCGGTGGGCTCGTCGAGGATGAGGATGCGCGAGTTTTTACGCAGCGCTTTGACGATCTCGACGAGTTGCTTCTGCGCGACGCCGAGGCGGCGGCAGGGCGTGTCGGGATCGAGATCGACGCCGAAGCGTTCGAGCAGGTCGCGCGCTTCGCGGCGCACGCGCGGCCAGTCGATAAAGAGTCCGCGCTTCGGCTCGGCGCCGAGGAAGATGTTTTCGGCGACGGTGAGTTCTTCGACGAGCGCGAGCTCCTGGTAGATGACGGCGATCCCCGCGCGCTCGGCGTCGGCGATGCCGCGGAACTGCGCGGTCATTTCATCGACGCGCAGCTCGCCCTCGTAGCTGCCGTGCGGATGGATGCCGCTGAGCAGCTTGATGAGCGTGGATTTGCCGGCGCCATTCTCGCCGCACAGCGCGTGGATTTCCGCGGGCTGGAGGTCGAAGGACACGTCGCGCAACGCGACGACGCCGGGGAAGCGTTTTGTGATGTGGTGCGCAGAGAGGAGCGGGTTCACGGCGTGAACACGTCCGCTTCTTTCAGGAATCCGTCGGCGATCACGGTCTCGCGCAGGTTGTCTTTCGTGACGGAGATGACTTCGAGGAAGATGCTCGGGACTTTCACCTTGCCGTTGTCGAGTTCGGCTCGGGCGACGATCGGGCGGCGCTGGGCGAGCTTCACGGCAGCTTCAGCGGCTTTGCTGGCGAGTTCTTTGAGCGGCTTGTAAATTGTCATGCTCTGCGCGCCCGCGACGATGCGCTGGCAGGCGGCCTTCTCGGCGTCCTGGCCTGTGACGAGGATTTTTCCGGCGAGTCCTTCCTCGACGAGCGCCTGGATGGCGCCGCCCGCGGTGCCGTCATTGCTGGCGAGGATGGCGTCGAAGTTGCCTGCTTTTGTGATGGCGGCGTTGGCGATCTTCTTGGCGTTCTCGGGACGCCAGTCCTGCGCCCAGTCTTCGTGGACGATCTCGACTTCACCCTTCTCGACGAGCGGGCCGATGATGTTGTCCTGGCCTTGCTTGAAGAGGAACGCGTTGTTGTCGGTCTTCGATCCGTAGATACGGACGAGGCGCTTTTTGCCGGGCGTTATCGCGAAGGCGGCGGCGAGGAATTTCGCCTGCAACTCGCCGACCTTCACGTTGTCGAAGGTCATGTAGAGATCGAGATCGCAGCCGGTGATGAGGCGGTCGTAGGCGAGCACGGGAATGCCGGCCTGGTGCGCGAGTTCGACGGCTTTGGCGCATGCGGCACCGTCGTGCGGGATGATGACAAGGGCGTCGACGCCTTTCGTGATGAGCGCTTCGACGTCCTTGATCTGGCGGTTGTCGTCGCTGTTCGCGGAGAGCGTTTCAACATCGGCGCCGAGCTGGTTTGCGCGCGCGATGAAGCGGTCGCGGTCACCCTGCCAGCGCTCTTCCTTGAGCGTGTCCATCGAGAGACCGATGAGCGGGCGCGAGCGCTGGGCGGTCGCCTTAGCACCGCCCCGGCTCACGACCAGGCCCGTCAGCACGCTGAGCAGGCAAGAGACGAGGACGAGCGTGATACGGAGCTTCATTCCGGGGAGAACGCGGCTCTTCCGAGCTTAGAACGGGATGTCGTCCTCGGGTTGGTCGAGGTCGGGGTCCTTTTGCTTCGCTGGCGGCGCGGTGGGCCGACGCTGCTGCGTCGGCGCCGAGGAGCGAGGCTCGCCGCCTTCTCCCCCACCCTGCCCGCCACCTTCGCGGGAGCCGAGGAGTTGGATGTTTTCGCCGACGACCTTGAGCTTGCTGCGCTTCTGGCCAGTCGCTTTGTCGTCCCAAGTATCGAGTTGGAGCCGGCCCTCGACGAGAAGCGGACGGCCCTTCTTGCAATACTCGCCGACGATCTCCGCAGTGCGGCCCCAGAGCGTGATGTCGATGAAGGTGACCTCTTCGCGTTTCTCGCCGTTGTCGGTGGTGTAGGCGCGATTCACGGCCAGGCCGATGTCGGTGATCGCGGTGCCCTTTGGCGTGTATTTGACCTCGGGGTCACGCGTCAGGTTTCCGACGAGGATGACTTTGTTATAGCTGGCCATGGCGTGGTTCCGGGGGCTGGGATCAGGCCGCTTTGGCGTCGGGCTTGCGTGCCTTCAGCCGGACGTAATGCTGGCGATAGACTTCTTCGTCGAAGTCGAGCTTGGCCTTGAACCGCTCGCAGATGCCGGGATCGCCTTCAAAAATGAAGTTCACGTAGTAGCCATGGTCGAGCTTGCCGGCGACGTAGCTGAATTGGCGTTGGTCGAGCCGCTGGATCTGTTCGATGACGGCGCCTTCCTTGATGAAGAACTTTTCGAGACGGTCGATGATTTCTTTGGCGCTCTCCTCTTTGCCTTTGGTGCTGAGGATGAGCAGCGCTTCGTAGCGATTTTTCATATGGTGTGGGTTGGGTTCGAGTGGGGTTAGTTGAAAGTGTTCATCGCTGCTGGCAAGCCATTCGTCTGCGCGCAGTCGATCGTGGAAAGCGCGCGATCGAGCGCGTCGGCGAGCGCGGTTTTCTCGTCGGAGCGGAAGCGACCGAGCACGTGACCGACAGCTTCGCCGGGTTGAGCGGAGCCGATTCCCACGCGCAGGCGCGCTACGGAGTCAGTGCCGAGATGATCGATGACGGACTGGAGACCGTTGTGCCCACCGGCGCTGCCACTGGCGCGAAGCCGAAGTTTGCCGAGAGGGAGCGCCATGTCGTCGAGGATCACGAGGATGGACTCGTGCGGGATCTTATAGAACCCGGCGACGGCGGCGACGGCTTCACCGCTGAGGTTCATGTAGGTCTGCGGCTTGCACAGCCAAGACCCGCCGGCTCGGGCGACTTCGGTCTGCCAGCTTTTCTCGGTGCGCCAAGCGGCGCCGGCCTTGGAGCCGAGGCTGTCGATGATCATGAAGCCGATATTGTGGCGGGTGTCCGCGTAGTCGCGACCGGGGTTACCGAGGCCGACAATGAGCTGAAAAAGCGGCGCAGACACTCCACGCCGTTACTTCTTCTTCGTGTCCTCTGCCTTGCCCTCCTCGGCCTTCTTTTCCTTGATCACCTCGGGCTCCGCCGCAGCGCCCGCCACCGCAGGAACCGGCTCTACCTCGACGCGCGGTGCGGCGACGGTGATGACGGTCAGATCGGGGTTTGCGCGGGCGGTCACACCCTCCGGCAAAGCGAGGTCGCGAACGTGGATGGACTGGTTGAGGCCGAGCGCGCTGACATCCACGCGGAGGATCTCCGGCAGATCTTTCGGCAAGCACTCGACTTCGAGTTCGTGGATGGCGACTTCCATCACGCCACCGGAGTTCTTGACGCCGTCCGCTTCGCCGAAGGGCTCAATCGGGATGGCTGCATGGATCAGTTCGTCGGCCTTGACCGCGTGAAAATCGACGTGAAGCACGTCGCGGCGCAGCGGGTGATGCTGGACTTCCTGGATCAGTGCGAGGCGATTGGTCGTTCCACCGGCCTCCTCGATCTCGAGATCCACGAGGACGTGCTCACTGGTCGCATGTGCGAGGAGGCTGGAAATCTCGCGCTTGTCGAGCTGGAGGCTGAGGTTTTGCACGTCCTTGCCGTAAACGTTGGCAGGAACAAGGCCGGCCCGGCCGAGCTTGCGGGATGCCCGTCCGCCGATTTGCTCGCGGAGTGTCGCTTTGAGTTTGGTTTGTTTAGCCATGGTTAGATTTTTTCGATTTTGCTGATTCTAAAGAGGTCGGTCACCGACTCGTCGTCGTGGATGCGCTTGATGCCCTCGCCGAGGAGGTCGGCGATGCAGAGGGTCGTGATCGGGAAACCGTCGCCACTGCGCACCGGGACGCTGTTGGTGCAGATCAGTTCGCTAATTTCCGATTTCTTCAAGCGCTCAATTGCAAGGTCACTCAAAACTGCGTGAGAAACACCGGCGAAGACCTCCGTCGCACCGCTTTCTTTCAGGAGCTTCGCCGCGCTGCACAGTGTGCCTGCCGTTTCAGTAAGGTCGTCGATGAGGAAAATGCGCTTCCCTTCGACTTCACCGATTACATTCACGGCTTCGATCTCAGTCGGGCTTTTGCGCCGCTTGGCCACGATCGCCAGCCCCGTATCGAGCGCCTGGGCGTAGGCTTGCGCCATCTTGATGCCGCCCACGTCAGGCGACACGACCATCACGTCGGTGAGATCCTTCGACTGAAGATGCCGGATGATGACCGGCGCCGCGTAAAGGTGATCGACCGGGATGTCGAAGAAGCCAGCCACCTGTTGCGCATGCAGATCCATGGTCAGCACGCGGTTTACGCCGGCAGCAGTGAGCAGGTTCGCGATGAGCTTCGCAGTGATCGGCACGCGCGGTTGGTCCTTCCGATCCTGCCGGGCGTAGCCAAAAAAGGGCAACACGGCCGTAATCCGATCCGCGCTAGCTCGCCGCGCCGCATCGACCATGATGAGAAGCTCCATCAGGTTCTGGTTCGTCGGCGGACACGTCGGCTGCACGATGAAGACATCGCGCCCACGGATGTTTTCGTTGATCTTTACGAAGGTCTCGCCGTCCGGAAACGACGTGACCGTGGCGTCCCCGAGGTCCGCGCCGATGTAGTCGCAAATCCGCTGAGCCAACTGCCGGTGAGCAGAGCCTGAAAAAATACGGAGTTCGGGGATGCGATGATCCATTCTTGGAAAAAGGAGGCGGACTCTAGGAGGCTTCAACCCGATGACAACCGGAAATTCCCCCTCGTCGATCCGTAGCATTCGCAACGCGCTTTACCCTCCCGAATCCCGCCCTCGCCAGCATCAGCACCGCTCCTCCGATCGAAAAGTTTTTCTTGCCACCTGCGCACAAACCTAATACACCAACCCCCGCATTCGGGCCCCCGGCTCGAGTCACAAACCAAACAATACCAAGGACACAACCAATACACATATGAAGAAACAAACCCTTAGCTTCCTCGCGAGCCTCGCCGTCGTCGCCACCAGCTTCGCCGGCCAGGAAATGGCATCGAAGGAATTCAAAGCCACTCCGGAGCCCTGCTTCAAGGACACCGAACTCCAACTCGACGTCTTCGGCAGCTACACCGACACCTCTCATCGCAGCAGCCACGGCGATGGTTTCGGCGGTGGTCTCGGCTTGAATTACTTCTTCACCCACAACTTCGGCGTCAGCGTTTCCGGCAATCTTTATGACGGCGACGTCAACGGTGCCTGGAACGTGGACGGCAGCATCGTTGCGCGTCTTCCGATCGAAGGCGCCATCTGCTGGGCACCTTACATCTTCGGTGGTGGCGGAATCGCCGCGAACGGAAGCTTGGAAGGCACCCTGCACGCCGGCGGCGGCCTCGAATGGCGCGCCACCCACACGATCGGCGTGTTCGGCGAAGCCCGTTACATTTGGGCGGAAGAGGACCACAGCGGCACTCAGGTCCGCGCCGGTCTCCGCTTCGTGTTCTAAATCGAAGCTCCAAGCCTAACTACACTCAACGAAAGCGCCGGGTTCCTCGTGAGCCCGGCGCTTTTTCGTTTTTCGTCACATCGCCCGAATTCACCGCTGGCCCCGCACGTCTGCTCCGTGCTTCATTCCCAATCATGAGACAGTTCCTTTTTTCCACACTGCTCGCCGCCTCACCATGCCTCGCACTCGCCGAATCCGACACCGCCTACCAAGCGCTCCGTGTCTTTGGGAAACAACAGGGCGAAAAACTCCTCAACCGCGTTGTCGAGTTGCGCGGCCGCAACGGAGTGGCGCAGCCACAAGTCTGGAAAGTGACCGCCAGTGACCCATCCGCTCGCGGCGGCATGGTGGAAGTCGAGGTCCAGCGAGGAAAAATTATTTCCCGGCGGACTCCGACCAGTCGTCCGGAAGGTGCCGGCGCCATCATGGATCTCAATCGACTCAATCTCGACTCAGACGGCGCCTTCACCATCGCCGACCAGGAGATGCGTCAACGAGTCATCCCCTTCGATCGCATCGACTACACCTTGCGTAGTTCCACCCCGGGCCAACCGCCCCTCTGGCTGCTCGAACTCTTCGATCGCGGCACCAAAGTCGCGACGATGCATCTCTCCGCCGACAGCGGCACCATCCTCGATCAGGAACATTTCGGGCCCACGAGCCCTTCTCGTGGAACCAGCCGTGATCGCGACTACGTGGATGCTGGACCCGACTCGCGCCGCAGCGACGACACTCGTCTGTCTCGACCCGGCGAACCCTTCAAAGGCGTCGATGATTTCTTCCACCGCCTCGGCAAGCGATTCGAGCGCCGCGGTCACGAACTCAAGAACTTCTTCAGCAGCGAAAGCGCCGATCGCTGAGCGGCACTTGCCATCTGGCTCGCTCTCCCCTAGCATGCCGCCCTTTCTTCAGCAGGAAAACGCCGGTGTGGCGGAATGGCAGACGCGCCAGACTCAAAATCTGGTATCCGCAAGGGTGTGTGGGTTCGAGTCCCACCGCCGGCAGTCCCCCTCGGACCTCCCCAGCAAGCCGCACCCCTCGGGGCACTTGGCGCTTGGCAGACGCGCAGCGCGTCGCGCAACTTCCGCGCATGCAAACCCTGCCTCTCGGTCGCAGCGATCTTAGCACGAGCCGTCTCGCCTACGGTTGCTGGCGCATCGCACGCACCGGCGACGCATCGGCCGATCTCCAAACCGCGCGAGCAGCGCTGGAGGCGGCGCTCGATGCAGGCTACACGC
The DNA here is from genome assembly GCA_009885995.1 of Verrucomicrobiota bacterium. Lineage (GTDB taxonomy): Bacteria > Verrucomicrobiota > Verrucomicrobiia > Chthoniobacterales > Chthoniobacteraceae > VFJQ01. Next base: position 10,741 of record VFJQ01000062.1, read on the forward strand.
TCTTCGATCACGCGGACATCTACTGTGCCGGGCGGGCCGAGGAAGCGTTTGGCCGCGCGATCGCGGAGATGCCTGGGGTGAGGGAAAAGATCGTCATTGCTAGCAAGTGCGGCATCCGCCCACAGGGCGACCCGCTGCCCGACGCCCCGTATCGCTACGATTTCTCCCGCGACTACATCGTGCGCCAATGCGAGGCGTCGCTGCGCCGGCTCGGGATCGAGCGCATCGATTGCTACCAGCTTCACCGGCCCGACTGGCTCATGGATGCGCACGAAGTAGCGGACGCGTTCACCCAGCTTCATCGCGCAGGAAAAGCACGCACCTTCGGCGTGAGCAATTTCAGCCCTTCGCAGTTGTCACTCCTGCAATCCGCGTGGCCCCAGCCGCTCGTGGTAAACCAAGTCGAGATCAGCCTCTGCCAGCTCTCGACCTTCTCCGACGGCACGCTCGACCAGTGCCAGGAAAAGCACATCGTCCCGCTCGCGTGGAGCCCACTCGGGGGTGGGTTGCTCGCCGATGGTGCGACCGACATCCTGCAGCACCAGCGCAGCTATCGCGTGGCCGAGTTGATCACGGCGCTCGACGAGATCGCCCACGCGCACGGCACCACGCGCGACGTGATCGCGCTCGCATGGCTGCTCCGGCACCCCGCGGGGATCGTGCCGATCATTGGCAGCGCACAGCCAGCGCGCATCCGTGCATCCGTAAAGGCGACGCAGATCGAGCTCACTCGCGAACAATGGTATCGGCTGCTGACCGCCGCCCGCGCCGAACCGCTGCCTTGAGCCCATGCCTCGCGTCCTGATCGCCGGTTGCGGCTACCTCGGGCTCGCGACCGCACGGCTCCTCGCCGCAAAAAGCTGGGAAGTGATCGGCCTCACACGCTCGGCGCCGCTCGAGGGCGAATCGTTTCGCGTCATCTCGGCGGACATCGCCGACGCTACCGCGCTCGAAGCCCTCGCGCTGCCGAAGCTCGATGTGGTGATTCATTGCGCCAGTTCGGGCCGCGGCGGCGCGGAGGAATACCGGCGCGTGTATCTCGACGGCGCGCGCAACCTCGCTCGCGCCTTCACTTCCGCGCGGCTCATCTTCACGAGCAGCACATCCGTGTATGCGCAAAACGACGGCGCGCTCGTGACCGAGGACTCGCCGGCCGATCCCCAGCGCGACACCGGCCGCGTGCTGCGCGAAGCGGAGCAGGTAGTGATCGCGAGCGGAGGTTGCGTGGCGCGCCTCGCCGGGATTTACGGGCCGGCGCGCTCGGTCTTGCTGCGGAAGTTCTTTGCCGGTGAAGCGGTGATCGAAGGCGGCGGCTCACGGTTCGTGAACCAGATCCATCGCGACGATGCCGCCTCCGCACTCGCGCTGCTCGCGACGCACGGCGCGGCAGGCATCTTCAATGTCTGCGACGACACGCCGCTCACGCAGCGCGAAATCTATGCGTGGCTCGCGCAGCACTTCGGGCGGCCGCTGCCGCCGACCGGCCCGGTGGATGTGAACCGCAAGCGTGGCGTGACGAACAAGCGCGTGAGCAACGCAAAGCTGCATGCACTCGGGTGGTCGCCGCGCTATCCGTCCTTCCGCGATGCCGTAGAGCGCGACGGCGAGGCATTGTGCGCGCCTACGGCACGGTGATCTTCATCACGTGCTGCGCGTTGGCCGTGTCGGTCACGCGCACGATCACTTCCGCGTTGTTGTTGTAGCCGCGCGTCTGCCCCATCGAGCCGGATACCGCAGTCAGCACGGTGAAGTTCTTCACCGCCACGCCGCCGTAGGTGCCGCCTTCGCGCAGCAGCAGCCGCAGCGCGCCCGCGGAATCCACGGCCCACAGACCCACGTCCGTCGCCGTCGTCACGCCGCCGGGGCCGGGCAGCTTCGGGCTGCCGACGGGCACCGGGGTCGAGTTGAGCAAGCTGGCGACGAAAAGCGGCCCGGTCGCGCCCTCGGGCAGCGCGAGTGAGGTGAAGCCGTTCCACTTCGGCAGCGGCCCGACGCCCACCGGGATGCTCGCCGCCGGCGCTGCCTCCGCCGCCTCGTAGCCCTTGCGCGCGACGAGCTTCAGCACGCCAGCGCCATCCCGCCACCAGATGCCGTGGTAGTTGCCGACACTGATCCCCGCGACGGTGTCGTTGGTCAGCGTGCCGCGGAAGGCGATGCTGCGGTTCAGCGCGCTCACCGGATCCTGAAATGCCGCAAACTTCCCATACGTCACGCCCGGCGCCGCGTCGCCTTTGGTCACGAGCCGCGCAGCCTCGTAGTTCGTGTCGTCCTCCGCATACAGCGCCACGTTGTTCGCCGTCGTCGGACCGCCCATCGCGGTCTTCACCGTGCCGGTGAAAGCGAGCGCGCCCGCTGAGTTTTGCGTCGGCAGGCCGAAGCCCAACCACAGCGGCGGCGCGGTCGCGTTGTAGGCCGTCGCGCTGCCATCCTTCACGTAGGGGAAGCTGACCGCACCGCTTTCGTCCACCGTGCCCACGGCTCCGCGCCCGTCGGCCAGCGCCACGCGCACCACGACCTGCCCCGTCGCCGCGCCCTCGACTCCGCGGCCCTGCCCCGCCGATCCCGCCCGAGCCACGAACGCTGCGATCGTCTTCACCGTCGAGCCGAGCAGCGCGCTGCCCTCGCGCAGTGCCAGCATCATCGTGCTGCCCGCGCGATCGTAAATCCACAGCCCGGTATCGGTCGCGCTCGTCACCCCGCCCGGCCCGGGCGCGCCGAGCAGGCCCGTCACCATCGTGCCCGTGAACGCCAGTGCCCGCTCACCCAGCGCCACCGACGTGAACGCCTTCCACTGCGAACCCGCCACGCCGCTCGCCACCGCGCCCTTGTGCGCCACGAGCACCGCCGCTCCCAGCCCCGCACCATCCGCATCGAGAAAGATCGCCATGTTGTTCGCCGTCGTGATGCCCGTCTGCCCCGCCGCATTCCCCAGCGTCGCGATCACCACCACCGCGCCATCCTCCGCCAGCAGCGGATCCTTGAACGCCGACATCACCGCCCCCGTCGGCATTGTCCCCGTGCCCGCTCCCGGCGCCGGCAAGGTGCGTTTGATGATGATCTCCAGTTCTCCCGTCGTCGGGCTGGTGCCGAAGACCGCACTCCCCGTCCCGCTCCCCGACCACGACCCCACCAGCGCCACGTCGCCGTCGTCATTGATCGCCGGCACCCCAAACGTCGTCCACACCGCTCCCGCCGGGATGCGCGGATCGACCCCCGCCCCCGGCACCGCGCTGGCCTTGGAGAAAATCGTCGTCAGCACCGGATCCGGCGGCGTGGTGTCGAAAGATGTGAAGGCTTCCGCGAAGTTCCCCGCAGCATCCCTGGCGCGCACCTTTGCGGTTTGGACCCCGACCGTGGCCGGCGCCGTGATGGTGATGAGCGAACTCAATCCCGGGGCAGCGACGGGCACGTTGTTCACGAAGAATTCATACGACGTGACGGCGATGTTATCCGTGAAAACCGTCGCGGTTAAATCAAGGCTCCCACCAGCTGTGACACTGGACGCACTGGGAGTCAGGAAGCCCGGGCTGGGTGCCACGGTATCGATCCTAAACGAAGGAAACGTCGGCCCGCTGAAAGCCGACGCAGAGTTGTTCGATAGATCCTGGTAGTGAAGGTTGGCGGAATAGATGCCATCGGGCAGGTCGGCCCCACCGCTCTCGATCTGCGCCGCCGCCGCCGGGTTCGCCGTGTTGAAAGTGAACGTATGCATTCCCGCGCTGCGCTGTGAGGCTGCCAGGTAGAAGACGCGGTTCACCGGCCCGGCGAAACTCAAGCTCACCACATTCGCCGCCTCCGGCAGCGTGAACGACACAGTGATGGGCGAACTCGACGCCGTGCTGACCGGCGAGTGCAGTGTCGGTGGTTGCGCCACCGTATCGATCACCACGCCCGTCGAGGCCGGCGATTCCGCCACGGCGTTGCCCAGAGCGTCTTGATACGACACTCTCACCGAATAGGTGCCGTCGGGGAGGCTGCTCCCCGGAGTCATGCTGGCGATCTGCGCGGAGGCCAGCGGATTAGCGACGGAGAAGTTCAAGGTGTGCAACGTCTGACTGGCCCACGTCCCGGCCAGCGTCAGCACCCGCGGCGTCCCGCCGTCGTTAAAGGTGAGCTTCACCGATCCCGCGAGCGCCGCCTCCGGCAGCCAGAACTGCACATACATCACCAGCCCGACATGGAGACCAGCAGTGGGTTGCACCAGCGCCGGAGTGAGCGTCGCCGCCGAGGATTGCAGGAGCACGGCCGGGTTCGTGGCATAGGCCCGCGCATTGCCGGCCCCGTCCTGATAGGAAATCTCCACGCCATACGTGCCGTCCGGGATGCCGCCGATCGTCGTCCCACCACCCATGTCGCCCGTGATGAAGGCGCCATACGGGCTGGTTTGATCGAAAGTGAACGAATGGACTCCCGCACTTTCCTGCGAAGCCGCGAGGACCATCCGGCGCGCCGAGAACCCATCCGAGAAATTCAACTGCACCGACCCGGGAAGCGCCGCCTCGGGCAGCGTGAACTGCACCGCAACCTGCCCTTCGGTGGTCGTGCTGCTCGCTGCCGGCGAGGTCAGCGTCGGGGCGAGCGTGACGGAATCTGGGATGTATTTGAATGTGTGCGCGTAAATGGGGCCGCTGGTCACGCTAACATAGGAGGTTCCCGCGACGGCGATGCTGCCGTCCGCGCCGAGAGCGAGGGCCTGCCCACCGAGCCCTTGCGCGGTGAGGTGGGTTTGCTTCGCCCAGACCACAGCGCCATCGGTGCCGGAACACTTCGCGAGGTAAAACTCCAGCCCGTCGCCCGGTTCGTCAACCTCGCCGATGACGATGGCATTGCCGCTGCCATCCTCGACGATGCCGGTCATTCGGTGGTAGGCTCCGGCTTGGTCGTCCACGATCGTCTCCCAAGCGAGCGCACCATCCGCTGCGGCAAATTTCGCCACGTAGCCGTCCAGATAAGTGACGGCATTCAGGGTCTGCCCCGTGGCGAGCGCGTTGCCCGCGGCGTCAAAGGCAATGTCGAACCCGATGCTGGTGGCGTTGCCCGCAGGTTGATGATGAATTCCCCACAGAATGCTCCCATCGGCCGCCGCATACTTGGCAGTGTAGGCGCTTTTGCCCGTGGCAGTGGTGCAGAATCCCGTGACTCCCACGTTGCCGGAAGCGTCGATCGCCAGCCCTTTGGCCTGATCGTCTCCGCCGAAGGGACCATCGTAACGCCGCTCCCATACCAGCGCTCCGTCGGCGGCAGCATGCCTGGCCGTATAATAAGCTTTATCGGCAGAGGGGCCGCCAGCGTTCCGGGAATATCCCGTCACCACCACGTTGCCAGATGCATCAACGGCCACCTCCGCAGGCACTTCATAGCCACCCGGCCCGGCGTTGATGTGCTCCCATATCAAGTTTCCAGTCCCCGCCGCATACTTGGCCGTGTATGAGTAGAGCACGCCTGAGGGGTTCGAATAGTGACCGGTGATCACGGCGTTCCCGGACGCATCGACTCCGATATCGGTTCCCCCCCTCCGAATGTATTCGTTGGAGCGCTGTAGGTGGTTTCCCACAGCAAGCTGCCGTCAGTCCCGGAAAACTTTGCCGTGTAAATGCCAGAGCCGCCTCCAAGCGTGGCGGCCGAACCCCCGGTGACCAGCGCATTACCCGAAGCATCCACTGCCACTGCAAGATAGCCCCGATACGCCGGCCCCGTATAAACATTTCTCCACAGGACACCGCCACCCGCCGCCGTGTGCTTGGCAACATATCCGCCCGCACCGCTCACCGCCGAGGTCGAAAAGCTCCCGGCGACGATCACATTCCCCGCGCTGTCCTGCGCCACGTCGTTCGCGGATGGATACACTCCGGGCGAAGGCCCCGCATATTGGTCCGCCCACGACAGGGCGACATTATCCGCCGGAGCGGTGGTAGCGAACAGCGCCAGTGCGGCGAAAAGGTTCAGGGCGGTTTTCATGGGTCTGTTTAGCCCCTCCCTCAAGCCCGGCAAGTTTTCTTTTCCCGCGAAGGAGCGGCGACATTCCTGTCGCCGCTCCGCTCGCCACAGCGCGCCGGGGGACGATGAGGAAACTGTGTGCAGAGCTACGCAAATGCGCGCCGGGCCAACTCCGGCAGCGTCTTCAGCTCCGCGAGGAAGCGCTCGTTCTGCTCCATCGTGCCGATCGATACGCGCACCCATTCCGGCAGCCCGTAGGCGGTCATGTCGCGGATGATGATCCCGCGCTTCATCAGCTCGGTGAAGACCCGCTTCCCATCCCCGACGCGCACGAGCACGAAGTTCGCGTGGCTCGGCACGAACTCGAGTCCCATCGCCGCAAACTCACGCTGCAAAAAGTCGCGCCCCTCCCACGTCAGCTCCCGCGTCTTCTGCTGATGCTCATCGTCGAGCAACCCCGCGAGCGCCCCCGCCTGCGCGATCCCGTTCGCGTTGAAAGGCTGCCGCGTCTTTTGCAGCACATCGATCAGCTCCGGCTTCGCCAGCCCATAGCCGATGCGCAGGTTCGCCAGCCCCTGGATTTTCGAGAAGGTCCGCAGCACCACCACATTCCGCCCCTCGCGGACATACTTCAGCGTGTCCGGCGGCTCCGGCAGGAACTCGTAATACGCCTCGTCGAACACGACGACGATGTGCTCCGGCACGCGCGCCATGAACCGGTCGATCTGCTCCTGCGAGCACAGCGTGCCCGTCGGGTTGTTCGGGTTGGCGATGAAGACCTCCTTCGTCTGCGGCGTGATCGCCGCGAGCATCGCGTCAAGATCGTGCGCATACCCCGGGTCCGGCACCTCGATCGTCCGCGCGCCGAAGAGTGTCGCCATCAGCTTATAGACCACGAACGCATGCCGCGACGCCACGATGTCATCGCCCGGATTCAGAAACGCCTTCCCGATGAACTCGATGATCTCATTCGACCCGCACCCGAGGATCACATGCCCGCGCGTCAGCCCCAGCTTCCCCGCGATCGCCTCGCGCAGGTAGTAGCCGCCGCCATCCGGATAAAAGTGCGCCCGCTCCAGCATCTCGCGCATCGCCGCCAGCGCCTTCGGCGAAGGCCCGAGCGGGTTCTCGTTCGACGCGAGCTTGATGATCTGCTCCGGCCGCAAGCCCAGTTCGCGCGCGACGTCTTCGATCGGCTTGCCCGGCTCGTAGGAGACGAGTTCGCGCAGCCACGGATGTGCAGTTTGCCAAAGGTCGGACATGGAAAAGGGCGCGACACTTCCCGCGCGCGCTCTGAAATGCAAGCTGTCCGGAAGAGCTGGCTTTCGCTTTGCCAAAACCCGCGCGCGCGCGGAAGGTGCGCGCCCTTTTTCCATATGTCCGAACTCGCGAAAACCTACGAGCCCGCCAGCGTCGAAGAGCGCTGGTATTCATTCTGGCTGGAGCACGAGTGCTTCGCCGCGCGGCCCGAGCGCGTCAGCGAACAACGGCCCGCGTTTTCCATCGTCATCCCGCCGCCAAATGTGACCGGCGTGCTCACGCTCGGGCACGTCCTGAACAACACCATCCAGGACATCCTCGCCCGCCGCGCGCGGATGCTCGGCAAGGAAGTGCTCTGGCTGCCGGGCACCGATCACGCGGGCATCGCCACGCAGACGGTCGTCGAGCGGACGTTGAAAAAGCAGGGCGTCATCCGGCACCGCGACGATCTCGGGCGGGAGAAGTTCCTCGAGAAGGTGTGGGAGTGGAAAGACAAGCACGGCGGCATCATCATCCAGCAGCTCAAAAAGCTCGGCGCGTCGTGCGACTGGTCGCGCGAGCGGTTCACGATGGATGCGGAGTATTCGCGCTGCGTGTCGCGGGTGTTCGTGGAGCTTTACAAGAAGGGGCTGATCTATCGCGGGAAGCGGATGGTGAACTGGTGCCCGGTTTCCCTCACCGCGCTCTCCGATGAGGAGGTGACGATGAAGCCGCAGAACGGCACGATGTATCACTTCCGCGTGGAAGTGGCGGAGCTGCCGGGCACTTGGCTCACCATCGCAACCACGCGGCCGGAGACGATCCCCGGCGATACGGCGGTGGCTGTGAATCCGAAGGACCCGCGCTACGCGCACCTGATCGGCCAGCACATCGTGCGGCCGCTGCCGGTGAACCTGACCGCCGCGGAGAAGCTCATCCCGATCGTCGGCGACGATCACGTGGAGTTCGAGTTCGGCACCGGCGTGCTGAAGGTGACGCCCGCGCACGACAAGGCGGACTTTGAGATCGGCCAGCGGCACGGGCTGCCCGTCGTTGACATCATGAATCCCGACGGCACGATGAACGCGCTCGCCGGCGAGTCGCTGGTGGGGCTGGACCGCTTCGAGGCGCGCAACGTCGCCGTCGATCGCCTGCGCGAACTCGGCGTGATGGGGAAGGAGGAGCCGTATCAAAACAACGTCGGCTACTCCGAGCGCGCCGACGTGCCGATCGAGCCGCGCTTGAGCGAACAGTGGTTTTTGAAATACCCGAGCGTGGAGCAAGCCCGCGCCTGCGTGGCGAAGGGCGAGATGAAGTTTTTCCCCGAACGCTGGGCGAAGGTCTACGAGAACTGGATGGAGAACATCCAGGACTGGTGCATCTCGCGGCAGCTCTGGTGGGGACATCGCGTGCCGGTGTGGACGAAGACGATCACACTCACTGAGCAAAACTGGACCGATGAACTCCTGCGCTGGGGTTGGGATTCGTATCTTGGAGGAAACTGGGGCGACACCTGCATTCGTGTCACGAAGGTCAGCGATGGCCGCGTGATCGATACCAAGGCGGACCCGCTCACACCCGTAACTGCGGAGGCGGAAGGAGAGTATCAATTCGCGATCGCCACTTTCGACGACTCGATCAGCCGCGAACTCGAGGCCGCCGGCTTCACCCAGGACACCGACGTGCTCGACACGTGGTTCAGCTCGTGGCTGTGGCCCTTCGCGACGATGGGCTGGCCGGAGAAGACGGACACGCTCGCCAAATTCTACCCGACCACCGACCTCGTAACGGGGCCGGACATCATCTTCTTCTGGGTCGCCCGCATGATCATGGCTGGCTACGAGTTCATGGGCGAGCTGCCGTTCCGGAACGTCTATTTCACCGGCATCATCCGCGACAAACAGGGCCGCAAGATGTCGAAGTCGCTCGGCAACTCGCCAGACCCGCTCGACCTCATCGCCCAATACGGCGCAGACGCGCTGCGCTTTGGCGTGATGCGCTCGGCGCCGCTCGGCGCGGACGTGAGCTACGACGAAAAGAACGTCGAACTCGGACGCAACTTCTGCACGAAGCTCTGGAACGCCGCACGCTTCCGCCAGATGCATGGCGGCGAACACGAAGCGCAGATCATCCCGCAACTCCTGTCGGCTGACGACAAGTGGATCCTGCTCCAGCTCGATCGCGCGGTGCAGGAGGTGACGGCGGCGCTGAACGAATATCGCTTCAGCGACGCGACGAGCACGCTCTACCGCTTTTTCTGGAGCGAGTTCTGCGATTGGTATCTCGAGGCGAGCAAAGCGAGTCTCTTTCCGTCCTCACCGGCATCCCCCGAGGATGGCGGAGAGGCAGCAGAGCCGGACGGCGAAGCGCTGGCGCGGCGAGCCACGACGCTCGCGGTGCTGGACTTCGTGCTCGCCAACACGCTGCGGCTTTTCCACCCGTTCCTGCCGTTCATCACCGAGGAACTGTGGCACGGGCTCGGGTATTCCGAGGACATGCCCGCGGATCAAGGCGGGCGCACGATCATGAACGCGCCGTGGCCCAAGCCGCTCACGAACGACGAGCGGCACTACATGGACATCGACCCGTCGCACGAGGAGTTCGCCAGGCAGCGCTACGATGTGGTCAACGCCGGCCGCGGCCTGCGCCGGGATTTCAACATCGGATCGAGCAAACGCGTGCGGTTCATCCTGCGCGGCTACGGCGGACTCGCGCCGCACGACCACGCCGTGCTGCAACTGCTGCTCGCCGCCGATCCGCTCGAACTCGTCGAACCCGAATGGGTCGCGCCGAAAGGCACGCCCGTCGCGCTCACGCCGCTCGGCGAACTGCTGCTCCCGCTCGAAGGTCTCATCGACGCCACCGCCGAGCGCGACCGGCTCGGAAAGGAGATCGCCAAAGTGGAGCAGGAACTCGCGAAAGTGCGCGCCAAGCTCGCCGATGTGAACTTCACCGCGAAAGTGCCACGGCAAGTCCTGGCCGAGCATCAGCAACGCGAGGAGACGTGGGCACAAAAGCTCGCGCAGTTCCAGCGGATGCTCGAGACGCTGGGTTAGCGCCGCCCACGAGCGCCGATGCACCGCACGCGCGCGATCTTCATGCTGCTGCTCGCGACGGCCGCATGGGGCCTGTCGTTCCCCGGTGGCAAGGCGCTGATGTCCGCGATGGAGCAAACGCTGCCCGGGCGCAGCACGTGGTTTTACTCCTCGCTCGTGATGAGTGCGCGCTTCGCCCTCGCGGCGCTGCTGCTGTGGCTGGTGAATCCGCGCGCGTGGGCACGGCTCACGGCGAATGAATGGCGGCAAGGCATCGGCCTTGGGTTCTTCGGTGGGCTCGGGATGCTGGCCCAAGCGGATGGCTTGATGCACACCGCCGCGAGCACGTCGGCTTTTCTCACGCAGTTCGCCGCGGTGCTCGTGCCCCTGGTGGTGATGATGCGCGACCGCCGCCTGCCCTCGCTGCTCACGATCGTGTGTGTCCTCATGGTGATGGCCGGTTGCGCCATCCTCGGGCAGTTCGATTTCGCGCAGTTGCACCTCGGGCGCGGCGAGGCGGAGACGCTGCTCGGCGCGGTGTTCTTCACCGGGCAAATCCTATGGCTCGAGAGCCCCGGCTGGGCGGGCAACCACACCGGACGCGTCTCGATGGTGATGTTCGCCACCGTCGCCGTCGCCGCCGCGCCGATCCTCTTCTTCACGATGCAAAATGCGAACGATGCGCGAGTGCTCTTCGCAACCGGCCCGATGTTCGCGCTGTTCGTCGCGCTCACGCTCGTCTGCTCGATCTTCGCCTTCATGCTGATGAACCGCTGGCAACCGCACGTGGACGCGACGACCGCCGGCATCGTCTATTGCGCCGAGCCGCTCTTCGCCACCGCCTTCGCCCTCTTCCTGCCCGCGCTGCTCGCCCCGCGGCTAGGCGTGGAATATGGAAACGAGCACTTCACCGCACACCTCGTCATCGGCGGCGCGCTCATCACCGCCGCGAACGTGCTCATCTCACTGAAGCCCCCGCGCCAGGCCGTGTAGCGTGCGCTGTCTCAGCACACGTCTCGGCTGAGGACAGCCGACGCGACACTGCTTCGCTGGCGCGACATGCTTCCACACCTTCCACCACACCGCCCGCTTGATGCGCGGGCCGTCGTAGTTTGCGAACGGCCACTCCTGCCACGGCGTCCACGCATCGCGCACCTCGTGGTAGAGCTTCGACATCGTCTCGCGCATCGCCTTCACGCGGTCGGGCTGCTCGCTGGCGAAACCGTGCGCTTCGCCGATGTCGTCGCGCAGGTTGTAGAGTGCGAAACCGGCAAGCTCCGCGCGCTTCATGTCGCGCTGGATGCACCGCGGAGCACCTGGCTCCGCCAGAAACGAAGGACCGCAGCGATGACAACCACCAGCACCGCGAGCAGGAGGCTGGTTCGATTCACGCGCAACGCGTCCGTCGCAGCCCCCTTGGGAACGACCGCGACGAAATTTCGGACCGTAACGAGTTCAGGATCGCTCACTCGCTGACCATCCACGTCGCACCAGAATCCCGCGGAAGTGGCTCCGTCCAGAGCGAGAACTTCTCCAAACTCGATGATCTTCGAGACGGGCTCCGAGGCCAGCGTCTCCGCGAGTTCATAGAAGGTCATGGGCGTCGAGAATCCGATCGCGCGGAGACTGGACTTGCCCGTCGCCACAAATGCTCGGCGTGCCCGTCTCTCGTCCCTCTTCTGAACCTCCTCAATCCGACCGGAACGAATGAGCCACGGGCTGGATTGCAATCCCGCGGTGACATCGTCTCGCGCCATGAAAGCATCTCGCTCGACCAGAGAGATCTCATCGCCTCGCACCACCAGCACTCCTTCCTGCCAGCCTTTTGGATCGAACGAGGAAACTTTACTCCCGCTGGCGATCATCAATCCACAAGGAGTGAAATGCTCGGTATCGAAGAACCCGCCATTGATTCCTGCCACACAGCCATTGCGCTGCATCGCGTCGGCCAGGTTCCGAAATTTCGGTCGCTCGGCGCGCGTGCCGTTGCCGATCACGCGAAGTGTGTAACGCGACGGATCGAACACAACGAGATGCACCGCGGCGCCCGACTGAGTGTCGAAGCGCGCATAACGCACCGTCGGCGATGCATTCGAACGGCGCGGATCCGCCTCCTGCGCAGTGCCGGTCGAGTTGAGGACGACACTCGCGGCCAGGAACACAGCGGCTCGCACGCTACCGCTAAGCAAGCGCACGGCGGAGCAGGTTGTGCGTGATGCGTTGCACGCGCTCGTCGGGTCCGTGCGGGCGCGACCAGTGCGACCACGGGAGCATGTGGCCGGGCGGTTTGCCCAGCGCTTGCGACCAAAAAATCGTCGCAGCGTTGAAGACGAAGTTCTTCTTCGGGCCGGGATAAATCGTCGCCGTCCATTGCTGCGGTGTCGTGCCGCTGACCCACGCGGTGCCTTCGGCGACAACCTCAAGGCCCGGGATCGCCGCCGGTTGGCCGTGGTATTCCCATCCGACGAGACCGGGGATGCGGTCACTCTTTTTCATCCCAGTGCCCTTGAAGATCCAATGCTCCGGCTTCACGCAAAACCAATCGCCGCCGCCATTCACGGGGAGGACGTTGACCGCGCCCATGAGCAGGCCTTCGTCCGGCCCGGTCACCGGAAAGTCGAAGCCCCACTTCGCCGCGCGCTGCTTCGCCATGCCGCCATAAGGACCGGCGCGAGAGATGATGCGATCGGCGCGCCCGTCGCTCGACGCGCGATAAGGCGTGACCCAGCAGACGGAATTGCCGGAGAGGAAGAGTAGGTTCACGCCCGCATCGCGCAGCTTCGAGACGCTGTGATACGCGCGCTCGTCCCAATACTCGTCGTGCCCGACGCTGAGGAAGGCCTTGCACTTTAGCCCGCGCTCGGACGTGAGCACGTCGGTCTGCGAGCAGTAGCTCACGTCGTAGCCGTGCTGCTCGAGCCAATACGCGAGCGGAAACTCCCAGCACAGCCACTCGCCGGAGCCGATGGACTGCGGGTTGTCGTAGATTTGCCGATACTTTCCGTAGGGCCGGTCAAAGCTCACATCGACATCCGGCCCGCTCACCCAATCGACTTTGCCGTCGTCGTAGAGCGAGAATTTATCGGGCCAGCGGTTGTAAGCCTGCCACGTGTTGTCGCTGCACTGGAAGAGGATGTCCGCGGGCCGCTCGTCGCGCACGATGAAGACGACGTAGCTCTGCCAATACGGCTTGCCGCTCGCATCGGGCAGCGTCGTGAGCCGGCCGAGATACACGCCGCTCGGCCAATCGGCGGGGATCGTGAGCGTCGTCGCCGGCTCCCACTTGCACTCGCGCAGCCGCCGCTCGCCGGCCGGCGGATCAGGCTGCGTCTTCCCGTCGAACGGCCCGAGCTTCGTCATCAGCCGCGCGCCGCGTCCGCCGTAGTAGCCGGTGCGGAAAATCTCGATCGTGAATCGCGCGGGCGGATTCGCGCTCACCATGAGGTCGATCGACTCGCCCGCCGCGACCGATTGCCGCGAGCAGTAGCCCTCGATCATCGGCGAGCGGAAGCCGTCCGTCTTGTCGAGCCGCACGCGGGTGAGTTGCCAGTCGCGCGCGCCCTCGCGGCGGTTTTCGCGTTCGATCGTATTCATGCTTTTGTGACTCCGAAATACGCGAGCACATTCCGCACGACCGCAGCCCAGCGCTCGTCGACGTGCAGCACCCAGCCGGAGCCGATCGCGCCGGCGTTGAAAACGCGGCCGCCATCAGGGCGCTCCCAGTAGATCATCTCGCCGCCTTGCTCGGTCTTCGGCTGGATCTTGCGGAAGAAGTAATCCATCGGCGTGCCGCCCTCGGCCCACGGGAGGACGCCATTCGCGATGCGCACGATGCCGGGCAGGTCGGTCGGCATCACCGCGCCTTCGGGCGTGGGCTCTTGCTGCAAGGCGGCGAAGGTCGAGGGGCGGATGTCCATCTCGTGGCCGTTCGCCATCGGCATCGCACCTTCGGCCCAGCCAAACTTGTCGCCGTTCTTCAGCCCGCTTTTCTCGGGCGTGGTGAAAAGGAAATGGCTCGCGTCTTCCACGACGTAGGGGCCGAAGTTTTTCGGATTCGACTGGATGTTCCACCCGATGATGTCGAGGCCGATGACGCGATAGCCGGGCATCCCAGATTCGCGCTGCGAACCGCCGCGCTGGCCATCATGGCTGTGCCACGCTTCGCCGCGGCGCGTGGGCGGCATCTGGTTGCCGGGGCAATCGACCTTGCGGCACTCCATCACGGTCGCGTCGTCGTTGAAGCTCACGCGCCAGCCCATCGTGTTGCCGCTGAGCACGAGCAGGTTTCCGCCGTCGCGCAGGTAGCCCTCCACGCCGCGATACATCTCGCGCGACCAGTATTCATTGTGGCCGACGACCATGAACGTCTTGTAGCCGCGCAGCACGCTCGGGTCGCGGTGCAAGTCCACGTCACTGATCACATCGTAGTCGTAGCCCTGCGCTTCGAGCCACGTCTGCGGCCAGCGATCGGCGCGCGCGAGGTGGCTGTAGCTGGTCTGGCCGCCGTAGAGCACGTAAGGCCCGGCTGCGGGCCACGGCATGCGCAGACCGAGTTGATACGTGCCCTGCCCCGCGGCGTGTCCGCGGTAGAGGCAGTAAGCGGGCAGGCCACGCGAATCTTTCTCGATGCCCCCGGTGCCCCATACCTGCGCGAGGCTCGGCGGTGTGATCGCAAACGGCGTCGCGCTGTAGGCGCGCCACGTGTTCGCCGCGCAGACGAAAAGGATCGGCGCCTTCTTCCGCTTCGGCGCGCGGCGCACGATGAACGTGCAGTGGTAGAGGCGCGGCTTGTCCTCGTAGGTGAACTCCATCCGCGCCACGTAGATGCCCGAGCGCGCGTCCGCAGGAATGGGAAAGCGATGCGTCACCTTCCAACGGCAGTCATAGAGATCGTCCGACGCGAAGCGCAGCCCGTGGCCGCGCGTGGCGTCCTTCGTCGGATCGTAGTCCCCGAAGCGCGGCACGTCCGCCTCGAAGCCCGGCCCGCCGATCATCCACGTCGCGTGATTGATGATGCGCCCTTCGCGCCCGCCGACCGCATCGGCCACGCGGTCGCCGCGCTCCTCGCCCAGCGGCCAGCACGCGAGCACGTCTTTGCCTTGCGCGAGCTTGAGCCCCTTCTGCTCAAAGCGCGCGCGCTTCCACCTCGCTCAACGCGCGGTCGTAGATCGCCGGCATCGCGAGATCGCCGTCGAGGAAATGGTTCGCGAGGTTCGCCTGCGACATCGCGCCGAGACGCAGCGGATGCGGCCCCGGCAGCAGCGGCCCGGCGAAATCCCACGCGCCCACTTCCTTCGCATCCACGAACACGCGCTTCGTCTTCCCGTCCCACGTCGCGACGATGTGGTGCCACTTCTTCGTATCGACCACGCCGGGCTTCGTGCGATGCACGAGCGCTTCATCGGGCGAGACATTGTCGCCGAGATAAAAGCCGACATAGCCGTCCGCTCCGATCCCGAGTGCCAGCCCTTCCGATGAATCCTTGTCCTCCTGGCTGATGAGCCCTTGCAGCTTTGTGATGTCCCAAGGCCGCACCCAGCACTCGAGCGTGATCGCGCGCATCGTCCCGCGCAGACGCTTCTCGATGTGGACATACGAACCCGGATGAATCGGCTGCGGGTTCGCCGGCACCTCGTCGTAACGCTTCAGCACCGTATCGCCCGCCGGATCATCGACCTGCAAGCCGAGCCGGCAGATCGAAAGCCGATACGGCACGCTCGCGCTCACGCACAGCTCCAGCGTCTCCCCCGCCGCGACTGAGTGTTGCATCGAGTAAGCGTGGGCGCCCGGCACATCGAGCGCGGTGTGCGGCGGGATTTGCGGCGCAGCGTCCGCCTTCGCCTGAGCGCGGAGCCGCAGCGCGGTGGCAGCAGCCACACCGCCGCCCGCGCGCTTGAGGAAGTCGCGCCGCGAGAGTGGCCCGGTGTTCTTGAATCGACGCTTCATGGGGTTCACTGCTCCTACCGACCCCACAGGCCGCGTGGCAATAGCGCGAATCTGCGGATGCGCCGCACCGTCGCTGCCTTCGGCGAATCGCTACGGCAACAGCGCACGCCAACTCGACCGGGCCAGGGCGTCGCGCAGCAAGCGGCGTTGCGCGGCGGGCAAGGCGGGCGCTTTCCCCACGCCGAGGAAGTGCCCCAGCGCGGCGAGGAACACCTCGGGCTGCTCCTCGATGTCGATGTCCACATCCGCCGGGAACTCCGCGTCCAGCAGCCACGCGCCCTCCTCGGAAATCTCCACCAACTCGGTGGCCCAACGCAGGATCGTCTCGCACGGTTCGCCAGGGAAACGGCGCGCGACCATGCCGAGGATGTCGTCGCGACCCGGCACGTTCAGCAGCAGCGCGAGGAAGAAGCGGTGCTCCACTTCCGTGATCGCGCCGCGCATGGCCGTGATGCCGTCGCGCCGCACGATCTCATCGAGCGTCACCGCCACGCCATCGGCGAGCGGGCCGTGTTTTTTGCGGAAGACCCGCCACGCCTCATCCCACGCGCCGAGGTTGCGAAGGGCGCTCATCGTGTTTTGCAGGATGAAAAAGCCGCGCTCGAAATCCAGTTCCGCTAGCATCTCCATCACCAGCCGCGCGTAGGCGGGGTCGTCCGTCTTCTCCATCACGTCGAGGAGCTGCTTGCGCCGCATCGTGAGCGCGTCGTCGTGGATCGGGTCCACCGCGATGTGCGGCGGGAGGTAGGTGAATTGCGGCCCGGTGCCCGGGTCCGTCTGCGTGCGCACCACGACCGTGGCCGAGGGCATATCGAGGTGGAAGAGCGAGTGGATGTAGTCGCGCCCCGAGACGATCGGCACGGTGCGGCCGGTCTCCAGCAGCTCCGTCGTCTTCATCCGCAGCCGGCCCATGCGCAGGTGCGGCGTGATGCTCTGCGCGTCGTCGAAGGCAAACATCGAGTGGATGCTCGAGCCCGCGAGCACATGGAAGGCGCCGGAGAATTCGTGCTGGTGGATGTCCGTCGTCCCATCAAGCCAGAAGAGCACCTGGATGTAGAAGCGCGGGTCGTTATACACGACGAGTTCCGGCTGACCGAAACCCGAGTGCGTCTGGAAGGGCTGCTCGTCTTCGAGCAGGAACCCGCGGATCAGATCGGCGAGTTCCACGTGCTTCGCCGGAGGCCGCTCCTCCAATGCGCTGCGGGCGATCTCGGGGAAGCATTCCAGCGAAAAGTTTCGCGCTTTCCACCGGCCTAAAACCGTCCGCCCGAGCTCAGTGAAGAATTGATCCATCTGCGCGTGCGTTTACTTCCCGCGCTTTCCGTCGTGCGTGGAAAGCGCGACGCGGAAGCCGTAGTTGTCCGTGCTGCTATCCGGCGACGCATGCACGCGGCACGACGAGAGCAGGCTCAGCTTGAGCGCGCCGTTATACCACGAGGCGCCGCGCAGCACTTTGGCTTTCGACCCCGCATTCCACGAGTCCATGCACCACTGCCAGACGTTGCCGCCCATGTCGTAGAGGCCGTGCTTATTCGCGGGGAAACTGCCGACCGGCGACGTCCACGCGAAGCCGTCGTCGTAACCCTTGATCGCCACCTCCGAGTTCGTTTCCTCGCCCGTGTAGTTGCCCGCGCCCGTCGGCGGCGGCCAAGCATTGCCCCACGGATACACGTCCTGCACGCCCATGTCGCGCGCCTCGGGCGTGGAGCCGCTCTCGGCTCCGAGCCCAGCGGCGCGGCTCCACTCGAGGTCAGTCAGCAGGCGGTAGGATTGCTTCTCCGAGATCACTCCCTCCTTCTGCTCCTTGGTCGTCAGCCATTTGCAGAAAGCGATCGCGTCCTGCCAGCTCACGTTCACCACGGGATGATCCGGCGTCTGCTTGAAGCCAGGATCTTTCCACAGGTTCGATTTCAAGCCGGTCGCCTTCGCGAACGTCTCGAAATCCCGCACCCGCGCCGGCCAGATGCACACGAGCACGTCGGCGCCCTCCAGCGGCACGAGCCTCATACCCAGGCTGTTCATCAGGCCATCCACATCGGCCTTCGCTGCCTTCTCGGGAGCGGGCGTCGTCTGCTTCGCGAGTTCTACGGCAGACTTCGTATCCGGCGCCCCGTCGATCGCCTTGCTTAGCTCTTTCATCTTCTGATCGAGGCCCGCGAACGGATCCTCCAATGTCGGGTCAGCCAAAGGCTTCCCGGTCTGCGGGGAACGCGCCGCGCTCGAAGCCTCGGGTGCGCCCGGCTCTCCTCGCAGCACACGCTCCTTGTCTTTCAAAGCCAACTCGAGTCGCACGAGTTGCTCCTCCGCATTGGCGATCGCGGACTTCTTCGCCACAAGCAGTTCCGCCGCAGCCATGGCCGCCTTGCGCGCGTCCGCGGCGAGTTTCCTCCGGTCGGTCGCGGCCGTCTCCGCTTCCTGCGCGGCTGCCTCGGCATTCTTCAAATCGTCGGCAAGCTTCTTGTGCTGCGCGTCGAGTTCCTCCACCGACTTCTTCACCGCAGGCAAATCCTTGCTCACCTTCTCGCGTGCCAGCTTCAGCTCGGAGATCGCCGCCTCGAGTTGCTTCGGCGCAACAGCGTCGCGCTCATCCGGCTGCGCCATCGGCTTCGGGCTCGCCATCACCGCGACCGCCGGCGTGGCCGGCACGGGGACTGGCGTCGCAGCTTCCTGCATCACCACCGGCACCGGAGCCGGCGTGGATGGAATCGCAGTGGGCGCCGGAGCCGGCGTCGCCATGCCCACGCCCACGACACCGCGCGGCCGGGGTGCCGAAGACGTGGTAAAGAAGACGCGGTAGCAGATGAAGATCACGATCGAGGCAAACGCGACCACGATCACCAGCGTCAGCATCGATGGACCGCGCCCGCGCGACTGCTCGTAGATCCCATCATCTTCATCCACAGTCCTGCGCTCGCGGGCCTCCTCCTCCGCCTCCTCTCGTCGCACCTTGGCAGCGAGCGCATCTTGATCCACGGGTGCCACGGGCAGCGGCTGCGGCGCTGGCTTCTCTGCGATGGGCCGCTCCACTTTCGGCTCAGGAACGACCGGCTCAGGAACGACCGGCTCGGGAATCACCGACTCGGGAACCACCGGCGCTTGATCGACCTCCTTCTCCGGCGCGACAGGCGCGGGCGCCGGCGCCTCCGCGACCACCTCCGCCTCGACGATAACCGGCGCGACCGCCACCGCAGCCGGCGCTTGAGCCGATTGATCCGGGTCGAGCATCCGCGCAATCTCAGCGCACGACACAGGCCGCGCCGCCGGATCCTCCGCGAGGCAACTCGCGATCACGCACTCCCAATTCTCCGCCACATCACCGCCGCGGTGCTTGAGTTGCTGCCGGTGCTCCGAGATCGATGGCGCCCCCTTTCGCTCCGCACCCTCGAACGGCGGCGCCCCGGCCAGCAGCGTGTGCAACAGCGCGCCGAGCGCAAACACGTCATCTGCGACCGTCGGCATCGCGCCGGAGAGTAGCTGCGCACTTGCAAAAGCCTGCGCCGATCCCTCTTCCCGCAACGCCGCGCTGATTCCGAAATTCATCACCTTCGCCTGCCCGTTGCCGACCAGCACGTCCCCCAGCGACAGACCTCCATGCACCATGCTGACTTGATGAGCCGCCTCGAGCGTCTCGCACAGCTCGCGCGCCAGCGGCCACACATCCGTCACTTCGAAAAAGCCGTGCGGATTCCCTGCCGCCACGACCGCCAGCGGCTGGCCGGAAAACGAATCCATCGCGACCGCCGCCCATTCCTCTTCCTCGATCAAATCATGCACACGCAACACGCGCGGATGCACAAGCTGCCGCGCCCGCTTCACCTCCTGCCGCAGCCGCTCCGCCACGCCGCCGCGCGTCAGGATCCCCGGCGGGAGAAAGTAGAGCGCGATGCTCTTGTCGAGCACCTCGTCGCGCGCCAGCCACAGCGGCTGCGAGCTGCCTTCGACCCGCTTTTCGAGCAGGTAGCACCCCGCCAGCTTCGAGCCCGGCTGGAGCTTGGCGAAGAATTCGGACGACTGGGCGTGAGCATCGGCTGGCATGTTGAAAACGTTTTGAAACCCGCCTTCTGCCCATCGACGAGATTCAGAGGCAGAAATCCGACGCGGACCGCGGGTGAAAGTCACTTATCGACTGGACCCTCAGACGCCAGTCGAAAATCGGAAGTGCGCGCTTCCCACCTACCGGCCCGGCGCAAGAAACGCGGCCTGCTGCAGCTCCATCCACACCTTCCCCACCATCACCTCGGTCTCGATCTTGAGCAGCAGTCGATCCGCATCGTCCGAGAGCCATCCCGCCCCGCTCTTGAACTTCTTGTGCGACTCGATTTCGAGCTCCTTCGTGATCCGCTTGAGGCGCAGCGCCAGCTTGATCGCCGGCCACTCCTTGCCGGCCACGGTGATCTTCTCCCGCCCGACCACCTCGATCTCCGCGAGGTAAGCCTCGGAACTCGGATACACCACCAGCCGCACCACATCGCCCTGCCGCAGGCGCTGGCTGCGGATGAAAAGCAGCGCGCTGTGCAGATCGTGCGCGGGCGCAAACTTGAACCGCTTCGTCTTCCCCGAATCCTTGTCCTTCGGCTCGCGCACGCGCGTCCGCGATACGCCCTCCGGGCCGAAGCTCACCGTCGTCGTCCGCTTCTCATCCGAATACTGCTCGGTCTGCACCAGACGCACCGGCAGCAGCGTCGCCGCGCGCGCATTCGAGAGCGCCTCCGCATCGAGCCGCCACAGCACGCGCGCCGCGCCGCTCGATGCGCCCGTCGCCTTGAGCTGGCACACCGCGCCCTTCCGCGTGAACTCCACCTCCACGTGCCCCGCCGTGAGCGCGGTCCAGCCGAATGAATAGTTCGCCTTGAGCGCGCGCAGCGGCGCGAAATCGCCCGCTGTCTTGGGCTTCAGCGTCGTCCGCCAATCCGCGCCGCTCGCGCTCGCGGTGAAGGCCACGCATAGCAGCAGCGCGGCACGGCTCACGACAGTCGCACCCGCTCGACCGACGACGACGGCACCCACGCCCGCGCTCCCCCCGGCAATTCGCAATACGTCCACTCGCCGCGCACGCTGATCACCCGCACCCGGCTCCCCGCCGGCAGCACATCCGCCAGCGCCGCACGATCCGCCGGTCCCTGCCTCGCCTCGGCCTGCTTTACCACGATCACCCCCGCACCAAGTTCACCCGCACTCTGCCACGCCGCGCACGCCGCACCACTCGCCACGCTCAGCGCCAGCACGAGCCAAAACACCCCTCCCGCGCCGAGCGTCCGCCGCCGCGCGAAAGGCACCGTGACGATGAAAACCGCGAGCCAGCCCGCGACCGACGCCGCCGCGAGCCAGCCGCCGAAAGTCAGCACGCCAAACGCATGATCGCGCCACGAACGCGCGGGGACTTTCGCCAGCGTCTGCTCGCGCAGGAACGTCAGGTTCGCGCGCGCCTCGTGGTGCCCCGGTTGCAACGCGAGCGCCCGCTCGTAATTCAACATCGCAAGCCCCGGCGCCCCGATGCGCTCGTCCGCGTTGCCGAGGTTGTAGAAAAGGTTCGCCGTCCACTCACCGCGCGTGACCTGCGACTCGTAGCGCTGCCGTGCCTCGATGAATTTTCCCTCGTCATACGCGCGATTCCCCGCCTCGAAATCGCCACCCGCCCGCGCCACCGCACCCGCCAGCATGAGGAGCAGCAAGACCCGCTTCATCGCCGCCGTATCCCTTCCAGCGCCCGCAACACGCGCTCCCGCTCCGCACTCGGAACCGCCGCCGCCACCGCCCCACCGGCGTAAAGCCGCTCCGCCCGCGCATCGAAAATCGCGTCGATCTCCGCAGCCGCACCATCGCCCGCCTGCAAGAATCGCTTCGCCACCGCCGCGTCCACGCTGCCCGGCTCGACCCCGCCCACCAGCGCCGTCTCGACCTGCACGACCTTCGCGGCGAGTTCATAAAACTCCCCCTCTTCGCCGCGCAACCGGCTCCACAATTCATCCCGCTCCCGCCGCAGTGCCGCACCACGTGCCTTCGCCGGATCAGGCCGCAGCCAGCGGCTCGACACCAACCCGAGTGCCACGAGCGCCGCAAGCCCCTGCGCCACCCAAAACCCACGCTGCGTGTGAATCGGCGCAAACGTCCGCCGCCGGCCCTCCTCGTATCGGATGCCCGCGATGTCGTTGCGCGGAATCGGCGTGGCGTCCGGAGCCGGCGTCGCGGGCGCGGGCTGCGCGGGTGCGACCAGCGGCTCGCCCTGCACCACGAGCGGCGCGGGCGTGCTCCGGAGCGTCACATATTTCTCCGTCTGCGGATCGAAGAACGAGAACTGGAACTGCGGCATCTCCCGGTGCTTCGCCTCCGGCACCACCGGCATCTCGAACGTCTTCGTGCCGCTCGTCCTCATCTCATTGCTCGGCTCGAACTTCTCCGCCGCATCGTAGGTCTTCCACCCGTCCGCGCTCACTAGCGCCGGCGCCTGCACGCGGTCGAAATTCCCGTCGCCCGACACCACGAGCCGCATCGTCACCGGCTCCCCGAGCTTCACCGTCGAAGGCGAGCCCGCCGCATCGAACGCAAACTGCCCGACCGCACCTGTGAAATCCTTCGGACGCCCCTCGACCGGGAACGGCTTCACATCGAGCTCCACCGCCTCCGCCTTCGCCACGAATCGGCGCCGCTCGCTGTTGAGCGGATTGAAAAAATCGTCGTCGAAAAACTGATCGAAGAGCGACCGCCGCACATTGCGTTTCGCCCGCGCCACCTGACCGATGTAGGGAATCTCGCACGGCCCGATCGTCAGCTTCCCGGCCTTCGTCGGCGTCATCGCGCTGCGGAAGCTCACCACGGCCACTTCATGCCCGTCGCGCACATCGCGACTCTCCGTGAAGCGCGGGAACTTCTGCACCGTAAAACCATCGCCGTTCAGCTCCGGCGCATTCTCCAATTGCGCGCGCATCCGCACATCCACCACCAGCCGCACCTCCACCGGGATGACCTCGCCGAGATACACCTTGTTCCGCTTCACCTCGATCTCCGCCACCGCACTCGGTGGCGCGTCGCCGCCCGCCGCCGCGCCCGGTTTCTGCACCTTCAGCGCGACCGGCTCCGTCTTATAAATCCTGCCGTTCACTGCCACCTGCAGCGCTGGAATCGTGAAGTCGCCCTCGCGCTTCGGCATGACTTCATACACGAGCGTCGTGCTGCGCTCGTTGGTGATCTGCCCGTTGACGATCTGCACGCGATGCGACGACGACGGAAACGCGAACTTCACGTCCAGCCCGTCTACCTGCACATCAGGCGGATTCACGTCGCCGCTCGCGCCGCTGATCTCGACCTGCAACTGCACCGCCACACCCGACTCCGCCACGCGATGCGAAAGCTTCGCTCCCACCGAAACCTCAGCCGCCCGCCCGAACGCGCCGAGCGCGAGCCAAGCGACGCCGCACAGGATGAGGATCGGAAATCGCGAGCGCATAAGCCGGGTCACCAGTCCTTCAAAACGCGCCGCATCCCTTGCTTCTCGCGCGGGTCCGCCAGCCGCACCTTCGCGTCTTCGCCCTTGAGCGATTCGATCAACGCACGCGCCTGCTGCGGCGTCATCCGTCCCTCTGCCGCCGCCTGCGCATCCGCGGCCGCCTCCGCGGCATCGCGCTGCTCCTGGCTCTCTCCCGCCTGTGGCGAAGACTTGAGCTCCCCTTCTTTTTTCGGCTCCTGCGGCTGCGCGGGCATCTGTTCCGGCTTGCCGCCCTGCTCACCTGGCTGTGGCTGCTCCTTCCCCTGCTCGCCCGGCTGATCTTTCGGCTGCTGCCCGTCCTTCTTCTGCTCGCCTTCCTTGTCTTGTGAAGGCTCCTGCTTGTCCTGCTGGCCATCCTTCTCCTCGGGCTTTTGCGGCTGCTGATCCTTCGATCCCTCCCCGTCCTTTTTCTCGTCCTTCTTCTGCTCGCCCTTGTCCTGCTGATCCTTCGACGACTGCGACTGATCCTGCTGCTTGTCCTTCTCCTGATCCTTCTGCTCGTCCTTTTTTTGATCGTCCTTCTTCTGCTCATCCTCCTTCGGCGGCTCCTGCTCGAGTTCAGCGATCTTCTTCAGAACAAACTCGCGGTGCCCCTGCACCATCTTGTTCTCGGCATCGAGCTTGAGTGCCTCGTTGTATTGCCGGATCGCGTCACGCCACTCGGCAAGTTTCTCCTCCTTCGACTGCTTCTTCACTCCATCCCGATAGAACGTGTTTCCCAAATAATCCCGCGAGTTGACCTGCACGTCGCGGCGATCGCTAAGCAATCCCTCGGAGAACGCGGCCATCGCCTCGTCGAGTTTGTCCGTCTTAAATGCCGCCGTGCCGAAGTTGTAGTGCGCATCCGGCGATTTCGGCTGCCGCTTGAGTTGCTTGGAAAACTCATCGTAAGCCGCGCCGTAAGCTTCCTTGGCGCTCTCCCATTTCGGGTCGCTCGGCTGTGCCTGCTCACGCTGCGCCTGCTCCGCATACGCATCTCCTCGCTCGAAATGCTGAACGCCCGGATTCTTCGGCCACCACGCCGCCTTCGCCCACCCAGGCCACAGCAACAACGCGAGCGCCGCGACGCGAGCCGCCGGCAGCAGCCGCCGCTCCCCGATCAGCATCGACACCGCCAGCGCCACAAGCCCTGCGGCGAGCGGCCATTGGTAGCGCTCGATCGGGCGGCGGGAGAGGCGGGCGTCGATGTCTTGTTCAATCATGGTTCCGAGGCCGTCGCGGGCGATGCGCTGCATCTCCGTCCGGCCGGTTTCGAGATGAAGGTAGAAGCCTCCCGTCGCCTCGGCAACCGCGCGCAACCTGCTTTCATCGAGCCGCGTGCGGACCGGATTGCCCGAGTCATCCTGCACAAACTCCAGCCTCCCGCGCGTCCGCATCGGGATCAGCGCGCCCTCCGGCGTGCCGATCCCGACGCTGAAGACGCGCACCTGTCCCTTCAACTCATCGACCGCCTTCTGCGCATCCGCGTCGAGTTCCTCACCGTCGGAAAAAATCACCAGCGCGCGGTTCTCGCTCTCCCCCTTCCCGAACGCCTCGCGCGCCGAGCGCAACGCGCCTTCGAGATTCGATCCGCCCTGCGGGATGATCTCCGTATCGAGTTCCTTCAGCGCGTTGAGCGCCGCCGAGTAATCGACGGTCAGCGGCGCCTGGAGGAACGCCGTGCCCGCAAACGCGACGACGCCGACGCGGTCGCCCGACAACTCCGCGATGAGATCCTGCGCCGCGAGTTTCGCCCGCGCGAGCCGGCTCGGCTTGATGTCATCGGCCAGCATCGAGCGCGACGTATCGATCGCGATGATCACGTCGCGTCCCTTCCGCTTCGCCTCCTCCCAAGTGAATCCCCACTGCGGCCGCGCCAGCGCCACGATCGCTCCCGCCAGCCCGAGCAGTGCGAAGAGAAACCGCACCCGGCGTTTCCCCACGCTCACATTTCCCGCCAGCCGCGGCTGCAAGCGCGCCGCGACCAGCTTGCCGATCAACTCCACTCGCCGCCGCTCACTCGCAAAGAGGAGTCCGACCAGCAGTGGCATCACCGCAAATGCCCAGAACCAACCCGGCGCGGCGAACGTCATGGCAGCCTCCTCCACAGCGTCTCGCCGAGCGTGAGCCCGAGCAGCATCAGCACGCCGCCCGCGCCGACGAACCACGGGAACAGCTCGCGATACTCTTTGTATTGGCTGAGCTGCGTCGTCGATTTCTCCAGCTTGTCGATCTCCTCGAAAATCTGCGTCAGCGACTTCGTATCCGTCGCCCGGTAAAACTGCGCATCGGTCAGCTTCGCGATCTCCTTGAGCGACTCCTCGTTCACCGTCATCAGCACATTGCGATACACGATGCGCCCGCTGAACGGATCCTGCACCGGGATCGGCGCGTAACCCTTCGTGCCCGCGCAGATCGTATAGACCTTGATGCCGAGCGCCTTCGCCGCCTCCGCCGCCGTCGCGGGGGAAATCTTGCCTGCGTTGTTATCGCCGTCGGTCAGCAACACCACGATCTTGCTCTTCGCCTCGCGGTCCTTGATCCGGTTCGTCGCCGACGCGATGGCCGAGCCGATCGCCGTCCCGTCCTCGACGAGCCCGATCTGGATGCGCTCGAGGTTCTGCAGCAGCCAGTCGTGATCGAGCGTGAGCGGGCTCACGAGATACGGCTTCCCGGCGAAGGCGACGATGCCAAGTCGGTCGTTCGGCCGCGCCTTGATGAACTTTTCCGTCACCTGCTTCACCGCCTCCAGCCGGTTCGCGCGGTCCTTCCCGATCGTGAAATCCTCCGCCAGCATCGAGCGCGAGACATCGAGCGCCAGCATGATGTCGATCCCGCTCGCCTCCACATGCGTGAGCGTGCGCCCGGCCTGCGGTCGCGCCATCCCCACGATGAAGAGCGCGAGCGCCACGAGCATCAGCGTCGTCAGCCACCCGCCCGCACTCGCGCGCCGCCGTTTACCGAGAAGGAGCAGCGGTGCGAGCGACGAAAACACAACCGCCGGAGCCGCGCCGCGCGCCCCGCGCAGGATCGCCAGCAGCGGCAGCGCGAGCAGCAGCAGGAGCAGCCACGGCTGCGCGAAAAGGAACGTCTCGCGGCTCACGCGCGCCCTCCCTGCACGAATGCCATCGCGCTCGCGAGCAGCGCCGCGCTGTCGTCGCTCGTCGCGTCGATGCGCGCGAACTTGATCAAGTCGCACTTCTCCAAAAACTGCTCAAGCAGCGCCCGATCGTCGTCTTCAAACTGCGTCGCGCCCGCGATGCTCGCGAGGAACTCCGGCGACGTCTGCTCCTTCGCCCGCAGCCCGAACTGCGCCTCGATGTAGCCGCGCAGCACATCCGACACGCGCACGCTGAACGCGTGAACATCGAGCCGGCTCACCTCACCGCGCAACGCTTCGAGTTCCCGCAGCGCCAGCGCGCGCGGCGTGAGGGGCGGCGCTCCGGGCCGGCGGCGAATCGCCCGGACCACCAGCCACGCGACAACCCCGAAGACGAGCAGCACGACGACGACAAAGACCGCCACCATCCACGGCGGCCACGGGAACACATCGATCGGCGGCGCGATGTCGCGGATCTCGGGCAGGGCAGGCGTGGGCTGAGGTGCCGGCGTCGCGATGGCCATCACGCGCGCATCATCAGCCGCCGCTCGCGGGTGCGGAAAAATGCCCGCAGCACCGGCACGTAGTCCTCGTGCGTGCGCAGCGTGATCGTGTCGATCCGCCGCCGGCGAAAGTCCCGCATCCTCGCCTGCGACTGCGCAGTCACCTGCTCGATGTATCGCAGCCGCGTGCTCCGGTCCGACGTGTTGATTTCGATCTGCCCGCCGGTCTCCGCATCTTCGAGCGTGAGCCAGCCGACATCCGGCAGCTCTTCCTCGCGGGGATCGACGATCGGCACCGCGATGAGATCATGGCGCCTCGCCGTCACCCCGAGTTCCCGCGAGAAGTCCGGCGCCTGAAAATCCGAGATGAGAAACGCCACCGCACGCCGGTGCAGCACACGGTTGAGATAAGCCAGCGCGTCGCCGGGATCGGTCCCCTTCCCCTTCGGCTCGAAGAACGCGATGTCGCGGATCATCCGCATCGTATGCGCGCGCCCCTTCTTCGGCGGGATGTAATGCTCAACGTGATCGGAGAAGAGAATGAGCCCGACCTTGTCGTTGTTGCGGATCGCGCTGAACGCCAGCAAGCACGCCACTTCCGCCGCCAACTCGCGCTTCGACAAGTTCACGCTGCCGAACTCCCCCGACGCGCTCACGTCCACGATCAGCATCACCGTCAGCTCACGCTCCTCGGTGAACTTCTTCACGTAAGCATCCCCGCGAATCTCCCCGAGCCGCGCCGTCACGTTCCAGTCGATCGACCGCACCTCGTCGCCGGGTTGATACTCGCGCACCTCCTCGAAGTTCATCCCGCGTCCCTTGAACACAGAGCGATACTGCCCCGAGAAAGTCGCCGCGACCGCGCCGCGCGTCTTCAGCTCGATGCGCCGAATCTTTTTGAGGATGTCCCGCGCGCTGGTCATGCGCCTACGGCACCGGCAGGTTCGCGAAGATGCGCTCGATGATGTGCTCGCTCGTCATCTCCTCCGCCTCGGCTTCGTAGCTGATGATGATGCGATGCCGCAGCACGTCCGGTCCGACCGTCTTCACATCCTGCGGCGTCACGTAGCCGCGCCCGGCGATGAAGGCGCGGGCGCGCGCGGCGAGCGTGAGCGCGATGGTCGCGCGCGGGCTGCCACCGTAGCGGATCATGCCTTCGAGCGGCAGCTTGTAAGCGGCCGGGTCGCGCGTCGCGAAGACGACATCGACGATGTAATCCTTCACGCGATCATCGACATAGATTTCGTTCACGATGTTGCGCGAGCGGATCACGTCGGCGGGTTCGATGATGCGCATCACATCGAGCATCGGCGCGCTCGTGCCCATGAGGTCGAGGATTTTTCGCTCCTCCACCTTCGTCGGGTAGCCGATGCGCAGCTTGAGCATGAAGCGATCGAGCTGCGCCTCGGGAAGCTGGTAGGTGCCTTCCTGTTCCAGCGGGTTTTGCGTCGCCAGCACGAGGAAGGGATCGGCGAGCTTGTAAGTCGTATCGCCGAGCGTGACCTGCCGCTCCTGCATCGCTTCGAGCAGCGCGCTCTGCACCTTCGCCGGCGCGCGGTTGATCTCGTCGGCGAGGATGAGGTTGGAAAAAAGCGGCCCTTGCTTCGTGGTGAATTCGCCCGTGCGCGGATTGTAGATCAGCGTGCCGATGAGATCCGCCGGCAGCAGGTCCGGCGTGAACTGGATGCGCGAGAAGCCCGTGTGGATGCAGTTCGCGAGCGTCTTGACCGTGAGCGTCTTCGCGAGGCCCGGCACGCCTTCGAGGAGGATGTGGCCGTTGGTGAGCAAGCCGACGAGCAGACCATCGACGAGATACTTCTGCCCCACGACGACGCGCGCGATCTCGTCCTGCAACGGCTTGATCCACGTGCTGGCTTCCTTGACTTGGGCGGTGAGTTCCTGGGTATTGGACATTGAAGGGTCGCATATGACCGTCACGACGCCGGGTCGTTCAACCCCGGATTTCCGATCGACCATTACACTTTTGAAACAACGCATCCAACCGCTCCTCGACAGCATCGCCACCATCGTCGTCGGAAAGGACGACGCCATCCGCCTCTCCGTCGCCTGCCTGCTCGCGCACGGGCACCTGCTCATCGAAGACGTGCCCGGCGTCGGCAAAACCACGCTCTCCCACGCGCTCGCGAAGACGGCGGGGCTGGAGTTTCGGCGAATTCAATTCACGAGCGACCTGCTGCCCGGCGATGTGATCGGCAGCTCGATCTTCCACCGCGAAGAACACCGCTTCACCTTCCACCCCGGCCCGCTCTTCGCGCAAGTCGTGCTGATCGATGAGATCAACCGCGCCACGCCGAAGACGCAAAGCGCGCTGCTGGAGGCGATGGAAGAGCGGCAAGTTTCGGTCGATGGGACCGCACACCGGCTGCCGGAGCCGTTCTTCGTCGTCGCGACGCAGAACCCGCAGGAGCAGGTCGGCACGTTCCCGCTGCCCGAGTCGCAACTCGATCGTTTCCTCATGCGCGTCTCGCTCGGCCTGCCGGATCGCTCCGCCGAGCGCGCGCTGCTGCGAGGCCGCGACCGGCGCGAGATGCTCTCGGAGATCACGCCGGCGCTGCCCGACGGCGAGCTGCGCGCGCTGCAGGAAGCGGTCGTGAAAGTCCACGCCTCCGACGCCTTGCTCGACTACCTGCAAGACCTCCTCGCCCTCTGCCGGCAGCGCCACTCGCGCGGTCTCTCGCCCCGCGCCGGGCTGGGGCTGCTGCGCGCGGCGCAAGCGTGGGCGCTCATCGCCGGGCGCGATCTCGTGCTGCCGGAAGACATCCAGGCCGTCGGCGACGCGGTGATGGCGCACCGGCTCGACTCGCCCTTCGATCCCGCGGCACCTCCGGGCCGCGAACTCGTGCGCGAAATCATGCGCGCCGTCCCGGTCCCGTGAGCACGACGAAGCGCGTCTCGATCCGACCCACCCGAAACACGGTCGGCTTCGGCGCGCTGCTCTTCGCGCTGTGGTATGCCGCGCTGAGCCAGGGCAACGGCGCCGCCTACGCGCTCTTCTTTTTCATCGCCGCGCTCGCACTCGTCTCGTGGCTGCACGCGCGGCGGAATCTGCGCGCGCTCACCCTGCGCGCCGGACGGATCGAAGCGGCCTTCACGGGCGGCCAAGTGCGCGTGCCGATCAGCGTCACCGCGGGCAGCGGGAATTTCGCGGCTGGCGTGGAAGTGCGCGCGCTGTCCGGCGGGGAACGCGCGACGTGCGGCTTCATCGCCGCGGGGCAAACGGCGAACGTCGTCATCACCGTGCCCGCAACGGTGCGCGGCGCCTTCCCCGAGATCGCGATCGAGCTGCGCTCGCTGTGGCCGCTCGGCCTCCTCGCCGCGCGCACTCGCATCACGCTCGCTGCGCCGCACGTCGTGCAGCCCGCGCCCGCAGGCACGCAGCCACTTCCCGCCGGCGAACCCGGCTGGCGCTACGACCGCCGCAAAGGCCGCGGCGACGGCGATGAGTTCGCGGGGCTGCGCGAGTTTCGCATCGGTGAAAGTCCGCGCCGCATCGATTGGCGCGCAGCGGAGCGGAGCGACAAGCTGCTTATCAAGGAATGGGAGGGCGCGTCCGGCGGCCTGCGCTGGCTCGATTGGACCGCGCTCCACGTCGTCCATACGGAAGCCCGCCTCGCGCAACTCACGCGCTGGGTGCTCGAAGCCGACCGCTGCGGCGCGCCCTACGGACTGCGCGTGCCCGGCGCCATGGTGCCACCGGCGCTCGGCCCGGCGCATCGCGCGCGCTGCCTGCACGCGCTCGCAGCTTTCCCCGGTGAAGTGGAACGCGTGAAACCGCCGAAGCGCACGCGTCTGCCCGAGCCGGCGATCCTGCCCGGGCCGTTTGCCGGATTACTGATCGCACTCGCGCTGTCAGCGCTGCCGCTGCTCTCGACCGTGTTCCCCTTCTCTGCCGCGATCTTCGGCGTCGCGGTGCTGTTCCGCTTCATCACGCGAAAGCGCGGCACCGCGCTGCGCTCGATCCCCGCCAAGCTGCTCGTGTGCGGGCTCGGCGTCGGCGGTGTGCTCATCTCCGGCTCCGGGCTGCTCGGGCTGGAGCCGGGCTTGAGCCTGCTCATCAGCCTCGTCGCGTTGAAGACGCTCGAATCGATCACGCGCCGCGACTTCTTCGTGCTCGTGCTGCTCACGTGGTTCCTCGCGCTGTGCGGACTCTTCGTCAGCCAAACGCTAGCCGCGGCCAGCGCCGCCGTCGCGCTGTGCATCCTCGCCGGAGCCGCCGCCGCCGTGCTCTACAGCGAGGATCGAATGCCGTGGCGCACCGCCTTGAAACGCACCGGACTCATGGCCGCGCAAGCGCTGCCAATCATCGCGCTCTTCTTCATTTTCTTCCCGCGCATCCAGGGTGGGATTCGCTTCTCCTTCGCCCCCGGCAGCCTCGGCGCGGCGGGGTTCTCGGAAGACTTCGATCCCGGAAATTTCGCGCAGCTCAACGACAACTTCGACACCGCCTTCCGCGCCGAGTTCCTCGACGGCGAATTGCCGCAGCCGCCGGACCGCTACTGGCGAGGGCTCGTGTTGTGGCAGTGCAATGGGCTGTCGTGGCAGCGAGGGTCCGTCCGCGCGATCGAGCCGCGCGCGCTCCGGGTGCCGGAGGGATCGTTCCGTCAGCGCATCACGCTCCAGCCGCACGGCGCCCGCTGGCTCTTCGGGCTCGACCGCCCGCTTTATCCGCCGAAAGACGCGACGCTCGAACCCGGTGCCTATCTGCAATCGATGCGCCGGATCAATCACTCGACGCGCTACGAGTTGGTTTCACATCCCGGCTTCAAAGACCACCTGCTGCCAAAGGAGCAACGCGCCGCCGCACTCGTGCTGCCGAGCGGCCTGCCCCCGGAGACGCGCAAGCTCGGCGAGGCGCTGCGGCAGGCGGGCAGCGACGTGGCGATCGTCGCGAGTGGCGTGCGATGGTTTCAGGCGCAGGGCTTCACCTACAATCTCGCGCCCGATCGCTACGACGGCGCGAGCGGTCTCGACGACTTCCTCTTCCGCCGCCGCACCGGCTTCTGCTCTCACTACGCGGCGAGCTTCGCGACGCTCATGCGCGTGGCCGGCGTGCCCGCGCGCGTCGTGCTTGGCTATCAGGGCGGCGAATACAATCCGCACGGGCGCTACTTCCTCATCCGGCAAAACGACGCGCACGCGTGGGCCGAGGTGTGGCTCGAAGGCCGCGGCTGGGAGCGCGTGGACCTCACGCAACAACTCGCCCCGAGCCGGCTCGAGGACGGCGCCGGGCGCTTCCGTGAAGTCGCCGCCGAAGCGGGTGGCGCGGGCTTTCGTCCGCCAGCGGGGCTGAGCGCGGTCTTCGACGCCGCGCGGATGCTGTGGGACAACGTGAACTACCAATGGGACCTGCACGTGGTCGCCTATGATGAAGACGCGCAGTTCGAGTTCCTCGCCCGCACGGGGCTGAAGGATCTGCCGCGCCCGCTGATGCTCCTCGGGATCGCCGCCGCGACTGCCGTGTTGCTCGGCAGCGCCGGGCTGTGGCTGCGCTCGATCACGCGCGCGGCTCGCGATCCCGCCACCGAGGCGTGGTCGCGTGCGTGCGGGCAAATCGCGCGTCTCACCGGTGCCGTGCGCGAGCCCTGGGAAGGGCCGCTCGCCTACGCGGGCCGCGCCACCGCTGCGGCGCCCGATGCGGAAGGCGCGATCCGCACCGTGGCTAACATCTATGCGCGGATTCGATTCGGGGCGCAGCCGCCGTCGCTCGCCGAGCTGCATGATGCGACCGAGCGGCTGACAGCCCGGCCCTCGCTCACTTCCCCAGCCGGTCCAGCACGTTCCGCGTGATCCGCTCGACCATCGCATCGCCGCCACGCAGGCCGTGCGCCCAGTCGGTGCTCCCCGTGGTGAAGACGGTGCCGCCGCGCGTATAGACGCCGAGGACCGCATTGCCCGTGCGGCCTTTCTCCCAGCGCTCATACCACTCGCAATCATCCGGGTGCCAGCGCGCGGGGCACGTGGCTAACACGGTGAAAGTCTCCGGCGTGCCGTCGCGATGCGTCGGCTCGGGCAGGCCGTTCTTCCACGCGAGTTCGCAGCCGTCGCACTCGTAGCCGACGATTGTGTCCTTCCCGCCGAACTTCGCGTCGCGCCCCAGCTCCGTGCCGGCGAAGACCCAATGCTCCGGCCGATGCACCGTGTATTCCGCCGGGTCATCCATGAATTGCCCGTGGCTCTTGCGATAGCCGCCCCATAGGAAGCCGACGCCCGTGAGCTGGTTCTCGGGCCGCTTCACGAGGTGATGGCTCCACGCCGTCGAGAGCGTCCGGTAGTCGCCGGTCTGCCAGACGGGATCGGCGAAGTAGTGCTGCTTGTAGCAGGTGAGCGCGCGCCCGCTGTCCTCGCTGCGGACCTGCCAGCAGACGGAGTTGCCGCTGAAGAAGGCGACGTTACCGCCCTTGGCTATGTATGCCTCGATGTGGTCGCGCATCGGCGCGCTCCAGTATTCGTCGTGGCCGACGCTGAGCACGAGTTGGTAGTGCGCGAGCAGCTCGGGATGAAACTCGAGGTCGCTATTCGCAGCGTAGTCGAGCGTGTAGCCGTGGCTTTCCGCCCACCCGACGAAGGCCGCCTCCCAACGATCGAACTGCGACGCCGCCGGCCGGTCGAACGACACGCGGCTGCCCTGGTTTTTCGCGAAGCCGTTATACGCATACGCGCTGAAGCCGCCCCAGTTGTTGTAGGCGTTGTAGGTGTTCGTGCTGAGCTGGAGCAGGATCTTCGTCGCCTTCCCCGGCTGGGCGGCGCGCACGATGAAGAACGCGCTGCTCTCCGCCGTGCGCGTGCCACGCTGCGTGTATTTTCCGCCGCGATCCTCGGCGCGGAAACGCACGCTGTAGTAGCCGCTGCGCCACGTCTTCGGGATCTCCACGCGAAACGTCTCCGCCCAGCGGCACCCATTCGCCGACGCATCCTCCGGCACCGCTTGCTCGCGCCCCGGCAGATCGTTCTTCGTCCACACCACCTCCGGCTTCGGCCCGAAGCGTGTGATCTCCGCGGAGAACTTCGGCGCCGTCGTCGAAACGTGAAAGGTGACCGCCTCCCCCGGCACCACGCTGAGCTGTCCGGCGTAGCCTTCGATGAAAAGATTCGGCGCGTCGGCGGCGAAAGCGGGGGCGAGCAGGAGGACGAGCGGGAGCGTTCGGAGGAATGACATGGCGCTGGGAAAATCCCGCAGCACGCGCGGGCTTGGCTAGGGAATTCGATGCCTGCCGACCTTCGCCCGCGCGCAGGACGACGATCACGTCTGGCTCCGTTTTCGTGTGACAGGTGCCGCGAACCGCTGGCATACCGTGCGGGTGTCGGCTGTCCCGCGCTGGAGCAACTCGTCCTGCCCGCCCAGCCGCTCGATCTGACGCCGCTGCGCCACTTGCCCAAGCTGCGGCGCCTCTCGACCCGCAGCAGCGGCCTCGATAAAATGCCCCCCCCCGCCCAGACCGCCGAGGAATTCTGGAAGGAATACGACGCGCAGCCGAAGCCGACGCGGAAGTAGGGCGGTGGCTTCAGAGAAAAGGGAGCTGCTTCGGCGAAATACGATCGAAGGTTTGCGGCATCCGACACGCAGTGTGCGCCGTCCGACATACGATCCGCGGCAGCCGACATGCGATCCGCGCCAGCCGACATGCAGGCTGCGGCGTCCGACATGCGGTTCGCGCCGTGCGATGAGTCGGTTGCGGCATCCGATGAGAGGTCTGCGGCATCTGAAGCCCGGAGGGCTGCCCGGAAATTAGAATGTCGGGCTCGCCCTCCGGGCGAATCTTTCCGCAGCCCGTGGCTCACGCCGCCCCCGGCGTGACTGCCGAAGGCAGGTCGAAGCGGAAACACGGCGACAAACATGGCGACAGCTTCACAATCCGCGCCGAGCGCGCTGACTGGGAAGTGTGGCGCTGCGCCCGTGTGCAGCTTCACGCCGGGGGCGGCGTGAGCCACTTGGAACTATTTTCGGAAATCTTCGGGTCGGGGTGAAATGAATTGCCGGCTTTTGCGAATGGGTAGGTATGACACCCGTGTTGCACCCAGCCAATTCCACTCCCATGAAACCACTCCGTTCCATCCTTACCGCCGGCCTCACGCTGGCGATATTCAGCACCACGGCCCTCCGGGCCGAAACGTTACCTATCTTCCAAGATACGGCGGCCTCGAAGACCACCAACGTCATCCTCAGGGCCACCGGCGCGGCGAAGACCCTCGCCATCTCCAGCAAGAGCACGGCCTTGATCGGTTTCGGCGTGGGATCTTCGGGCATCGACCAAGCGCAGGTCTCTGCCGCCCGGCTCACGCTCTTTCTCCCGAAGGTGACCAAGCGCGGTGTCGTCACCATCAGCGCGCTCAACGGGCCGTTTCAGGAGACTTTCGTCGAGAAGACGAGGGTGGGACCCACGGTGGGAGCGTCCATCGCCACGATCGATCTCACGACCGTGGACTTGAATCGCGATTTCGTGATCGTGGACGTGACCGATCAGGTCAAAGCGTGGCTGGCCGCGCCGGCGAGTGACTTCGGCCTCGCGCTCACGGGCGACGTGAACACGAGCTGTATCATCGCCAGCAAGGAAGGCGCGGCGAGCGGGCACCCGGCGGTGATCGAGATCGATCTCGTGGGCAGTGGAGCCCAGGGTCTCGCCGATGGCAGCGTCACGATGGCGA
Source organism: Verrucomicrobiota bacterium (assembly GCA_009885995.1). Taxonomy (GTDB): domain Bacteria; phylum Verrucomicrobiota; class Verrucomicrobiia; order Chthoniobacterales; family Chthoniobacteraceae; genus VFJQ01. The sequence continues at coordinate 46,627 of VFJQ01000062.1, forward strand.
AGCTCGCCGACGGCGCGGTGACTCCGGCGAAGCTCAATCTCACCACCGGCAACGTCGGCATCGGCACCGCCAGCCCGGCCTTTCCCTTGGATGTGACCGGCATCGCGCGGGCCGGCAGCCTCCAAGCGACTCTGCAAGCCGCCTTCGAGGCGAAGCCTTTCGGCGCCGGCGCGGGCCAGACGGGCGAGATCCGCCTCGACGCCCTCACCGGCGCGAACTTCGTCGGCTTCAAAGCCCCCGATGCGATCGCCACCAGCCGCATCTACACCCTGCCGGCTGCCGATGGCGCCGCCGGCACCGTGCTCTCCACCGATGGCAGCGGCCTCCTTTCCTGGACGGCGGCGGGCAGCGGCGGCGCCGTCACCTCGGTCGCCGGCAGAACGGGCGTCGTCACCCTCTCGGCTTCGGACATCCTCGGCCTCGGCGGGAATCTCTCCGCTCTCAACAACGTCGCCACCGCGCGCACCAACCTCGGCCTCGGCACGCTCGCCACGCAGAGCGGCACCTTCAGCGGCACGAGCAGCGGGACAAATACTGGCGACCAGACCACCATCACCGGCAATGCCGGCAGCGCTACGGCCCTCCAGACGGGCCGGACCATCTCCATCACCGGTGACCTCGCCTATACCTCGCCGAGCTTCAACGGCAGCGGCAACGTGACCGCCGCCGGCACGCTGGCTACCGTCAACAGCAACGTCGGCGCGTTCGGCTCCAGCTCAGCCATCCCGGTCGTCACGGTCAATGCCAAGGGACTCGTCACCGCGGTTTCCACGGTGGCCCCGGCCACCCCGGCGGGCGTCGCCTTGCTCTCGGGCGGGAATAGTTTCACGGGAGACCAGGTCGCCAGCGGATCGATCAGAGCCACGGGCTCCGGTGGGATCGTCGCCGCCGACATCGGGTTCAAAGCGGTGGGGTCCAGTGCCGGCCCTCATCAGTTGGCTGCCTTTTTCGAATACAACCGCAGCGGGAGCGGAGCCGCCCACTTCATCAACCAGAGGGGACTTGGAGGCGGGGGGTTCCGTTTTTCAGATTTCGACCTCTTTGAAGGCGAGTCTGAGCACATGCGCATCGACGTGAATGGCAACCTCGGCCTTGGCACGACCGGTCCAGGCGCGAACCTGGAAGTCGCCGGAACGGGGGCCAGGAAGATCCGGATCACCTCCACCGACCGCATCTCGAGCGGCATCGAATTCCTTCGCACCGGGACGAGTTTCGCTGATTATTCAATCGTCAGCTCGACTGGATTCCTCAGAATCAATTCCAGCTTGGATGATCTGGCCACGGTCACCCCGATCATCGAAATCAGTGCGTTCGGGACGAGCATCGCTAGCAAGCTCTCTGTCGGCGGGTCCCCTTCGAACTACGGGTTGGAGGTAGTCACCGGAGCCAACGGCGATCTCACCAACAGTGGAGCGCTCTCCGTTGGCGCCTTTGGAGGTCTTCATATCGGATTCGTCCAGGATAGCATTCAGGCGCTGAATGGAGCCAACCCCAGCCAGCTTTTCATTCAAGCCAACGGAGGGCTCACCTCCATCGGCAACTCGAGCTCACGACTGGATTTAGTCGGCTCTCAGGTGACGGTTTTTGGCAGTTTCATGAATTCAAGCGACCGGAACATCAAGGAGGGGATCGCCCCGGTCCAGGCCTCCGCCGTCCTGGAGCACCTGCTCACCCTGCCCGTCTCGACGTGGAGCTACATCGGCGAGACGCGCCGCCACATCGGGCCGATGGCCCAGGATTTCCACGCGGCCTTCGACGGCCTGCTGAACCTGAAGTCCGACGACAAAACGATCGCGCCGCTTGACGAGGCCGGGGTCGCCTTCACGGCCATCCAGGCGCTCCATGAAGTGGTCACGCAAAAGGACCGGAAGATCCAGGAGTTGGAGGAGCGCCTCCGTCAGTTGGAGGCCGCGGACCGCGCCCGCGAGGCCCGCCTGACCCGGCTCGAAAGCGCCCTCGACACGCCGCCCGCCCACTCGCAGCGCGCCTCGCTGCGCTTGCGCTGAAAACCTTTTCCACCTGCGGTGGAAATTCGGCCCCGCCGCATCGTGCCCATCACCGGGTGCGACGCGGCGGTGGTGAAGTTTCGCGGACAGTCGGCCCCCAATAGCCATGCCTCGATGAACATCCTGCTCGGCGGGGAGCCGCTGCTGCTGGACTTGTCTCTCGAAGGCGGCGCGCTCGTCGAGCAGATGAGCGGCGTTGGCTTGGTGTCGGAGGCCGTTCCCCCGCTCACCATCCGGGCCAAGGCAGTCGTGCCGACGACGACCGTGGGCCGCAACGTGAACCACGGGGCAGCTTCCGGCTTGCCCGCACGGGAAGCCTTTGGAAGCGTGCCGGCGTGAAGTTCATCTCTCCCCTGCTCTGCGCCGCCGCACTCGCCGCCGCCGCGCCGGAGCCGCTCCCGCCGGAGATGCAGCTTGCCGCCCTGCCCGCCCGTGCGCCGGAGCCGGCGGACAATCCCGCGACGCCCGCGAAGATCGCGCTGGGGCGGCTGCTCTTCTTCGATCCGATCCTCTCCGCGACGAAGACGGTGGCGTGCGCGACGTGCCATCATCCCGAGCACGGCTGGACGGACGGGCGCGCGGTGCCGGTCGGGACTGACCTCACGCTGCTCACGCGCAATGCGCCGTCGCTGCTGAACGTCGGCTTCAACGGCCTCGTCGCCGGCGTGAAGCTCGACCCGCGCGACGCGCCGATGTTCTTCGACAACCGCGTGCAGAGCCTCGAAGCGCAGGTGCTCGTGCCGCTCCGCATGAGGGAGGAGATGCGCGGCGAAGTCTGCGCGGAAGCCGACGCGCTACCGCAAGCCGTCGCACGCGTGAATGCCATCGCCACGTATCGCGAGCAGTTTCGCGCCGTCTTCGCCGAAGACGCCACCGCGCAGAATCTCCCGCGCGCCCTCGCCGCATTCGAGCGTTCGCTGGTCACGCCGGAAACTGCTTTCGACCGATTCATCCGCGGCGACACCTCCGCACTGAACGCCGAGCAGCAGCGCGGGCTGAAGGTCTTCCAGGACGCCGGCTGCACCCACTGCCACGGCGGCCCGATGCTCTCCGATTACAAGCCGCACTTCATCGGCCTCGCCGACCGCATCGTGCTGCGCACACCCACGCTGCGCCAGCTCCGCCACACCGCGCCTTACATGCACGACGGCAGCGTGCGCACGATCCGCGACACGCTCATTTTCTACGAAGCCCTCTCCGACGCCGTGAGCGAAACACTCGACGGCGGCGACACCACCTTGCAGCCGCCGCTCGATCCGCTGCTCCGCCATCTCGACCTGCGCGCCGACGATTTCCCCGCGCTCGAAGCCTTCCTCGACACGCTCAGCACCGACTACGATCGCAGCGTTCCCGCAAACGTGCCGAGCGGATTACAAGTCGCCGGCGCTCGTTGAACATCAGCGGCCGAGGTGCGCGCGCAGGAGTTCCTTCACCTTCGCCGCGCACCGCTCGTGCTCCAAGCCGCCGTGGCTCGAGGGGATGATCGTCTCGGGCACGCCTTCGATGTGGCTGCTCCAGTAAGGCACCACGCCATCGCTCGTCTTCCACACGTCGCCGCCGGCGCCGCGGTCGCCGATGACACTGTGCTTCTTCACGCGATCGCTCATCGGCAGCTCCTGCAGGATGCTCGCGAACTTCCCGCCGGGGCTGAGCGAATCGATGCTCGTGCCGGGCTGAAACTGGACGCCCGCTGCGATGGCGTCGGCGTTGAGCGTGATGACGTTTGCCGTGGTCTGGATGACGGTCAACGGCAGGCGCGCGATGGTGCGGCCGATTTTGCCTATCCAGTTCGTCGCGAGGTAGCTGCCTTGGTGCGGCACGCAGATGAAGACGGTCTCGTCGATGTGCGGGTCCGGCTGGAAGAAGAACATATCGCGCACCATCGCCCGCTCGCTCGCGCTGAGGCGCAGTTGCTCCGGGGGCTTTTTGAAATAGCGGCGGTAGATCGCATCGCCGCCGCTCACGATCTGCATGCGTGAGAGCAGCCCGCCCATGCTGTGCCCGAGCAGCGTCATGCGGCTGAGGTTCGGGTTTCGCCCGCCGGGATTGAGTCGTGCCTGCGCATGAGCGAGCCCTTGCCGCAGGCGCGTGGCCGACCACGGCACGGCCATGCTCGTGGGATAGTAGAAGGCCCAGAATTGATAGCGCTGCCGGATCTCCGGGTCGGCGAGCAGCGCGTTGTGGAGGTAGCGCCAGTCGTTCGGATCGCTGATGAGGCCATGCACGAAGACGACGGGCATCTTGTCCGCGACCGGCGTCTCGAGCGGGTAAAGGCCCGTGGATTCAAACCAGCGATCGCCGCGCAGAAAGCCGAGGATGCCGAGGGTGAGAAAGTTCTGCTCGTCGAGTTCCTTCGCGCGCACGGCGAAGGGCGTCGAGAAATCGCCCACGAGCGTCTCGCGCCGCCCGCCGATCTGCGCCGTCTCCACGCGCTTGCGATCGTAGAGGGCAAAGGTCGCGGTGCGCACGGGACCGCGCGGGCCGAATTCCACCGTCGCCGTGAGCGGCACCCACAGCCCATCGGGCACCGCGACCGCCTCGGCGGCTGCTCTGCCCACGGGGCCATTCACTTTGCCAACGAGCGGCGTGCCGATGCCTTCGACGAGCGCGAGATCGCGGGTGCCCACGACGCGATAGCGATCGGTCGCGAGCAGCGTGCTGTATTGATCGGCGCGCACCGCGCCCGGGACGTTCGTGCGAAACTCCACGTGATAGCTCCGCGTCGGCCCGGCGATGTTCGGTTCGAGCTTCACGCCATTCTTGATCGCCACGTCGCGCAAGCTGGCGAGGCGCGCGAGCGCGTAGCGGCTCGCCTCCCGGCAGAAGCGCTGGAACTCCGCGCTCCCCTGCCCGCGCGCATCGAAGGCGTGCTCCGCCGCGCAGAGGTAAAGCCCCGCCGCGCCGCGATCGGTGAGAAACTTCGCGTGCGCCTTGATGCCCGCCGCGAGCGCGACCTCGATCACCGCGCGACGCGCCTCGATGTCGCGCGGCGCGAGGGGCTCCAGCGCGGCGATCACCGCGACCGGGTCGGCCAGTCCGAGCGTCTTCACCCGCGCCTGCGTCGCCGGGCTGAGCTCACCGACATCCCAGCCCGCGGTGCGCGCTGGCCGGAGCGGGTTGTTCGGCTTTGCGATAAACTTCGTCGCGCACCCGCTGGTGGCCATCGCGAGTGCGAGCAGGCACGCGAGAGGACGGAACATGATCGGGTCGGAGGTCATCGCGCAGCGCTCTACCTCATCCGGCGCAGTGCTGGCAATCCCGGCGCGCCCCCACCGGGCACGAGGTCGTATGACACGTGCGGTGGAGTCACGCCTTGACCCGCCTGTGGGCGAGTCGGAGCGCTCCCGGCGATGGCGTCGGCGGGTTCTCGCTCGATTTCACCGACGAGATGAGCGTGATCACCGGCAACCTGAACTTCCGCTAAGCCTCAATTGTTCGAGCAGCCGCAGCCTGTCCCGCAGCCGCCCTCGCGGGCGTAGCGCACTTCGAGGTCGATGTCCTGTAGCGCGATCTGCTCGCGGACTTGGGTGAGAAATTCGACGGCCTCATCCGGCGGAGTGTCGATGCACCGCAAGACGACGCGGAGCGGCTTGCCCATGAGTTCCGGGTGCGCCTCCGCCATCTCGCCGTCCAGCGCGAACGAGAGATACGCGTTCATCTTCTCCTGGAGCTGAAAAAGCTGCTCCTCGCCGCCATCCCACGCGCGCGGCTCGAACATCACCAACTCCACCTGCCCGCTCGCCGCGTCGTGCGTGAGCAAATCGATCACGCCGGCGTGCTCGATGCCGCGGAGTTCGCCGGGCTGTGGAAAGGCGTTCGGATCGACGTTCATGGGGTGCAGAATGGCCCGGAAAGGCCTCCTGTAAAGAGGAGGAGCCGGTTTCTCTGAGTTCCGGGAGAAACCACCATATATGGTGGCGTCGAAATCTCGCCCGCCCCACAAATAGCGCTTGCCATCCTCCGCGCACGATTCAAATCTCCCGCCGTTCCCCGGCCCCTCGGCCCGTTTTCAACCCAACCCAAAGCCATGTATCTCAAATCGCTCGAAATTATCGGCTTCAAGAGCTTCGCCCCCAAGACCCTGCTCGAATTCCATCGCGGCGTGACGTGCGTCGTTGGCCCGAATGGCTGCGGCAAATCCAACGTGCTCGACTCCATCCTGTGGGTGCTCGGCGAGCAGTCGGCCAAGGCGCTGCGCGGCTCGGAAATGACCGATGTCATTTTCTCCGGCACCGATAGCCGCCAGGCGCTCGGCATGGCCGAGGTGTCGATGACCTTCAGCGAGTGCGAGGAGGCGCTCGGGCTCGACTGGCATGAGGTCACGATCACGCGCCGCGTTTTCCGCGAAGGCGGCAGCGAATACCTCATCAACAAGACGCCCGCCCGGCTGAAGGACATCCACAACCTTTTCATGGATACCGGCATCGGCCGCACGGCGTATTCGATCATGCAGCAGGGCAAGATCGACGCGGTCCTTTCGACCAGGCCGGAGGACCGCCGCGCGATCTTCGAGGAAGCGGCGGGCATCACCAAATACAAGTCGCAGAAGAAGGAAGCGCTGCGGAAACTCGAAGCGACCGAGGTGAATCTTGTGCGCCTCGCGGACATCGTGAAGGAAGTGAAGCGGCAGATCGGTTCGCTCCAGCGGCAGGCGGGCAAGGCGCGGCGTTATCAGTCGCTCATCGGCGATTTGAAGATGCTCGAGTTGCACCATGCGAAGCAGCAGTGGGAGACGCTCGACTTGCAACGCATCGAGGCCACCGGCCAGCTTGATTCGCTCAGCGTGCGGCAGGGCGAGCACGAGGTGCAGATCGAGGAGCAGGAAGCCCAGGCCAGCGCCCAGCGCGCAGCGCTCGACGAGATGGAGACGAAGCTCAACGCCGCGCGGCAAACCGTGAACGACCTGCGCTCGCGCATCTCGAACCACGAGAACCGCCTCGTCTTCAACGAAGAGCGGACGCGGGAATTCGACGGGCTCATCCAGCGCTACCGCGGCGAGGTCGCGATGTCGGAGGAGAAGTTCCGGATGCAGGAGCAGGAGTTGCATTCCACCGACACGGAGCTCGCGCAGATCACCGAGATGCTCGCCGGCGAGCTGCGGCACATGGAGGAAAAGCAGGCCGCCACCGCCGCGCTCACCTCGCAGCGCAGCGAGATCGAGGTGTCGCTCTCGTCGTTCGCGCAGGACGCGGCGCGGGTCGAAAACCGCATCAGCCAGCTCCGGGGCAATATCTCAGGCGTGATGCAAACACGCGAAGGCGCCGAGGCGCGGCTCGCCTACCTCGCCGACGAATCGCGGCAGCTTGAGTTCGCCTTTGCGCAGCTCACCGAGCAGCGCGGCCACGCCGAGGGCGAACTGGCACGCGCGAATGCCGAACTCGAAGCGCACACCGCGGAAGTGAGCGCGGCGGAATTTACGCTGCGCCAGTCGCAGACGATCCTCGGCGAGATCGAGCGCGAGCTTCGCGACGCCCAGCGCGTGCTGGCGGAAAAGGAGTCGAAAGCCGACGCGCTGCGCCAGCTCATCGAGAGCGGCGAAGGCTTCGGCGAAGGCACGCAGGCCGTCCTGCGCGGGCTCGATAACCCGGACTTTTTCAAGCCCGCCATCTCCGGCGCGCTCGCGCAGTTCATCGACGTGGCGCCCGAATACGTCCGCGCCGTCGAGGCGTGCCTCGGCGCGAACCTGCAAGCGATCGTGATGAAGGACTCGATGATCGCCGAGAGCGTGATCAAGACGCTCACCGCGCAAAAGCTCGGCACCGCCGCGCTCGCGCTGCGCGAACTCGACGCGCACTTCGAGCACATCACCAACGAGGAGATGGCGCTGCCCGAGGGTGCGATCGACTGGCTTAACAACAAGGTGCGCACGCAGCCCGAGGTCGCCCGCACCGTCGAGCGGCTCATCAATCACACCGTGCTCGTCGCCGATCTCGAAACGGCGCTCCGCATCTTCCCACAGCGCGGCTCGATGATCGTGACGATGGCCGGCGAAGTCATCACTCGCGACGGCATCCTTCACGGCGGCGTGGCCAGTGCCGCAGCCAGCTCGCATCTCGAGCGCAAGAACCAGCTCCATACACTCGACGTCGAAGTCGCCGCGGCGCGTGCGAAATCGTGGGAAATCAGCACGCGCCGCGAGACGACGCTCAGCGAAATCGACGGCTCGCAGGTGCGGCTCGAAGAAGC
>VFJQ01000101.1 GCA_009885995.1 Verrucomicrobiota bacterium
CCACTACAACGCCAAACGCACTCCACCTCACACCGTTCCAAGAGAAGCATTCCTTTTAACCACCCTCATAATACCCGAAAGGCTGGGTCAACTGTCGAACTTGGGCTAAAGCGCGGTTTTGAGCTGCGCAGTCATCGCCCGCTGCCGCGCCTCGACGAACTCCCGTGCCTTGGCTGCCTTCGCCTTCGCCGCGGCGGGATCCTTCGCCATCGCCAGCACTGCCGGCGCGACGCGGGCGATGTCATCCTCCTTGTCGAGGTCGAAGAGCCAGTCGCCCAGCCCGATGTCGCGCCACATGATGCCCTTGCTCGTCTGCTCCGCCCAGCGGCAGACGATCGCGGGGATGCCGTTGCCGATGCACATGATCGGCGAGTGCATCTCGTGGCCGAAGAGACCCGCGCTGCGGCGATACGTGCTGAGCGCCTCATCGGTCAGCCAATAGGTCTCGCGCCACACACACCGCGCGCGCACGTCGGCATGTAGCTTGTCGTAGAGCATCTCCTTGTTCACCGCCATCTGGGTTTTGTCCTCCGGGCACAGCAGCACCTTCATCTCCGTCTGCTGCACCACCGCCGTGATCGCATCGCGCAGTGGCCTGCAATCGTGCTCCTTCATCGCCTCGTTGCGCGCGTGCTTCGTCGCGTCGGGCGCCGCCTTCTTCTCCGGCAAAGTCCAGTAAGGTGTGAAGCGCAGCCGCGGGATGCAGCAGAGGAACTTCCCCTCTTCGAGCCCGTTCGCCTTGAGGAACGCGTCCGCTTTCGCGTCGTCCCGCAGGTCCGTGGCGAAGGCTCCGTCCGGCCCAAACTCCATCACCGGGCACGTGCAACCCCGCGCCTTCGCCACGCCGAGCGATAACGAGTCGCGGAAATAGGCAAACTTCGCCCCGCTGAGCACGCTGATCGTCTTCGCGATCACGCTATCCGACGCGGGCTTCGTCGAGGCGGAACCCTGGATGGGTAGCGTGATGCCAAACACTCCGTAAGGCTTGCCCGTCTCCTTCGACCAGCGCGCCACGTCATTCTCCGCCACGAGCGACGGTCCCGAGCCGTGCAGCAGGAAGTCGCACTCGGCGAACGCGGCCTTGAGGTGCTCTGATCCCTTGATGATCTCCAGCTTCGGGAAGCGCGCGAGCAGCATCTCCTCCACGCCGTTGTCCACTTTGCTCGGCCACAACCGAACTTCGGCTTCGGGCAGATACTTTTCGAGAATCGCAAGCACGCCCGGCGTGTGCGCGATGTCACCGATGTTCACCGTCTGCCACGAGGAGCGGAGGAGAATTCGCGGGGCGCGTTTGGTCTGTGCGCGCAGCGTCGCGGCAAGCGTCGCGAGGAGGAAATGTCGGCGTTTCATTCGTAGGTGAGTTGAGCGGTGGTGGTGGTGTCGTGATCGGCGGTGACACGCAGCCAGTAGGCGGCGAAGGCGGCGGGAAACTCGTGTTCTACCGCGCCGCCCGCCGCCACGTCGAACTCGCGATACGTGCTCCACTTCCCCGTGCCGCTGAAGTCCACCTCGACGCGGAGTTTCGCCGCCGTCGTGCTCGCGAGATGCAGTCGCTTGCGGTCGTAGCCTGTCATCAGGAACGGATCGCTCGGCACGTCCGCCTTTACCGTCGTGTTCATCCATGGCCCGCCCGTGCCGCGCGGCTTGCCGAACTGCCAGAGGTCATCCACCGCCCCGACCCACAGCGCAGCCTTGCCGTCGTCGGACCGGACAATCCGCTCGCCACTCGCACCTTCTGTGATGCCGCTGATGACGAGCAGTCCGCGATAGGACGCATAGTCCGCGATGTGCCGGCTGTGCGTGGCGACCGGGCGGATCATGGCAAAGCCGCCCGCATTCTCTGCCGGCAGTTCATAGAAGGTGCCCGCGCAGTTGAACAAGTCGCGCTCCGTGCAGACCTCGCGGCAAATGCGCTCGTCGCCGATCTCCAGCCCCTTCGGCAGCCGCCAGCGCCGTCCCTTCTCGTCCACATATAGCACCGACGCTGCATCCTCCGAGATGACATCGCGCGGGATAGCGAAGTTCTTCCGCACGAACTCCAGCCCCTTCGCGTCGTCAACGCGCCGCAGCTTCAACTCCGCGTCGAGGTCGTAACACGCATCGCCCTGCGCGAGCCGCAGCGTGCGCAGGTTCGCCCCGCGCGCGGATAGCAGTCCGCCCGCACCACCTACCCCCTCGAACATCGCCGTCGCCCCACTCCCGCGCGTATCCGCATTGCCGAACTGGAAGAATGCCGTCGTCTTCGTGCAGCCGCGATCCGTCTTCACCCTCACCCACGTGCCGCGCTCACTCGCGGGGAAGTCCACCCAAGCATAGCCATGCACCTCGACCGAGCGCAGCGACTGCCACGTGCCGTCGCCCTTGGCATCGACCTCGAAGCTGAACGTCACCGCCTCAGCCGAATCATGCGCGAGATGCACACCGCGTCGTTCATAGCCAGAGAAGAGGAACGCATCACTGGGCGCGCCCGCCTTCACTGCATCACCGAGCCACACCGCACCACGCCCGATCACCGGCCCGAGGTGGTCTATGCGCGCCGGCTCGACGAACCACAGGTTCGACTGTGATTGCCCCGGCGGCGCCAAGTCACCCTTCGCCTTGCGCTTGTTGAGGAATTCGCTCTTCGCCGTGTCGTCGCAGCCGAAGACGACGCGGTCGTTCCAGCGGCAGAAGTCGCCGATGACTTTGAGGTGGTTCGAGCGCGGCGCGATGCCCGCGGAGTGTGACGTGCTGAACGCCTTCGGGAATCGCCAGAACGTGCCATGCATCGTCATCAGTAGATCGTCCTCGCCGATCTCGCGAATGCGTGGCCATTCCGTGTTCCAGCCGTGCGCACCGTCGTAGCTGTGCGAGCCCTTCGGCAGGCGGAAGGCGTGCCACTCCCCGCGATCGAGGCACATGAGAATGAGCGAGCGGTGGTCCCAGCCGATGCTCCACACGGGATCGCCGTCCTTGCTCCCCGTGATGCCGCCCGGGCCAGTCACTTCGGTGAACTGGTTCCGCCGCACGACCGTCCATGCGTTCGCCTTCCCATCCCACTCCGCGAGCACGCCCGACGCCACGCTCGGATCGCTCAGCGCCTCCTTCGCGTGGTCGCCGTTGTTTGCGTAAACGATGCGCCCCTGCCCGGAGTAGAGCCCCTTGCCGTGATAGCCGGGCAGGTCTGCATGCCGCCCCGTCTTTCGTTGCTCGTCGGCCCACAGTTCCGTCGGCGCGAGCGTCTTCACGTCGATCTCGTAGATCCCTTCCTCCATCGTCGCCGCGTAGATCTTCCCCGCCGGGTCGGTGAGGTGACGCGCATTGCCCGTGAGCCGGCCAAACATCGTCTGCCACGGGATCACACGCACCGCGCCCTGTGCATCGATTGCGTAAGGTCCGATGAAGAGTTGCTGCGACTCGGAGTGGATCATGCGGTTCGCCGGCGTGCCGCCGATGCTCTCAGGCCGCACGATCTGCTGAAAGTCCGGCGTGATCTCGTAGAGCTTGTCGGAAGACCCGGTCGGCTTGTGCGGCGCATACGTCATCGCCCACAGTCGCCCCGCCCACGGAACCACCGCTCCCGTGCCGCACTCGCCTTCGTTGTTGAACATCGCGAGGTGCGGATAGATGCCGCTGACTTGCACGGGTTCAGCCGCGTCCGCGATGAGTGCGAGCGTGGCGAGGAGCAGGGCTGGGAGGGATTGCATGACGCCCGATTAGTCCTGCGCGCGCGGATTTGGACATGGAAAATCTTTGGTCATCCTCACGACCGGCAGCATCAAGCCGTCGCGCAGCGGCACCTCGTAGCGCTCCGCGACCGCATAGCCGAAGCGCGCATACAGCGGCTCGCCCGCGAGTGTAGCGACCATGGTAGCCCGCGTGAAACCGTGTGCGAGGAGCGCCTCTTCGCACGCGCGCAGGATCGCGCTGCCAAGGCCGCGCCGCTCCCAGCCAGGCCGCACGAAGAACGCGCGGATGCGCGCGGGCTCGGTGCGCGGATCGATCATCGCGTCTTCACCGTCACGCGCGCGGTCGCCACCGAAGACCGCCTTTCTCCGACTCCACCCACCGCACCCAACGATCACGCCATCGCTTTCCACGACGAAGTAAGTGCCATCGCGGATGAGCTGCCGATCCACGCCGAACACCGGCCCAAGCGCCGCCTCCATCTGCGCCGAGGAATAGTGCTCCGCTTGCAGCGCGCGCACCGAGAGGGGGATGAGGACCTCCAGCGCCGGGATGTCCGCCTCTGTCGCGAGCCGCACCGCCCTCACGGCCGCCTCATCAGTTCCGCTACTTCGCGATCGGTCTGATCGCCGCTCGCCGCGAGCGCTGCGATCACGCCGGCCCTGTCCGCGTCGCTGCGGTTCTGGCTGAGCTTGAACTTCCCCTCGATGCGCGTGATCTCGATCTCGATGCCGACGATTCCCGTCATGAGTTTGTCGCGAAACTCGGCGGGCATCTCGCCCGGCCAGCGCTCCGCGCGCGGACCTTCGTAGAACTCGATCAACTCACGCAGCATCGCCGCGAACTGCTCCTGGTCGCTGACGATGCGCGGGAGGCCATACGCGTGGACCGCGGTGTAATTCCACGTCGGCACCGCCGGCTGCGTCGCATACCACGCGGGCGACACGTAGGCGTGCGGCCCGGTGAAGCTCACGAGCACTTCCTGCCCATTCTCAAAGTGCCGCCACTGCGGATTCGCGCGCGCCATGTGCGAGACGAGCGTGCCCTCCTTCTCGCGCACCAGCACCGGCATATGCGTCGCGTGCGGCATCGTGCCATCGTGCGTCACGATCGTCGCAAAGCTGTGCCGCCGCATGAACGCGAGCAGCGTCTCGCTGTCTTCGACCTGAAACTGCGCGGGCGAATACATGACGCGCCGCGCGCGCTCAGGGTTTCGCCGTCGCCTTGATGCTGAAGTCGTCGTAGTTCACGTCCACCTGGTTGGTCGTGAGGCTCACGAGCGACTTCGTCTCGTGCGTGATGCCCGGCGACTTGAAGCTGCCCACCGGTTTGCCGTCGATCGACACGCTCAACTCATCGCCCTTCGTGCGCGCCACGAGCGTGTGCCAATCGTTCAGGCTCACGCTCACCGGAAAGCTCTTCGCCTTCGTCGCCAGCATCGCCTTCTCCTCGGCGGTGAGTTGGTTCGCCTTCTTCCGGTCGTAAAGTCCGCCCGTGAGATCGAAGCCGCCCGTCTTCGCATCAGAAAGATTCACGCCCTTCGGGCTGATCGACGCCTGGCAGATGTGCCCCGCGTGCGAGCCTTTGTAGTTCTTGTCGTCGAACCACACGTTGAAGCTTTTCGCCTTGTCGCTCACGAAGCGGAACTTCACCGACACCTCCAGATCGCGCTCGCCATCGAACTTGATGTTGTCCACCGTCGAGTGATCCGAGCCTTCCGGCGTGATGCCCACGAGCATTCCGTCCTTCACCACGCTCCCGCTCTTGTAGTGCCCCCAGCGCGGGCCGAAGGCGTCGCTGGAAAAGTCGTCGGAGAAGATCGTGCGCGTGTAGTTCTGCGCGAGCGCGAGCGTGGAGGAGGCGAGGAGAAGGAGGATGGTTTTCATGCGGGCGCGAGCGTGGCAGACGCGTCGCGCGGCGCAAGAACCGCGTGCGCTTACACCACTTCCAGCTTCACGCTCTGGATGTTGTTCCGTCCCGACTTTGGAAAAGGCCGCGGCATCGGCTGCGCGTGGTCGGCGAGATCGATCGTGCGGCAGCGCAACTCGTAGTTGCCGGGCGCGAGCTTGCGCGGCGCGGCAGTCCAGCGGCAGAGCGTATGGCGCAGCGGCCACTCGCGCGGCTGCTTCGTCGCGGGATCGAACTGCGCGGGGTGCAACGGTGCTGCGCCGAAGCCTTTGATCGCCTCGCCGTCGAACGGCACGATCTGCGCGTCCTGCCACGGTGCCTTGGCGAAGTAGCGATCGTTCGCCGGCAGCGGCTCGCTCATCCGGCGCAACCAGTATTGCACCTTCGCGAGACCGGACACGCCGACCTGCGCGTTGCCATGGATCGTCAACTCGTCGCCCGCGCTGATCTTCTCCGGCAGCAGCGCAAACCGCGCGAACGTCTTGAGCCAGCTATTCGTGTCGTTATTCCCGTTCGCGTAGGTGTCGTCGCTCTGGTGCGCGTTCGTGAAGACGATGCGCTGGAGCCACTTCACCGACTTAAAGCCATACGCCTCCGGCACGATCATGCGCACCGGTCCGCCGCGCTCGCCGGTGAGGAATTCTCCGTTGAGCTTGGTGCAGAGCAGCACCGGCAGCTCTCCCGGCGGCTCCTCGAAGACACGGTTCATCGGCAGGTAGCATTTGAACATCTGCTTCGGATCCTCGTTGTGATGCCCGTAGTAATACACGTGCCGCAGATTCTCGACCGGCCCCGCGAGCCACAGCACCTCGCGCAGCGGCACGCCTTCCCACAGCCCGTGCCCGAGCGGATCGGCGAGGTTGTTGCAGGTGATGACCTTCAGAAAACTCGTCGCCTTCGTCTCCGCGATCTTCATCAGCGCATCGAAGGTCAGCGCCGTCCCGTCCGCGCGCAGCATGGGCCGCTCGATCTTCGCGTTGCTCTCCGGGTCGGCGATCACTTCGAGCTGCCACGTCTCGCGCACCATGCCGATCTCGCGCTGCTTCTCGATCGGCAGCTTGTAAGGCACGGGATTGCCGCGCTCGACGTTGTAGAAATCTCCCGACGGCGTGATGCAGCACCCGCCGCTCTCGCACACCGGGCCTTGTTTCCGCCCCGCCGCGAGCGCAGGCGTCACACCGATCGCCGCAGCGCCGAGACGCAGCAGGTCGCGCCGAGTGAAGTTCGAGGGCGGAGTGACGTCGGACATGCCGCCTTTGTTACTAGGGTTTTTGCTTCTTCGCCTGCTCAAACTTCTCCGACTGGTCCGGCAGGAAGTCGATGACCTGCCCCTGCGCGCGCAGCCGTTCCTGGAGATTCGCGACGATCAAGTCCTGCACCGTCTTCCCCGAACCCGCCGCGCGCGCCGCCGCGACTCCGGCGGCGTGGCCGACCATCATCCACGTGCTCTCCAGCCGCAGCGTGCAGTAAGCGACGTGCGTGTAGCTCGCGGCGCCGGGCACGAGCAGGTTCGCGCATTCGTCGGCCTTCGGCGTGATCGCGCGATACGGGATTTGATACGCCCAGCCTTCGAGCCAGATGCGGCCTTCATTGAGAAACTCCGTCGGAGACACCGCGAGCCGCTGCACGTGATGAGAATCGACGAAGTGACTGCCCAGCGCGATCGAGTCGGGCTTGCGGCGATCCTCGGTCACATCGCGCTGCGTCACGACCGTCACACCGCGCATCCGCCGCGCCTCGCGGACGTAGAGCTGGTAGGGCCAGCTCCCATTGTCGGCGAACTCCTCCTTGTGCAGCCCGTATTGCTGCATCTCCGCGCGCAGTTTCTCCGGCACCGCATCATCCGTCGCGAGGAAGTGCAGCAAGCCGAGCGTGTAGTCCGTGTGATCGGCGATGATCCGCTCGCGCGTCGCGTAGTCGCCGTCGGGATAGTCGAACTGCCCGCCGAAGTGCCCGATGGAAATGATCGCCGCCTGTTTGTTGTTCACCTCCTTCTTGTCCTTCCGCCCCGGCGCGTGTGTGTAGAGATCGAGGATGTCGGTGAGCTTCACCTCCCGGCCGCTCGCCGTCATCTCGCGCAGCCAGTTTTCCAGCAGGCGGAAACGCGCGCGATCGTAGTGCTGCGGCGGCGGGATCGGCACGCGCGTCGCCGGATCGTTGCTGAAGGTCAGCCGCCAGTTGTAATTCATCACGCGCTTGTCCCCGTCGCCCTCGTGAAAATCGCGCGCCCACCCGCTGATGCCCGGCAGCAGCTTGCCCGCTGCATCCACCGTCGCCGCCTGGCGCGGCGGATCGAACGAGATGCCCGCCTTCTCCTCGCCGAACTCCGCGCGCGATTCGCGCCCCCACGTGTAGCCCACGCCCGCGCGCGCCATCAGGTCGCCCTCGTAGCCCGCATCCACAAAGACCTTCGCCTCCACCGTCGAGCCATCGCTCAGCACGATGCTGCGGATGCGCGCGCCATCCTTCTCCACCTTCTCCACGCGCACGCCGAAGCGCACCTCCACCTTCGCCTCCGCGAGCATGTCGTTGAAGACCTTCTCCGCGATGCGCGACTCGAAGTAATACGCCGGCTCCCACTTCGCGTAGTGCCGCCCGGTGCGCTCATACACCTCGCGCGCCATGCCGCCGAAGGTCCACTTCAGCATGTGCTCGGTCTCCGCCGTGTTCAGCCCGCTCGTATTCAGCCCGCCCACGTGCTTCGTCGGCTCGATCAGCACCACGTGCGCCCCTTCACGCGCCGCCGCGATCGACGCCGCCACCCCGCACGGCACGCCGGAATAAACACACACATCGAACGGCTCAGCAGCGGCGACGGCGGAAGCGAAAAGGAGAACGAGGAGGAAACGCATGACGCCTTCTTAAGTCCGTGCTGCGCGCTTTTGGACGAAAAAGTTGGTGGGCAGCGCCGGTCGAATCGCTCTTCACATTCCGAGCGGACAATCCGGCTTGGCGGCGACCCACTTTTATGTGAGCACGTTCGGAGTGAACATGAAACGACCTCCTGTTTTATGGGATCTTTTTTACCCCTCCCAACTACCTAAATGAAATCCATCTCTCTCGAAGCATTCTCAGTCGCTGCCTCAAAGTTCGTATGGCAGGGAGTTATTGATGACTGCCATTGGCAGTTGCTCGGATTTCCCGGCGCTCCAAAACGCGGTGCGATGATGCGCGCATTTGTCGGCGACGGGAAACTCGCATGGGAGGACGCAATCAAGAAGGAACTCCCTTGCCTCGCCCTTAGCGAGATCGCGGCATGGGCCGCGAGCGCGTCATTTCCGCACAGAGTTCATCTTCTTGCGCGCGTTATCGAGATTGCAATCGACGGCCTTGGCACGCCCGTCTGGTCAGCCTACTCGTTTTCGTCCCGTGACCACGCTGTCGCACACTTCACACAGGCGATTTCAGCATACGGTCTCGGCACGCTTGATGAGCACGGCAAGAGCTTCTTCATACGCACGATGTCGAGCGTTCCTCGCGACGAGTTGCCCTATTGGCTTGTGCGTTGCCCCAAGCTGATCGCTATGCAGGAGTCTCTTTATCCGCACATCCGAACCGGCCTCACGGAGGCCAGCAGCGGGAAGAGCTACGACGACGACACGCAACCTGAGGATTGGACTATTCTCACAGCAGTCCGCCAAGTATTTGGACTCCCCCAGTGACCAAGGACGAAACGCCTATCTGTTGTATGTCGGGGTTCTGGTAGGATTGGACTGAGTCGGACATAGCGCGAGTGCGAAGCGCCAACGTCTTCAACTCCGCTGCCCCAGCTTCGCCGGCAGCGCGGTGCCTTCGCTCCACGGCACTTCGTGCGGCAGGCGCTGGCTCTTTGCGGCGAGCGCGGCCGCCACGCCGGCCGCTTCGCCCATCGCCACGGAATTCCCGGTCACGCGGTAGCCCAAGTTCGACAGTTATGAAGGGCTGAGATCGTATTCATGCGGGTTGGCGGGCGATTTCTTCAGTTTTTCTCCACTACATTTCGCACGATTTTCGGGCGG
>VFJQ01000134.1 GCA_009885995.1 Verrucomicrobiota bacterium
AGTCTCCGGGTCGCCGATTACTGATCGCTCCTTCCGGTTGGCAGTCTCCGGGTCGCCGATTGCTGATCGCTCCTTCCGGCTGGCAGTCTCCGGGTCGCCGATTGCTGATCGCTCCTTCCGGTTGGGAGACTCCGAACAGTCGATTGCTGACGGTTCCTTCCGGCTCGGAGGCTCGAAACCGACGAAAACCAACGGTTTTTGACAAGGAAGAGCCTCCGGGATTGCCCCGGCGATGGGTTCCTGACAATCTCCACCTCCATGAGCGACCCCGTGCCTCCTCCCTTCGTGACCGTGACCGTCCAGACCATCCCGGCGGATACCGTCATGGCGGCGGTGGGCGATCCGACCCGGCGGCGGATTCTCGTGGCGCTGGCCGATGGCAAGCCGCGCCGCTGCACCGACCTCAAATCCGTGTCCGGCAAGCGCTTCGACGCCACGCTCAAACACGTCGTCGCGCTGCGGAACGCGGGGCTGATCGTGGGGCAGGACGATCCGACGGACAAACGCCGGCAGATTTACACGCTCTCCCCGGCGCTGAAGGTCGGCGACACGCCGATGGGCCGCATGCTCGACTTCGGCTACGGCCTGCTGCGGCTCTGAGGCGGCGTGATTGACCGCCGCGCGCGCAGCCGGTATCGCCCACGGGAATGCCGCGTTGTCCTTGGGCTTCCACCGATCTTTATGCCGACTATCACGACCGCGAGTGGGGTGTGCCCGTGCATGATGAGCGGCAGTTGTTCGAGTTCCTGATCCTCGAGGGCGCGCAGGCGGGGCTGAGTTGGATCACGATCTTGAAGAAGCGGGAGAATTACCGCGCGGCCTTCGCCGGCTTCGATCCGCAAGTCGTGGCCCGCTACGGCGCGCGCGAGGTGACGCGGCTGATGGGCGACGCGGGGATCGTGCGCAATCGCGCGAAGATCGAATCGACGATCGGGAACGCGCGGGCCTTCCTCGCGGTGCAGGAGGAGTTCGGGAGTTTCGATCGCTATGCGTGGCGGTTTGTGGACGGGAAGCCGATCCAGAACCGGTGGCGGACGCTGGCGCAGCTCCCCGCACGCACGGCGGAATCGGATGCGTTCAGCAAGGATCTCAAGCAGCGCGGATTCAAGTTTGTCGGCTCGACGATCATCTATGCGCACATGCAGGCGACGGGGATGGTGAACGATCACCTCGTCTCCTGCCCGCGGCACGCGGACCTCGCGTGAGCGATGCCTGAGCTCGCGGTGGTCGAAAGCCGGGCATTGTCCCCGGCATCGGACGCCGCTCGCTCTAGGAGGCTTTTGAAATACTCTCCCCCGCGGTCATTCCGAGCGGAGCGCCGCAGCGGGCGAAGGTGGCGCGGCGCGCAGTCGAGGAACCCCGTGGAATGACGAGCGGCTCCCACAACAAGGAGGCATC
>VFJQ01000174.1 GCA_009885995.1 Verrucomicrobiota bacterium
GACGGTGATCACGGCGAGTGATTTTGACGGGGACACGGTGACGGCGTCTGCGAATGGGCTGGTGATCACGGTGGACGACGACACGCCGATCGCGACGATCAACACGCTGGCCGGGACGGTGGACGAAGACGGGGTGAGCGGGGGCATCGCGGGCGGGACGGGGGATGTGGCTGGGGAAGCGGTGGTGGCGACGGGGAACGTGAGCACGCTGTTTGCGAGCGGAGCGGATGCGCCGCTGGCGTATGCGCTGAGCGCGAACACGGCCGGTCTGCCCGCGCTGAGCAGTGGCGGAGTGGCGGTGACCTACAGCGTGAGCGGCCATGTGCTGACGGCGAGTGCCGGGGCGGCGACGGTGTTCACGTTCAGCGTGAACGCGACGACGGGCGCGTATAACTTCACGCTGGTCGACCAGCTCGACCACGCGGCGGGCGGGGCGGAGAACGACCTGACGATCGCGCTGGGGACGGTGATCACGGCGACGGATATTGATGGGGACACGGTGAC
Source organism: Verrucomicrobiota bacterium (assembly GCA_009885995.1). Lineage (GTDB taxonomy): Bacteria > Verrucomicrobiota > Verrucomicrobiia > Chthoniobacterales > Chthoniobacteraceae > VFJQ01. Next base: position 505 of record VFJQ01000174.1, read on the forward strand.
GGCCAATGCGAACGGGCTGGTGATCACGGTGGATGACGACACGCCGACAGTCGCGGTCAATCCGACCGTGCAACTCGACGACGATGCGCTGGCGGGCGGCATTGCGGGCGGAGTCGGCGATGACGCGAATGCGGCGAACCTTACCGCCACGCTGGCGCACAGCTTCGGCGCAGACGGTGGTTCGATCGCATTCCAGACCACGGGTGCGCCGGCCGGCTTCAGTTATCAGCTCTCGGGCAGCGATCTGCTCGTGCTGCAAGGTGCGACGACCGTGCTGACGGTCACACTCAACGCTGCGACGGGTGCTTACACGGTGACGCAGAACGCGCCGATCGCGCATGCGAGTGGGCTCGATGAAAACAACCAGCAGTTTGCGCTTACCTACCTGGTGACAGACGGCGACGGCGATTCGGTGGCGGGCGCGCTGAACATCGACGTGGACGACGACACGCCGACGGCGGCTGCGGTGATCGATGCGGATGTGCTCGATGATGAAGGTCTCGCGGGCGGTCTCGCCGGTGGGCCGGGCGATGTGGCGGGTGCCCTGACGACGACGACGGGCAGCCTCGGCTATTCGGCCGGCGCTGACGGGCTGCAATCGGTGACGCTGACCGGCCCGAGCACGCTCGGCACCGAATCGGTGACTTCGATTTGGGACAACTCGACCAAGACGCTGACGATCTCGTCCATCCGCGGCGCGTTGATGACGGTGGTGCTCACCGATCTGCTCACGGGGGCCTATGCCGCGACTCTGCTCCAGCCGCTGATGCACCCGACGGTGGGCACGGAGGACGATATCACGCTCGGCCTCGGCTACACGATCGTGGACAATGACGGAGACACGGCGACAGGCTCGCTCCAACTGACGATCGACGACGATAGCCCGGTCGTGAATGCGGTGACCGGTGTCGTCCTCGATGACGACAGCAACCCGAGTGGAACCGGCGTCTTCGATTTCGACATCGGAGCCGATTCCCGGCAGACCTACAGCGCGCTGGATTCGGATTTCACGCCCATCAGCTTGAATGGTAGCGCGGGGCCAAATGCGATCACTGGAACAACGGTCAGCTGGGTTTCCGAGGATGCGAGCAGCGCGGAGTTCAGCTTCCAGTTCACCTACCAGCCCAATCCGCTGTCTTCAGGGACTGCCTTGGCGACTGGGACGCTTAGTTTCGACAAAGCGGCGGGCACTTACTCGGTGGAACTGGACGCACCCATCCAAGGATTCGAGACCTTTAACACCAGCACCGCGTCGAACTTCCAAGGCTACATGTCCGGAACGAACACGATGGATAATACACAGCCAGCGGTGTCCGTGACGACGTTGAAGGACGATGCCGCCACGCCTGGGATTCCCAATGACGGCTTCTACGTGCAGTTCACCGGTGCTGCTGAGCCTGGCGGAGGCACTGGGGTGAATAATCTCCAAGCGAATCTTCCAAATCAGTCACTGGATGGAACGTTGCCGATCGACCCTGCGGCCCAAGCCTACGTGAATGGTGAGGTCTTCGACCAAGCAGACGAATGGGTCTCCATCTCGGGGTCGGCAAACGGCGTCGCGGGGGACACTCTCCAAGGTGGTGAAGTCCTGAGTATGAGCTTTTACAAGGGGAATCCGACCGGGCACATCGATACTAATCTGGTCCCGAGGGCCCAAGCGGACACTCTCTTCCTGCAATTTGACGGGATCGGCAGTTCCGAGGACTTGGTCGTTATTCTCAGGCTGGTCGATGCCAACGACTTAACGACCCGGACGACGAAGGCGATCATCGTGGACAACTCCGACATCTTCAAATTCGGGGACACCCTCCCGGCGGGCTTCAATGCCACACTCGATAACAACGACGGTATCGTGTTCATCCAGCACAATGACTACAACAACGTCGGCACGACGGGTGAGCACTGGGTGATCGAGGGTGCTCAGATTTTGGGATCCACCGAGGGAATCACTGGCACGGGCATCAACCTCAGTTCGAACGGTGCGAGCACGAGCTTCCAAGCGTTCGAAGGGACAGTGGGAAGCCCATACCCCATAGCTGATACGTCGGATGGGAGCGAGCCGATCAAGATCAGCAACATCGGGATCATCACCTCCACGACCACCACCCTCACGGTTGGCTTGGATTTCAACCTCGGCGTCGTGGACAAGGACGGCGATGTTTCGCCCACGCAAGTGCTCGATGTGACGACTTCGCCTCCGCAACCCGCGCCTGTCGCGGCGGTCGCCTTGTTGGATGGTGGTGGGATCGAGCTTGGGGGATTGCAGGCTTCACAGGCTGACTCCGACTCCAGCCACGACACGTTGGCGTCGGCACCGCCGGTGGATGAGTTGCTCAGTTCGGATGAAACCGTGGATGGGCTGCTGCCGGGTGGGCAGGATGACACGGGGGCGCTCGCCTACGATCAGAGCGGCATCGAGGTGATGCCGTCGGCTGCGGACCAGACCTCCGGGTCAATGGATGCGATCGGCGACGCGACCACGGTGGCGAGCACGGATACAGCGGATTCGACGACCCAGGCGCTCGCTGCCACGCCGGTGGATGACGCGCCGATGGACGATGTGCCGGTGGTGAATGTTCCGGAAAACGTTGCGCCGGTCGAAGAGATCCAGCATGCGGTCGTGGCCTGACGAATGACGCCTGAGCCGAACCCGACGAATGGAGTAACAACAAACCAGCCCAACGATCCGTTGCTGGCGTGCTTGGAAGACGTGGCGGCAAGGCACGGAATGGATTTGAACCGCGATGCGGTGCTGGCGGGATTGCCGCTGGCGGAGGGGCGGCTGACGCCGGGGTTGCTATTGCGGGCGGCGAGTCGGGCGGGGTTTCGGGCGCGGCTGGTCGAGCGCCCTGTGAATCGGCTGCCGAAGTCGGTGCTGCCCGCGATCGTATTGCTCCACGGGAATCGAGCCGGCGTGCTCGCTCCGGAGCAGAAAAATGGGGAGGTGAGATTTTGCATCCCGGGTCCCGGGGAGATCGAGGCGACACAGGCGGACTTGAAGCGCGACTACAGCGGTTTCGCCGTGCTGCTTCAGCCCCACGTGGCGGATGTCGAGGAGCGGCGCCCCAGCCCGCAATTGTGGTTCTGGCAGACGATGTGGAAATTCCGCGGCTACTATTTGCGGCTGATCCCGGCGGCATTCATCGTGAGCGTGCTGGCGCTGGTGATGCCGCTTTTCATCATGCTGGTGTATGACCGCGTGGTGCCGAATGACGCATCCGAAACGCTGTGGGTGCTGTCCATCGGCGCGGTGATGGTGTTTGGCTTTGAGTATCTGCTGCGGCTCCTGCGCGGCGTTGTGCTCGAGCGGGCCGGGCGTGAGATGGACATGGTGCTGGCCAGCACGCTCTACGAGCAAATCCTCGCGATCGAGATGCAGGCGCGGCCACCTTCGGCTGGTGTGCTAGCGGCGCGCACGAAGGCTTACGAGATCCTGCGGGATTTCTTCATGTCGGCGACGATGCTGGCGATCGTGGACCTGCCGTTTTCGACGCTGATGGTCGCGGCGGTGTTTTTCGTCGCTGGACCTGTCGGCTGGGTCTTGCTGGCGACGGCGTCCGCGGCGCTGCTCTTTGCGTGCTGTCTCCAGGTGCCGCTGCGGCGGTCGGTGGTCGCATCATCGGAGGAAGGGATGGAGCGGCAGGCGATGGTCTCGGAGACGATCAACGGGCTCGAATCGGTGAAGGGCGCAAGCGCAGAGGGTGCGTTTCAGCAGCGGTTCGAGAACATGATCAGCAAGTCGGCGGAGAAGGACGTGCATATGCACTGGTATGGATTGCTGGGCACTTCGACGACTGCGGGGCTGATCAATCTCACGACTGTCGCCGTGGTGGTCGCGAGCGTTTACCGCGTGCAGGCGGGGGAGATGACGATGGGGGGGATGATCGCGACGGTGATGCTGTGCTCGCGCACGATGACGCCGATCGCGATGGTGGCGGGGCTGATGACGCGGCTGCAGCAGGCGCTCCAGGCGCTGCAAAGCTTGAACTCTGTCATGGCGCTGCCCCGCGAGACTGGCGGGCACCGGAAGTTCGTGAAGCGCAGCGTGTTCGATTTTCACTTCGCACTGGATCACGTCACGGTTCGCTATACTGGGCAGCACACGCCGGCGCTGAGCGACGTGACGCTTCGAATCCGGGAGGGCCAGCGCATCGCGTTGCTCGGTCGCATGGGGTCGGGCAAGAGCACGCTGTTGCGGGTGCTGGCGAAGCTCTACACGCCGACGGAAGGTGAGGTGCTGCTCGATGGCGTGGACCTCGCACAATACCACCCGGCGGTGATCCGGCAGGGCGTGGGCTATCTGGCGCAGGACGCGACCGTCTTCCGCGGGACGATCCGCGAAAACGTGGCGCTCGGGGCGCGTGCGGCGACGGACGATGAGGTGCTGAACGCGATCCGGCTCGCGGGCCTGGATGAGTTCGTGCGCAAGAACCCGAAGGGCATCCACGCGCCGGTGGGTGAGCAGGGCTCGCTTCTTTCCGGCGGCCAGCGGAGGGCGCTCGTGCTCGCGCGCTGTTTTCTGTCGCTGCCGCGGCTGCTCCTGCTCGATGAGCCGACGGCGAACATGGACCCGCAGACGGAGAAGGAGTTCGTGCAGGCGCTGAGGCGCTATTTCGATCAGGATGCGCGGCGCACGCTGATCGTGGCTACGCACAAGACGAGCCTGCTTGCGCTGGTCGATCACTTGATCGTGCTCGACGAGGGGCGTGTTTTTGCCTCGGGGCCAAAGGCCGCCGTGCTGGCGAAGCTCGCCGGACAACCCGCCCCGCCCGCGCCGAAGGGCGAGGCCGATCCGAAACCGCAATCCGCCGCCTGAGATGCCTGAGATGTCTGAGAAACCGAAACCAATGACCATCGTGATCCCGTCCGGTGCGGCGGCGGCGGAGACGAACTGGAACAAGGATCATTTGCGCGAACTGGCGAACCCGATCCGGGTCGGCGAGGGCGATCATTTGACCCAGGAAGATCTCGCGTATGTGAAGGACGCGCGCGTCTTGATCCGTCGCCGGGTCGGCGGCGGACTATCCGCGTGGCTGCCGTGGCTGGCGCTGGCGCTCTTCGCCGGGCTGTTGTGGTGGGCGTCGTGGGCGGAACTCGAGGAAGTCACGCGCGGGATCGGCAAGGTGATCCCGTCGAAGTCGGTGCAGTTGATCCAGAGTCTCGAGGGGGGGATTCTCGAGGAGATCAATGTGGAGGAAGGCCAGATCGTCGAGGAGGGGCAACTGCTGCTGAAGATCCGTGATGCTATCTTCGCTTCGAGTTACCGCGAGAATGTGGCGAAGCGCGAAGTGATCGAAGCGCGGCTGTGCCGACTGGGGGCTGAGGCCGGGGGATTCACGGGGTTGGAATTCCCCGCCAACATTCGCAAGGATCTCGCGGAGCTGGAACGCAGCCTCTACGAGAAGCGGCGCGTGGATTACGTCACGACGAAGACTTCGCTGGAAGGGCGCCTGAAGCTCGCAAGGCAGGAGGAGGAGTTGCTCGTCGATGGGATGAAGTCGCGAGCCGTGTCACCCGTGGAGTTGATTCGCATCCAAAAGGAGGTCGCGCAGGTGGATGGCGAGCTGCGCATGCTGGATACGACGTCGCAGCGCATGGCGATGGAGAAATTCCACGAGGACAAGGCGGAGCTCGATTCGCTCGTGCTGGCGCTCCTGCGGGACAAGGATCGGCTCGATCGGACCACCATCCGGGCACCCGTCCGCGGCACGGTGAACAAGATTCACATCAACACCGTCGGGCGCGTCATCGGCAGCGGCGTGGACATCATGGAGATCGTCCCGGCCGACGACACGCTGCTGATCGAAGCGAACGTGCGCCCGGCGGACATCGCATTCATCCACCCGGGGCAGCAGGCGATGGTGAAGTTCACCGCTTACGATTTCGCCATCTACGGTGGCCTCAAAGGAACGCTCGAACACATCGGCGCCGATACGATCACCACGGGGGAGGGGGAAAAGGCGGAGAGCTTCTACCCCATCAAAGTCCGCACCGCCCAGCATTCGCTCGGCAAAGATCGGAACGGCAAAGAGCTCGAGATCATTCCCGGCATGGTCGCCGAGGTGGATATCCTGACCGGCAAGAAAACGGTGCTGACCTATCTGCTGAAGCCGATCAACCGGGCGCGGATGCGGGCGTTGCGCGAGCGGTAGCCGAAGGGGCGCGAGCAGCTTAGCGGATCGCAGCCGCACGAGCCCGGATCGGCTCGGCATTCTTGCCCGCCGGACGCTTCACGAGCTGGACTTTCGCGCCGCTGATTTGCGGGGCGTAGAAGCCAAGGTCGCCCAGAAACGTGCGGGAACCGAAGGTTACACGCGGTTGCTGTTGCGAAACCGCGATAATGCAGCCGGCCAGCTCCCAGCGACCCAGTTCGCGATTGAAGCTGAAACCCGCACCGCCCGAATCGCCGTCGGCGGCCTGACCCGCGAAGTCGTTACGATCGAAACTCGTGGTAAAGCAACGGGTGGAGAAAGTGCCGGTCGAACCGCTAGTCGCCACCGGGCTATCCAGCTCTTGGCTCCCGCGATTCATCCCCCAAGCCACGCTCCGCTGCGGCTGCACATGGTAGCCGAGCACCGCGAGCGTCTTGCCCTGGCTGCCCAGCACGATGGGCTTGGCACCTTGGGTGAAACCGGTGCCGATCAGCAGGATCGGGCGTTCAGCCTTGGCTTCGGCGATCGGCAGGTTGCCGAGCTTGGCGAGGCTCGAGGACTTCTCGAACGTCACTTGGAACACCGCGAGGTCGCTCTTGCTCCCGTCCTTGTTCTCCAGAATCCGCCAAGTCGCGTAATCGGGCTGGTAGAAGCTGCCGTCGTGCATCCGGAAGGGGAAGCAACCGACGTGGGCGCTCGTGAGAACGCGACCGTCACCCAGATAGACCCCGCTGCCCATGCCGGCCATGCCGATGTGATCCCAGTAGGGGAAGCTGGCCACCCCGGCGAACTCCGTGCCGAGGACGCGATCAAGGCCGTCGCGCTGCCGTTCCACTTGCGAAACGGGTGCCCCGTCCGTGTGGAGAGTCTGGGGAAGGTGATTGATGATCCCGTGGCTGGTCACAAGCAGAGCGAAGTAGGCGGCGATCGTCTGTGTGGTGGTGCTGGTGAATCTCATAATTATAACAGTTACAGAACTGCATAGCGCAGAGGCCGTGCCACGGATCCGGACGATTTCCATGCATGCTCCGAGATCGAGCCGGAAACCGACGTGCTCAGGGATGTCTTGCGAAGGTGCTCCGCATCAGGAAAAACCTGATTACCAACCTGTTACGTGCTCGAAAAATGGTTTGCCTTCCCTCCCTCGAATTGCAAACCTTCCCTCCTATGCAATCCACATCGAGCATCTTGATGGCCGGAATACTCATGGTGATGTCCTCCGGCGCCCACGGACAAATGACTCTGGACAGTGCAATAACGGCTGCGCTGTCCCACGACCCTACCATCCCGAAAATTCACGCGGACACGATGGAAGCCATCGGCTTCGCGAAGGAGGTCAAAGCCGACCTCCTGCCTCAGCTATCAATCGAGGGTCGGGCCGGCCTTGCTAACCGTGATCGCGGCACGACGGGCGGGGATACGGATTTGAGCCGGCGCGCGACCATCACGGGACGCCAGCATCTTTGGGACGGCGGTTTCAATTCCTACCGCTGGCAGGACGCGAAACAGCGCGTGGAGGCGAAAGTGCAATTGGACAAGGCGCGGCGGGAAACCACCGCCATCGGCACGGTCGAGGCCTTTCTCGATGTGATCCGCGCGCGGAAACAGATCGAATACGCCCGGCAAAGCGTGGGCGCGCACGAGAAGGTTTTCGACCTCGCCAAGAAGCGCGCCCAAGCGGCGGGCAACCAGGCTGATATCGAGCTCTCGTCAGCCCGCTTCGACCTCGCACGCACCTTGTTGATCGAGCGTGAGCTAGCGCTCAAGCAGGCCGAAGCAGCCTTTGAGCGCTGGGTGGGCCGCAAGCCGCCGGCTGATCTAGTCCCACCTAAGACGCCGGAGATTTCGTCGCTGGATGAGATCGACCCGAAACAGAACTTCCACTACCTCGCCACGCTCAGGCAGCGCGATGCGGCGGAACTGGAAAAGAAAGCGCTCGAGAAGCGATACGGCCCCAGATTTTTCCTCGAAGCCACTGCGGGCCTCGGTCAGGAAGTGCTGGGCACTCGCGGGCAGGACAACGACGCCGCCGTCCTGATCGTTGGTAGTTGGGAGATCTTCGATGGGGGGCGCAGGAAGGGGCAGGTCGAACAGGCCGCAGCCGACATCGAACGGCAGTTGGCCATCATGTGTGAGACGCTCGTGCTGCTGAACGAGGACATCTCCGCGCGCTGGGCTGACTACCGGACGATTCGGGAGCGCCTCGATATCCTCCGGAATTACGCGGGTGCGTTGGGCAAGACCGTCAGCCTTTACCAACAGCAGTTCGATCTCGGCACGCGCCCGTTGTTGAGCCTGCTCGACATCCAGAACGAAGTTATCTCGGCCTCCATCCGCATCGCGGACGGCGAGCGCGACCGCACTTTCCTCGGCTATCGGCTGCTCTTTTTCGGTGGCCGCCTCATTCGAGAAACAGTTGGGCCCGAGTATCTTGAGCACAAAGACCATCAGCACAAATGTTTCCTCGAAAAGACTCCGATCGAGAAGAACCCAGTTTCATACAAGTCATCTTCGACTCAAAAGGTTCCCGCAGCGACGACCCCGAAGATCGCCAAAGCCGTGGCGGTTCCAAAAGCCGTGGCGGTTCGCCAGACGAAGGATGCGCCCGCCCGGTCTCGGACCAGCGGCAATTCTCGCACTCCAGTCTCCGGTCGCTCGGCTCCGCCGCTCGCGTCGAACTGAGGGCCGATCCCGGGCTCAGTTGTCCAGCAGGCTCGAAATCGTGAGTCGTCCCGGCGGCAGTTCTTCGCTTCCGGGCTTCGCACCCGGCTCTGCTGGCTGATCCGCTTCCCGCCGCTTCAACCAGCGCGAGACGTGGCTGACCAGCAAGCTCATGCTAAAGGGCTTTTCGAGAAAGGAATCCGCCTCGTTCAAGACTGCGTCGGTTCGCACATCGAAGGCCCGCTCGCCGCTCATCACGATCACGGGAATCTGTGCATCCACCCTCCTGCACGTCTTGATGACGACGCTGCCAGTCGCACCCTCGGAAAGCCCGCCGCCGGCGTTGTTGAGGTTCCAGTCCAGCAAGACCAGCGACACCCGCTCCCTTCCGAGAACCCGGCACGCTTCTTCAACAGTCGCGGCGCCGATCACGTCCCAGCCCGCGCCTCGCAGTTCGATCGAGATGGCACTGAGGAAGTCCTCGTCGTCTTCCACGACCAGGATCGGATGCAGGCTCGAATTCATGGGGCTTGGGTTTTTCATCGGGATGCAAACGGCAGCTTGGCTTGTGCCACGGTGCTCACGCGATCCGAGACCGGAGCGCTGCCGCGACACCGAGATTTCCGACTTCGCATTTTCCCCGTGGGCGGTCATGCATAGGCCATGAAAGCCCTCCTGCTCGCTCTCACCGTTGCCCTCACCGCGTCTGCCGCGCCGATCAAAGTCCTGCTCATCGATGGGCAGAACAATCACCAGTGGCAGGTCACCACGCCGGAACTGAAGAAGATCATCGAGGCAGACGGACTGTGCCTCGTCGAAGTCGCCACCGCGCCGGCCAAGGGCCAGGATCTCTCCGGCTTCAAGCCCGACTTCGCCGCCTATGCAGCCGTCGTTTCCAACTACAACGGCGAGTTGTGGGCTCCGGCGACGCAGGAGGCATTCGAGAAATACGTGAGCGGCGGCGGTGGGTTCGTGAGCGTCCACGCGGCGAACAATTCCTTCCCCGAGTGGAAGGCTTACAACGACATGATCGGCGTCGGTGGTTGGGGCGGGCGCAGCGAGAAGAGCGGACCGTATCTGCGGCTGCGCAGCGGTAAGTGGATCGCCGACACCACGCCGGGCCGCGGCGGCAGCCATGGAAAGCAGCACCAATTCCTGATGACCACGCACGCGTCGCAGCACCCGATCATGGCCGGCCTTCCGGAGAAGTGGATGCACACGCAGGACGAACTCTACGATCGCCTGCGCGGCCCGGCCGAAAACGTGACGGTGCTCGCGAGCGCGAAGTCCGATCCCGGGACCGGCGGCAGCGGTGAAGACGAGCCGCTGCTCATGGCCATCAGCTACGGCAAAGGGCGCGTCTTCCACACCGCGCTCGGGCACGCGCTCGATGCGATCAAGTGCGCCGGCTTCGCCACCACGCTCCAGCGCGGCACGGAGTGGGCAGCGACGGGGAAGGTGACGCAGAAAGTGCCCACGGATTTTCCGACCGCGGAGAGCGTGAGTGTGCGGCCTTAGGTCGCCTTCACCTGCGCGACCAACTCCTGTAGCGACGCCTTCGCATCGCCGAAGAGCATCCGGCAGTTGTCGCGGACGAAGAGCCGGTTCTCGATGCCGGCGAAGCCTTTGCCCATCGAGCGCTTGAGCACGATGACGGTTCCGGCTTTCTCCGCCTCGATGATGGGCATGCCGAAGATCGGGCTCGATTTGTCCTCGTGCGCCGCGGGGTTCACCACGTCGTTCGCGCCGATGACGAGGCACACGTTCACGCGCTCCATCTGCGGATTGATCGCTTCCATTTCCACGAGCTGCTCGTAAGGCACGCTCGCCTCGGCGAGGAGCACATTCATGTGGCCGGGCATCCGGCCCGCGACGGGATGAATCGCGAAACTGACCTCGACGCCGCGCTCGGCGAGTTCATCGGCGAGTTGGCGGGCTTGGTGTTGGGCCTGCGCGACGGCGAGGCCGTAGCCGGGCACGATGACGACATGCTGTGCGACGCTGAGCAGCAGCGCGACTTCATCGGCATGGATCGGCTTCACCGTGCCACCGCTCACATCCTCGGAAGCTTCGCCAGCCGTCACTTTGCCGAAGGCGCCAAAGAGCACGTTGGTGACCGGGCGGTTCATCGCCTTGCACATCGCGAGCGTGAGCAGCGTGCCGGAGGAACCGACGAGCGTGCCAGCGATGATGAGCGCGAGGTTTCCGATCGCGAAGCCATCGGCGGCAACGGCGAGGCCGGTGAAGGAGTTGAGCAGCGAGATCACGACCGGCATGTCCGCGCCGCCGATGGGCATGACCATCAGCACGCCGAAGGTGAGCGCGAGAGCGAGGAAGACGACGAGGAGCACGACACTGTGCGATGTCCCGGCGAGCACAAAGCCGAGGGTCGCGACGATGAGCACCAGTGCGGCATTCACGAACTGCTGGCCGGGATACGTCACCGGTTTGTCGAAGTGTCCCTCGAGTTTCGCGAATGCGATGATGCTGCCGGAGAAGGACACCGCGCCGATGAGTGCGGCGAAGAGCATGGCAACGACGAACGCCCCGTCTGGAGAGTGCGAGCCGTGCGTCGCAAACTCGATCGCAGCCACGAGCGCCGCCGCGCCGCCGCCCGCGCCGTTGAACAGCGCGACCATTTGCGGCATCTCGGTCATCTTCACGCGATAGGCGCCCACCGCGCCGACGACGAGGCCGATGAGCGTGCCGACGACGATCAGCGCGATGTTGATCGCGGGCACAAGAGCGCCGCGGTGGGCTTCCATGAGCGGGAGCGTGGCGAGGAGCGCGAGGAGCATTCCGGCGGCGGCGACGAGATTGCCGAGCCGTGCGGTCTTCGGCGAGCTGAGCTGCTTGATGCCGACGATGAACAGGACCGAGGCGCCGAGGAAGGCGAGGGCGACCGGCGTGCTCATTTCTTTTTCCGAAACATCTGCAGCATCCGGTCGGTAACCATGAAGCCGCCGAAGACATTCGCCGCGCCGAGCACGACGGCGAGAAAACCCGCGACGACCTCGACCCAGCCGACCGCCCCGGCGAGCGTGAGGATGCCGCCGACGAGGATGATGCCGTGGATCGCATTCGTGCCGGACATCAGCGGCGTGTGCAGCATCGAGGGGACTTTGAAGATCAGCTCGAAGCCGAGGAAGATCGATAGGATGAAGATGAAGAGGATGAGAATTTCGGGACTCATGTCGTCGTGGCGGCGAGTTTTTCGTTCACGATTCGGCCCCCGTGCGTGACGAGGCAGCTCTTGATGATCTCGTCCTCGGGGTTCAGGCGGAAGGTCTTCGTCTCGCGATCCCAGAACTCCTCGATTAACGCGGTGACGTTCGATGAATACATCTGGCTGGCGTGGACGGGCACGCAGCCGGGGAGATTGGCGAGCCCGACGATCTTCACGCCGCGCCGGTCGGCGATCTGGCCGGGCTCGACGTCTTCGACATTCCCACCGCTCTCGACCGCGAGATCGACCACCACGCTGCCGGGTCGCATCGCGTCGAGCATTTCGGTCGTCACGAGGATGGGCGCGCGGCGCCCGAAAACCTGTGCGGCGGTGATGACGACATCCGACTCCGCGCACAGGCGCTTCATCGCGTCGCGCTGGATCTTGAGCTGCTCGTCCGTGAGCGCTTTCGCGTAGCCGTCTTTGGTCTGCCCTGTTTCGCCGACATCGATCTTCACAAAGCGCGCGCCGAGCGAGCGCACCTGCTCCTCGACGACGGGCCGCGTGTCGTAGGCATCCACCTTCGCACCGAGTCGTTTCGCCGTGGCGATCGCCTGGAGCCCCGCGACGCCTGCGCCGATGATGAACACGCGCGCCGGCATCAGCGTGCCTGCGGGCGTCATCATCATCGGGAAAATCTTGTCCGACTGCTCCGCCGCCACGATCACGCCCGCGTAACCGGCGAGGCTCGCCTGCGACGAGAGCACATCCATCTTCTGCGCCCGCGTGGTGCGCGGCACGAGTTCCATGCTGATCGCGCTCACGCCCCGCACCGCGAGCGCGCCGATGAGTTCCGGGGATTGAAAAGGATCGAGCAGGCCGACGAGCACCGCGCCCTCGCGCAGCGCGGATGCTTCTTCGCGCGACGGTTTGCGCACCTTCAGCACGAGGTCCGCCGTGGCGAGCAGCGCCGCGCGATCGGTCTTCACCGCGGCTCCGGCGGCCGCGTAAGCCTCGTCGCGATGCCCGGCTGCGAGCCCGAGGCCCGCTTCCACTTCCACCTGCGCGCCGAGCTTCACCAGCTTTGCCGCGTGCTCCGGGATGAGCGCGGTGCGCGTTTCCCCAGCGTGGGTTTCCTTGGGAACGGCGACGGTCATCACGGACGGCGTCGCGGCATGGAGATGAGTGGGACTTCAGCGATCGGCACTGCGCGGGAAAGGTGGCGCAATTGGATGCGCTGCGCGCGCACCGGCGAGCAAGCTGGTTTTTCCGAAAATGCACGGATTGCTTGCGGCACCTTGACGGGCACGCCGACTCGGACACACTGCGCGCCATGATCTTCGTCCAAATCATCCTCTTCGGTTCCATCGCCTTCGCCACCGTCGGCCTCATCGCCGCCTGCCTGGCAGAGGGCAAAGGCAAGTATTGATCGGCCCGGAGTGCGCTGGTGCCGCGGGGATGCGGCGTGAGGTCCAGCGCCCATCGTGAAGACGCCCGACGTGCTCCAGCTCATCGCCGCTGCGCCGCCGATGGCGGAAAAGCTGGCGCGTGTTCGCGAAGGAGAGGCGATCGGCTTCGAGCACGTCTTTCCTTCCGCGCGACCCACGCTCGCCGCCGTGGTGGCGCGGGGCGCAAAGCGGCGCGTGTGGATCGTGTGCGAGACGCAGGCCGCGCAGGAAGCGCTGCACAACGAACTGCTTCATTGGCTGCCCGACGCGCTCTTCTATCCCGAGCAGGATCTCGCGCCGGTCGAAGGAGCGATACCCGATCCCGAAAACGTCGCCGAGCGGCTCGCGGTGCTGCACAAGCTCGCGGAGAAGAGGGCGCGTCCCGTCGTCGTGCTCACACGCGCGAGTCTGGAGGAGGCGGTGCCGACCGCGGAGTCATTCGGCCAACTCGAGACGGTGCTCCGGCGCGGCAAGCGGCTCGATCGCGACAAGCTCCTCCAGCAACTCGCTGACGCGGGCTACGAGCACGTCGCACAAGTCTCCGAGCGCGGGCAGTTCGCGGTGCGAGGCGGGATCATCGATGTGTTCTCTTTCCACCACTCGCTGCCGTCGCGCATCGAGTTGTTCGGCGACGAGATCGACTCGCTCCGGCACTTCGACCTCGATGCGCAGACGAGCGTGCAGCAGGTCGAAACGATCACGCTCCTGCTCGGCGACGCGGCGAGTGCGAAGCGCACCTGCGCGCTGAGCGAGCTGATCGGCGACGCCGACCTGGCCATCGACGCCGGCGGATCGTGGCTCGCTGCGCAGGTGCGTTTCCTCGAAGGCGCGGAAACGAGCGACGGGGCGGAGGACTTCTCGTGCGCGTTTTTCGACCACGGGCTCGGCGAGTTCGCGGCGGGTGACTTCCTTGTCGATGAACTCAAGCGCGAGCGGTTCTTCGATCAGCTCAGCGAATGGCGGCGCGAGAGCTGGCACGTCCACGTTTTCTGCAACAACGAAGGCGAGATCGAGCGACTGCGCGAGCTGGTGCCGCCGGTGGAAGCGGACGCGTTGCACTTTTCCATCGGGCCGCTGTCGCGCGGCTTCACCTTCCCGGCGGGGAAGCTCGCGCTGCTCAGCGATTCGGAGCTGTTCGGCCGCTACCGCAACACGCGCGCCCGTCGCATGGCGATGCAGCGCGCGCGGCTCGCGCAGACGCGGACGCAGATCGACTTTTCGGAGCTGACCGAGGGCGAACTCGTCGTGCATCTCGAGCACGGCATCGGGCGCTACGACGGGATGCGAAACGTCCCGCGTGGGGAGACGACGGAGGACGTGCTCGTGCTCGAATTCGCCGAGCGCGCGAAGCTCTACGTGCCGCTGGAGCAGAGCTTCATGGTCTCGCGCTACGTCGGCGTGGGAAAAGGCAACCCGCCGCTCTCGACGCTCGGCGATCCGAAGTGGGCGCGCGCGAAGAAGAACGCGGAGAAGAGCGTCTTTGATTACGCGGGCCAGCTCCTCCGCCATCACGCCGAGCGCGAGACGCAGGTGGGCTTCGCATTCCCCGGCGATAGCAAGTGGGAGCAGGAGTTCGAGGCGTCCTTTCTCTACAAGGAGACGCCCGACCAGATCACCTCGATCGCTGCGGTGAAGACCGACATGGAGGACACGCGGCCGATGGATCGACTCATCTGCGGCGACGTGGGTTTTGGCAAGACGGAGGTCGCCATCCGCGCCGCGTTCAAAGCGGTGATGGGCGGCAAGCAGGTGGCTTTCCTCGTGCCTACAACCGTGCTCGCCGAGCAGCACTACCGCACGCTGCGCGAGCGCATGAGCGACTACCCGATCACGGTCGAGTTGCTCAGCCGCTACCGCACGCAGGGCGAGCAGCGCAAGACCGTGCAGGGGTTGATCGACGGCGGTGTGGACATCGTCGTCGGCACGCACCGGCTCATCTCGAAGGACGTGGCCTTCAAGAATCTCGGCCTCGTCATCATCGACGAGGAGCAGCGCTTCGGCGTGCTGCACAAAGAGAAGTTCAAGGAGCTGTTTCGCCTCGTGGATATGCTCACGCTTTCGGCCACGCCGATCCCACGCACGCTCTATCTCTCGCTCATGGGCGCGAAGGACATGAGCACGATCGAGACGCCGCCCGCGAACCGCATCCCGGTCGAGACGCTGATCTGTCCTTACGATGAGCGCATCATCCGCGACGCGATCACGCGCGAACTGGCGCGACAGGGACAGGTTTATTTTCTGCACAACCGCATCGGCACGATCGAAAAAATCGCGCACCGCATCGGCGAACTGGTGCCGAAGGCGCGTGTGCTGATCGGGCACGGGCAGATGGATGAGCACGAGTTGGAAGACGTGATGCACAAGTTCGTCAACGCCGAGGCCGACGTGCTCGTCTCGACCACAATCATCGAGAGTGGCCTCGATATCCCGAATGCGAACACGATCATCATCGACCGTGCGGACCGCTTCGGCCTCGCCGATCTTTACCAGCTCCGTGGTCGCGTGGGCCGCGCGCAGCACAAGGCTTATGCGTATCTCATGCTGCCGCCGGGCTTGATGACTGTGGGCGAAGCGCGGCGACGCATCAACGCGATCAAGCAATATAGCTCGCTCGGCGCGGGTTTTAAGATCGCGATGCGCGATCTCGAAATCCGCGGCGCGGGGAACATCCTCGGCACGCAGCAGAGCGGGCACATCATCAACGTCGGCTTCGATCTCTACTGCTCGCTGCTGCGGCAGGCCGTCGCGAAGCTGAAGGGCGAAGCGGGCGTCGCTCGGCTGGAGGTGGTGCTGAAGTTGGACTTCGTCGCGCAGCGCGAAGCGGAGTTCGCCGAGTCACCGGATCTCGCGCCGGCCTTCCTCCCGACGAGCTACATCGCGGAATCGCAGCCGCGCATCCAGGCCTACCGTCGGCTCGCGGAGATCGCCGCGCAGGAGCAGCTCGACACGCTGCGCGAGACGTGGCGCGACCGCTTCGGCCCGCTGCCGGAGGCGGCGGCGAATCTCCTGCGGCTCACCGAGCTGAAACTCGCGGCGCAGGCGCGGCAGATCGGCGTGATCGAGGTGCGCGAGGACCGCGTGATGTTCAGCCGAGCGGGGAATTACATCCAGATCGGAGGCAAGTTCCCGCGCCTCTCCGCTGACGAACCGACGGAGCGGCTGGGGGAGTTGGTGAAGCTGGCGCAGGCGTTCTGACTCGCGGCTCGCTACTGCATCCGCCCCGAAGGCGAAGCCATCTGCATTGCTTCCTTGTCGAACCCCTCGTGGAGCCGGTCGCGAACCTGGCGCCCGCCGCGCAGTTCCTCCCGAAAGTAGGTGTAGCACAACTGTTGATGGAATCAGAGTATTCGGACCTACGGGAACCCAAATACTACGCGGCGCTTGGTTTGATCTATTTCGATGGCCACTTTCCTTGCGGTTGGGACACAAAGCACTCCGGTGGTCGAATGATCGTCTATTGAGTGACGAAAAATGGTGCCACCAACCCGCGGGCTGCGTGCCAGCGGGTTGGTTGCACCACTATTCTTTGAGACACCCTGCAAAAGTTGCGTCTTTGGTCTTTCCTCGAAAAAACGGACAGGCAGTGCGCAGGTTAGTTTATGTCGCGGTGCGATCAAACCCGGACGGTGGGCATTCAAACTCGGACAGTGTGCGATCAAAGGCGGACGGGGTGCGCTTGCGCCCTCCCACGGACCATGTTGGTGGGATGAAAACTACCGGCAACTCCACCTGCGCCACGCCGCTCCTTTTGCAGGGGTCGGGAGAATATTCTTGCCGTCCTGCGCCGCGATAGGCGCCTCTTTGCTACGAAAGGACGAGAAGCGTCTCGAATGGGTCGGTGTCGAGTGCGTGGATGTCCTGCTCGTGGCTGGTGATGAGTTGGACGAGTTGCTGCCGGGTGCAATTGCCGATGCGGAGCCAGACGATTTTGGGCGGAGGCCCGTAAAGCAAACTGCGCTGCTGAAAGTCGGAGTCCTTCGAGACGATGGTGAAACCGTTGGCGCGGGCATACTCCCAAACTTCCTCGTCGGAAAGTCCGAGCAGCCCGCACTCGCGGACGTGCGCGCTGTCGGGAAAAAGCGTCGCCAGCAAGCGGGGCAGCTTGGGCGAGAGGTTCTCATCAAAGAGCAACTTCATGCGGGACGACGTTCATGCGGCGGTCGCGGTCCGCGGCGAACGCAAAGCACGCCTGAATGTCGTCGGCGGTGAGGTCGGGGAAGTCGTCCAGCACCTCGGGAATGGTCATGCCGCCACCGAGATAATCGAAAACGTCGGCCACCGTGATGCGCGTGCCACGGATGCAGGGTTTGCCGCTGCGGATGCCCGGGTCGATGGTGATGCGCTCGCGGTAATTCATGGCGGGAGGGTAAGTTTTCGGGGCTTTCGAGTCAAGGCGAAGGGGTCCGGCGAAGGGAGCGGTGAAAATATTTCTGCCGTCCCGCCCCGACAGTCCAAGAGGCGCGGCTGGACGACACCATTGAAACACGCCCGCCTGCACAGTAGCATCCGTGCTGCCCTTGCCTTTTGGGCCCATCCATCTGCGGCACCCGGGGTATCCTCGCGGCTTTCCCCTAATTCACCAGGCCC
>VFJQ01000011.1 GCA_009885995.1 Verrucomicrobiota bacterium
CCCTGCCAGTCCTTCGGATTCTTTTGCTGCGGACCGGCAAACACGCGCACCACTGGCGCACCGAGCCGCGCGGCGACTTCGATCCAGAGCTTCGTCAAAGCCACCCCCTCGGCGCGCACTGCTTTGTCCGCCGTGGCGAAGTCGTTCTTCACGCCCGTGCCGCTGATGGTAATGCCGCGATCATGCGTGTAGCGCTTGATGCCGGCGATATATTCTTCCGATGGCGGTTTCGGGTAGCCGGGGAAGAAGTAGCCGGTGAGATCGACCGCCTCGATGTCATGCTTCACGCAGAAGTCGCACACACCGAAGAGGTCGATGCCCTTCGAGGCATCCGCGAGGTTGGCGTTGAGCTGTTCGAGGAATGAGTATGCGTTCAGTGTCGGGGTGAAACGCGCCTTGCCCGTGTGAGGAATGGGCAAGTAAGCGGCTTGCGCAGACACGCCCACGAGTGGCGAGAGCGCGACGAGTTGGAGGAAATGGCGGCGGTTGATCATGGTGTTGAGAGTTATTGGTGTTTGAAAGCAGCAGCCCAGCGCACCGCGTTTTCCACCACACGCAGCGGCTCAGCTTGCTTGAAGATGGGATAGGTCTCGTGGCCGGGGCGGAAGTAGAACACGCGGCCTTTGCCCACCTGCCAAACGCAGCCGCTGCGGAAGTGCTCGCCTTTGTCCCACTTCTCCTCGAACACGACTTCATCGGGCGCGGGAACGTGGAAGGGCTCGCCATACATCTCGGTCTGCGGGATGTCCCACTGCGCGGGCAATCCTGCGGCGATGGGATGCTGCGGCAGCAGTGTGGTGAGATGGCCCGGCGCACCATCGGCGCGATAAGCCGGGAAGACGCATTGCGGCAGCGTGAGCCGCCACACGTCGCCGACACGCGCGAGCGCCGGCGTGAGCGGAGCATCGGCCTTCACGCCTTTGTAGTAAGGCTGGTCATTCACAAACTCCCACTTCGCCGACGCGCGCTCCGCCTCGGGGATCTGCTTGAGCGCATCGGTCTTCGCGCGCTCCTGCATGAGTCGGACGAAAGGCTTCGCCCAATGCGCGGAGTGCAGCGCGATGAGCGAAAGCTTGCCTTCGAGCACACGCTTCACGACGGCTTCCATGCGCGCGTCGTCCTGGTCCTTCACGCGGCGATGGCACCAAAAGACGAGCACATCCGTGGCGTCGAGCGTCGCATCGCTGAGTCCCTGCTCCGCATCATCAAGACGCGCGGTCTTCACCGAAAGGCCCGGCTGTTTCTCCAAATGCGCTGCGATGGTTTCGCCGAGAAAGCTCTCGCCATACGCCTCTTTTTGCTGCGGCTGCTGCTCGTCCCAGACGAGGACGCGGATGTCCTTGGCTGAGACAGTGGCGGTGATGGCGAAGAGGAGAACAAGGAAAGCTTTCATGGATAGCGATCGGTGTATGGCAATGAGCATGGTGCAATTTGAAAAGCGAGGATTCTTGAGCAGCAGTGCGGTGAGGAGTGTGAGTGTGTGTTTCATTGAGCTGTTCCTGACGATGAATCCAAAACGCAGATTCGCGTTAGCTTCTGCAGCATCACCACTTCAGCAACGCCTCCACCACCGGCTCCAGCTTGCTCGCGTAAAGCTCATACCCTCCGTCCTGCGTGAGGTGGATGTTGTCGGGCGTGAAAAGGCCCGGCTTCAGCGTGCCGTCCGCGTTGAGGAAATCGTTCGTGAGGTCGAGCACATGCACCTTCGGATCGCTGTCGAGTTTCAGCGCATCGAGCGCGGCGTTGGTCTTCTTGATGTTCTCGTAGAAGGCATTTCCCGGAGCGTGCGCTGGGAAGATTTTCACGGCGATGACTCCGGCGTTCGGGAATTTCTCGCGCACATTCGCCACGCACATCTGAATGCCCTTGGCCGCGGCCTCCACACCGGTCTCGGGCGCGAAGAACATGTTGTTGTTGCCGATGAGCACGATGACGAGCTTTGGCTCCAGGCCCGCGACGCCGCCGTGATCGAGACGCCAGAGCAGGCCCTGGGACTTTTCTCCGCCGATGCCGAGGTTCACGCTTTTGTATTGGCCGAAATGTTTTTGCCACGCCGCATTCATCGGCTTGTGGTCGAGCACGCTACCCCACTGCTGCGTGATGCTGTCGCCGATGAGCAGGATGTCGATGGGGCCTTTGTTTTCCTCCACGTTCGCCACCAGCTTCGTGTGAATGTCGAGCCACGAGGTGCCGCCAAAATTGCCCGCTGAAGGCACCGCCGGCCACATCTGCGGCAAATGCTTTTTCGCCTCCGAGCCCGGACGGCGCTCGTGCTCGGGCTTCAGAACGTAGGCGCGCTCCTCGTCCGTGAGTGGCCAGCCGGTCTTCTGCGGCTCGGAGGTGAGGTATGGATAGTCCAATGCCCTCGCGGCGAGCGCGAGAAGGGACAAGGTGGTGGCGATGGCGAGTGCTTTGGTCATGCAGGTGTGGAGGTCAGAGATTCAAATGCTGAGGCCCGTCATCGTCCCCGTGCTGCTCGCGAACTTGTCCGCCTCGATGCCCATGCGTTGCAGCATGGTGACGAAGAGATTCGCCAGCGGCTTGTTGTTCTTCGGATCGAAGGCGAGGTGCTGGCCGTGCTTGAAGCCGCCGCCGGCGAAGATGAGCGGAAGATTGGTGGTGTCGTGGGAGTTCGCGTTCGAGAGATTCGAGCCGTAGAGCAGCAACGTGTTGTCGAGCAGCGTGCCGTTGGCTTCCTTCACGCTCGTGAGGCCATCGAGCAGTCGCGCGAGGCTGCGGAACTGCGCTTCCTCGATCTTCTTCAACTCGGCGATCTTCGCCTCGTCGTTGCCGTGATGCGTGAGCGCGTGCGTCTGGTTTTTCACGCCGGGGATGTTCGGCGTGATGAGCAGCGGCCCGAGGTAGATGGTGACGATGCGTGTGCTGTCGGTCTCCAGCGCGAGGCGCATGGTGTCATACATGAGGTTCGTCTGCGCCTCGACTTCGGTGTCACTCGGGATGTCCTTCGGCATCGGCGCCTGCACCACCGGCTTCGGTTTGCGCTCCCACGATTGGGCGTGTTGCAGGCGTTGCTCCAATTCGCGCACCGAGGTGAAATACTGGTCGAGCCGCTCCTTGTCGCGCGCGGGCAATTCCTTTTCCAAACTCCGCGCCTCATCGCGCACGAAGTCGAGGATGCTGCCGCCCTTGCGCAGGTCATCAATGCTCCGCTCGATCTCCTGCGGCGTGCCCTGCACGAAAAGCCGGCGATACAGCGACGACGGATTGCGCTCCGCGGGAAGCTGCACGCCATCGCGCGTGGTGGACGGCGTGCCCATGTGGTCGCGCCCCACGCTGAGCACGAGCGATCCGAAGCGCGTCTGCGCACCAATCTGCTCGGCGGCGAACTGATCCAGCGAGATGCTATTCTTGAAACTGCTCGCACCCGGATGCGGCGCGCAGCTCAGAAAACTGCGCTCGGATGAATGGTTCCCATCCACACCCGGATGCGACACGCCGCTGAACACCGTGAAGCGCCCGCGATGCGCTTTGATCAAATCGAGATACGGCGTGCTCCCGTAATCGCGCCCCGCCTTCTCCGGAAAAAAGTAACGCGGCATCACACCCATGTTCGTCATGATGGCGAGCATGCGCGTTGGCGGCACCGGCGGGGCGGCGCGTGCGAGCGATTCGAGAAAAGGCAGTGTCAGCGTGGCCCCGGTGGCGCGGAGAAAATGGCGGCGGGTGAATGTCGTTTGATTCATCAGGTCAGTGTTGAACGACGCGGATCGGCAGGCGCGGCTGGGTCTTGAGCGTGAGCTGAATGTCGTCGGCGAAGAGCGACTCCAATTTCGCCGGGCGGAGGTTCGGACGCGCGGCGAGTTGCACGACGGCGAAGTCGGCATCGGCGGGCACGAAGCACTTGGCGGTGACTTTTTTCCACACGGCGGGGCCGCCGCCGAGCGTGGTCACATCCGCAGAGCCGCTCGAGACGGTGTCGGCGTTGTTCCGCGGCCAGGTTTTATGCAGGGCCTCGGGATCACCTTTGAACAGGAACAATTGGCACAGGAAGGTCACGGAGGGATTCGTATTTGGCCGGCGCGCATCCAGAAAATCGGCAGACAGCTCCAGCACCGAATCCTCCTCCGCGTTGAGGCCCGGGCGAAGCGGACGAAGATCGACGAGCTGAAATACATCGCACGAGATCGCACGCCCCTGAGGATCGCTCGCATCGCTGCTCGGACTGATGAAACGGAGCATCCGGCGGCCTTCCCGGCCGCCGCCGGTGACGATCTCGGCCTCATCGCCGCTCCACACGCCGAGAGTCGCAGGAAAGCCCGACGGCACAGGTCCGCTCTGCTTTTCGAAGTTCCCGTCCACCAGTGCGAACAGACGCGCCGCCTTCGCCACCGCGCGTGGCGAAGCCACCGCCCACGCGACCGTCGCGCAGAACAGACCGATCGCGATGCCCGCTGCCGCTGCCGTGAGCGGACGCCATTGGAACCAGCCAGAGCGTCGCTTCACGTCCGCAAACGGTTGCGTCGCGCCCAGCATCCCGCCGGAGTCCGCAGTCAGGAGCGATTCCATCTGAGCCGCGCGCAATTCCTCCGCGAGCGCCGCATCGTCCATGAGCATCTGTGCGGCGTGGGAGCGGGCGTCTTCGCGCGTGCGCAGGGAGGCGTTGAGTTCCTCACGCTCGGCGGCGGAAAGCGTGCGCGTCCTGCTTTCGAGAAGCAGTTCTTCGAGACGCTCGCGCCAGGGAAGTTCAGGGTTCGGTTTCATGATGCGGACTGCTGGTTGAGTTGGCGTTCGATGCACTCGGCAAGACTGCGTCGGAGCCGGAGCAAAAGGACTTTCACCGCGCCCACACTCATGCCGTGGGCCGAGGCAATCTCCGCCTGCGTGTGGCCGAAGACGTAATGCGACGTGAGCGCCTCGCGATGCCGCGGCTGGAGTTTTTCGGCGCACCGCGCCAGCGCCTCACTGCGGATGTCGTGCGTCTCGGCGTGGTTCAGCGAGGCGTCGGCCATCATGAGCGCCACGTCGTCATCGAACATCAGCCGCTCCCGTTGCCGGTTACGGACGACGGCGAGCACTTCAAAACGCGCCACCGCCAGCGCCCACGGCAGAAACCTCGTCTGCGCATCCCATTCGCCCGCCTTTTGCCAGAGGACGATATTCGCCCTCTGCCAAGCGTCCTTCGCCTCCTCGCAATGTCCCAGCGCCGCCTCGCAATAGGCGCGCAGCGCAGTCTGCGACTCCGTCAACGCCCGCACAAAGGCGGCGTCGGGAGCAGGGCGGGTGGTATCGGCGGATTCTGGCATGCAACAACTACACTCCGCAGGAACCTGGAAAGGTTACAAGAATCTGTCCCATCTGATGTCTGAACGACGTGTATCCGTCTGAGTAGCTTGAATGAGATTCCGTTCGTCATGCAGGAATCATGCAGAAGCCCCGTAATCCACGCGGCACCACGCGAAACCCTTGGCACCAACGCCACAAGCTCAGTCCGACAGGCTCCTAGCTCGATTTCTTGAGCGTCTTTGTCCACCACGATGGACTCCACAATGCTCTCCACCACACGGCGCTTCTCCTCGGATTCGAGGTTGGGTCAGCGCCGTTGTAGGTCAAGGGCTTCACTGACGACCGTCTCGGTTGAGAGGCTGTTGACCCCGCAGAGGTCAAGATCGGACAGGATGCGAAGGTGGTCATCCTGTAGCTGGCGGAGGCGCTCCTGCTGCGGGCCGTAGAGTTCCTTGAATCCATCCACGTCGAGCGCTTTGTCGAGATAGAGCTGGTGCGTGCGTTGCATCTGCTCTTTGACTTTCGCGGCCTCGGTTTGGTTTGTTTCGAGAAAGCGGCCCTTTTCGGCAACGGCTTCGTTGGCTTTCCGAATGTGCCCGGCGATTCGCTCGGGGTCGGCGAAAAAGCCTTTCAACTGGTCAAGGAAGATGGCTTCCAAATTCATGATCGGGATACGGGTGCGGCAGCCTTCGCAGAAATACTTCGGCGTATTGCTCAGGACATACATCGACCGACCGCACTTGCACCGGAGTTTGCCGGCAAAGATGTGCTTCGGGCGCCTGCCGGGGCGCACCGTCGCCTTGCGCTGTTCCTCGACGATCCGGTTGACCTCATTCCAGACTGCTTCCGAAACAATCGGTTCAACCTCAACGATGCCCCATTCGCTTTCGGGTTTTGGCTCGGCTTTCCAGTTACCGACCCGCTTGGTGCGGTTGTGCAGGTAGGTGCCCTTGGCGCTGGTGTCCTCAAGGATGCGCGTCACGTAAGAGTCGAGCCATAGCCTGCCTTGCCGAGTGCGGAAGCCGCGCTTGTTGAGTTCGCGCGCGACCGCCCCCTTGCGGCGGAGCTTAAGGAAAAGCTCATACGCCTCGCGGCGGATCGGTGCCTCGGTCGGGTGACCGCGTGGCCCGAAGCCAGCAGCGCGGTCGAAAGCGTGAGCGCGGCGGCCAAATACCGCCCGCCGTGTAAGAGCCAGTCGATCCACTCCATTTTAGGCCGGTGTCGCTGACGCGGGGCTGGGGTTCGATTTGCGGCGCGATTTCATAGCGTGGTCCCGGCGAGGAATGGCCCGCCGGTTTCGAGTTGGAGAATGTTCGCCGTCGTGACGCGGGCGATTTCGCTGAGTGCCTCGCGGGTGAGGAATGCCTGGTGCGCGGTGATGAGCACGTTGGGAAAATTGAGCAGCAGCGACAGCTCGTCGTCTTGTAGCACCTGGCCGGAGAGGTCTTCAAAAAAGATGCCTTCCTCTTCCTCATAAACGTCCAGTGCCACGCCGCCGACGTATCCGGTTTTGAGCGCCGCGATGAGCGCGCCGGTGTCGATGAGCTTGCCGCGGCTCGTGTTGACGATGAACACGCCGGGCTTCATCCGCGCGAGCGTCTGCCCGCTGAGCAATTGCCGCGTCTCCGGCAACAGCGGGACGTGCAGCGAGATGACGTCGCTCGCCGCCAGCAGCGCGTCGAGATCCACATAGCGGACGCCGTGCGTGGCCGCCCAATCAAGCACGGGGAACGGATCGTGGGCCAGCACCTCGCACACGAAGCCGCGGAAAATCTGCGCTGCGATGCGTCCGATTTTTCCAGTGCCGACGATGCCGATCGTTTTCCCGTGAAGATCGAAGCCGACCAGGCCGCTGAGCGAAAAGTTCAGCTCGCGCACGCGGTTGAAGGCGCGATGGATTTTGCGGTTGAGCGTGTGCAGCAGCGCGACGGCGTGCTCCGCCACGGCGTGCGGCGAGTAGGCCGGCACGCGCACCACGGCGAGGCCGAGCGACTTCGCGGCGGGCATGTCCACGTTGTTGAAGCCGGCGCAGCGCAGGGCGATGAGCTTCACCCCGAGCGCGGCAAGGATTTCCAGGCACGCACGGTCCGCCTGATCGTTCACGAAAACGCACACGGCCTGCGCTCCTTTGGCCGCCGGCGCGGTCTCGGCGCTGAGCCGGAATTCATGGAAGCGCCACGCGACGTGCTCCGCGCCGGGAGCGTGCGCGAGATAATCGCGGTCGTAGGGCTTCGTGTCGAAAACGGCGGTTTCGACCATGGCGTTTTTGCCGGCTGCGGCGCGCGGAAGCGCAGCCATTTTTCCAGCTCGACCACGGCGAAGGTGAAGACGCCGATGGCGCCGATGTAGATCCACGCTTCGGCCCGCACGGGGGCGGTGTGGAAGAGGCGGTTCATCAAGGGCAGGTAGGTGAAGGCGAGCTGCGCGAGCCACGTCGCGCCGATGCCGGCGAGCAGCCAGGGGTTGGAGAACAAGGCCGATGGCAAACATCGAGCGCGTCCGGCTGCGGCAGTTGAGCAGGTAGAAGGTCTGGACCATCACGATCACGTTGACGACGGCCGTGCGGGCTTCTTCGAGGTTGCTGCCTGCGACGTTGTGTTCCCAGGCAAAGAGGCCGAAGGCACCGCCGGTCGAGATGAGCGTGACCAGCGTGGTGCGCATGAGCAGCG
>VFJQ01000064.1 GCA_009885995.1 Verrucomicrobiota bacterium
ACGCTGCTCGCGCTGGCCGGGAAGGTCTCGGGCGATCTGCTCGCCATCATCCGCGAACGCCCCACCGTGGTCGCCGAACTCCTGCGCTCGGTCCGCCGCCTGTCCGCCAGGCGCGTCTCCGACCTCTCCCGCCAGATTCGCGATGGCGACTGGTGAGCTTTTCTGTTTCCCGTCCGCGCGATCACCGGGCGCGCGGTTTAGGCGAGCACCAATCCGTAAGGAACCATCGGCGCGAAATCGTCCCGATTGCTGGTCGCCAGCGGCGCTCGGGCCCGGATGGCGACGGCACCGATGCAGCAGTCCGTATAGCTCTTGGATCGACGGCCCGTGAGATTGAAAAGTTCTGCCGCCTTCTCCGCATCGGTGCGTTCGAGTGCTTCGGCCTCGGGGAACAGGCGTCGTGCAAACGCCTCTGCCGTGGGCGACAGCGGCCCGCAGAGGAATTCGCCCCAGGCGATCGCGCTGATCCCCAGCGTCTCACCCGAACCCAGCCAGCCCACCAGTTGCGCCTCCTGCGCACTGCCGGGCAGGAGCGCATCGATCAGGAAATTCGTGTCGAGATGAATCACCGCGCGCGTCCGGGTGAGCCGTTACCGCCGTGCATCCGCCACCGCATCTTTCCACGCCGCCGCACCCTCCGCCGTTAGCTTCACCTCATCCTGCAACTGCCGAAACACCTTGAGAGCTTCGGGTGTTGCCGCCTTCGGCGCATGCGCATCCATCCAGCGGCGGATTTCCATCCACTGCGTCGGCGGCAGTTGCGCGATGGCGTCTTCGATTTCAGCAAGCGTGCTCATGGCGGGAGAGTAGCACCCGCGCAGGTGCGGCGGCAAGCGGGGATGCCCGGTCGTAGCTTCTCGATTTCCTCGTCACCAAGTTGAGGACTTGGTGATACACTTACGCGGGGCAATTCCATTGCTCGGTGTGGGGTGGTCGGGTTCACGCGCCGCCACATTTGCTCCATTCCGTCGCGCCCCTCGGCACTAAGCTAAGCTTGCCCGCGCAAATAGCTGCGTTGCCAAGTCCTCAACTTGGCAACGAGGATGAAAAAGTTTCTTGATCGACCGGTAAGTGTGGAGCATTAACTACACACCATGAAAGACGACCTCGATTTCGGTGAAGTCCTGCGGACCAAACGCCTGGCGCTCGCGGAGAACGACCCCACCTTTTCCCTGCGCAAAGTCGC
>VFJQ01000119.1 GCA_009885995.1 Verrucomicrobiota bacterium
GAAGGTCTCGGGCGATCTGCTCGCCATCATCCGCGAACGCCCCACCGTGGTCGCCGAACTCCTGCGCTCGGTCCGCCGCATGTCCGCCAAGCGCGTCTCCGACCTCTCCTGCCAGATTCACGATGGCGAGTGGTGAGCTTTTCTGTTTCTCGTCACCAAGTGAGGACTTGGTGGCGCATCGTCGAAGTGCCGCGTTGACTGATTCGTGATGCCGCGGAAAATGCACGCATGACCGTGACGCTCAGCAAACGAACCGAGGAAATCGTCCAGGCGCAGTTAAAGACCGGTCGTTACGCGACGCCGGATGAAGTGGTCAACCAATTGATCGAGCAGCAACTTCCCGCCGAGGCAGTGCGAGAGTGCCCGCCCGGCCCCGGCGAGGCGGAACTCAAGTCCTCTCTGCTCGCGGCCGTGAACAAGTCCACGCGCCCGTATCGGAAAGGCGAATTCGTGGAACTGGCCCAGCGCGTGATCGCGGAAGAGCGCGGCGCGTGACCTTGCGCGTCGTCTATACCGACGACTTCCCGGCCGATGTGGCACACAGGCTCGCTGGTATGCCCGGCAGCGGGATGAAGCATTGGCCCTCGACTACGCGCACGCCGTCGAGGCGACGCTGGAGTTTCTCGCACAGCATCCGCATCTCGGTTCGCCGTGCCACTACCCCGAGCCGCAACTCGCGGACTTGCGATTCCGCCTCGTGGAGAAGCCGTTCGAGCGGCACCTGATCTATTACCGCATTTCCGGCGAGGAACTGGTGGCGTTCCGCGTGGTGCCCGGAGCGCGCGACCTTCCACGGCGTTTGCTCGATCCGCCAGGGATGGAGTAATCGGAGGGGAACCAGCCCGCAGGTGCGGCGACAAGTGGATAGGAAAAGCTCCTTGATCGACCGGCAAGTGTGTAGCATTAACTACACACCATGAAAGACGACCTCGATTTCGGTGAAGTCCTGCGGACCAAACGCCTGGCGCTCGCGGAGAACGACCCCACCTTTTCCCTGCGCAAAGTCGC
>VFJQ01000059.1 GCA_009885995.1 Verrucomicrobiota bacterium
ATTCGCAAGCCAGCGGCTCGGTCTTCCCGCTCGGGATAACGACCGTGACCGCCACCGCAAAGGATGCGGCGAACAATACCGGCACCGCGAGCTTCACCGTGACCGTGCAGGATACGACCGCACCCGCGCTCACGCTGCCGCAGCCGATCACGGTCGAAGCGACCGGCCCGACCGGCGCAGTCGTGACGTTCAACGTGACGACCAGCGATCCAGTGAGCACGCCAACCGTGCAAGCCACGCCCGCGAGCGGGAGCACCTTCCCGGTCGGGCAGACGACGGTGAATGTCACCTCCACCGACGCGGCGACCAATGTCGCGATGGGCAGCTTCACCGTGACCGTGCAGGACACGACCGCGCCGACGATCTCGGGCAACTTCCGCTCACGCACGACGAACGTGACCACGCTCGCCGATTTCACGGCGCAGGCGATCACCACGGACATCGTGGGCGTGACCAGCGTGACGCAGGCACCCGCTCCCGGCAGCGCGCTGCCGCTCGGCGCGACGCTGGTGACGCTGACCGCTCGCGACGCGGCGGGGAATCAGGACAGCCTGAGCTTCACGATCACACGCTACCCGTCCGATCCCGCGCACACGCCGCAGCACGCAAGCGGCGGGCTGGTGCCGGGAGCGGGCTCGCCCGGCGGAGCGCCCATGGGGGCGACGTTCACGAGCTTCGGCGTGCCGGCGATCAATGACGCCGGCGAGATCGCCTTCCTCGCGAAGTGGACGAGCCCAACGACTTCCGGCGCGGGCATCTTCGTCGGCGACCCAGTCGCGCTCGTGGTGAAGACGGGCGACCCGGCGCCGGGTGCGGCGCCCGCGACGTTCAAGACGCTCACTGACCCGGTGCTCGATGCCGATGGACACGTCGCCTTCCTCGCCACGATCGCCGGCACCGGCGTGACGACGAGCACCAACTCCGTCGTGGCGACCAATGCCTTCACCGGCGCGATCGAGATCGCGGTGCGCGAGGGCCCGAGCCTGACGCTACCCGGCGCGCCGCGCATCAAGAGCATCCGGCAAATCTCCCTCGTCGGCGGCGAACTGCTCTTCGCCTGCACACTCGCCGGCGGTTCGCCCGCGGTGCGCACCACAAATGACGACGCGACCTTCCGCATCACAAACAACGGCCAGGGACCGCAGCCCGTCGCACGCGAGGGCGCTCCGCTCGGCACGAGCTCGGTGAAGGCGTTCAAGCTACTCAGCGTGGTGGCCGGCTCGCCGGGGCAAAACCGCGCGCACAATCCCGGCACGACGAGCTTCCACGCGCTGCTCGCCAACCGCACGCAAGCGCTCGTGAATAGCACCGGCGGAGCGCTGACGATCCTCCGCGCGACGGGCGACAAGACCGGCGGCACGCTGCTGCCGGACGCGACCTTCAAGACGTTCGGACCGATCGCGAGCGACATGATCCACGCGACTTTCCAAGCCACGCTCAACGAAAACGTGGGTGGTGTGACGGCTACCGACACGCGCGGCGTCTTCGTCGGGACCGGCACGATGTTCGATCCGATCGCACGCGAGTCGAGCCCGGCAGCCGATCTCGCGCCGCTGGCGTTTCGGAGCTTCCTCGATCCGGTGCTCGCGCCGGGCGAAGAATCGATCGCCTTCCCCGCCCTGCTCAAAGGCACCGGCGTGAAACGCACGAACGATCTCGCGCTCTTCTACCAGCCCGAGGGCGGCGCGCTGCGCAGCGTCGCGCGTGAGGGCGATCAGGCTGCGGGCACGCCGGTCGGCGTCCGGTGGAAGAGCTTCATCTCGCTCGCGCTGCCCGCCGGCGACACCGGCCCGATTTTCCACGCCACGCTCAGCGGCACCGGCGTGAAACCGTCGAACGACGCCGGCGTGTGGGCGCTGGATACCGACGGCGATCTCGTGCTGTTCTTCCGCGAAGGTGATCCCGTCGGCGACGAGACGCTCAAGCGCTTCACGGTGCTCAACGCCGTGCGCGGCAGCACGGGTGTCACGCGCGCTTTCAATCAAGCCGCGCTGGTGGTGTGGCGTGCGGAGTTCGTCGGCGGTGGATCGGCGATCGTCGTGACTTCCATCCCGTAACGCGTTGCGTCGCGCCGCACGCTTCGAGTAGGAAACCGGGCGCCATGCACCGCTCCCTCCTCCCGCTCGCCCTAGCCGCCACCGCGTTCGCCGCGACTCCGCCTGCGATCGATGAACGCGTCGAAGCCGAATACGCCTCGCTCGACGCGCTCTATCGCGAGCTGCACGCCGCACCGGAGCTCTCCTTTCACGAGGAGAAATCCGCCGCGCGCATGGCCACGGAAGCGCGCGCGCTCGGCTGGGAAGTGACGGAGAAAGTCGGGGGTCACGGCGTCGTCGCCGTGCTCAAGAACGGTGCTGGTCCCACGATCCTCGTCCGCGCGGACATGGACGCGCTGCCCGTGCGCGAGATGACCGGCGTGCCTTACGCCAGCAAGGTAACCGTGAAGGACGCAAGTGGTCTGGGCGTGCCCGTGATGCACGCCTGCGGCCACGACATTCACATGACGTGCTGGGTCGGCACCGCGCGCGTGCTCACGAAGCTGCGCGACCGCTGGAAAGGCACGCTCGTCTTCATCGCGCAGCCTGCGGAGGAAGTCGGCGGCGGCTCCGATCCGATGCTCAAGGACGGCCTCTACACGCGATTCCCCGTGCCAGACTACGCGCTCGCGCTGCACGTGAACTCCGAGCTGCCCGCCGGCGTCATCGGCTACCGCGCCGGCCCGCAGAGCGCGAACGTGGACAGCCTCGACATGCTCGTCCACGGCATCGGCGGCCACGGCGCGCAGCCACACAGCACGAAGGATCCGATCGTCCTCGCCGCGCAGATCATCCTCGCTCTGCAAACCATCGACAGCCGCGAAACGCACCCGCTCGAGCCAGTCGTCGTCACCGTCGGCTCCATCCACGGCGGCACGAAGCACAACATCATCCCCGACGCCGTCCGCTTGCAGCTCACCGTGCGCACCTTCACCGACGAGGTGCGGCAGAAAACGCTCGCGGCGATCAAGCGCATCGCGCGCGGCCAGGCGATCTCCGCGGGGCTTCCCGAGGGCCTCATGCCCGAGATCAAGGAAGCCGAGCTCTACACGCCCGTCGTCGTGAACGACCCGACGCTCACGCACCGGCTCGTCGGTGTTTTCACCGGGCTCTTCGGTGCCGAGCGCGTGCGCGAGCGGCAGCCCACGATGGGCGGCGAAGACTTTAGCCGTTACGGCCGCACCGAGCACAAGGTGCCGATCTGCATGTTCTCCCTCGGCGCCGTCGATCCGCGGAAGATCGATGACGCGAAGAAACGCGACGAGCCGCTGCCCTCGCTGCACTCGCCGTTCTTCGCCCCCGAGCGCGAGCCGACGATCAAGACCGGCGTCGCCGCCATGAGCGCCGCCGTGCTCGATCTGCTCGGCGCCAAGCTGCCCCTCTAAGAAACCCCGGCAGCGCCGGATTTCATATGCCGCAACCATTTCGCATATGAAATCCCTCTCCCACTCCGCCCCGCGCCCACGCGCAGAGACCGCCGATGTCTCGCTGCAAGTCCCCGCGCTCCAGCGCGGCCTCGCGCTGCTCGAACACCTCGCCGCCGAGCCCGCGGGAGCGACGCTCTCCGAGCTGGGCGGCGCCCTCGCACTCTCGCCCACATCCGTCTTCCGCCTCGCCGGCGCGCTCGAGGAACTCGGCTACCTGCACCGCAACGAGAAGACCAAACGCTTCGCCGTAACGCAAAAGCTGCTCCTCCTCGGGCAGCCGCACTCCGGCTCGCGCAGCCTCGTCGAGTGTGCGCTCGACCCGATGCGACGCGTGCTGCATGCCACCGGCGAGACCACCCAGCTCTGCTGCCGCACCGAGGCTTTCTGCGTCGTCATCGAGCAACTCCCCGCGCTGCACCCGTTCAAATACATCGTCGATCTCGGCTCGCGCCCGCCGGTCTATTGCTGCGCGCCGGGCAAGGCCATGCTCGCCTTTCTCCCCGGCGACGAACTCGACGCCGCGCTCGCGCAGATCCGCTTCGAGCGGCACACCGCGCACACGATCACCAGCCGTCGCGCCTTGCTCGCAGAGCTCGAACGCATCCGCGCCGCCGGCTACGCCGTCGATCGCGACGAGCACTTCGAGGGCGTCCACTGCGTCGCCGCGCCGCTGCTCGATCGCCACGGCCGCGCCATCGCCGCGATCACCATCGCCGGCCCCGCCGCACGCATCCCGGAGAGCAAGTTCGCCGAATACGGCAAGGTCATCATCGCCGCCGCGGACGACGCTGCGCACCGCTTTCAGCAATGAAACTGCGCCGCGACCTCATCGCGCTGCTGGCCGCAGCGTCGCACGCGCTCGCCGCCGACGCGCCGGAAGGTCTGGAGTTGTTTGAGAAGCGGATCCGCCCCGCGCTGCTCGCGCACTGCGTCGAGTGCCACGGTGGGGAAAAGCAAAAGGGCGCCCTGCGCGTCGATTCGCGCGATGCGCTGCGCACCGGCGGCGACTCCGGCGCAGCGGTTGTGCCGGGAAAACCCGCCGACAGCCTGCTGCTCACCAGCATCAAGCATCTCGACTCCGACATGAAGATGCCGTCGAAGGCGCCGAAGCTCGACGACGCGCTCATCGCCGACTTCGAGCGCTGGATCACACTCGGCGCACCCGACCCACGCGATCACCCGCCCACCGCCGCCGAAGCCTCCGCCGCGGCGTGGGAGCCGAAGTTCAACGAGTGGAAGAAATGGTGGTGCTTCCAGCCCGTGCGAAAGACCGAGCCGCCCGCCGTGAAGAACGCCGCGTGGTCTTCGCACCCCGTCGATCGTTTCCTCCTCGCTGCGATGGAAGCCCGCGGCCTGGCGCCGGCGCACGACGCCGATCCGCGCACGCTTTCCCGCCGCCTTAGCTACGCGCTGACCGGCCTCCCGCCGACGCCCGATCTGCTCGACCTCCCGGTCGAAGCCGCCACCGATCGCCTGCTCGCGAGTCCACGCTTCGGCGAACACTGGGCGCGGCACTGGATGGATCTCGTCCGCTTCGCCGAGACGCACGGCAGCGAAGGCGACCCGGAGATTCCGCAAGCCTGGATGTATCGCGACTACCTCATCCGCGCGTTCAACGACGACGTGCCACTCGGTCAACTCATCCGCGAACACCTCGCCGGCGATCTGCTCCCAAACCCGCGCCGCCACGACCACGCCAATGAGTCCGCCATCGGCGTCGCGCACCTGCGGCTCGTCGAGCACGGCTTCCAACCCGTCGATACGCGCGACGAGCAGATCAAGACACTTGATAGCCAGATCGACACGGTGATGAAAGCCTTCCAGTCGCTCACCGTGTCGTGCGCGCGCTGTCACGATCACAAGTTCGACCCCATCAGCCAGCGCGACTACTACGCGCTCCAGGGCGTCTTCGCGAACTCCCGCCCGGCGATGATCACGATCGACGACCCTGCCCTGCTCAAGCAGCACGACGCCGCGCTCACCGCGCTCAAAGCGAAGCTGAAGGCGCGACTTGCCACCGCGTGGCGGGAGGAAGCCGCGCGCTTTCCCGAGCGCCTGCGCTCCATCGACGCGAGCCGCTCGCAGCAGCAGCAACTCACGCAGCGCATCAGCGAGATCGAGAAGCAGATCGGCGATCTCGATGCACGCGGTCGCGAAAAGCTGCTCGGCGCCGGCAAGGCCGCGCTGCCCGTCGCGCCGGCCGCGCGCTGGTCGTTCGAGAGCGATGCGCGCGATGCATTCGGAAAGCTCGATGGCGAGTTGCTCGGCACCGCTGTCGTCCGCAAAGGCCGCCTCGTCCTCGACGGATCCGACGCGCAAATGCGCACCGCGCCGCTCGCTCGCGACTTGCGCGAAAAGACGCTCGAAGCCTGGGCCGCGCCTGCAAATCTCGATCAGCGCGGCGGCGGAGTGCTCACAGTCGAAGACAAGCGGGGCTCGGTCTTCGACTCGCTCGTCTTTGCCGAGAAAGCCGCCCGCCGCTGGGTGATCGGCAGCAACAATTTCCGCCGCAGCACTCTCCTCGATGCGCCGGATGAAACCGCTTCGCCGGGTGAGTTGGTGCATCTCGTCGGCGTGTGGCGCGCCGATCGGAGCATCGCCTGCTTCCGCAACGGCAAGCCCTACGGTGAATCCTTCACACCGAAGGACGAAGACGTCGCCGTCTTCACCGCAGCCGACGCGCGCGTGCTCCTCGGCCTGCGCCACTCGCCGCCGGCGAAAGGTAAACTCTTCGCCGGCGAGATCGACGAAGCGCGCCTCTACGACCGCGCACTCGACCCCACGCAGATCGCCGCGTCTTTTGCCGCCGGCCCGGACGCCGGCCTCGCCACACCAGCGGAAATCACCGCGGCGCTCAATGCGGACGAGCGCACTCAACGCAAAGCCCTCGACGCGCAGCTCGCCGCCGTCCGTCGCGAGCTTGCTGCGCTCGATCATGTCGTCCCCACCGCGTGGCGGACCGCGATCGAAGCCGCGAAAGCGAATGCCGCGCATCCACTCCACGTCATCGCCGGAGGCAAGCCCGCCACGCCCGCAGCAGCACCAAAGCTCGCGTGGAATCTCGCCGACCCGAAGGACTCCGCGCAGTGGTTCCGCCACGGCTCCGGGCTGCCGGCGCAGCCATTCCGCGCGGGCAGCTTCAGCGTCCTGCCGACCAGTGATCGCTTGCTCGATGCGCTGCTGCCCGCCGGCTTCCACACCCACGCGCTGTCGCGCAAACACAGCGGCATCCTGCAATCGCCGCGCTTCAAGATCGATAGCGACTTCATCAGCGTCCATGGCGCGGGTGGCGGTGGGGCGCAGGTCCGCGTGATCGTCGATGGCTACCCACTGCCGAGCAATCCGATCTACCCTCGCGCGGTCCTCGACAAGGCCGAGCCCGGTTGGGTGCGGCTCGATTCCAAGTATCGGCGCGGCTCGTGGGCGTATCTGGAGATCGCGACGCGCGAGGATCTCACGCGGCGCTATGACAAGAAGGGCGGCGCGAAGGATGAGGCATCGTGGTTCGCCGTCGATGCCGTGGTCTTCCACGACGAGAGCAACCCGCCGACGGACGCCGCACCGGAACTGGCGATTAGCGCCGAAGCGCTCACCGCCCGTGCCGTCGAGGCGATCGGCTCGTGGACCCGCGATGAACTGCGCGAAAGCGACCGGACCTTCCTCCACGCACTCATCCGCGCTGATCTGCTGCCGACGCGAGCCGCGGCGCCGTTGCTCGCGGAGTATCGCAAGCTCGAGGCTGCGATCCCGGAGCCACGTCGCGTCCCCGGTGCGCTGGAGAGCGACCACGAAGACGCGCCGCTCCTGCCGCGGGGCGATCACCTCAAGCCGGGCGATCTCGTCCCGCGCGGTTACCTGTCTGTGGTCGATGCCGCGCCGTTTGCGCAGTCCGATACGTCGCGCAGCGGGCGGCTGGAGTTGGCGCGCGCGATCACCGATCCGCGCAATCCGCTCACCGCTCGCGTGATGGTGAATCGGGTGTGGCACTGGATCTTCGGGCGCGGACTCGCCGGCACGCCGGACAACTTCGGCCGCATGGGCCAGCCACCGACCCATCCCGAACTGCTCGACACCCTCGCGACGCGTTTCGCCGCGCCGGAAGCGGAAGGTGGATTCGCCTGGTCCACGAAGAAGCTGGTCCGCTTCCTGGTCACCACACGCGCATTCGCACTCGCGAGCGAACCCCCAGCGAAGGCTGCGGAACTCGACGCACCGAACGATCTGCTCACGCACGCTCGAGTCCGCCGGCTCGAGGCGGAAGCGATCCGCGACACGCTG
Organism: Verrucomicrobiota bacterium; assembly: GCA_009885995.1. GTDB lineage: Bacteria > Verrucomicrobiota > Verrucomicrobiia > Chthoniobacterales > Chthoniobacteraceae > VFJQ01. Next base: position 7,742 of record VFJQ01000059.1, read on the forward strand.
CTCACGCTCGCCGGCCAGACGGACGCCGCAATGTTTGGGCCCGGCGACAACGCGCTCTCGAAGCCGGACGATCAGCACAGGCGCAGCGTCTATCTCACGATCCGCCGCAACACGCTCAGTCCCTTCCTGGGCGCGTTCGATTCCCCGAAACCCTTCGCCACGACGGGCCGCCGCGATGAGACGAACGTGCCCGCGCAATCGCTCACGCTGCTCAACGATCCATTCGTGATCCACTGCGCTGGCCAGTGGGCTCAGCGTGCGGTGCAAAGCAGCGTCGATCTCGACACGCTGATCGGCGGTTTGATGACGACGGCTTTCGGTCGTCCCCCGAGCGGCAGCGAACTTTCCGCTGCGCGCACTTTCGTGACTGACCTGGCCCGCACCCGCTCACTCTCGACGGAAGCGATACTCGGCGACCGCGACCTCTGGCGCGACTTCGCGCACTCACTCATCAACGCCAAGGAATTCATCTACCTCCGCTGACCATGAACACACGCCACTGCTCCCGCCGCGCCATGCTGGGCACCTGCTCGCTCGGCTTCGGCTCACTCGCGCTGCAATCGCTCTTCGCCCGCGAAGCGCGCGCAGCCATCGAGAAAGCTCCCGGCCCGCACTTCGCGCCGAAGGTGAAGCAGGTCATCTTCGCCTACATGAGCGGCGGCGTGTCGCACGTGGACTCGTGGGATCCGAAGCCGGAACTCGCGAAGCGCCACGACCAGCCGATGCCCGTGCCGGTGAAGCCGACGATGTTTAACAACAATGGCAACATCATGGCCTCGCCGTGGGAGGCGAAGGCGCGCGGCAAGAGCGGCGTCGTTTGCACGAATCTTTTTCCCCGGCTCGCGGAGATGGTCGATGACCTCGCGATCATTCGCTCGATGACTTCGAGGGTGAACGAGCACGCGCAGGGGAACTACTTTTTTCACACCGGCCTCGCGTTCAGCGGGCACCCGAGCGCGGGCGCGTGGGCCAGCTACGGGCTCGGCTCGATGAACGATAACCTTCCGGGGTTCGTCGTGCTGCAGAGCGGCGATGCGACGGTGCCGCATGGCGGCGTGGGCTTGTTCAGCAGCGGGTATTTGCCGGCGCAGCATCAGGCTTCGATCCTCAAGGTCGATGGCCCCGAGCCGATGCCAAACATCGCGCCGCGGGAAGCGGACGCGCTCCAACGGCAGCGGCTCGATTTCATCCGCAAGCTCGACACCAGCTTCGTCGCCGCGACCCCCGACCCGCAGGTCGAGGCCGCGATCCGGAACTACGAGACGGCTTACCGAATGCAGGCCGCGGTGCCGGAGCTATGCGACATCTCGGGCGAAAGTGAAGCAACGAGGAAGCTCTACGGCCTCGACTCCAGCCACGCGCAGAAAGCCTCCTACGGAAAGCAGTGCCTCGTCGCGCGGCGGCTCATCGAACGCGGCGTGCGCTTCGTCGAACTGAGCTGCCTGACGCAAAACATCGGCGCCGGGCAGGGAGCGAATCCGTGGGATCAGCACGGCAAAATCAAGGAAGGCCACGGCATCATGGCGGAGCAGGTGGACCAAGGCCTCGCCGCGCTCATCACCGATCTCAAGACGCGCGGCCTGTGGGATTCGACGCTCATCATCTTCTCCGGCGAGTTCGGCCGGACGCCGTTCTCGCAAGGCAGCGACGGGCGCGATCACAATCCGTTCGGCTTCTCGCTCTTCCTCGCCGGCGGTGCGGTGCGCGGCGGCACGACCTACGGCGCGACGGACGAACTCGGCTACTACGCCGTCGAGAACAGGCTCGAGATTTACGACCTCTGGGCCACCGTGCTGCACCTGCTCGGCGTCGATCACGAACGGCTCACCTATCGCTACGGCGGTCGCGACTTCCGACTAACGGACGTTCACGGGCACGTGATCAAAGAGATCCTCGCGTAAGCGCGGGCGGACCTACGAGACCGGGGCTGCCTCCGCGATGCTGCCGACGCTGTGAAACGTCGCATCCGCGGGCAGGATCACGCGGTCGCAGAAGTCACCGAAGCCTTCGCCTTCCTCGCGCTCGACGGCGTAGCGCTTGATGATCGGCGTGAGGCGCGCGACGGCGTCGTCGAGCGTCACGCTCGGGGCGAAGAGGCGGTTGAGGCGCGTGCCGTTGTAGCTGGCACCGAGGTAGAGCGCGTATTTGTTCGGCGCGCGGCCCACTAGACCGATCTCGGCGAGATACGGGCGCGCGCAGCCATTCGGGCAACCGGTGACACGCAGGCTGATCGCGTCGTCGCGCAGGCCGGCTTCGTCGAGCACGACATCGAACTTCGCGAGCAGGTCGGCGAGGATGCGCTCGCTCTCGGCGAGGGCGAGGCCGCAGGTCGGCAGCGCGACGCACGAGAGCGAGTTCAGCCGCAGGCGTGAGCGGTTGTTTTCCTGCGTCAGGCCATGCTTCGCGAGGATGGCGTCGATCGCGGGCTTCTGCTCCGCGGACAAGCCGGAGATGGTGAGATTCTGCGACGGAGTAAGACGGAAGTCGCCGGTGTGAATCGCCGCGATCTCGCGCAGCGCGGTCTTCATCGGCCAGCCGGGCAAGTCCTTGATCCGTCCGCTGAGGATGTGCAGCCCGTAGAACCACGTGCCGTCCGCGCATTCGTGCCAGCCGTGCGGGTCCTGGATCGTGGTGAAGTCGAACGCACGCGCCGGCGCGAAGGTCACGCCCGAGCGGCGCTCGACCTCGGCCTTGAACCACTCCACACCGCGATCCTCGATCGTGTATTTGAGCCGCGCGTGCTTGCGGTTGGTCCGGTCGCCGTGATCGCGCTGGGTGGTGAGCACCGCTTCGCCGATCGCGTTCACTTTATCCGCCGGGATGAAGCCGAGCACATCGGCGATCCGCGGGAAGGTCTCCGCATTGCCGTGGCTCATGCCGAGCCCGCCGCCGACGGTCACGTTGTAGCCCGCGAGCTGGCCGCCCTCGACGATCGCGATGAAGCCGAGATCCTGCGAAAAGACATCCACGTCGTTCGACGGCGGCAGCGCGAAGGCGGTCTTGAACTTCCGCGGCAGATACGTCGCGCCATACATCGGCTCGGACTCGCCGCCGGCGACGAGTTCCTCGTCGAGCCAGATCTCGTGATACGCGCGCGTCTTCGGCAGCGCGTAATCGCTCCACGCCCGCGCGTGCTCATACACCTGCTGAAGCACCGCGCTGCACTCGGGGTTCGGCGGCGCCATCACGTTGCGGTTCACGTCGCCGCACGCGGCGATGGAGTCGAGCAGCACGCGGTGCATCCGCTGGACGAGCGGCTTCACGTTGCCCTTCAGGATGCCGTGAAACTGGAACGTCTGCCGCGTGGTGAGCCGCAGCGACGGCGAGGAAATCTCACCGGCGAGCTGATCGAGCACGAGCCACTGCTGCGGCGTCGCGCGCCCGCCGGGCAGCCGCACGCGGAGCATGAAGGAAAACGCCTTCTCCTTCCCCACCTTCTTCAGCGCGTTACGAAGGTCGCGATCGTCCTGCAAGTAGAGCCCGTGAAACTTCGTGAGCTGGCCGTTGTCATCCGAGATCGCACCGGTGGACGCATCGGCGAGGTCTTGCGCGATCGAGCCGCGCAGATGTTGCGACGCGAGCTTGATGCCTTCGTTGGCGTTGAGTGGTTTTGCTTCGGTGGATGGATTCATGTGAAAGAGGTCGGTGACGGCTGGTCCCAGCCCGCCGGGAGCGGGCTCGATCTGCTCACTCGAGGGCGAGCGCGGCAGGCGGCAGCGGAGCACGGCCGGACGCGGCATGTAGCACAGCGGCGGTTTTTCGAAACGCCGACCATAGCCAACGAGTTCAAAACCCCAACGCATCAGTTGTTTTACCCGTCCCGGTCCTGACGCGGTGGAAACGAGCGCCGTGCGTGCCGATCGCACGCTCCGGCGTGTCGGAAAGTTTGTGTGGAGGGGCCAACCGAAGAACCTGAAGTCATGAGTAAAAAGAAGAGCAGAGATGGAGTGATCAACGTGGAGGCGCTCGATGCGCTGCTTGCCCAGCATGGGCATTCGCCCGAAGCGATCCTTGGGGCGGATGGACTGCTGGCGGCGTTGACCAAAGCGTTGGTGGAGCGGGCGCTGGGAGCCGAGTTGACCCATCACCTCAAGAAGGGGCGCAGCCCCACAGACCCAGAGTGCGGCGCACCCGAGGGGGGCCCGCAGGAGGCCGCCAACTGCCGCAATGGGTTCAGCCAGAAGACCGTGCTGGGCGACTCCGGGCAACTGGAGATCGCCGTGCCGCGGGATCGCCAGAGCAGCTTTGAGCCGCTGCTGGTGCCCAAGTGGCAGAAGCAGCTGCCCGGCTTCGATGCGAAGATCATCGCCCTGTATGCGCGTAGGCTGAGCGTGCGCGAACCGGAGCGCAGCGGAGATAGACAGCCGCAGGCTGCCCCGCAGGGGTGAGCGCAGCGAATCAAATCCAGGCGATGCTCGAGGAGCAATACCGCATCGAGGTGAGCCCCGATTTTATCAGCAGCGTGACCGATGCAGTCCATGCCGAGGTGAGCGAGTGGCAGAACCGCCCGCTCGAGAAGATGTATCCGCTGGTCTTCTTCGACGCGTTGCGCGTGCGCATCC
>VFJQ01000124.1 GCA_009885995.1 Verrucomicrobiota bacterium
CCCCACCGGCTTCACGAGCATCCCACAGGCTCCGCACGCCTTCCTCGGCCAGCAGACATCGTTCGACACCTGCGTGGCCGCCTGCGATTTGTTCTTTGCGCAGCACCTCAAGAACCGCTGAGCCGACCCATCAATCCGATGCAACATCACCGTGATCTCCCTCGTTTCATGACTGGCAGAGTTGCCCTGCTTGCTCTGCTGGCGGTCCCCCATCTCCATGCTGAGGATTCGGAGGCGCTGTTTGTGCGCCGCATCGCGCCGTTGTTTCATGAGAAGTGTCTCGCGTGTCATGGTGACGATGAGAAGAAGATCAAGGGCGGGCTGGATATGCGCACCCGCGCGGCCACGTTGAAAGGTGGAGAGAGTGAGGAGCCGGGCTTCGTTGCGGGGCTGCCGGAGAAGAGCCCGCTCTATCTCGCCGTCACGCGGGCGCATGAAGATGAGTGGGAGCCGATGCCGCCGAAGGAGGCGGACAAGCTCTACGCGGAACAGATCGCCTGGATCAAAGAATGGATCGCGGGCGGCGCGCCGTGGCCGGACGAAGCGCAAGTGCAGGCCATCGCGAAGGCCAACGCGGAAAAGTGGGCGGCGGAAGACGGTCGGCCGATGAAGACCAGTGGCGGCCTCGCGCCGGAGTGGACGAACCGCAAATACAAACCCGACGGGCTGTGGGCGTATCAGCCGGTGACGAAGCCAACGCCACCGGTGGCGAGCGGCAATCCCATCGACGCCCTTATCAACGCGAAGATGCCTGCCGGGCTTCCGCCTGCGCCGGCGGCGGATCGCGCGACGCTCATTCGCCGCGCGACGTTCGATCTCATCGGCCTGCCGCCGAAGCCGGAGGAAGTGGAGGCGTTCCTGAAAGACCCGCGGACGGACACCGAGGCGTTTGCCGCGGTCGTCGAGCGTCTGCTCGCGTCGCCGCACTACGGCGAACGCATGGCGCAGCACTGGCTCGACGTGACGCGTTACGCGGACAGCAGCGGCTTCGCCAATGACTACGAGCGCGGCAATGCGTGGCGCTATCGCGATTACGTGGTGCGGGCGTTCAATGCGGACAAGCCATACGACCAGTTCGTGCGCGAGCAGATCGCGGGCGATGAGATCGCGCCAAACGATCCCGAGAAGCTCGTGGCCACCGGCTTTCTGCGCATGGGCCCATGGGAGCTGACCGGGATGGAAGTGGCGAAGGTCGCGCGCCAGCGTTTCCTCGACGACGTGACCAACAGCGTCGGCGAGACCTTCATGGCGCACTCGCTGCAATGCGCGCGCTGCCACGATCACAAGTTCGATCCGGTGCCGACGCGCGACTTCTATTCCATCCAGGCGGTCTTTGCGACGACGCAGCTTTCCGAGCGTGCCGCCCCATTCCTGCCGGTGGAAAATGCCGCGGGATTTGCCGAGAAGAAGTATCTCGAAGCGCGCTTCGCCGAGCACATGGCGACGCTGGCCGTGCTCGACGAGAAGATGCTCGCGAATGCGGAGCAATGGTTTGCGGAGAAGAAGCTCGACCGCACGGCTTGGGATGCGGCGGTGAAATCGGCACGCACGTTTGTGAGCGGGGGCGGCAAGATGAAGAAGGGGCGCACCTTCACCGGTGTCTTTGAAACCGCGCGCGCGGCTCTGCAAAAGCGGGGCGTTCCGGAAGAACAGTATCCGCCGAAGCTCGTCGGCTTCGCGCCGGAGGACTACGGCAATGAACGCGTCGCGCGGAAAGGCCTGGAGCGGCTGAAGTGGGAACTGGAGCGCTACGAGCCGTTTGCTTTTTCGGTCTATAACGGACGGACGCCGCAGGTCAGCTCGGTCTATCAACCGATCCGCATGCCGCAGGATCGCATGACCGATGGCGAACTCGAAGAGACGTGCATCCTCACCGGCGGCGATCCCTTCGGCTCGGGAGCGAAGGTGAAGCCCGGCGTGCTGAGCGTGGTCGCCGGGCAGCAGCCGCCGACGATTCCCGAGGCGATCGAAGGCCGGCGCAAGGCCTTTGCCGAATGGGTGGCGAGCCCGGAGAATCCGTTGACCACGCGCGCGATCGTGAACCGTGTGTGGCTCTGGCACTTCGACCAGCCGATCGCGGGGAATCCGAACAACTTCGGCAGCACCGGCAAGAAACCCACCCATCCCGAGTTGCTCGACTGGCTGGCGGCGACCTTCGTCGAGCAAGGCTGGTCTTTCAAAGCGATGCACCGGGTTATCATGAACTCCGAGGTCTATCGTCGCGGCAGCACTCATCCCGACCGCAAGCTGCTCGCCGAGAAAGATCCGACTAGCACCAGCTACGCCATTTTTCATCCACGCCGCCTCACCGCCGAAGAACTCCGCGACGCCATGCTCGCCGCGACCGGCGAACTCAACCCCACCCTCGGCGGCATCCCGAATCGCCCGGAGATCAACCTCGAGGCCGCGCTCCAGCCGCGTCAGGTCATGGGCACCTTTGCCTCCGCGTGGGTGCCAAATCCACTGCCCGCCCAGCGCCATCGTCGCTCGCTCTACGCGCTGAAGCTGCGCGGTCTCACCGATCCGATGCAGGAAGTCTTCAACGCACCGGCACCGGATTTTTCCTGCGAGCGACGCGAGGCCAGCACGGTGACGCCGCAAGTCTTCAGTCTCTTCAACGGCCTGAGCAGTCACGCCCGCGCACTGGCGCTCGCGAATCGCGCCGTGAAGGAAACGAAGACCGACGAGGACGCGATCACGCGCTGTTTCCAGCTCACCTTTTCCCGCGCGCCGCGCCCCGAGGAGTTGCAAAGCTGCCTCACCCACTGGCGTGAAATCACCGCGCTGATCGGCGACACCGCGCCCGCCTCCCCGAAGCCGCCGCGCGAAGTCCGCCGCGAGGCCGTCGAGGAAAACACCGGCGAGAAATTTGCCTTCCAGGAAAAGCTGCACGCCTACGTGGACTTCGTGCCCGATCTGCAACCGTCCGAACTCCCACCCCACACGCGCGCCCTCGCCGATGTCTGCCTCGCGCTGCTGAATTCCAATGAGTTCGCTTATGTCTATTGAATGTTCGGGCCCGGGTCTGACGCGCAAACCTGAAGTCGGCCAATCGCTTTTTGAAAAGTCAGCGCAGCGAATCGGAGACGCGAAACGACTTTGCCAGGCCATCCTCTGCGCTCTGTTGGCCGTCGTGGTGCCTGGCACCGCCGCCGAGCGCCGGCCGAACGTTCTTTTTATCGTCGTCGACGACCTCGGCTATGGTGACTTGGGCTGCTACGGCGGAAAGGACATCCCGACGCCGCAGCTCGATGCGCTCGCGGCAGGTGGTGTGCGTTTCACGAGCGGGTATGTCACGGCGCCGTTCTGCGCGGCCTCGCGCGCGGCGCTGCTCACGGGGCGGTATCAGACGCGTTTCGGGTTTGAGTTCAATCCCATCGGCGCAAAGAACGCGGCACCGGGTATCGGCTTGCCCGTCGAGGAGAAGACCATCGCCGACCGACTGCGCGAGGTGGGCTACGCGACGGCCCTCGTGGGCAAGTGGCACCTCGGCGGGACCGCTCCTTTCCATCCACAGCGGCGCGGCTTCGATGAGTTTTTCGGCTTTCTCCATGAGGGGCATTTCTATGTGCCGCCCCCCTGGTCAGGCGTGACGACTTGGCTGCGCCGCAAGACGCTTCCGGATGGTGGCAAGGGCCGCTGGACTTCGCCCGATGGCCGCATCGTGTTGAGCACGCATCTAGGCTCCAACGAACACGAATACGACGCGGACAATCCGCTGCTCCGCAGCAGCCAGCCGTTCGAAGAAAAGGCGAACCTCACCGACGCCTTCGCGCGCGAAGCCTGCGACTTCATAGGGCGGCACAAAACGCAGCCGTGGTTTCTCTATCTCGCCTACAACGCCGTCCATAGCCCGATGCAGGGCGCGGATGCTTACATGGCGAAGTTCGCACACATCGAAGACATCCAGCGCCGCATTTTCGCCGCGATGCTCGCGCATCTCGACGACAGCGTCGGCAAGGTGCTCGCGCAGCTTCGCGAGAGCGGCGTCGAAGAAAACACCTTCGTCGTTTTCCTCAGCGACAATGGCGGGCCGACGAAGGAACTCACGTCGAGCAACGCTCCGTTGCGCGGCGGAAAAGGCGAATTATGGGAGGGTGGCATCCGCGTGCCCTTCATCGTCTCTTGGAGAAATCACATTGCCGGCAGGCGGGTCGTGGATGCTCCGGTGGTATCCATGGATGCGACGGCGACCGCGTTGGACGTCGGTGGTGCTGATTCAGGCAAAGCCAAGCGCGATGGCATCGATCTCCTGTCTCTGCTCAGCAGTAAGACAGCGGAGTTGCCCGACCGCACCTTGTGCTGGCGCGTGGGCAACAAGAACGCTTTGCGCAGCGGCGATTGGAAACTCATCCGGGATGGCAACGAGTGGCAGCTCTACGACCTCGCTCACGACATCCGCGAGAGCGCCAATCTCGCGGCCACGGAACCGGCTCGTGTGCAGCAAATGTCGTCCCTCTGGGATCAATGGAATGCCGAACAAATCGAACCTCTCTGGAAATAGAAGTCCCAACCCACCACAAATGAACGCACCCTTCTTTCCCTGCGCCGGATCCCGCGCGCTGCACGCGCCGACGCGCCGCGAATTTCTCTATAGCCTGGGCGCCAGCGTCGGCAGCCTGGCGTTCACTTCGCTGCTCGCGGCGGAGGAGAAAAAGAACCCGCTCGCGCCGCGCGCCGGCCATTTTCCGGCGAAGGCGAAGAACGTGATCTTCCTGATGATGGAAGGCGGGCCGTCGCACATCGACACGTTCGACCCGAAGCCCTTGCTCGCGAAGATGCACCTTCAGGAGTTCGTGCGTGAGGGCAAACAGAAGTCCGCGATGGAAAGCGGCAAGCGCTACTACGTGAAGAGCCCGTTCGCCTTTGCGAAGCACGGGCAGAGCGGCGCGGACATGGCGGAGAACTGGACGCACCTCGCAAAGGTCGCCGATGAGATTTGCTTCTTCCGCGGGTGCACAGTGGACAGCGTGAATCATCCGACCGCGATGTATCAGATAAATTGCGGCAACCGCTTCGGCGGCGACCCTGGCCTCGGCGCTTGGGTGAATTATGGACTCGGCACTGTGAATCAGGATCTGCCCGGCTTCATCGTGCTGCCGGAAATCAGCTACCCTCAGGGCGGCGCGGCAAACTGGAGCAATGGCTATCTGCCTGCGAGTTTCCAAGGCACGCCGCTGCGCGCGAAAGGCTCGCCCATTCTCGATCTCACACCGCCAGCCGGAGTGAGCGAAGCACGGCAGCGCAAGAACCTCGATCTCATCGCACAGCTCAACACCGCGCACGCCGCGCAGCATCCCGGCCACGACGAACTCGCAGCGCGGATGGACAACTACGAACTCGCCTTCCGCATGCAGATGCAGGTGCCGGAGACGCTCGACCTTTCCAAGGAGGACGCGAAGACCAAGGAACTCTACGGCATCGGCCAGGACGCGACGGATGCCTTCGGCCGGAAGTGCCTGCTCGCGCGGAAGCTCATCGAGAAAGGCGTGCGCTTCGTGCAACTCTACAACGGCACGTGGGATAGCCACGACTACATCGAGCGCGCGCACGGCAATCTGGTGCGCGGAGTGGACCAGCCCATCGCCGCCCTCATCGCCGACCTCAAGCAGCGCGGGCTGCTCGAGAGCACGCTCATCGTCTGGTGCGGCGAGTTTGGCCGCACGCCCGACAACGGTGTGCGCGGCGGCACCGCCTACGGCCGCGATCACAATCCGAACGCCATGACGATGTGGCTCGCTGGCGGTGGCTGCAACGCCGGCCACACCATCGGCGCGACGGATGACCTCGGAATGGTGGCCGTGGAAGGAAAAGCTCACGTCCGCGACTTCCACGTCACCCTGCTGCGCCTGCTCGGGCTCGACGACAACAAGCTCACCTACTACCACGCCGGTCGCTTCAAACAGCTATCGCAATTCGGCGGACAGGTGATCAAGGAATTGATCGCATGAAGAAACCCCTCGTCTTCGCCCTCCTCGCCATGCCTGCGTTCGCAGCCGATCAGCCGGGCCTGCTCAAATCCGAGTTCATCTACGAGAGCGGTCCTTACCCGCAGCTCCACGCCACGACCATCGTCGAGACGCCGCGCGGCCTGGTGTCGGCGTGGTTCGGCGGGACGCACGAGAAGAACCCGGATGTGTGCATCTGGGTGTCGCGCCTCGTGGAGGGGAAGTGGACGACGAGCGTGGAGGTCGCAAATGGCGTGCAGCCCGACGGCACGCGGCACCCGACTTGGAATCCCGTGCTCTTTCAGCCGAAGGCCGGGCCGCTGATGCTTTTCTACAAAGTGGGGCCGAACCCCGAGGAGTGGTGGGGCGAGTTCAAAACCAGCGACGACGGCGGCAAGTCGTGGAGCGCCGCGCGCAAGCTGCCCGAGGGATTCCTCGGCCCGATCAAAAACAAGCCCGTGCAACTCGCGAACGGCGACATCCTTTGCCCGACGAGCAACGAGACGCACGAGAAGCCGAGCAAGTGGGCGGTGCATTTCGAGCGCACGAGCGACCTCGGCAAGACGTGGCAGAAGATCGGCCCGGTGAACGACGGCGTGGCGATCCAGGCGATCCAGCCGAGCATCCTTTTCCTCGGCGGCGAGAAGCTGCTCGCGCTCGGGCGTTCGCGGCAGGATCGCCTCTTCGAGGTCCGCTCCGACGACGGCGGCAAGACCTGGAGCCCGATGACGCTCGGCACCGTGCCCAACAACAACTCCGGCACCGACGCCGTGACGCTCGCCGACGGAACGCACCTCATCGTCTATAACCACATTGGCGGCACGCCCGGCAAATGGGGCGGCAAACGCACGCCGCTCAACCTCGCCGCCTCGAAAGACGGCTCGACGTGGCAGGCTGCGCTCGTGCTCGAAAGCAAGCCCGGCGAATACAGCTACCCGGCGATCATCCAGACGAGCGACGGGCTCGTTCACATCACCTACACATGGAAGCGCCAGCGCGTGCGGCACGCGGTCGTCGATCCCGCGATGCTGGAACTGAAGCCGATCGTCAACGGCGAGTGGCCGCAGTGAGCCAAACTCCGTGAGACTGGCCGCTCTCATTGGGTCGCTCGCCGCGCACCGCGCCAAGCTTGTGCCGCGCGTGCTGACGCGGCAGCTTGGCCTGTCTCCATGATCCCTCCGCCCTCAGCCACCGTCTCAAAACTCGCGCGTCATCACGCCGGTATCGTTGGTTTCGCCTTGGCGTGGCTGGTCTGCTCGGTGGCGGCTCTGGCTGCTCCGCCCTCGGGGGCGGGCTGGCAGGTGGTGTTCAGCGATGAGTTTGAGGGCGAGGGTCTCGACCTGCAAAAGTGGCGGCACGAGGGCACCGGGCTGCGGCGGCAGGCTTACAATACGCCGGGCGCGGTGAAGGTGGATGGCGGCAACCTGACCATCTCCACCTTCACCATCGGGAGCACGCACTACACGGGCATGGTCACCACGGCGGCGACATTTCTCTATTCGTATGGCTATATCGAGGCGCGAATCAATTTCGACACTTCGCCGGGCATGTGGTCGGCCTTTTGGCTGCAAAGCCCCACGATGGCCGACCCCGCGATCTATTCCACCGACTCGAATCGCGCCGGCACGGAGATCGACATCTGCGAGCACCGTGCCGTGGACGCGAGCAGCACTAACATCAGCGCGAAGATCGTCGGCAACTTGCACTGGAATGGTTACGACGTGGATCACCAGAGCACGGGCTACACTTCGCCCAATCTGGACCTCGGCGGCGGCTATCACACCTACGGCATGGAGTGGACGCCTACGCAGCAGAAGTTCTACATCGATGGCGTGCTGCGCTGGACGGTGGACAACAGCGCCAGCTCGCCGGTCTCGAACCGCAGCGAATATATCTGGCTGAGCAGCGAGGTGGAAGACAGCGCGAGTGTGGATTGGGCGGGACCGATCCCGGTCGGCGGTTACGGCTCGCTGGATACCACGACGACGAAGATGGTGGTGGACTATGTGCGGCTCTATCAACCAGCGGAGACGGTCGCCAACGATGACTTCGGCGGGCGGCTCGCGCCTTTCGAGCCGGTCAATAAAGCGACGTGGTCCTCCACCGGAGGCCGCACGAATGCACAAGCGGGCAAGCTCTCGCCGCTGACCTCCGCAGGCGCCTCGCTGACGCAGCGGCTCCGCGGGCTGAGGCCGGACACGGGCTACACATTGACCGCGTGGGGGAATGCGGGCAGCGCCAGTCCTTCGCTCTTCCTCGGCGTGGAGGATCACGGCTTCGCGGCCACCGGGCAGACGCTGACCACAAACGCCTACGCGCAAGCCACGGTGCCTTTCACCACGGGCGCGTCGTATCGCTCCGCCAGAGTGCGCGCCCGCTCGGACAACGCCGGCTCGGTGGCGTATGTGGATGATTTCCTCCTCCGCCGCGACGCGAGCGTGACGAATGGACATCTCGAAACCGCTGATAGCCACGCGTGGACCAGCGCCTACGGTGGCGCATTGGTCGCGAATGACGGCAGCGGCACGCGCTACGGCGGAGACTACGCTTGGAAAATCCCCGCCAGCGGCTCGTCGGCGGGCGTGGAGCAAGCCATCGCCGGCCTCACGCCGAGCACAGCCTATCGCCTCACCGGCTGGACGACGAATGGCGGCGCGGGGCTGGTTTTCGGCGTGAAGAATCACGGCGTAGCGCAGGTGTCGTCCACCGTGACCGCGAGCACCTGGACGCAGGGCACGGTGAACTTCACCACCGGCGCTGCCGCGACCACCGCCACGATCTTCGCCTTCCGCGGCAGCAGCGCGCAGACGAGCTACGCGGACGCGTTCTTCGTCTCGCAGGTGCTCGACGCTCCTTGGTCCGGGCAGGACGTGGGCGCCGTCGCGCTGGCGGGCACGAGCGGCAGGCTTGGGGAGAAATTCGTCGTCCAGGGCACCGGCGCGAATATCAGCGGCAGCTCGGACAAGTGTCATCTCATCCACCAGCCGCTCAATGGCGACGGCACGCTCACCGCGCGCATCCTCGGGGTGGATGTCACCTCCGACCTCATCAAGACCGGGCTCATGGTGCGCGACACCACGGCGGCCAACTCGCGCGCCGTGGCCCTCACCTGGAACGCGACCAACGGTCGGATTGATTTCTTCCGCCGCACCACCGCCGGAGCTGGCGGCACCACGACGAGCACGGCTATAGGCTCCGTCCCCACCGCGCCGTGGCTGCGCCTCACGCGGAGCGGCAATATCTTCACGCCCTACTGGTCGGCGGATGGCGTGAGTTGGAGCCGCGTGGACGTGCCGCGCACGGTCGCGCTGAACACGGACTCGCTCGCCGGACTCGTCCTCTCGACGGGCGATGAGACGAAGCTGAGTGAGGCTGCTTTCGACAACGTCGCGCTCACCGCCGTCGTGCCGGATGTGCTCATCACCGAGCCCGCCGACGGCACCTCGCACGCCGCGAATGGTGCGAGCCTGCGCCTCGTCGCCACGCTCACCGGTGGCACCGGCGCGGCGATCCAATGGAGCCAGGTCAGCGGGCCGGGCAGCGTGACTTTTTCCAGCGCCACGACGGCCATCACGCACGCCGCCTTTTCCGCGCCGGGCATCTACGTGCTGCGCTGCGCCGCGACGAATGCCGCGGGCACCGGCACCGACGAGCACACCGTGTATGTCACGCCGTTCTACGCAGCCGATGCCTCGCTCGCGCTGCATTTGCGGCTCGATGAAAGCGCCGGCACCACCGCCACCGACAGCTCCGGCTCGGGCAACGCCGCCAGCACCGTCGGCACGGTCGCGTGGCAGCCAGCGGGCGGGCGGCTCGCGGGCGCGGCTTCGCTCAATGGCACCGACGCGCATCTCAGCGTGCCGGACCACGCCTCGCTCGATGGCACTGCGGCCTTCACGCTCTCGTGTTGGTTTAAGGCGGACAACTTCGTCGCCGGCGCGGGCCTCATCGCCAAACGAGTCAGCGACACCAGCCAGAACGCCTTCACCATTTTCTGCGCGGGAACGACCGACGCGGGCCGGCTGCGCTTCGACATCAACTCCAACAACGACCGCTTCGTGAGCAACACGACTTTCACCAGCGGCGTGTGGCACCATCTCGCGCTGGTCTTCGACGGCTCGCTGCCCTCCGCCGAGCGCGCGCGGCTTTACGTCAATGGAGTGCTAGACATCACCGCCGCCGAGACCAGCGCCGCGGTCATCAATTCCACCGCTCCGCTGCTCATTGGGCGCGTGAGCGAGTCGGATGCGAATTACTTCGACGGAAGCGTGGACGAAGTGCGCCTCCACCGCCGCGCGCTCAGCGCCGTGGAAGTCGCGGCGCTCGCAGACGAGACCGCTACCGCCGCGCCTGTAGTCTCCGCGGGCACCGCGCCCGCCGCAGTGGTCGGCACCCCGGCCAGTCTCACGGGCAGCGTGAACGTCGGCACCGGCCCCGCCGCCACCGCGCAGTGGACGGAAATCAGCGGCCCCGGCAGCGCGGCCTTTGGCAACGCCGCATCACCCGCCACCAGCGTCACCTTCAGCCGCGGCGGCAGCTATGTGCTGCGCCTCACCGCCACCAGCACCGCTGGGCAGGTGTATCAAGATCTGCCCGTCGCCGTGCCCTACGAGTCCGGCATCTTCGCCGACTGGCAGGCGGTCCACTGGCCCGGCAGCACCGATCTCGCCATCGTCGGCCCCACCGCCGACCCCGATCACGACGGCCACACGAACGTGCTCGAATGGGGACTGCACCTCGACCCCGCGACGCCCGACGTTTTCCAGCCGCAGTTCGACACGACGGCTCCCGGATTTTTCTACACCTACACCCGCCGCAAGACGCTCGCTGGCGAGGCCACCTTCCAAGTCGAATGGTCCGACACCCTCGGCAACGACTGGAGCACCGCCGGCGTCGGCGCGCCCACGCTCATTTCGCAAACCAGCACCAGCGAAACCATCGCCGTCCCCATCCCGATCGACGGCACGCGCCGCTTCTTCCATCTAAGAGTCACCATCCCATAAGAGATGAGCATTGGGCCTCGCCACCACTTGCAGGCAGCGAGACTGGAGCGAGCAGTTGACCTACATCCCTCGATGAACCGATTGACCTTTTGCCTTTTCGTCACCGGATCGCTCCTCGCTGCGGAGCCGATCACGAATTCCATCGGCATGAAGTTCGTGCGCGTCGAGCCGGGCAGCTTCACGATGGGGCAGGATGGTCCGGCGGCGGATTACAATGTGAAGAAGCACGCGGCGAAGTTCGACGATGCGGATTGGGACGAGAAGCCGGCGCATCGTGTGACGATCACGCAGCCGTTTGCCATCGGCGCGACGGAAGTGACCCAGGCGCAGTTCCGGCAGTTCCGGCCCAAGCACGCCGCTGGGCGCGGAGCGGACGACGATGCTGTGATGGGACTGACTTGGGACGACGCGGTCAAATTCTGCGAGTGGCTCTCGGCGAAGGAAGGTAAGACGTATCGCCTACCGACCGAGGCGGAGTGGGAGTATGTGTGCCGCGCGGGGACGCCGACGCTCTTTCACACCGGCGATGCGCTGCCGGCGGGCTTTCACTCGTGGCCGACGAACATCGGTTTGCGCGATCGCTTCTTCCCGGAGGAAAAGATGCCGCCGGAATTTCGCCCGAAGACCGCGGAGCTTTCGCTGAGGGTCGCACAGACGCCCGCAAACGTGTGGGGCTTGCACGATATGCACGGCAACGTCGCGGAGTGGTGCGCGGACTGGTATGGGCCTTACGAAGCGGGTGAGCAGACCGATCCGCTCGGTCGAATCGACGGCGACTTCCGCGTGATCCGTGGCGGCAGTCATTCACTGCAAACGCGGCTGCTGCGCTCCGCGAATCGCACCGCATGGCTGGCGGACACGCAGAGCGACAAGACCGGCTTCCGCGTCGTGCTTGGCGAATGGCCGAAGGGGGAAAAGCTCCCGCTCCCGGCGCCGCAACTTCACGCGCAGAAGGTTTCGCAGACGGTCGCGAAGATCGAGAAGGCTCCGGCAGACGTTCCTTTCTTCGACGGACCGAAGCCGTTCGTGATCATCCCGCCGAAATCATCCGGCCCGCTGTATTCCTGGCACAATCACAGCCCCGCCATCACCGAGTGCCCGAACGGAGATTTGCTCGTCGTGTGGTATTCGTGCGTGGATGAAGCCGGCACCGAGCTGAACAATCTCGCCAGCCGCTTGCGGCCCGGCGCGAAGGAGTGGGAGCCCGCGGCGCCATTCTGGGATGGCGCGGACATCAACGACCACGCGCCGAAGCTGTGGTGGGATGGAGACAAGACGATCTTCCACTTCGCGCGCGGCCAACTCGAAAACATCGTGCGCACCTCGACCGACAACGGCGTGACGTGGACCAAGGCGCAACCGATCCAGCCCGTGAGCGAGATCGGCAACGGCATCATCCGCACTCGCGACGGCACGATCATGATGACGCAGGACGCGACCATCACCAGCCTCACGAAGAGCAGCGACGGCGGCAAGACGTGGCCTTTCCAACTCATCACCGACAAGAAGCTCGCGCATCGCAGCGGCAGCACCGCGCGCCATGCCGGCATCCACGCACCGATCGTGGAACTCAAAGACGGCCGCCTCATGACCTTCGGCCGGCTCAACACCGAGGCCGAGCAGGCGAAGTTCAATTTCAAGACGCCCGCGAGTTTCTCCAGCGACGGCGGCCTCACGTGGACGCACGCGCCGACCGAGTTCCCCGCGATCAGCAGCGTGCAGCGGCAGGTGTTGATCCGCTTGCAGGAAGGCCCGCTGCTCTTCTGCTCCTTCACCGATCTCTCCGCGAACTCGAAGAAGCCGACGGGCATGGATTTCCCCTGCGAAGGCGGCACGCTCCACGCGGCGGGTTTGTTTGCGGCGTTGTCTTTCGACGATGGAAAAACGTGGCCGCACAAACGCCTCCTCACGCCCGGCGGACCGGCGCGCACCGTGAATGGCATCGACCGCGGCCAGTTCACGCTCAGCGACACGAGGGCCGAGCCGCAGGGCTACCTCGCCGCCACGCAGACGCGCGACGGCCGCGTGCAACTCATCTCCAGCAAGAACCACTACGTCTTCAATCTCGCCTGGCTGAAGACACTGCCGCCGGCGCCGTAACGCCGCGGCTGGGTGAGCCGAGCTGTGCGCTCATAGAGCGCACGCTACACCAACAAACGCCCGCTAAGGCGCCGCCGTCACCTTCAGCCGCATGAAGCGCTGCGCCGCGGTGGCCGGGGTGAAGTTGTCGCGCACCTTCAGCATGCTCGCGTTGTTCGTGATGATCGTCGTGGTCCCCATGCTGAAGGCTGCGGCGTCCGGGCTGCCCGCCGTCTCCACCGTGTAAGCGACGCCCGCGCGTTTGCTCAGCGTGAGCGTGAGGAAGCCGCCCTCGTCCACCGGCCTCGGCGCCGCCAGCGGGTCGGAGAAGAGCGGGTCACTATCGAAGGCCTGCTCCAGCAGCTCCGTCCGCCCATCCCCATCCGCGTCGTCCGAAGCCGTGTGCGCGGTGATGCTGCCGAAGCGGGCGTGCTCCCAGATGTCCAGCAACCCGTCGGCATCGTAGTCGGGATTGGCGGGGGCGAAGATGTAGGCGGAGCCTTTGTCGGTCATGGTTGTGTCGTCGCCGGGAGTGCCGATGGCGACGGTGGTGCCGTCGATGGCCACCGAGTAGCCGAACCGGTCATCAAACTCCGGGCTGGGATTGGTCAGGGTGGCTACGGGCACCGTAGGCGTCGCACTGGCGAGGTCATATACATACGCTCTCCCAGCGGAGATCCCGCTTGTGTAGTCAAACCTAATCCCGATTACCGCGTGCGTGCCGGAGATGGCCACCGACCAGCCGAAGGACTCAGAATACCCCACGCCAGGGTTGTTCAGCGTAGCCACTGGCACCGTCGGCGTCCCGTTGGCGAGATCATATACATACGCGCTCCCCGCGTAGGGTCCCCCCGTGCTGTCATTGATCGCCCCCACCAGCACTCGCGTGCCTGAGATCGCTACCGAGAAGCCGAATCTTTCAGAGTCTTCTGGGATAGGGTTGTCCAATACCACCGTGGGCACCACGGGCGTCCCGCTACTTAGGTCATACACATACGCGCTTCCTGCGGCGCCCACTCCCATAGTGTCGGCCTCGCGGTCTGCCCCGACCACCACCCGCGTGCCGGAGATGGCCACCGAAATGCCGAAACCCTCACCATTCGGCGGACCAGGCGGGTTCAGCGTGGCTACGGGAATGGTGGGCGTTCCACTCGCGAGGTCGTAGACGTAGGCGCTCCCCGAGCCGCCCCCGGCGGTGTAGGCATTGGAAGCTCCTACCACCACCCGCGTGCCAGAGATGGCCGCCGATGTGCCGAAGATGTCATCATTCGTCGGGTCGGGGTTATTCAGCGTGAAGACAGGCACCGTGGGCGTGGCGCTGCTCAGGTCATACACATACGCGCTCCCCGCGTTGGGCGCTCCCGTGTCATCGTTGCTGGCTCCCACCACCACGAGCGTGCCGGAGATAGCCGTCGAAATGCCGAAGGCATCACCCTCCGCCGGGGTGGGGTTGTTCAGCGTGGCCACGGGCACTGTGGGCTCTCCGCTCGCCAGGTCATAGACATAGGCGGTCCCCGCGTCCGTCGCTCCCGTGTCGCCAAAGGGCGCCCCCGTCACCATGCGCGTGCCGGAGATGGCCACCGAGTAGCCCATCTTCTCACCCCCCGCCGGGCCGGGGTTGTTCAGCGTGGCTGTGGGCACCGTGGGGGAGCCGCTGCCGAGGTCATAGACATACGCGCTCCCCGCGTTGGTTGCACCCGTATCATCCTGGTAAGCTCCCACCACCAGCCGAGTGCCGGAGATTGCCACCGCGTTGCCGAAATTGCCATCCGCCGCCGGGCCGGGGTTGTTCAGCATGACCACGGGCACCGTCGGCTCCTCGCCAGCTACATCATAGACGTAGGCGGCGCCAATTTCCATCGGCCCGTTACCGTTCCCAGGAATCCCCACCACTACGCGTGTGCCGAAGATCGCTACCGACCAGCCAAACAAATCCCAACCCGATGCGCCGGGTTTGTCCAGCGTGACAACGGGGATACTCGGCATCCCACTCAAGAGATCATAGACGTAGGCCCTCCCTATATCAGGCAGTCCTCCATCGTAGAAGGCAGCGCTCACGACCACCCGCGTTCCGGAGATCGCCACCGAGAAACCGAAGTAGTCATATCCCGCCGGGCTGGGGTTGTTGAGAGTGGCCACGGGCACCGTGGGCATGCCGCTGGCGAGGTCATACACATACGCACTCCCGTCGTCAGTCGCTCCGTCCTGGTAAGCCCCGACCACCACCCGCGTGCCGGAGATCGCCACCGAGTTGCCGAAGTAGTCATTCAGCGCCGGGCTGGGATTGTTCAGCGTGACCACGGGCACCGTGGGCGTGCCGTTGCTCAGGTCATACACATACGCGCTCCCCGCGTTGCTCGCTCCGGTGTCGTCCCCGACAGCCCCCACCACCACCCGCGTGCCGGAGATCGCCACGGAGGTGCCGAAGAGGTCATCCACCGCCGGGCTGGGGTTATTCAACGTAGCCACGGGCACCGTCGGCGTCCCGCTGCTCAGGTCATACACATACGCGCTCCCCGCACCTTCTCCTCCGATGTTGTCTTTGTAAGCCCCGACCACCACCCGTGTGCCGGAGATCGCCACCGAACGGCCGAAATTGACTCTCCCTGCCGGGTTGGGATTGAGCAGCACATAGACCAGCACGCCTGTCGCCGAGTCGAATACCTTCACCACTCCCGTATCCTGCCCCCCGAGTGGATCGTAGGTGTCCGCGCCCCCGAGATCATCGTAAGGCGCCCCGACCACCGTATAGCCTCCCTCCACCGCCACGCTGTAGCCGAGCTGCGCCTCGCTTTGCAAGCCGGTGGGCGGCGCGAGGATCGAGTGCCTCAGCGTGTCGGGCTGCTGCGCGGGGGCAGACGCGAGGCTCAGGAGCAGAATGATCAGCGTGCTCGTCAGTCGCAGGAGGTCCTTCATGTCGGATGGGTTCTGGGTGGCAAGTGGGTCGGGAAGCGCTCGCGGGCGCCGATCGTCGCGGGGCTGCGCGTGGGTATCAGATGAAGGCTGAACTTCAAGCAGCGACCGCGGGGGATCTCCCGCCTCGGGCGCAGCGTGCGGGGGATGCAGTATCGCCGTGGAGAACACGTGGGCTTCCGCATCGTCCCCGCTCCCGCGCCGGAGTCGTCATGGCGTGTGCAGCGCCATGCGGGGGTGGGCGACGATGGCGTCGATGAGGTGCAGGTAGCGCGATTCGGTGGCGTGAGGGATGGCGGCGACGGCGGCGACGCCGTGGTCCACGCCGAGCAGGTCGTAGAGCCCGCGGAGGGGATCCTCCACGGTGCGTGCATCCGCCGGGGAACGGCTGCCGGTGGCGTCGTTCCGGCGGGCGGCAGCGGGTTTCGGTGGGGAAAGGGCGGTCTTCGGGGCGAAATGGGCACTTTTCAGCCTCCCGACCCCGCCCCCATTTCGTCCGGGGTGCTCCATGGACGGCGCGGGGTGCTCCTTCCGCCGTCCGGGGTGCTCCATGGATGGCGCGGGGTGTTCCTTCCGCCGTCCGGGGTGCTCCACGGATGGCGCGGGGTGTTCCTTCCGCTGTCCGGGGTGCTCCACGGATGGCGCGGGGTCTTCCTTCCGCCGCTCGGGGAACCGCTCCGCGAGTGCCTTGGGCCTTCCCGTTCCGGCTTCCGCCCGACCCGCCCGATGAACGGGGACACCGGCACAGGGGAGGGCGGATTTTAGGACCAGGCCGCGCCCAATGGCGACTGGACCGACGTGGCGAAGGTCAATCAGCTCGACGAGATGATCCTGGCGCTGCGGCGGTAGCGAAGCGCTTGCCCGGCAGCGGGGATGCTGCGAGGACTGCTGTCGCGCATGAAAGCGATCCTCCCGTTCCTGCTCGGCGCGATTTGCTTCGCGACCGCTGCCGATTCACCGCCTCTCGTCGAGGTGGAGGGGCAGCCGCTCGCCGCGAATGTGCAGCGGGTGGTGCAGGCGCTGGAGTTTCTCGGCACGCCGCTCGCGGTGGATGTGAGCGCGGCGGTGGCGGCGCGGGATGGGCGGAAGTTGCAGGAGCTGCTCGATCCGCTCGTGCTGTGCGTGGCGGACATCAATCCGGAGTCGCGCGTGAAAGCCGCGCGCGGGCCGGCGAAGGCGGTGCTCCAGCAGGCGGGTTACACGCCGGTGCTCGTGAAGGTGCTCAACCACGCGACGAGCGTGGCCCGGCTGCGCGTGACGAGCCGGCAGGCGGGGCCGTCGTATGCGGGGGTGGCGAAGGGCACGATGGAGCGCGAGCGGCAGCAGCATTTGCGGGAGAACGAGAACACGACCGGGGCGCATCGCTTCCTCGAGATCGAGATGTTCGGCGCGCCGCCGATGACGCCGAACTTGAGCGGGCTGGAGGCGGAATACGTGATCGCGCTGATCTATTCGAGCGAGGCCGGGAAGCGCGAGGCGGTGCTCGCGTTCGACATCGGGCAGGGGACGCAGGATCTCGGCTTTCGTGCGGAGGTGCCGGTGCTCTTCGAGGTGCGGCCAGCGGTGGAGGTGAAGCTCGGCGTGCGCGATTTCGACGGGCAGCCGACGACGGCGCGGCTGACGTTCACCGACGCGCAAGGCCACGTCTTCCCGCCGCAAGCGCGTCGCCTCGCGCCGGACTTCTTTTTCCAAAAGCACATCTACCGCGCGGACGGGGCGACGGTGCTGCTGCCGCCGGGGGAGTTCACGATGGAGGCGTCGCGCGGGCCTGAATACCGGACGCTCAAGCGGCAGATCACGGTGCCCGGACCGCTAGGGACAGCGGTCCCTACCAGCGCAACCGTGGTAGGGCGCGGTGTCCCCACCGCGCCGCCGAGCGTGAACACGCAACCCTTCGCGGTGATCGACGTGAAGCTGGAGCGCTGGATGAATGCGGCGGATTTCGGCTACTACAGCGGCGATCACCACATCCACGCGGCGGGCTGCGCGCACTACACGTCGCCGGGGGAGGGGATGTTGCCGGAGCACATGTTCGCGCAGGTGAAGGGCGAGGGCTTGAACGTGGGGAGCGTGCTCTCGTGGGGCTACGGATTCGATTTCCAGCGGCAATTCTTCGGCGCGCAGGCGCACCAGATCAGCGAGCCGCTGACGCTGCTCAAATACGACATGGAGGTGAGCGGGTTCGGCTCCGCGGCGCTCGGGCACGTGTGCCTGCTGAACTTGCGCGACCTCGTCTATCCCGGCGCCGACGGCGTGAAAGGCTGGCCGACGTGGACGACGCCGGCGCTGCGCTGGACCAAGCAGCAGGGCGGCTTCACCGGCTATCCGCACTCGGGCAGCGGGATGCAGGTGATCCCGGCCTCGGCTGCGAAGCGGCTCCTCGATCAACTCGATGCCAACAAGGACGGGCAGCTCACTCGCGAGGAAACGGGGGAGGCGCTGCTGCCCGAGCCGTTTGAGAAGATCGATGCGGACCAGGATCGCGGGCTCAACGGCTCCGAGTTGGTCGCCAGCCACGATCGCGTTGCGGACCAGTTGCCGAACGTCGCCATCCCCGACGCGGGCGGCCACGAGATCTTCGTCAGCACGGCGCATGGCGTGTGCGATTTCATCAGCGCGATGGACACCGCGCGGCTGCTCGAATGGAACGCGTGGTATCACATGATGAACTGCGGCTTCCCGCTGAAGTGCGCGGGCGAGACGGACTTCCCGTGCATGAGCGGCACCCGCGTCGGCCAGGGCCGCACGTATGTGCAGCTCGGGCGCGTGGAGCGGGTGGAGTTCGCGAAGTGGTGCGAAGGCCTCGCGCGCGGCCGCAGCTACGTGAGCGACGGCTACGCGCACGCGGTGGAGTTCGACGTCGAGGGCAAGCCGTCCGGCGAAGACGTGCAGCTCGCGCAGCCCGGCCGCGTGCAGATGCGCGTGAAGGTGGCGTTCAGCTCGGAGACGCCGCTCGAAGTCGCCTACGGTGGGGCGCTCCCAGTCGCCGGTGCGCGGCTGGTCGGGGACACCGTCAATTTCCACCACACGAGCGGTGCCCAGCCATTCGCCGGTGGGAAGCGCAAGATCGAGCTCGTCGTCAACGGTCAGCCCGCGGGCGTGCGCGAGGTGCCGGCTGACGATCAGCCGCACGAGATCACCTTCACCGCCGACATCGCGCGGAGCAGTTGGGTCGCCCTGCGCCACTTCCCGCAGCTCCACACCAACCCGGTCAACGTCGTCGTCGCCGGGAAGCCGATCCGTGCCTCGCGGGAGAGCGCGCTCTGGTGCATCGCGTGCATCGACCAGCTCTGGCGCGTGCGGGAGAAAAACATCGCCCCCGCGGAGCGCGATGAGGCGAAGCGCGCGTTCGACGCGGCGAAGGAAATCTACCGGCGGATCGCGGCTGAATCGCCGCCTGAAACCTGACACGCATCCGCCCAAATTTCGCGGTTGCCAACCCCGCCCCGCCACCTACACAGTTTCCATCATGATCGAACTTGAGGTTTATGCCGCCGGTGTCGGCGCACTCGAAAAAATTCTGGAACTCGACCACGAGCTCGAGGCGGTTCCGAGTTTGCGTTACAAGGTCGATCGCAATCACCACATCGTTTACCTGGAGTTCGACGAGCCGACGCTCACGATTCAGGAAATCCGAGGAGTCTTTCGCAAGCTGGGCCTAGAGCCGCGGGTCGTAGGTGCCGTGCCTGCGGATTTGAACCCGAAGAGCAAGACGCAGCCTCTCCGGGTGGGGTAAAGGACGGAGTTTTCCGTTGCGCAGCGGTGTGCCTTTTGTAGAGCAGGGCCCCCGCACATGATCGCCCTTGCGCCGCGTGACCATTTTTCCGCCCGCTCCAGCCTGCATTTCCTGAAGCATGGCTGCTGACCCTCCCGAGCGAGTGCTGGGGCCGCATCGGGGCATAGTCTCGCTGAATCTTCCGGAGCTGTGGCGCTATCGGGAGCTGTTCGGTTTTCTCGCATGGCGCGACATCCTCGTGCGCTACAAGCAGACCTACCTCGGCATCGCATGGGCGGTGCTGCAGCCGGTGCTCACGATGGTCATCCTTGTCGTGGTTTTCGGGCGGTTTGCGAAGTTGCCGAGCGGAGGTGCGCCCTACGCCGTGCTCGTGATGTGCGCGCTCCTGCCGTGGCAGTTTTTTGCCAGTGCGCTGAGCGAGAGCAGCAATTCGCTCGTCGCCTCGGCACGGATCATCTCGAAGGTCTATTTTCCCCGGCTCATCATCCCCGCCAGCGCCGTGCTGAGCGGGATCATCGACTCGCTCATCGCGTTTGTCATCTTACTGGTGTTGATGCTGGTCAACGGCGTGACTTTCACTCCGCTCATGCTCCTCCTGCCGATCTTCTTCGGCCTCGCCTTCCTCGCTGCGTTCGCCGCCGGGGTTTGGTTCAGCGCCTTGAACGTAAAATATCGCGACGTGAAATACGTCGTCCCGTTCATCACTCGTGTGGGCATGTATGTGACGCCCGTGGGCTTCGACTGGCGCGGCGTGGTCCCGGAGTCGTGGAAGTTCTGGTTCAGCCTCAATCCACTTGTCGGGGTGATCGACGGCTTCCGCTGGTGCGTGCTTGGCCCGCAGTTTGAGCCGTATTGGCCAGGTTTTTGGATGAGCACCGCGGTGATGGTTGTGCTGACCGTCGCCGGACTTTTCTATTTCCGGGCGACGGAGCGTTCGTTTGCCGATGTCGTCTGAGCCATGTCTGTGATTTCGGTCCGCCAGCTCAGCAAACAATTCCGACTCGGGGTCAAGATGCACAACACCCTGCGCGACCAGATCGCCGGGTGGTTTCGGCGCGGCGAGCGAGCAGCCAGCGAGACATTCTGGGCGCTCCGAGACGTGAGTTTCGATGTCGAGCCGGGCCAGGTCGTCGGCATCATCGGCCGCAACGGCGCCGGTAAATCCACGCTGCTAAAGATCCTCAGCCAGATCACGGACCCGACGGAAGGCGAAGTCCGCATCCGCGGCCGGGTGGCGAGCCTGCTCGAAGTCGGCACGGGCTTTCACCCCGAGCTCAGCGGACGCGAGAACGTCTTCCTCAACGGCGCCATCCTCGGCATGACCCGCGCGGAAATCCGCCGGAAGTTCGATGAAATCGTCGCGTTCGCCGAGGTTGAAAAGTTTCTGGATACGCCGGTGAAACACTACTCCAGCGGCATGTATGTGCGCCTGGCCTTCTCGGTCGCCGCGCACCTCGAGTCCGAGATCATGATCGTCGATGAGGTCCTCGCCGTCGGTGATGGCGCGTTTCAAAAGAAGTGCCTCGGCAAGATGGGCGAGGTCACGCAGCGCGGGCGCACGGTGCTCTTTGTCAGCCACTCGATGATCGCCGTGCAGTCGCTGTGCAACCGCGTGATATGGCTGAACGAAGGGCGGGTGCTCGAAGACGGCGAGCCGACGCCGGTCATCACCCGGTATTTGCACGTCGTTTCATCGCCGCAGACCGAGCGCTCCTGGCCGAACCCAACCGAGGCCCCCGGGAATGAATGCGTCCGGTTGCGAAGTGCGCGGATTCGCCCGGAGGACGGAACGCCCGCCGACCCGCTCGTCATCTCGAAGCCGATGGTGATTGAAATCGAATACGAAAATCTTCGCGACGACAGCCATCTGCACCTCAGCCTCCACCTGCTTACCGAACAGGGCGGGTATGTTTTCGCGGTGAATACGGTGCGCGAGCCCGACTGGCACGGACGCGCCTTTCCGCGCGGGGTTTTTCGCAGCGTGTGCCGGATCCCCTCGGAGCTTCTGAACGATGGCACCTACCGCGTCCGGCTCCATGTCGTGAAGGACAAGAACCAAGTCCAGGTCACGGCAGACGACCTCCTCGTATTTGAGGTGATCGACGACCTCACCGAAATGCGCGCCGGCTGGTTTGGGAAATGGCCGGGCGTCGTCCGTCCGAACCTGCAGTGGACCACCGCAAAGTTGAACGATGCCGCCTGAGACCACCGAGTTCCTGAGCGGATTCATCGTCGATTTGTTGCGCGACGCGCACGCCTTCGTGCCGGGCAACCACGACGACGAACGGTATCCTGTCCCTGCGGCGGAACGGCGACGGCGTGACCTGCGGGAAAAAGCGCTTCAGTTCGCGTCGCGCTTTGGCTGGAAGCGGCGGAACTACAACCTCGAACGCGCGTCGATCGAGATTGCCGACATCCTTTCGCACGCTGACGGCTTGGCTCACACCTATGCCATGTTCGCAGACGACGCATCGCGCGAACTCATGCGCGCGCTCCTGCGCTACCGCGTGCTCGGTCCGGCGCACGTCGCGCTCCCGCTGCACACGCCCGAATACTGGCGCCAGCGGACAGAGGAAGTCGCTGCTTGCCGTCGCGCCACCGAGGTCGCGAAAAGCGGGCGCTGGACGCTGAACGAGTTCGAGTTTGCCGGCGCACGCGGCCCCATACGAGTTGCGCTGCACGATTTCGCATTCGCGACGACATTCTTGATCGAGCACTACGCGCTCCGGCGCCCGGGTATTTGCATCGCCGCGGAACCGGGCGACGTGGTGATCGATGGCGGCGGATGCTGGGGCGACACGGCGCTCTATTTTGCCGACCGAGTCGGTGAGCGCGGACGGGTGGTGTGTTTCGAGTTCGACGCAGACAATCTCGTGCTCCTCGACCGCAACCTCTCACACAACCAGCATCTCACGCCGCAGATCGAACTCGCAAAGCACGCGCTCTGGGAAAAATCCGACGAGACGCTCCGCTACTCGCCCTGCGGCCCGGCCACAAGCGTGGGCGGTGGCGGCGAGCGCGAAGTAACCACGCTCTCGATCGACGACCTCGTCGACCGCCGTGGACTGGAACGTGTGGACTTCATCAAGATGGATATCGAGGGCGCCGAGGCCGCCGCCCTGCGCGGTGCAGAACGCACGATCCGCCGCTGGCTGCCGAAGCTCGCCATATCCGCCTATCACAAGCCTGACGACCTGGCTGTCCTGCCCGCATGGATCGCCAGCCTCGGGCTCGGCTACCGCATCCACCTCCACCACGTCACAACGCACCGCGAGGAGACGCTTGTCGTTGCCGACGCACGATGATGCTGCCCCCGCCACTTTTCATCATCGGCAGTCCCCGCTCGGGGACGACGCTCCTGCGGTTGATGATCACTTCCCATCCCAATATCGTGGTCCCGCCGGAGTGTGGGTTCGCTGTTTGGTGGCGCGCGAAGTATGCCGATTGGCGCGTGGAAGATTCTCGCGGCGCTCGGTTGGGCGACTTCATTGCCGACCTCCGCAGTTCCCGCAAGATCGAGACATGGGGCCTCGATTTCGACCGACTCCGGCACGCAATTACGGCAGAGGAGCCGCGCGATTATCCGGCGCTCGCGGCGCTCGTCTATGAAGACTATGCGCGCATCTACGATCCACAGGCGCGCCGATGGGGCGACAAGAACAATTTTCACCTCGAACACATTGCCGCACTTCGCGATCTCTACCCGGACGCGCTCCTACTGCACATCGTCCGTGATGGACGCGACGTCGCCTGCTCCTACCGCGAACTACGCGAGGGCAACTCAGCTTCCGCATACGCACCGAAGCTGCCTTTCGAGATGGGTGAAATCGCTACCGAATGGTCGCAGAACCTCGCGACCATTCGCACGAGTTTCGATGCGCTCGACT
The DNA here is from genome assembly GCA_009885995.1 of Verrucomicrobiota bacterium. Lineage (GTDB taxonomy): Bacteria > Verrucomicrobiota > Verrucomicrobiia > Chthoniobacterales > Chthoniobacteraceae > VFJQ01. The sequence continues at coordinate 23,567 of VFJQ01000124.1, forward strand.
GGAAAGGCGTCTGCGAGGTGCGCTACGAGGATCTAGTTGTGGCACCCGAGCGCGAGTTGCGACGCATCTGCGAATTCCTCGGAGAGGCGTGGTCGCCGATCATGCTCGACTATGCCGAGCGCAACCGCCGCGATGGGCTCGAACCGGCGGAGTTTCTCGCTTGGAAGCGGCGGACGCTCGAACCGCCCGATGCCGCTCGAGCCGGCCGGTTCCGGCGCGAACTTTCGCCGGGTCAGATCGATGAGTTTGAAGCCGTGGCTCGCGAACCACTCGTGCGATACAAGTATCTATGACGCCAAAGCGTTCTCCGTCTGACTTCGCGCTTTTCGGCGGTGCTCCGGCCTTTGTCGAGAAGCTCCACGTGGGCCGGCCGAATGTGGGTGATCGGGCGGCTTTTCTGCGAAGGGTCGAGGACATCCTCGACAGGCGGTGGTTCACCAACAGTGGGCCCTACGTCCAGGAGTTCGAGCGCCGCATCGCCGCCGAGGCTGGCGTCGAATATTGTGTGGCGATGTGTAATGCGACCGTCGCTCTCGAGATCGCTGCCCGGGCGCTCGGGTTTTCCGGTGAGGTGATCCTGCCGTCGTTCACGTTCGTGGCCACGGCCTGCGCGCTCATGTGGCAGGAAATCACGCCGGTGTTTTGCGACGTGGATCCCGTTCGGCACACGATCGATCCGGAGAAGATCGAATCCCTTATCACGCCACGGACGACGGGCATCATCGGAGTGCATGTCTGGGGGCAGCCATGTAACATTGAAGCCATCGAGGAAATCGCGCGTCGGCGAGGACTTCGAGTGCTCTTCGACGCTGCGCACGCTCTCGCCTGCACGCACCGGGGTCGCCGTATTGGCGGCTTTGGCGATGCGGAAGTCTTCAGTTTCCATGCGACAAAGTTCCTCAATAGTTTCGAGGGTGGAGCGGTCGTCACCAACGACGCCGCGTTGGCGGAGAGGATGCGGCTGATGCGGAATTTCGGGTTCGCCGGCCAGGATAATGTGATTCACCTTGGGACCAACGGGAAGATGTGCGAGGTTTCCGCGGCAATGGGGCTCACATGTCTCGAGTCGATGGAAGACATCATCGCCACAAACCGGCGCAATCACTTCGCCTATTCCGAAGGGCTGGCCAGTGTTCCAGGGCTGCGGCTTTACGCCTTCGACCCCGCCGAGGAGAGCAACTTTCAATATGTGATCGTGGAGGTGGACGCGGAGCAGGCCGGGCTCTCGCGCGACGAACTGGTGCGGCTATTGCATGCGGAGAATGTGCTCGCCCGGCGATACTTCTATCCCGGTTGCCATCGCATGGCACCGTTCCAATCATATTTCCCGCATGCGCATCTGCTCCTGCCGGAAACGGAGAAGCTGAGCACCCGCGTGATGTCGCTGCCGACCGGCACGGCTGTCGGAGTGGAGGAAGTCGCCATCGTGTGCGACATCATTCGGGCTGCCTCGCGGTGTAGTCCCGAGATTTCCACGCGCATTCGCGCGGCCTCATAAGCGCATGAAGGTTACCGCCCTGATTCGTGCTTACAACCACGAGGCTTACATTGCGCAGACGATCGAAAGCGCGCTTGCGCAACAGGCAACATTCGACTTCGAGATTCTCGTTGGAGACGACTGTTCGACTGATGGCACTCGTGAAATTGTTTGCACCTATGCGGCGCGCCACCCGGAGCGCATCCGCACGTTTCTCCCGGAGAAGAACATTGGCCGGCACCGGATGCTCGCTGAGATGATTGCCGCTTGTCGCGGCGAATACGTTGCATGGCTCGACGGTGATGACTACTGGACCCAGCCTAACAAACTCCAACGGCAAGCCGATTACTTGGATGCTCATCGCGAATGCTCTGCGTGTTTTCATCCGGTGCTTGTGATCTACGACGACGGCTCCCATGAACCGCACCGCACGCACCACCCCGACAGAAGGGAGCAGTTCACTCTCGCGGACATCGTGCAGGGTGGATTCCATGTCCCGACCTGCTCATATTTTTTCCGTCGCGAAGCTGTCGGAAAGCTACCTGATTGGTTTTACACACTCGCGATGGCTGACTTGCCGATGGAAGTGCTCATTGCGCAACGTGGGAATGCCGGATTCATCGACGAAGAGATGGGAGCCTACCGGGTGCATCCCGGCGGAATATGGAGTGCGGGGATGCGGGCGAAGCAATGGTCCGCGGAGCAGACTCGTCGCAAGATGGAGGGATACATCCACTTCTATTGGACGATCAACCGTGTGCTCGATGGGCGTTTCGAGTCCGCAATCCGCGACAAGGTCTCGATGCTGAATTACGACACTGTCTGGGCCTATCAAAAGGAAGGCAATACACGGATGATGAGGCATTTTCTTATCGAGGCAGCGCGCGCGAAACTCTTGAACCCATACACTCCCACTTCATACGTCGTGAAGGCTTGGATCTTTGCATGCGTGCCCTTGCTCGCTCGGTTGAGGAAGAATAAGGCGAGCTCGAATTAGCGACCGCTGGGATGGCAAAATTCGTCGTCGTTTCCAGCTACTTCCCCCCTCTGGTGGGCGGCACTTCAACTGTGATGGCGAACCTCCTCTCTGCGTTTCGCTCCGAGGCGTTTAGCGTGATTTGTGAGAGACCCGAGGCATTCGACGGCACTCACGAAGCATCGGTTCCTGAATCCATCAACGCGCTACGCGCCGGTGTCCCGGGCTGGGTAAAACGCTTGCCATACGGCCTGAGAGCGGTGCGCTGGCTTCGATTCGCGCTCGTGCCGCGGGTGGTTCGGATGATCCTGCGCCAGCGCCCGGATCGAATCATCGCGGTGTTGCCGTCCTGGCCGTTTCTGCTGGCCGCGTATCTCGCCCACAAACGCTCCGGTGTGCCGCTCTACACCTACTGGATGGATGCCAGCGTGGAAGCGGACCGGCTTCGCTGGCCGGATCGATTTGTCGTCGCACGCTACGAGCGGGCGATCCTCGAGGCCGCCCAGCGGCGGTTGGTGCTCTCGGAAGCGCTACAGGACGACTTTGAGCATCGCTTCGGACTTGAGAGCGTCGTCGTGCCGCATTCCATCGCGCTTCCTAGTGAAATCGGCACTTTTCGTCGGCAGGAGGGCGAGAAAGTAATCGCACACACCGGAGTCGTCGAGGCGTTGCAGCGCGAGGGCCTGCGCCGGGTTCATGCCGCGCTGCTCACGAGTCCAGAGTGGGAGGCGAAACTGGTGCTGAGCACGCCTACCGCTCCTTCCGATCTCGGAGAGTTTCACGCGGCTCGAATCGTGACCCTGGCAAATTCCGAGGTGCGGGAACTTCAGCGTCGATCGGCTGTGCTGGTGGCCGTCGTGCCATTCGCCGGCTCCTACGAATCTCTGCGCCGCACGACGTTCCCGACCAAGGTCGTCGAATACCTCACCAGCGGCGTGCCGATCCTCGCGCACGCGCCGCCGGACAGTTTCTTTGCGCAGCACGTCCGTCGGCACGGCTATGCATTGCTGGTGGACGAACCAAGCGAAGCCGCCGTTCGCGAAGGGCTCAGGCGACTCCTTTCTGACGACCGTTTGTGTCGTGAACTGACCACTCGTGCCCGCGCGCTGGTGCAAGGCACCTATGCGCTACCCCAAGTCGCTGCCGCCTTCGCGCGCGCCTGCGATCTCGACCCGGTGACGCTCCGCTGACGGGTTCCGGCATCGCGGCTATGTCCGCGCTCCCATTAGGGAACCTCTAATAACCCACTTTTGCTAACAACGTGTATTGCATAGGTGATCGCTAAGGTAAGCGGAACGTTGGGAGGATTGGGCTCAGCGCTTGGCACGGCTTGGCAA
>VFJQ01000167.1 GCA_009885995.1 Verrucomicrobiota bacterium
GAGACCTATCCGCACAACGGGCTCTCCGGCCTCGCGTGGCATCCGTCGGGCGACCTCATCATCTCGCTCGGCGAAAACATGTGGAAGACGTGGAGCTTCGTCGCGAGCGACGGCACGACCATCGATGGCGCGGGTGAAGGCGGCATCTTTCGCTGCAAGCCGGACGGCTCGCAGATGCGGCGGTTCGCCGTCGGGTTTTGGAATCCGTTCGGCCTGTGCGTGCGGGCGGACGGCGAGATCTTCGTCGGCGAAAACGATCCCGGCAGCCGCCCGCCGTGCCGCCTGCTGCACATCGTCGAAGGCGGCGACTACGGCTACACGCGCGACTATGGCGAAGCGCCGTTCCATCCATTCGTGTGCTGGAACGGCGAGTTGCGCGGCACGCTGCCGATGATCTGCCCGACCGGCGAAGCGCCGTGCGGCGTGCAACCGCTCGGCGGCGGACTCATCGCGTCGTCGTGGACGGATCACCGCATCGATTTCTTCGCGCTCCAGCGCCGCGGCGCGAGCTACGCGGCGGAGCGCGTGCCGATCGTCATCGGCGGCGACATGTTCCGCCCTACGTGCATCACCCGCGCGAGCGAAGGCGTGTATTACTTCGCCGACTGGGTCTTCGGCTCGTATCCGATCCATCAGCGCGGGCGGGTGTGGAAGCTGGAGATCGATGCGAAGGCGGCCGCCGAGTGGCTGAAGCCGGCGTCGCCCGAGTCCGTCGCGCCCGACACGACGGCGAGCGCGACTGTGGAGGAAAACTTCGCGACTGCGCGCGGCAGCGATCCCTTCCTCGCGCGCTCCGGGCTGCTCGCGCTCGCGCGGCGCAGCGATGAGTGGTCCGCGCGCGTGGCGAAGCTCGACGAGCGCGACCGCATCTCCGCATGCATCGCGTTGAAGCTGAATGTGACTCAGGCCTCCGGCCTGAGCTCTCGGGCCGGAGGCCTGAGCCACACTTCCGCCGAGCAATGGGCGCGCACCTTCCTCGCCGACGCGAGCGCCGAGGTGCAATTCGAGGCGCTGCGCTGGGTGTGCGAGCAGCGCCTCGCCGGGCTCCTGCCGCAGGTCGAGGCAAAGCTGCGCGAACACGATCTCGATTTCCGCCGCTTCGAGGCCTGCCTCGCCACCCTCAACACGCTCCGTGGCAACGCCCGCAACGGCGTGGACAACCCCGCGATGCTTCTTGAGCGCGTGCGCGACACGAGCGCTCCGCTGCGTGTTCGTGCCTACGCGCTGCGCCTCCTGCGCCCGAAGCCCGGGCAAGTCCCCGTGCCGGAACTGCGCGCGCTGCTCGATCTGAAAGACGACACCCTCGCGGTGGAAGTCGTGCGCGCCCTCGCCCGCGCGGGAGGCGAGGCGCTGGATCCGCTCGCCGAAATCGCCCGCGACGAGTCGCGCCCGGCGAGCCTCCGAGCCGAGGCAATCGCCGGGCTCGCTGCCGCGGCGGAGCAGCACCTGCCGCTGCTCGTGAAGCTCGAGCTTCACGCCGATGCGACGGTGCGCGACGAAACGCTGCGTGCGCTGCGCCTCACCACGCTGAGCGATGAGCAGAAGACGAAGCTCCGCGCCGTCGCGAAGCAGTTCCCCGCTTCCGCAGATCTCGTCGGCGCGATCCTCTATCCCGGCGCCGCCGCGATGAACCGGCCCGCTCCGACCGATCTCGCGGCGTGGCAGAAGCTGCTCGCGCGACAGCCCGGCCAGCCGGACCCGGAGGCCGGACGGCGCATCTTTTTCCACCCGAAGCTCATGCAGTGCGCGAACTGCCACCTGCACAGCGGCCGCGGCAATGTGGTCGGCCCGGACCTGAGCGTGATCGGAGATCGTGGCGACGACGCTTGGCTGCTGCAGGC
>VFJQ01000010.1 GCA_009885995.1 Verrucomicrobiota bacterium
CGCCGTTGCGGAACTCCAAAAGACGCTACCAGAAGGCGTCGAGGCCCGGCTGCTTTTCCGGCAGGCGGATTTTATCGAAAACGCCATCGGCAATTTGAAGAACGCCATCGCCGAAGGTGCCGTCATGGTCACGGTGGTTCTGTTCCTCTTTCTGCTCAACTTCCGCACCACGTTCATCACGCTCACCGCGATTCCGCTCTCGTTCGGAATCACGATGCTCACGTTCAAATGGTTCGGCGTTTCCGTAAATTCCATGACGCTCGGCGGCCTCGCCGTCGCCATCGGCATGGTCGTCGATGACGCCATCGTCGATGTGGAAAACGTCTTCCGCCGCCTGCGCGAAAACGCCTCGCGGCCGCACCCGCATCCGCGTCTCGAAGTGATCGCGAAGGCGTCGGGCGAAGTGCGAAATTCGATCCTCTACGCCACGCTGCTCATCATCCTCGTCTTCCTCCCGCTGCTCGGCCTGACCGGCGTGGAAGGCCGGCTCTTCTCGCCCATCGCCATCGCCACGATCATCTCGATGATCGCGTCGTTCGTCGTCTCGCTGACCACGATTCCGGTGCTCTGCTCCTTCCTCCTGCGACCGAAGGAAGGCGAGGCGCACAAGGACGGCTTCGTCACGCGCGCGATGAAGGCGTTGCTCGAAAACACGCTCCTGCGCTTCGGCCTGTCGCAACCATTCCTGCTGCTCGGCATCGTGGGCATGATGGTCGTCGGCGCGTTCCTGCTCTATCCGCAAATGGGCAAGGACTTCCTGCCCGCGTTTCAGGAAGAGACGCTGCTCATCGCCACGACCGCCGCGCCCGGCACTTCGCTCGACGAGACGAACAACATCGCCGACGTGATCGAGCAACAACTCCTCGCCATCCCCGAGGTGCATAAAGTCGGACGCCGCCTCGGACGCGCCGAACGCGGCGACCACGTCGTGCCCGTCTCGACCGTCGAGTTCGACGTGGATTTTCGCCCGACCGAAAACGCGAAAGGCCCGCAGCGCGACCGTGCCACCATCCTCGCCGAGGTGCGCAAGAGAGTGCAGAGCGTGCCTGGCACGTTCAGCGTCATCATGGGGCCGCTCGCCGACCGCATCGGCCACATGCTCAGCGGCGTGTCCTCGCCGGTGGCGATCAAGATTTTCGGCCCCGACCTCGCCAAGCTGCGGCAGCTCGGCATCGAGGTGCAGGGTGTCGCGAAAACGATCCCCGGCTTCTCGGACGTGAAGCTCGACCAGCAATCCGTCATCGCGCAGCTCCGCATCGAAGCGAACCGCGAGCGTTGCGCCGCCTACGGCATCACGCCCGGCAAACTCAACGCCACGCTTTCCACGCTGCTCGGCGGTGAAAACGTCGCCGCACTCCGCGAAGGCCAGCGCGAGATCGACCTCGCCATCCGCCTGCCGCTGGAATGGCGCGAGACGCCGGACAAACTCGCCGCGCTGCCCATCGAGGTCCACGACAGCGAAGGCCACGTCCAGCGCATCCCGCTCTCGCTCATCGCCGACGTGCGCGAGGCCAAAGGCCCGAACGTCATCTTTCGCGAAAACGCGCAGCGCCGCTTCGCAATCGCGATCAAGCCGACCGTGCGCGACGTGAGCACGCTCGTCGTCGATCTCCAAAAACGCGTCGCCGAAAAGGTGAAGCTGCCCGAGGGCTACTTCATTTCCTACGAGGGCGAATTCGTCGCGCAGCGCGCAGCCTCGCGCCGCATCGCCGCGCTCAGCGGCGTGGTCTTCGTCATCATCGCCTTCCTGCTCTACGGCTACTTTCGCACGCCGTTCTTCGCCTTCCAGGTCTTGTGCGACATCCCGCTCGCGCTCGTCGGCGGGCTGGTCTTCACGTTTTTCAAACTGAACAACATCTCCATCGCCACGCTCGTCGGCTTCATCGCCGTCGCCGGTGTCGCCGCACGCAATTCGATCATGCTCATCTCGCACTACCTGCACCTCATGCAGCACGAGGGCGAAGCCTTCACGAAAGCCATGGTCATCCGCGGCACGAAGGAGCGGCTCGTGCCCGTGCTCATGACCGCGCTCGCCGCCGGCATCGGGCTCATCCCGCTCGTGCTCGCCGCCGATCAGCCGGGCAAGGAAATCCTGCACCCGGTCGCCGTCGTCATCGTCGGCGGCCTCATCACCTCCACTTTGCTGGGCTTGGGCGTCACACCGACGGTCTTCTACACCTTCGGCCGCAAGGCCGCGGAGACGGCCATTGCGAATGAAGCCCCCGCCTCGCATTAACCAAAAAACAAACAAACCAAAACACATGAAGAAACAAATCCTCACGCTGCTCAGCAGCCTCGCCATCACCGCCGCTGCCTTCGCGCACGGCGACGTGGAGATCGGTCCCAACGGCGGACGCATCCTCGAGTTCTCCAAGAACGAAACCATGCACGGCGAAGTCACCGTGAAAGGCGGCAAGTTCCACATCGCCGTCCTCGACAAAGCCATGAAGCCCGTCGCGCTCGCCGACCAGACGCTCACCGCCAACGGCGGCCCGACCGGCAAGGCGGCGAAGCTCGCGGTCGAGAAATCCGGCGATCACTTCGTCGTCCCAATGGTGAAATCCGGCGAGTGGCTGATTGTGCAATTCAAGGAAAACGCCAAGGCCAAGGCCATCACCGCGCGGATGCAATACGACACCGCTGCCTGCCCGAAGTGCAAAGGCGAAGAGTGGCTCTGCGTCTGCAGCGCGGAGAAGAAAAAGTAACCAATTGTTGCGCACCGGGCGGTGGGGCATCGTGCTCCACCGCCCGGGCGCACACTGCTGACCGCGCACGAACCACATCACTCATTATGAAACGAAACTGCATTGTTGCCGCCATCGCCGCCGTCGCCCTCCCGTCAGCATGGCTGCTTGCCCAGCAAGCCGCGCACGACACTCACGCGAACCTTTATCCACCCGCGGACATCGTGTGGAAGGACGGCCCGGCCTCGCTGCCGAAAGGCGCGAAGTTCGCCGTGCTCGAAGGCGATCCGGGCAAGGAAGGGATGTTCGTCATGCGCGTGCGGGTGCCGGATGGGTTTCACATCCCGGCGCACACGCATCCGAAGCCCGAGCGGGTCACCGTCATTCAGGGCACGTTCAAGCTTGCGATGGACCAGAACATGAAGCGGGAAACTGCCCATGCGTTGCCCGCCGGCACTTATGGCGTGTGGCCGCCGGGGATGATCCATGCGGTCTGGACCGAGGGTGAAACGATCGTGCAGTTTCACGGCATGGGGCCGTGGGTGATCAATTACGTGAATCCCGCCGACGACCCGCGCAACGCGAAGAAGTAGCGCGAACCCGCCGGCAGGACTGGGAGGCCGCCTACCCGAAAATCCCCAACGCGGCCACGATCAGAAACAGGAGCAGCACGAGAATGAGCACGGCGTTCGTCGCGGCGTTGTTTCGCCGGATGGTTGATGCCCACGGGACGCGGTTGTTCAGGTAAAGAAGCGTGCCGGCGAGGAATGGGATGAACAGACTGCCGAGGATGGTGAATCCCACCACGACCAGCAGCGGCCGGCCGAGGAACGCGAACGGCACGGACGCCAGCGCCATGAACGCCAGCGCCGCGCGATATTGCCATGACGACGGGCGCATCGCGGCGTCGCGCTCCGGTTGCGGGAGCCGCCGGAGCAGGCTGTGGCAATCCGCGAAGATGCCCGGCACGGTCTGCCACACCCCGAACAGCGACGCGAGCACCGCGGCCCAGAATCCGATCGAGTAGATCTGGAAGCCGACGGGGCCGGTGATTGCAGCGAGCTGGTCAGCCATGCGCGAGACGACTTGCTGGTCGGTGATGGCGACGCCCGCTGCGTGGAAGACGCGATTCGCGATGAGCATCACCGCGAGGCCGAAGACCGCCGTGAAAAGATACGCCATCGCGAGGTCGAGGCGCACGCTTCGCAGGCTGCGCGGTGCCGACTTGCTCTCGTCGCGCAGGAGATAGTTGTAACTCAGCAGGGTCAGCGAGCCGCCGATTCCGCCGATCAACGACAGCACATAGGCGCCGCCTCCGGTTGGAATCGAGGGGACGAGCAGCCCTTTGAGCGCGGCTGCGGGTTCGCGAAACGTCAACGCGGCACAGGCGACGATGCTGAGGAACATGACGACGATGAGCGGCTTCATCACTCGCGAAAACCCATCGGCGCGGGCAGCGTAGATGAACCCGAACGCAACGACCGCTTGTGCGAACGCGCCCCAGGATCGGGGAATGGCGCCGTGCGTGATGTTCTCGATCGCCAGTCCGCAGCCGCTGACGAGCGCGCCGCTCACGGCGATCGCCCAGAGGACGAGGTAGCCCACGAAAACGACGAGCACCCAGCGCGGAAGGTGACGCGCCCAGCCTTCCAACAGCGTCGTGCCGGTGGCGAGCTGCCAGCGGGCGAGCCCCTCGGTCAGGACGAATTTTGAAAATGCGCCGAGGGCCAGCGCCCACAGGAGTGTCACTCCGTATTTCGCCCCGCCGACCGTGGCGGAGATGATGTCGCTCGCGCCGATGCCGCTGGCCGCCATGATGAGTCCGGGGCCAAGCCATCGCGCGGAAGGTGCGCGGCTCGCACGCGCCGGACGGAGATGCGCGGTGGGGCGCGGCGATTCCGTCCCCACGGCAAGCATGTCAGTTGTCCGCTCCGAGGTCATGACTCTTGTGGCTGAAGACTCAGGTTCGGCGCGTCCGCGAGGCGCTGCGCCCGCTTCCATTTCCACTCCTCAATGGCGGAGAAGAGGCAGGGGACGATGAACATGGTGATGACGCTCACGGCCATGCCGCCGAGGGATGGTAGCGCGATCGGTTTCATCACGTCGGCACCGCGGCCGGTCGCCCAGAAGACGGGCAGCAGTCCGAAGACCGTGGTGCAGACGGTCATGAGGTTGGCGCGGATGCGTTTCAGACCGGCCTGGACCACGGCCTCGCGGATCGCGGCGATGCTTCCCGGCTTGGTGTGGTCGAAGATGTCTTCGAGGTAAGTGGAGAGCACGACGCTGTCGTCATCCACCACGCCGAGCAGCACGAGGAAGCCCACCCACACGGCCACGGAGAGGTTCACGTCCCAGAGCGGCAGGAGCAGAAAACCTGCGGAGAGCGAGACGGCGACATCGAGGAAAATGATTGGCGCGATCCATTTTCGTCGGAAGCCGAGGTAGAGCGAAATGAACATCAACGCGATGCAGACCGGCACGAGGATTTGCATCCGCTTCGTGGCGCGGACCTGGTTTTCAAATTGCCCGCTCCACTCCCAGAAATAGCCGGCGGGAAGTTTCAGCCGGCCATCCTTGAGCGCCGCTTGCAACAAGCGCTCGGCGTCTTCGACGACGCTCACTTCGTCGCGGTCGCGCGTGTTCATGGTGACGTAGCCGACAAGCAGACCGCGCTCGCCTTTGATCTCCTGCGGGCCGAGCACGCTCTTGATGGTGAGCACCTGCGCGAGCGGCACCTGCGCGCCGGTGCTGGTGGGCAGGAGGATTTTCTCCAGCTCGGGAATGTCCTCGCGAAACTCGCGCAGGTAGCGCACGCGGATCGGGTAGCGCTCGCGGCCTTCGACCGACTCCATGATGTTCATCCCGCCGATGGCGATCTCGATGACATCCTGCACGTCGCGGATGCTGACGCCGTAACGCGCGATGCGGTCGCGATCGATCTCGAACTCGAGATACGGCTTCCCGACGATGCGGTCGGCGACGATGTCGGTCGCACCCGGAACTTCCTTGAGCAGCGCTTCGATTTGCAGGCCGATGCGTTCGATCTGCTTCAAGTCGCTGCCGTAAATCTTCACGCCCATCATCGCGCGGAAGCCGGTCTGGAGCATGACGAGGCGCGTCTGGATCGGCTGGAGGAAAGTCGGCAGCACTCCGGGAATCGCGGTGCGCTCCTGCAACTCGGTGAGGATTTCGCCCTTCGTAATTTGCCGATGTTCGGGCGCGAAGAAGGCGAGCGGTTTCTTGAGCCAGCTCGGCCAGTCGGCAAACCAACGCTTCACCGGGACGTGCCGCCAATCGGACTCGGGCTTGAGGATGACGATGCTCTCCATCATGCCGATGGGCGCGGGGTCCAGCGCGCTATCCGCGCGGCCGAGTTTGCCGACGACGCTCTCCACCTCCGGTACGCTGGCGATGGCGAGGTCTTGTTTTGCGTTGACCTCGATGGCCGCGCCGAGGCCGGCCTGCGGCAGCAGCGACGGCATGTAAAGGAACGAACCTTCGTCGAGCGGCGGCATGAACTCGCGGCCAATGCCGCGCCAGATGTTCAGGCCCGTGAGGAGGATCGCCAGCGGCGCGAGGAGGAACGTCTTTTTGTGATCCAGAACCCAGCGCAGCACGGGCGTGTAAACGCGGCCGATGCCGCGCGAAACGGGGTTTGCCTCCATCGGCAAAAAGCGTTCGCGCGTCATCCGCACGAAGGCCAGCGCGACGATCACGCCGACGACGATCGCCATCGGCCATCCGCTGTAATGCGTGCCGGTGAGCGCGAGCATGAAGATGGCGTGCGTCGCGAAAATCGCGGCGACAGCGAGCCCGCCGGCGATGATCCAGACCGTGCGGCGCGACCATTTCACCGGCCGGAAAAGGTAGTAGCAGAGGACCGGCACGACCGTGAGCGCGAGGATGACGCTCGCGCCGATGGCGAAGGTCTTCGTGAAGGCGAGCGGGCGGAAGAGTTTCCCTTCCTGGTCGGCGAGGAAGAACACCGGGATGAACGAAATGAGGGTATTCGAGACTGCTGTCACGATCGCGCCGCCGACTTCGCGCGCGCCCTCGAACACGCGCTCGAAGTGCGACTTCTTCGGATCGGCTATCGCGACGTGACGGTAGATGTTTTCCGTCATGATGATCCCCATGTCGCCTACGTCGCCGATGGCGATGGCGAGGCCCGCCAGCGACATGATGTTGGCATCGACGCCGAAGAAATACATCAAGATGAAGCAGAGCCCGACGGACAGCGGCAGCGTCACGATGACCGAAACCGTGCTGCGCAAATGCAGCAGGAAGATGAAGATCACCGCGGCGGCCATGAGCGCTTCCTCGCCGAGCGCTTCCTTGAGCGTGTCGATGGTCTCGTGAACGATGTCCGTGCGGTCGTAGAACGGCACGATGTGGACCTTCGAGATGCGGCCGTCGGCGAGCGTCTTCTGCGGCAAGCCGGCTTCGAGTTGTTTGATCTTCGCCTTCACTCGCTCGACGACGTGCAGCGGGTTTTCGCCGTAGCGCATCAGCGCCACCCCACCCACAGCCTCGACGCCCGCCTTGTCGAGCGCACCGCGTCGGAAGTCCGGCCCGATCGTCACCGTGGCGACGTTCTTCACCTGGATCGGCGTGCCTTTTTCCTGCCGGATGACGACCTTCTCGATGTCCTCGACCGTTTTGATGAACCCGACCCCGCGGATGAAAAACTCGACGCCGTTTTTCTCCAGCACCTTCGCGCCGACGTCGATGTTTGACTTCCGCACGGCCTCATAGACATCGAAGAGCGAGACCCGGTGCGCGCGCAGCTTGTCCGGGTGAACGTCGATCTGATACTGCTTCACGAAGCCGCCGATGCTCGCGACTTCGCTCACGCCTTCGACGGCGTTGATCTGGTAGCGCAGATACCAGTCCTGGATGCTGCGCAGTTCCGCGAGGTCGAAGCCTTCGCCCTCGACTGTCCACCAATAGACCTGCCCGAGCGCGGTGGCGTCGGGACCGAGCACCGGCGTGACACCGGCGGGCAGGCGCTGCTGCGCGACGTTGATGCGTTCCAACACCCGCGACCGCGCCCAATAGTAATCCACGTCGTCTTTGAAAATGACGAAGACCATCGCAAAACCGAAGCCGGACATGCTGCGGATGGTCTTCACGCCAGGCGTGCCGGTGAGGCTCGTGGTCAGCGGATACGTGACCTGATTGTCCACGTCCTGCGGCGAACGGCCGGGCCAGTCGGCGAAGACGATGACCTGCTTTTCGCCGATGTCCGGGATCGCATCGACCGGCGTGTTCTTCAGCGCGTAGTAGCCGCCGAACACGATGCCCGCGACCGCGATGACGACGAGGAAGGTATTCTTCAGGCACCAGCGGATCAGCCCGTCGATCATGGGAGTTCGCGGTTGTTCGCTGTGCGGTCGGCGGCTATGCTCGCGCCATGATCCAACTCACCGCCGTGATCTATCCTGATGACCAAACCGAACTCCTCGTTTCGGAATGTCCTGAGCTTGGAGTCGCGTCGCAGGGAAAGACGGAGGAAGAAGCGCTGGCGAACTTGCGCGAGGCGACGGAGGCGTATCTTGAGGCGTTTCCGCGGGCAAACTTGAAGGCGGCGACCATCACTCGGTTCGAGTTGGCGAATGCCTAGAGTTCCGATTGTGTCGGGCAGCGAAGCGGTGCGTGCGCTGCAACGGCTTGGGTTCAAGGTGGACCGGCAGCGTGGCAGCCATGTCGTGATGAAGAGAACCACGCCGACGGGGGAAATCGGCTGTGTGATCCCCATGCATCGCGAGGTCGCCGCAGGAACATTGCGCAGCGCGCTGAAGATGGCTGGCGTGAGTATTGAAGAGTTCACGGAAGCGCTCTGAGCCACGTCATCAGGGCTTGGGTTCCGCTGGCTTCGGCTCAGGCGTCGGTTTGTCAGCAGCCGCGCCGTGCTTGTGGCCAGCCCCGGGGGCTTGGCCGTGTTCATAGAACAGGCTCGGCAGACCGCTGATTTGAAACTGCGAATCGAGGAGGAAATTCCCGCGCATCGCGACGCGATCGCCTTCCTTCAAGCCATCGAACACCGGGTAGAAATCACCGGCGCGCGAGCCGAGCTTGAGAGTGGCGGGAAGGTATTTGCCCGGCGCGCTTTCGACGTAGGCGATCTTGCGGATGCCGCTGTCGAGCACGGCGGTTGCGGGCACCGCAAGCACCAGTTCGTCTTCGGGCTTTGGTGCCGTCGTGACGAGCGGGATTTGCGTCAGCGCCATTTTGCAAACCGGGCACGGTCCATCTTTCGCCTCCAGCACTTGCGGATGCATGAGGCACGTCCACTTGCCCTCGACGCCCGTCAGCGCAAGCTGGCCGTTGGCGAGCAATCCGGCGCGGATCGTGGCGCTGACAAACATGCCGGGCTTCAGCCGCCTGTCCTTGTTCGCGATGTTCACCAGCACTTTCACCGTGCGCGATTCGTCGGTGAGCACGGCGTTGATGAACCAGACACGGCCCGTGAACGTCTCGCTGGGATAAGCCTCTGTCGTGATCTCCGCCGTCTGTCCGTAGCGGACCGAAGCCAGTTCGTATTCGTAGATGTCGAGATAGACCCAGACGGAATCGAGGTTCGCGAGCTTGTAGAGCACGTCGCCGGCTTTCACGGCGCTTTTCTGCACCACCATCTTTTCCGTGACCGTGCCATTGATCGGGGAGGAAAGCGTAACGCGATCCTGCGGTTTGCGCGTGCGGAGGACCTCGTCGATTTGCTCGTCCGTCAGCTCCCAGCGGCGAAGCTTCTTCCGCACGAGCTCAATGATGTCGCTCCGCGGCGGATTCATCAGCAACTCCCCCTGCGCGACGAGCAACTCGGGGCTGTAGATCTCGACGAGATGATCGCCGGCCTTCACCTCGACACCGGTGTAGTCGATGAATAGGCGCTCGATATAGCCATCCACGCGCGCGGTGATCGTCGAGAGCGCGGACTCGTTGTATTGCACCTTGCCGACGGCGCGGATTTCGCGGCTGAGCTTGCGACGCTCGACCGGCGCGGTCTCGACGCTGGCCATCGCGCGGGCGTGATCGGAAAGTTCAAGCATCGGCTCACCTCCCGTCGCAGTGTCCGTGCTCTTCTTCGACATCGCCGCGGGCACGAGCGGCATCGAACAGATCGGACACTTGCCCGGCTTCGGAAGACGCACTTGCGGGTGCATCGAGCAGGTCCAGACATTGGTTCCGGTCGCTGGTGCAGCCGTGTCGGAGGATGAGCGGAACTGCGCGGCGATCAGCGCCAGTGCGGCGCCAGCGACGACCGCGACGCCGACGCGGAGGAATGTCTTCTTACGAGATGGAGTCGGGTTCATGGCTGCTTCCTTTTCGAGCGCGATGGGAGGGCTTTGGCCGAGGCCGTCTTCACCGGATCACCGCCAACGATCGCCTCCAACGAGAAGACGCTGCCTTTCGGTGTTTTCAACTCGACCATGACGGAAGAGCCACCCAGCGCAGGTAGCGTCAGGCGGCTCCGCCATGAGTTCGGATTCCAGAGAACGCTGAACTACTTGTGAGCCGCGCAGACGCGCGCCGACATTTCCTTGCCGGTCTTCTCGTCCACGCAAGCGATCACGCCGACCTTGGGAGTCTTCCCACTGCCGGATTCCTTGTAGGTGACCTTCATTTTGCATTCAGGGCAGGTGTGACTCTCCGCATGGGATTTGTCGTCGCCCACCTTGGAAACTGAGATGGTCCCGCAGTGCGGGCATTCGTGTGCGACTGGAGTGCCCGGCTTGAGCGCGCTGAGTGCCTGTTTGGAGCTGATCGGCCGGAACACTTGTGGACCGGGGCCGGCGAATGCCGCCAGGTTCATTGCCGCTACGGCTGCGCCGAGCAACAGAGTGAGTTTGAGTGATTTCATGTTCATGTTTCGTGTTTGGATTTGTGGTGTGACGTATCGGTATCGGGGCTCATCCATCGCCTGGTCGTAGGCAATTCGCGGCGGGGCCATGTTCCGCTTGCGCATCGCGCTCTTTCCGCTGTCCTACGCCGCACCTCCTCCATGTCAGCCACTCTCGAAGAAACGAATGAACGCGTGCGGCAAGCTTCAGCCTGGGTCACGCGGTTGCGCGAGACGGTCGGGCAAGTCGTCGTCGGCCAGCAGGCACTGATCGACCGGTTGCTCGTCGGTCTTCTCGCCAATGGCCACGTGCTGCTCGAAGGCGTGCCGGGGCTCGCGAAGACGCTCTCGGTCCGCACGCTCGCCGCAGCGATCCACGCGAGCTTTTCGCGCATCCAGTTCACGCCGGACCTGTTGCCCGCGGACATCACCGGCACGCTGATCTACAACCCGAGCGACGGAAAGTATCACGCAACCAAGGGGCCGATCTTCGCGAACATCGTGCTGGCCGATGAGATCAACCGCGCGCCCGCGAAGGTGCAGAGCGCGCTGCTCGAGGCGATGCAGGAGCGGCAGGTCACGCTCGGCGGCGAAGCCAATCCGCTCCCCTCGCCTTTCCTCGTGCTCGCGACGGAAAACCCGATCGACCAGGAAGGCACGTATCCCCTGCCCGAGGCGCAGGTCGATCGCTTCATGCTCAAGGTGATCATCGGCTACCCGACCTTCGAGGAAGAACGCCGCATCCTCGACACGATGGCCTTCACGAAGCCGAAGATGGACGTGGAGCGCGTGATCGAGCTCGATGAAATCCTGCACGCGCGCGCCGTCGTCGATTCGATCCACGTCGATGAAAAGATCCGCGACTACATCGTCCACATCGTCTTCGCGACGCGCGACCCGGCGAAGTATGGCCTCGATATCGCGCGGCTCATCGAGTTCGGTGCCAGCCCACGCGCGACGATCAATCTCACGCTCGCCGCGAAGGCGTGGGCGCTCCTGAATGGCCGCAGCTACGTGATCCCGGATGACGTGAAGGCCATCGGCCCCGACGTGCTGCGGCACCGCATCATCCCGAGCTACGAAGCCGAGGCGCAGGGGAAGACGACCGACCAGCTCGTGCGCACGGTTTTCGACCACGTCCCGGTGCCGTAGCCGATGGCGGACACTGCCGATCTGCTCAGCCGCGTGCGGCGAGTCGAAATCAAAACGCGCCGCGTGGTGAACGACATGATGGTCGGCGCCTACCACTCGCAGTTCAAAGGGCGCGGGCTCGATTTCGAGGAGCTGCGCGAATACATCCCGGGCGACGACGTGCGCACGATCGACTGGAACGTGACCGCGCGGATGCGGCGCCCCTTCGTGAAGAACTACCGCGAGGAACGCGAGTTGACGACGTGGCTCGTGTTCGATGTATCCGCATCGGGGGATTTCGGCTCGCAGCGCATGACCAAGCGCGAGTTCGCCGCCGAGGTCGCCGCCACGCTCGCGGTCTCCGCGCTGAAGAACGGCGACAAAGTCGGCCTCGTGCTGTTCAGCACCGAAGCGGAACTCGTGATCAAGCCGAAGAAAGGCCGGCGTCACTTGCTGCGCGTCATTCGCGAACTGCTCGCCTTCGAGCCGAAGCACCGCGGCACCGACATCCAGGGCGCGCTCGGCTTTCTCA
This sequence comes from Verrucomicrobiota bacterium, assembly GCA_009885995.1. Taxonomy (GTDB): domain Bacteria; phylum Verrucomicrobiota; class Verrucomicrobiia; order Chthoniobacterales; family Chthoniobacteraceae; genus VFJQ01. The sequence goes on from VFJQ01000010.1 coordinate 12,188, forward strand.
ACCACGTCGCGAAGCGCCGCGCCATTGTCTTCCTCGTCACGGATTTTCTCCACAGCTCGAAACGCTCCGCGCAGGGGCGCGACCTCTTCGACGAGATCGGCCAGACGAACATGCGGCACGATCTCGTAGCCATGCACCTCCACGACCCGCGCGAGACCGAGTTGCCGAATGCAGGCGTCATCACCCTGCAAGACGCCGAGACCGGCGCGATCTACACACTCGACGCCGCGCGGCCCGCGCTGCGCGCCGCCTACGCTCGCGAGGCCGACGCTCGGCTGGGCAACCTCGACCGCTCGCTCGCCGAGTGCGGCGTGGACACGCTGCGCCTGTGCGCGGGAGAAGACTTCGCGCCGCGGCTCCAGCGCTTTTTCGAGCAACGCCGCCGCCGATGACCTACCTCGCCGCGATCAAGAAGGCCGAGGGGCCGATCCCCGATCTGCGGCCGCCGAAGGGCCACATCGCGATCGATGTTCCGGAGAGCGTCATACTCAACGGCGCGCTGATCTTCGCCTTCGCCGTGCTGATCATCGGTCGCGTCATCCACGCGCGACGACCACCGCCACCGAAGGTGATCGAACCGCCGATCGTGCTCGCCCGCCGCGCGCTCGATGCCGTGGGCGGACCAACGATCATTTCGGACTGCGAGCAAATCGTTCGCCGCTACTTGTTCAACGCCTTCGGCCTCGGCCCGGAGGGCGCGACTACCAGCGAGCTGTGCACCGCGTTCGCCGCTCATCCGCTCGCCGACGCGGACACGCTCACTGTGCTCGACGTCTACCTTGCCGAGAGCGACCTCGCGCGTTTCACCCCACACGAAGCACCGCAACTCGCGGCGACGTGCGCGGATCGCGCTCGCTCGCTCGTCGAGCAACTCGAAGCCCGTCGCGTCGCCGCCGAGCCGCCACCGCTCACCGTCGCCACGTGAGCACGTCCTTCGAGTTTCAATACCCGTGGCTGCTCGCGCTCCTCGCGCTCCTGCCGCTCTACGCCTTCTTGCGCGGGCGCATCGGGGCGGACGCGGCGCTCGCGTTTTCGAGCACGGAATTGATCGAAAGGCTCGGCTCGGTCGTGCGGTCGGCGAGCGGGCGACTCCTCTTTTTCCTCCGCCTCGCGGTGCTCGCGCTCGCCATCGTCGCGCTCGCGGGACCGCGGCGCGTGAATGACCAAACCGAGACGCAATCCAGCGGCGTGGACATCTTGCTCGTGTATGACTTGTCGTGGTCGATGATGGCGCTCGACATGAGCGGCGAAGGCGAACGCGCCACGCGCTTCGATGTCGCGCAGCACGTGTTGCGGGACTTCATCGCGCGCCGGCCGGCGGATCGCATCGGGCTCGTGTGCTTCAGCGGTGTGCCGTATTTCGTCAGCCCACTCACGCTGAATCACGACTGGATCCGCGCGAACCTCGACCGGCTGCACATCGGCATCATCCGCGAACTCGGCACCGCCATCGGCGACGCGACGGCGATGGGCGTGAAGCGGATCGCCAGCGTGAAGGACAGCAAGAGCCGGATCGTCATCCTGCTCACCGATGGCGATAACAACAAAGGCGAGCTCGATCCCATCCCCGCCGCCGAGGTCGCCCGTGCGATGAAAGCGCGGCTCTACACGATCGGCATCGGCAAGGACGCACCCACGCCGCTACCCTCCTTCGACACCGCAACAGGCAAGCTGCGGCTCGACGGCTTCGGCCAGCCGATGATGACCTCGACGATCCTCCAGCCGGCCAACTACGGCGTGCTCGCGAAGATGGCCGAGATCGCCAACGGCCGCTCCTACACCGCGACGAACCGGCAGGAACTCGAGAGCATCTACGACGACATCGACCGGCTCGAGCGCACCGAGGTGAAGCTCAAGCATCACCGCACCTACACGCCGCTCTTCGTGTGGCCGCTCGCCGCTGCGTTCCTGCTGCTGCTCATCGAGGAAGTCCTCGCGCACACACGCTACCGCGGCGTTCCATGACGATGGACTTCTCCACGCCCCATTTTGAAAACCCCGCGCGCCTGTGGCTGACCGCGCTCATCATGCTCGGGCTCGGCGGCGTCTTCATCTACGCCGCGATAGCGCGGAAGCGGCAACTCGCCACCTTCGCCGATCCCGCCGTGCTCGATCGCCTGCTCGCGACGCTGAGTCCGGTGCGACGCATCGTGAAGCTCGCGCTCGTGCTGCTCGCGGTCGCGTTTCTCGGCCTGGCTTTCGCCCGACCGCAATGGGGCGAGGAGCGGGACACGAACGCCGCCGCCGGCGAGGACACGATCTTCGTGCTCGATACCTCGAAGTCGATGCTCTCCACCGACGTGCGGCCAAACCGGCTCGATCGCGCGAAGCTCGCGATCCAGGACTACCTGCGCCGCCACGCGCGCGGGCGGGTCGGGCTCGTGGTCTTCGCCGGCCAGGCCTTTCTCCAGTGTCCGCTCACGCTCGACTACGATGCCTTTTCCGACACGCTGCGCTCGGTCGATGTGAACGCGGTGCCCGTCGCCGGTAGCGACCTCTCGCGCGGGCTCGATGAAGCGGCGCGCGCGCTGGAGAAGAACGAGGGCCGCCGCCTCATCGTGCTGCTCACCGACGGCGAAGACCTAGCCGGCGCCGGCGTGAAGACCGCCCAGGAACTCGCGAAGAAGCGCGTGACGATCTACACCGTCGGCGTCGGCACGGAATCCGGCACGACCGTGCAGGTGCCGGTCGATGGCATCCGACTCCAGCCGCTGCTCGACAGCGACGGGCGGCCCGTCGTAAGCCGGCTCGACGAGAAGACGCTGCACGCCATCGCCGACGCGACCGGCGGGCAATACCAGCTCCTCGGCACGGTCGGCGACGGCATGGACAAGGTGCGAACCGCCGTATCGGACCTCACCGCCAGCCAGCGCGCGGCGCTGGTCCGCACCCGCGGCATCGACCGTTATCACTGGCCGCTGGGGATTGCGCTCGTGCTGCTCTTGATCGAACCTCTGCTCCGCGAACGCCGCCGGGCGCGCACCGCATGAAAACCGCCGCACTCCTGCTTCTCAGTTGCCTCACCTCTGCCTTCGCCGTGCGCGAAGTCACGCCGCGCGAGGCTTACAACCTCGGCGTCGATGCGCTCAAGAAAGGCTACCTGCGCGAGGCAGAGAGCTGGCTGCTTCGCTCGACGGCGGCGCAACGCGAATCGCTCCAGCCGCCGGCGCTCTACGATCTCGGCCACGTGCGTTTCCAACAAGGACAGGAACTCCTCAAGGGAGAGTCGCCGCGCCAGCCACTGATCGATCGCGGCGACACGGCGAATGAAGACGGCATCGACGCCACCATGCGCGCCGGGCGGGCGCTGAAGACGGACCAGCTCAACGACATCCTCGAGGCCTACATGCAAGGCCGGCCAGTCCGCAAACAGCTCCGGCTCGCACACGAGGACGTGCAGCGCGCGCTCGATCTCTATGGCGCCGTGCTCGTGCGCTGGCGGCGCTCGGTCGGCGACTTCCGCAGCTCGGATGAACTCAAATCGAGCGAAGATGCGCAGGTGAATGCGCGGGTCGTCGAGCGGCACATCGAGGAACTGCTAAAGCACGTGAAGCAACTCGAGCAGCAGAAGTCCCAACTCGGCCAGACGCGCGCGGAGTTGAAGCAGAAGATGGCCGAGTTGAAGGGCAAAATCCCCGACGAGTTGAAGCAGCCCGGCGAAGGCGAGGAAGACGAAGACGAGGAGGAGCCGGGCCAGCCGAAGCCCGAACCTGGCATGCAGCGGGCCGGCAATGAAGGCGAGAAGCGCGGCATCACGCCCGAGATCGCGCAGCAGATCCTCGAGGCGCTCGGCCTCAAGGGTGACCGCAAGCTTCCCATCGGCGGTGATGAGCCGAGCAAACCGCGCGACCGCAAGGGCAAGGACTGGTGAGCACTCGTTCCGCGCTTTCACGCCGCATCGCGTTGCTCGCACTCGCCGTCTCGATCGGCGTGGCGGTCGCGCAACTTCCACCCGCGCCTCCGAGCAGACCGGCGGATGGCACATTCGTTCCGCGGCAGCGCCTGCCACAACCCGCGCAACCTCTGCCGCCGCAGCGCATCTTCCCACTCGATCAGCTCGGGCGTGTTCCATTGGTGAATCCCGGCACGCTCAGCGCCACCGCGTCGTTTGAGCCGCAGATCCTCCGGCTCATGCGCTTCGGCGAATTCCGCGTGAAGATTTTCGGCCTGTCATCGGGCATCGAACTCCCCGACCCGCTGCCGGCGCCCGAGGGCTTGATCCTCGACCTCACCGACAAGGCGCCAGGGACGACGATCATCAACGGCCAGCGCGTGATGAGCATGACCTTCCGCTACACCGTCACCGCGGCGCGACCGGGCACGTTTCTCGTGCCGTCGTTCACGGCCACGGTCGCAGGGCAGGCGGTCACGGTGCCGGCTTCGCAAGTCGTGGTGCAGGAACCCGGGCCGGACGATCTGCCTTACCAGCCGGTGAAAGCAGTGCTCGACCTCGCGCCGGGCGAATACTTCGTCGGTCAGATGCTCCCCGCGCGGCTGCTCGTCTTCGACACGCCGGATGAAACCGTGCAGGCCGTCGCGAACGTGACCAAGCCGAGCGGCGATTTCCTTTTCCAAAGCCAGAGCGGATCGCGGCGTGAACGCATCGTGTGGCAAGGAAAGGAAACGAGCGCGCTCGTGACGCCGCTGCGGCTCACGCCGATCAAGCCAGGCGAGACCGACGTAAGCCTGCAAGCCATCATCTTCGTGAACAAACTCAACGCGATCGGACGCTCGAGCGGCAACACCGCCCAGGCGATGCTCGACACAATGCCGGTGCGCGTCCGCGTGCGCGCGCTGCCTGAGGAGGGGCGCAAGCCGGGCTTCACGGGCGCGATCGGGAAGTTTGAACTCGGTCAACCCGTGCTCTCCGCGGGGGAAGCGATCGTCGGCGATCCGATCAATCTCACTGTGACGATCATCGGTGAAGGCAACCTCGAGGCGATCGGCGCACCGGCGATCGAGCCGAACGACATGTGGCAGAGCTTCACGCCGACGATGAGCGTCGATCGCGATGTCTTCAGCGGCCGCGGGGCGAAGACGATCACCTACACGCTCATCCCGCGCCGAGTCGACACGCGCGCCGTGCCGCCGATCCCGTTCAGCTATTTCGATCCCGAACGGAAGCAATACGTCGATCTCGCCATCCCGCCGCAGCCCATCATGGTGAAACCGGCTGGCGCCACTCCCGCACCAGCAGCCGCTGCGACACCCGCGCCGCAAGCGACGCCCGAACCGCCTGCGCCGAAGGCCGCGGAACCAATCCTGACCGGCCTCGCGGAGAAGCCCGGCACGTGGCGCCGCTCGCCGTCGCCGATTTCGTGGAGCGGTTGGTTTTGGGCCGGGCAAGCAGCGCCAGCGCTCGCGCTGCTCAGTCTGTGGCTGTGGCGGCGGCGCACCGATTATCTCGCGGCGCATCCGGAGATCGTGCGCCGACGCACCGCGCGCATCGCAGCGAAGCGTCACCTCCAGGCTGCCCGCATCGCAGCGGGCCGCGACGACACGGACGGTTTCATCAACGCGAGCATCGACGCCATCCGCGCCGCGACCGCGCCGCTCGACACGACGGAAGCGCAAAGCATCGTGATGGAAGATGTGCTCGCGAAGCTGCCGCGGGAAAACCACGCGGACAAAGCGGTGCGCGAGCTGTTCCACTGCGGCCACGCGAAGGATTTCTCTGGCCACCACACGACGCTCAGTGGAGCGACGGAACTGCTGCCCCACGTGGAGAAGACGGTGGCGCTGATCGAGAGGAGGCAGCCGTGAAGTGGGTCGGCTTGCTCGTCGCTGCCGTTGTCATTTGCTGCACGGCGCGCGCCGATGACTTCGTCTCAATTGGTCGCGATCTTTACGCGAAGGGTGACTACGAGTTTGCCGCAAGTTTGTTTCGCTCTCGGATTAGCGCGGGGACGCTCCACAACCTCGGCAACGCCGAGTTCAAGCTCGGCAAGGTCGGGCCGGCGATCCTAGCGTGGGAGCGGGCGCACGCGCTCGATCCGTCGTTTCGCAATACGACGGCGAACCTCCGCTTCGCGCGCGGCCAAGCCGGGCTGGAGGAGCCGCAATATGCGTGGCACGAGAAGTATTCCGTGCTGCTGCCGCCGGATGCGTGGCTGTGGACGGCGACGGCGGCGTTCTGGCTCGCGGTCGCACTGCTCGCGCTGCCGGCTTTGCTCGCTCGCAAGCGCACGGCTTGGGCGCAGGGCGGCGCGGTGGTGGCGATCGGTGTTTTCCTCCTCACGCTGCCGGCGCTGACGGGGATCGCGACTCGCGGAAAGCTCGGCGTCGTGCTCGCGGCGGACACGCTGCTGCGGCTCACGCCGACGAAGGAAGGCGAGATGCTCGGCAAGCTCGCGGAAGGCGAACTCGCCCGCGCGGAGAAGTCGCGCGGCGAATACGTGTATGTGCGCGGCGCGAGCGATCGCGCGGGCTGGGTGCGGCGCGAGGAGTTTGCGAAGATCTGGCCGTAGAGAAAACTGTCGCACCAAAATCTGGCGTCCGGTGAATAGCGCCGAAGGCTTTGGAGTGCTGTGAGAATCACAGCTTTCGCCACACGGTGCGCACCGCAAAGCGGCGATTCTCGCCGCAGTCCAAAGCCTTCGGCTGTAGTGGCGGACGTCAGTCCGCCATCACGGGCGCGCCGCCAACTTGCAGGCGTGGGGTGATTTCGCGCTGGGTGGCGCAGACGACTTCGACTTTAGCCGCGCCGCGCTCGGCGAGGCACGTGCGGACGGTGCCGATGGCGAGGTCGGGCGAATTGCAGTCGCGGCTGAGGTGGCCGAGGACGGCGCGGCGCAGCTTTCCGTCGATGAGATCTGCGAGGACGCTCCCGGCGGCGGCGTTCGAGAGGTGGCCGTGGCGGGACATGATGCGCTGCTTCACGCTCCACGGGCGCTTGGTGTCGGCTTGCAGCAGCTTCTCGTCGTGGTTCGTCTCGATGACGACGGTGTGTGCGGCGCGCATGCGCTCGTGGACGAGTTTCGTGGCGAAGCCGAGGTCAGTGAGGAAGCCGAGCGCAGCGCGACCGTGGTGGAGGACGAACCCAACCGGCTCGACGGCATCGTGCGGGACGGGGACGGTTTCGATGTCGATGTCGCCGATCGTGAAGTCGGCGCCGGTGACGAAGAGGCGCCAGTCTTTCGCGTTTTTCTGGTCGATCCGGAGCGACTCGGCGGTGAGGCGGTTGCAGTAGAGCGGGGTGTTGAACTTCTTGCACCACACATCGAGCCCTCCGGCGTGGTCGCCGTGCTCGTGGGTGAGGAGGATGCCGTCGATCTCGATGGGGTTGATGCCGCAGGCGGCGAGGCGCTCGGCGATCTGTTTCGCGCTCAGGCCGCCGTCGATGAGGAGACGGGTCTTCGGCGTCTCGACGAGCGCGCAATTTCCTGCGCTGCCGCTGCCGAGAATGGTGAGGTGAAACATGCGCGCTCTTATCCGCCGCGCGCGGCGGGGCGTCAATCTGTGCTGCGACGGGCGTCCATCAGCGCGAAAATGCGCTGCTTTTTCTCGGCGTAATCGAGCGAGTGGAAGATGCGGATTTCGTCGATGCGCCGGACGCTGTTGAGCGCGTCGAGGCAGGCGGTGTAATGCTTCGCGAGTTGGGTCGTCTCGGTGTAGCGGCCGCGCAGATTGGGGTCGGAGTAGGCGCGGGGATTTTGGCTGGCGAAAAGGTGGAAGCGCAGCCAGCGGCGGTCGGTGCGGGAGACTCGCTGGCTGCGGCGGAAGAAGCCGACGAAGAGCAGCAGCACGAGGTAGGTATCGACCTGCGCCTGGAGTTCGAGGTTGCGGGCGAAGTCCTCGCTCTCGATCTCGCGCACTCCGCGCTGGAAGGCGAGTGCGGCATGGACGGCGTGGTTGATCTCTTCGACGAAGGCGATGAGGTGGCGGATGTTGGCATCGCTCACTCCGCGGCGCGGGTCGTGGCGCTCGAGTTGTTCGATGAGCCAGCGCGAGTAGTAGATGCCGATGTGGAGATCGTCGCCGACGCGGCGGAGGAAGGTGCGGGCTAGGTCGCTGAGTTCGCGCGCTTGCGCCCCGGCAAGGCGCGAGAGTTGGCCGCAGCGGTGGCGGTCGATGAGGCAGTCTTCGAGGTTGATGCCGGCGGCAGCGTAGGTGCGCTCGAACAAGCGCTGGATGTCGCTGAAGAGCGTGGCGTTCACGGGGCGATGATGTCGGGCGTGGTGTCGCCGTCGAGGTGGAGGAGCGAGTCGGAGAGGCGGTTCAGCGCGCGGCGAACGTCGCGGAAGCTGTCGGATAGTTTTCCGTAGACGTCGCTCAACGAGGCCGTGCGGGCGACTTGATGGGCGGCAGCGGCGCGGTAACTCGAACGGCCCATGTCTTCGTAAAAAGAGAGGTCGGGCGCGCCACGCTGTGCGCGATTTTCGACCGACTCGCGGAAGATGCCGCTGATGAAGAGCGAGTAGTTGCCGATGTGCGCGCGGATGAGGAAGGTCTGCGTCGGCGACGCACGACGCAGTGCGACGAGCAAATCGCTCACGTATTGAATCGGCTCGGTCGAACCGTCGGCGGGCGAGCGCATCCCAGAGCGATCGGAGAAGCTTTCGAGCACCGAAGCCACGTAATCGCTGAGCGGCCGGCTCTCGATGCCTGTCTCTTTCAGCACATGCCTGGTCAGGATGTAGAAGTAGAGCTGTGGCGAAATGCGCAGCGTCGCATCGTGCTCGAGCACGCTCGCGAGCAGGCGTGGGTGATCGAGGATTTGATCGCGCGTGTCCGCATCCGTGAGTAGCTCGACTAGAGAGACGGAGTCTTTTTCGTCCCGCGCGAGAGTGGCGACGACGAAGTCAAAATCCGCAGCGGTGAACCGGTCCCGACAATTCGCAGTAATCATCGGGAGCTAACGTAGAGCAGCGGACGTGCCCGCTGGCAAGCCGCAGCTCAGTGCTTGCCGTTGCGCGCGTGGCCGTTGGCGGTCTTGAAGAACTTGGTGACGAAGTTCGGCGGGATATTCGCCAGACAGTATTCGCTTTCCGCCCGCGGGAAGTGCGCACAGTGACCGCGGTCGCGCAGTTCATTCGTGATCTGGTAGATGATGAAGGCCGCGTCGTCGTGCGGGGCGAGCGAGTCGAAGACGGTGCGAAGCAGGCCGCGCTTTTTCTCCGGCTCCAGCAGGCTGAAGGGGATGCCGGATACGATGTAGTCGCAGTGCTTGAGGCCGCGTTCGGCGAGGGCTTGGGGAAGCGCAGCAGCGTCGGTGTTGAGCACGGTGACACGCGACTCGGCGTGAAAATCGCGCTGGAGGTGGGAGGCGAGTTCGCGATCGAGTTCGAAGAGAAGCAAATGCGAGTCGGGATGCATCAGGCGGACCATCTCGCGGGTATGGCAGCCTTCGCCCGGTCCGAACTCGGCGATGACCCGCGGCTGGGCGAAGTCCATCTTCCCGATTACCTTGCGAACCAAGGCCTTGGAACTGGGAATAATCGACGCGACCTGGCGGGGACGGCTGAGAAAACGCTTCAGGAAAAGGACGCTCATCGGATGGCTGGTCGGCGAAAGGCGGCGACTCTAGGAGCGAGTCGGGGAATGTCCAGCGAGCAGATGGCTACGGGCGATTGGTGTGGCCGGCGCATGGTCGGACGGGACTTTGTTGTTGCCACAGAGGCATAAGCTAATTATGGAATTTCACACCGAGCGCGTCCTATGACTACTTCGCCAAACCTGATCACCGTCAAGGAAACCGCGGAGTATCTCCGCATCCCGCTGCCGACCGTTTACTACCTCGTGCAGCGCGGGCAAATTCCAGCCGTGCAAATCGGCGGTCGTTGGCGCGTGAAGAAGGACCTGCTCGACCGCGACATATTGCACACCGAGTCGGGCGGCCAACCGACGGTGCTCGTGGTCGATGACGACGAGGCACTGCAGGAAACCTTCAAGCTCTTCCTCAAGAAAGCCGGTTTCAGTCGCAATATCGTCGGCACGGGCAAGGAAGCCCTCGCCGCTCTCGAAAAGCAGAAGTTCGACCTCTGCTTCCTCGATCTTCAGCTTCCCGACATCACCGGCGACATGATCTACGCGGTCGCGAAAGAGAAGTATCCTGACCTCCCGATCGTCATCATCACCGGCTACCCGGATAGTGAGATGATGAACAACATCCTCAAGCACGGTCCCGTCACGGTGCTCAAGAAGCCGCTCCGTGTGGAAGATCTACAGTGGACGTTGAGGCACCTCGGGCACAAGGCCGAGGCGGAGAAGGCTGCGGCCTGATTCTGCTCAGCGCGGGCTCGGCGCAGGAGTGGGCGAGGCGGGCAGAGACGGCGATGGGGCTGGCGTAGTCGGTGGTGGTGGCGGTGTCGTGAGATCTTTCCAGCCGAAGAGTTCGCCCGTAGTTCCGCCGAGTTCTTCGAGCAGCTTCGCACAGCGCTCGCGCCACTTTTCGAGATTGGGCGCAGCGAACGGCCGGTCCGCACTGCCGGGAAAAACAAGATACGTGATCTTCAACTCGCTCGTCGCGCTGTTGATCGAACTCGAACGGGCGTTGATCTCCTTGCAGATCCGCATCGACGCCTCGCCCATTTTGTAGGTCGGTCCCACGTCGCCGACGATCGCGGGAAACAGCGTGTCCCCATGCACGACCACGCAGTAGTCGCCGGTCGTCGGCGAAAACGGCACCTTCTTCGCCACAACGCAAAACGGCAGCACGATGAACGGGTCCACCGCGCCGACGAGGAAGCTGTAGGTCTTGAGGCTGTGGATCTCCGCCTTGAGGTCTTCGACCTGCGACTTGAGCGCCTTCGTCTTCTCCGCGCTCAAGCCCGGGACGGCCAGATCGCGCTTCGCCTTTTCGAGCGCCTGCTCGCGGCCGGCGAGGAAGGCGTTCGCCGTGTCCGTCTTGCGCGCCCACTTGTAGCTCGTGAACGGCTGAAACGTGAGCGACGACCCATCGACCACCGGCACGCGCTCGGGATCGGAACCATCCTCGTCCACGTCCATATCCGCCTGCACGAGCAGCGCGCGGCGTTTCGTCTCGGGATGTTCGAGTTCCAGGATCGTTTCGGTGTCGTAAAAATTGGCGCGGCTGAGCACCACATCGAGCCGGTTCAACTTCGCCTGCGTGTCCGCGACCTTCAGCCGGTAGAGGTCGTCGAAAAACGGCGATACCTTCGCGCGATCGAGCAACTGCGGCAGCAGCGGCAGCAGCGTCGCGATCTTCGGATTCAGCGCGGCGATCTCCGCGAGATCCTTGTGCGGCTTGGGCACCTTCACCTTCAGCGTCACTTCCGCGGTGTAGCTCGCCGGATCGTTGCGATCCTTCGCCGCCGTGGTGCCGTGCTCGGTTTCGAGCGTCACCTTGTATTGCATCCCATTGAAGACCTTGCCGAACTCGATGCGCTTCGCCGGCACGTAAGGCGGCGGCGGTGGCGTCGGCTTCGGCACCGGCGTCGGAGTCGGCGCGGGGGTGGGCGTGGCTTTCGGTTCCGGCTGCGGACGCGGGCAACCGGCGAGCGCGAGTGCGCCAGCGATGGCGAGAAAACGGACGCGCCTCACGCCTGCGCTACTTCTTCACGAAAGCGACCACGGTCAGCACCAGCGCGATCGCGCTGAGGATCGCCATCATCCCCGCAGGCATAAACTTGCCCGTGGAAAAGAACCCCGGAGCAAACCGGCCAAGCAGCGCCAGCGCCACGATCCCTCCGAGCGCAAGGCCAGCCACGACATTGGTCTTGAGCAGCACCGCCGCGACGATGATCAGCGCGCCCGAAATGCTCCCGGCCACGATCGACGCAGTGCTCCCCGCTTTCACAAATCCCATCACGCCTCCAGCAATGGTGAGGGCGGCGAAGACGAAGTAGTAGATGCGGGTCAGGTCGGTCATGGCGCGGCTTCTACCCCCTTCCCTCGCGCACGGCAACCGCGCTTAATGCCCCGCGTAGCCGCGACCGCGACGGTTCAGCGCGAAGCGCACGATGAAGAACGGCACGAGCGCCGTCAGCGTCATGGTGAGGAAGACCAGCCAGCCGGGGATGACGCGCGCGCGATCGTCTTCGAGCGCGTCGAGGCCTTCCCCCACGACCTGCGCAGCGGAGATCTTGAAATATTCCGGTGCGAGTTGCGCGCCCGTCGAGCCGGCCCGCTCGGCGGCGGCGGCGAACTCCGTATCCACCGGCCCGGGACACAGCGCGGTGACGCTCACGCCCGTGCCTCGCAGTTCGGCACGCAGCGCTTCGCTCAGGCTCGTGACGTAGGCTTTAGTCGCGCCATACACCGCCATCTGCGGCAGCGGGAGAAGGCTGGCGATCGAGCTGACGTTGAGGATCGCCCCGCGCCCACGCGCGACCATCGGCGGAAGAAGCGCGTGCGTGACCCGCGTGAGCGCCTTCACATTCACATCCACCATCGCCTTCACCCGCGGCCACTCGCTGGCCTCGAAGAGACCGTGATCGCCGAGGCCCGCGTTGTTGATGAGCACGTCGATCCCAACGCCGAGCACCTTCACCTCGCCGAGAAAACGCTCCGTGTCCGCCTCGTCGCCGAGATCGACTGCGAGGCAGTGAACGGCGAGCCCCTCGCGGGCGACCTCCGCCGCGAGCGCTTCGAGCCGATCGCGCCGGCGCGCGGCAAGCACGAGGCACTTCGCGCGCGGCGCAAGTTGGCGGACGAACTCCGCGCCGAACCCGCTCGATGCGCCGGTGATGAGTGCTGTGCAGGCGTCGAGATTCATAGCGAAGGAGTAAGTCACCGCACTGGCGTGGCAGTCCAGCTTGCAGTCGCTCCGATGCCGCCCATACAAGGCCGCTCATGAAACGCCTCCTCCTCCTCCTCGCCCACGCGGCACTGCTCCACGGCCTGTCCGCGCAAGAGCCGAAGCTGCCCGCCGGCGCGAAAGCATTGCGCGACCTCGCCTACGTGACCGGCGGCCACGAGCAGCAGAAGCTCGATCTTTACCTCCCCGCGAAGCCGAAAGGGCCGCTGCTCGTCTTCATCCACGGCGGCGGCTGGCGCGGCGGCAGCAAGAACAACGTGCAAGGGCTGCCGATGGTCGCGCAAGGCTACGCGGTCGCGAATATCGAGTATCGCTTCAGCCAGCACGCGATCTTCCCGGCGCAGATCGAGGACTGCAAAGCCGCCATCCGCTGGCTGCGCGCGCACGCTACCGAGCATGGCTACGATCCGAAGCGCATCGCCGCGTGGGGCGACAGCGCGGGCGGACACCTCACCGCGATGCTCGCGACCACGAGCGGCACGCGCGACTTCGACGTGGGCGAAAACCTCGATCAATCCAGCGCCATCCGCTGCGGCGTGGATTTCTACGGCCCGTCCGATTTCCCCGGCTGGAAACCGCCGACCGATAATCCGATGGTCCAGCGCACCGGCGCGGAGTCCGTGCTCGTGCAGCTCTTCGGAGGCACGATGGAGGAAAAGGCCGGACTCGCCCGGCGCGCGAGTCCGCTCACGTGGGCGGGCAAGGACGCAGCACCGCTCTTCATCCTCCACGGCGCGAAGGATCCGCTCGTCGGCCTCGAACAAAGCCAGGCGCTCGCCGACAAGCTCAAGGCCGCAGGTGCGGAAGTGACCTTGGAAATCGTGGAGGACGGTGGGCACGGCGGCCCCGGATTTTTCGACGGCGGCCGCCTGCAGCGCCTGCTCGGTTTTCTCAACCGCCACCTCGCGCAGCCGTGATCGTCCAGAGCCTCGCCGCGCAGCAGCCCTTCACGACGAAGGACGGCTCGACCATCCGCAGCATCCTCGACCGCACAAATGCGCCCGTGCAAAACCAGAGCCTCGCGGAGGCGCGCGTGCCGCAGGGGTCGGCGACGCAGCGGCACTACCACCGGCTCGCCGAGGAGATCTACTTCATCCTCGAAGGCGATGGGCAGATGGAACTCGACGGCGAGTTGCGCGACATCGGCCCCGGTGACGCCGTGCTCATCCCGCCCGGCGCATGGCACACGATCACCGCCCGCGTGGACCTGCGCTTCCTCTGCTGCTGTGCGCCGCCCTACGCGCACGAGGACACCTTCTTCGCGTGACGGACTTTTCCGCTGACCACCCTGCTTTCCTGTGTAACCTCCGCGCCCCACTGCCATGGACCAACTGCTCAACCTGCTCCGCCACAACGCGCGCACCTCGCTCGAAGACCTCGCGCGTGAGCTCGCGCTGACGCCGCAGGAAGTGGCGCAACACATCGACGAACTCGAGCGCAACGGCGTGATCCTCGGCTACCAGGCCATCGTCGATGCGGAGAAGCGTGCGGCCAATTTCGTCACCGCCGTCGTCGAGGTGCGCATCACACCCGAGCGCGGCGGCGGCTTCGACCGGCTGGCCAATCGCATCGCGCGCTTCGATGAAGTGCAAAGCTGCTACCTCATGAGCGGCGGCTACGATCTGCTCGTCGTGGTGGAAGGCAGCACGCTCCAAAAGATCGCGCACTTCATCTCCGAGAAGCTCTCCACGATCAAAGGCGTCATCGGCACGGCGACGCGCTTCCGGCTCAAGACCTACAAGGAAAACGGCGTCTCGCTCACCCACGTGGAAAAGGCGCAGCGACTCGCCGTCACGCCGTGATGCTCAAGAAACACATCGCCAACCACGTTCGCGACCTGCCCCGCTCGGGCATCCGCGAGTTCTTCGACATCGTCGCGCAGGAAAAGGAAGTGATCTCGCTCGGCGTGGGCGAGCCGGACTTCGACACGCCGTGGCACATCCGCGAGGCGGCCATCTACTCGCTCGAGCACGGCCGCACGCACTACACCTCGAACCTCGGCCTGCCCGAGCTACGCAGCGCGATCAGCCGCTACGTGAACAACCACTTCCGCATCGCCTACGATCCGCGCACGGAAGTCATCATCACCGTCGGCGTCAGCGAAGCGATCGACCTCGCCCTACGCGCGCTCGTGAATCCCGGCGACGAAGTGCTCTACCACGAGCCGTGCTACGTGAGCTATTCGCCCAGCGTCGTGCTCGCGTATGGCGTGCCCGTCGCGATCCCGACGCGGGCGGAGGAAAACTTCAGCCTCACCGCCGAGGCGCTAGCCGCGCGGATCACGCCGCGCTCGAAGGTGCTGATGCTCAATTTCCCGTGTAACCCGACCGGAGCCACGCAGTCCCGCGCGGAGTTGGAGAAGATCGCACGCCTCTGCGTCGAGCACGACCTCATCGTGATGACCGATGAGATCTACAGCGAGCTGACCTACGACGGCGCCGAGCACACCAGCATCGCCAGCCTGCCCGGGATGCGCGAGCGCTGCATCTTCCTCCACGGCTTCTCGAAGGCCTTCGCGATGACCGGCTGGCGCATCGGCTACGCGTGCGCGCCCGCGGTCATCACCGACGCGATGATGAAGATCCACCAATACTCGATCCTCTGCGCGAGCGTGATGGCGCAGGACGCGGCGATCGAGGCCCTCGAACACGGCGCCAAGCACGTCGAGGCCATGCGCCGCGAATACGAAGTGCGGCGCAACTTCATCGTGAGCCGCTTCAACGAACTCGGCCTCCCGTGCTTCAAGCCCGTCGGCGCGTTCTACGTCTTCCCCGATGTGCGCAGCTCCGGCTTGAGCAGCCGCGACTTCTGCCTCGGCCTGCTGGAAAAAAAGAAAGTCGCCTGCGTCCCCGGCGGCGCCTTCGGCCCGAGCGGCGAAGGCTTCATCCGCGCCTGCTACGCCACCAGCCTCGACCAGATCAAAGTCGCGATGAATCGCATCGGCGAGTTCCTCGACGAGGTGAAGAAGTAGCCGCGCCCTCTACCTCAGCGGTAGGCTTCGCGGCGGTGCCGGACGCTCTCGATGGCCACGATGAAGACAGCATCTTCCACTGTGTAGATCACACGGTAGTCGCCGATGCGGATGCGGAAAGCGTCTTCGCTGCCCACGAGTTTACGGCAGCCCGGCGGACGCGGTTCGCGCGCGAGTCCGTCGATGGCCCTCAGCACCCGGCGCTGCACGGTCGTATCCAGCCTGCGCAAATCTTTCTCCGCCGAACGGCGGAAGCTAACGCCGTAGTCCGGCATTGCTCTTCAGCCGGCGCTTCACGTCGGCCAACGGGATCGTCGGCTCATCCTTCCGGCGCGCGAGCACCGCAAGGTCGTGCAAGTCCTCCAGCAATTCCTCGTATTCCGCGATCGGCATGATCACCGCAGTCGGTTTGCCGTTCTTCACGATGTATTCGGATTTCGGGTTCAGCGGTTTCATGCGCTCAGACTAAGCACTTCGCCTCGGCTTCGCCAATCCAAGTCCGCCCGGCCCGAGCGGCGAAGGCTTCATCCGCGCCTGCTACGCCACCAGCCTCGACCAGATCAAAGTCGCGATGGATCGGATCGGCGAGTTCCTCGACGAAGTCCGGCGCTAGTCAGCTACTTCGCGCTGGCCGTCCCCGGCTCCGCGTAGTCCTGCCACAGCTTCTCGATCCACGCGACGTCCGGTGCGCCGTCGAAGACGGCGATGCGATAGCGCGACACGTAAGGCTGGCCCGGCTCGATGCTCCAGTCGCCATCGACCGAAGGCGCCACGCAGAGCTGCGGATTCTTCGGGTTCAAGCGCAACGGCTGCGGGAAGCGAAAGTTCGACGGATGCATGAGCACGACGAGCCCCGTCGGCGCGCCATCGATCTCCCCGCCGAGGTGCACCCACTTCGCCTTGGTCGCGTCGCCCTTCTCGCGGGAGTCGCCGTTGGAGGTGAGCATCGTCACGGCTTGGACCGGATCCCACAGCGCCTGGCCGCGCACGCCGAGCCCGCCGTAGTGATACTTCGGCAGCTTGACCGGCGAATCGCCCGCGCAGGTCTGCGTCGAGACGAGATCGATGACGTTCACCGGGCGCCCGCTTGCGACGATGCGCCGCGCGGTCACCTCCCACGTCTCGTGCAGCATGTCCTTCGGCGCCTCGCCGCCGTGATCGATGAAGCGGTGCTTGCTGACGAACCCGCCGCTCTCCGGGCCGCCCCACGATTTCTCCAGCGCAGCAAAGCGCACCTCGGCGAGCAACTTCCCGCTGTCGCCCTTGCCCATGTTCCAGAAATCCGGATGCCGTCCCTCGAACTCCGTCTTCGTCCACGCGAAAAAGATCCCGCGCTGATGCCGATGGTCCGGCGGAAAATCGCCCGTCACGAGTTTTCCACCCGGGCTGAAGACGGGATGCAAATACGCCCCGTGCGCATACGCCAGCGGCACCCCTTCCGGCAGCGGGCCGGGTTCCATTTGGTAGGTGAACATCGGCTGCCCACCCACGGTGAAGTTCAGCACGCGGTCGCCTTTCCCGACCCCGATCGCCTCGGCGCCGCGCGAGGCAGCGAGGGCGGTGAGCGATAGGGCGAGGAGGACGTGGGAGGTTTTCATGGTTGGCAAAAGGGTGATGTGCGGACGTGCGAAGACGGCGAATGAAGCAAACGCCCCCAGCCGTGGGAACGGTCGATTCGGGCAGTCGCGATCGTGCGAAGACCGGCCCCAGCAGCTAGATCAAAGTCGCGATGGATCGGGTCGGCGAGTTCCTCGCGGAGGAGAGGAGATCGCCGCACCCACCACGGATTGCGGCCATGCCGGGCGCCGCAGGTCCGGAAAAAAATTTACGGCCGGCTGCCGAAACGCTTCGCGTGCCTTCCTTCCCCAAACATGCGCCAGAACGCGATTGACGAAGACCCTCGCTTTGGGTGCTTCTACGCCACGCCAAGTCCTGCCTTCGGGCTGTCTTCCGTATGTCGCTCCATCCCGAATTTCCTGCTTCGCCCTACTTGCCGTTGCACCCCGACCAGCGGTGGTTTCCTGCGGCGGAAGAGCTACGCGCCACCGCTTACGAAAAGCTGCTGCCTCCGCTAGTCGCGAAGGTGCGGCGAGAGGTCCATGCTTGGCGGGGCCGCGCTTATGCGGGCGCGTCTGCTACGTCGCGTGCGTTGCTTCATTGGTGGTTCGAGACGGAGCATCATCTCGAAAATGCCGACGGTTCACTTTCGCCCTTTCGCTACTACTTCGCGCAGCGCGAGGCCATCGAGACGGTCATCTGGCTTCACGAAGTAAAGCGCGCTCGCGACAAGTTCGATCTCCTGCGCTTCGACGCTTCGGGCGCAGTCTCGTCCGGGATGTTCGATGAAGACTGGCCGCGTTACGTCACGAAGATGGCGACTGGGGCCGGCAAGACGAAGGTTCTTTCGCTGCTCATCGCATGGAGCTTCTTTCACAAGCTTTACGAAGCCGATTCGGAGCTTTCGCGAAACTTCCTGCTCATCGCGCCGAATATCATCGTGCTCGATCGCCTTCGTGCGGACTTCGATGGGCTCAAGATTTTCTTCAACGATCCGATCCTTCCCAGCAACGGCCACGAGGGCCGCAACTGGCGCGACGATTTCCAGCTCACGCTCCACATTCAGGACGACGTGCGCGTGCTGCGCGACACGGGCAATCTCTTCCTCACCAACATCCATCGCGTCTTTCTCGGCGACGTGCCGGAGGCGTCGCTCGACGATGAAGACCTGCGCGAATACTTCCTCGGCGACGCCTTTGGCGCGCAGCCCGTCGGTAAGACGACCGATAGCAAGACCGATCTCGGCGAGATCATCCGCGAAGTGGACGAGTTCGCCGTCTTCAACGACGAGGCGCATCACATCCACAATCCGAGGATGGCATGGTTCAAGTCCATCCAGGATATCCATCATCGGATGCTGCAAAAGGACCGCCGGCTCGCGCTCCAAGTCGATGTGACCGCGACGCCGCGCCACGACAATGGCGCCATTTTCGTCCAGACCGTTTCGGATTATCCGCTCGTCGAGGCCATTCATCAGAACGTCGTCAAGCATCCCGTCCTGCCCGACGCGCCGAGCCGCGCGAAGCTGCACGAACACAAGAGTTCCATCTTCACCGAGAAATACGCCGACTATCTCGCGCTCGGCGTCGAGGAGTGGCACAAGAGCACCGCGGAGCACGCACCGCTCGGAAAGAAGGCGGTGCTCTTTGTCATGGTCGATGACACGAAGAACTGCGACGAGGTCGGCGAGTATCTCCAAAAGATCTGCCCCGAGTTGCAGGACGCCGTGCTCGTCATCCACACCAAGAACAACGGCGAGATCTCCGAGGCCGCGTCCGGCAAGAACAAGGAAGAGCTGGAGAAGCTCCGCAAGGAGTCCAACGAGATCGACACTTGGAAATCGCCCCACAAGGCCATCGTCTCCGTGCTCATGCTCAAGGAAGGCTGGGACGTGCGCAACGTTACCGTCATCGTCGGCCTCCGCGCCTATGCCGCGCAGTCGAACATCCTTCCCGAGCAGACCCTCGGGCGCGGACTGCGCCGGATGTATTTTGGCAGCGATCAGGCTGAGCACGTCTCCGTCCTCGGAACGGCGGCGTTCATGGACTTCGTCGAGTCACTGCAAACCGAAGGGATCAACTTCGAGCGCGCACCGATGGGCGCCGGCACCTCGCGCGAGGATTCGCTCATCGTCGAGGTGGACACGGAGAACACCGAGAAAAACCTCGACGCCCTCGACATCGAGATCCCCCGGCTCACCCGTCGCTTCCAGCGCGAGTTCAAAGACCTTGATGGACTCGACCCCGCCGCGCTCGGCAACCGAAAGCTCCCGCTCAAACCCTTCACTCCGGAGGAAACCCGCGAGATCGTCTTCAAGACCATGCTCGACGCCGAGCTGCACCACACCATCCAGCTCGATGGCTCCGGCCCCGCTGACTACCGCTCCGTCGTCGGCTTCTTCGCCCGCCAGCTCCTCAAAGACCTCCGGCTCGTCGGCGGATACGACGTGCTTTTGGCAAGGTGAAGACCTTCCTGCGCGAGCATCTTTTCACACCCGCGCCAGTCGATCTCGAAGACGCCGTCGTCCTCCGCAACCTCTCCGAACCCGAAGCCGGCAAGATTCTCTTCGACTCCTTCCGCGCTGCGATCAATGCGCTGACGATTCAGGAAGCGGGCACCACGCGGATCGAAGGCCGCATCCGCCTGCGTCAGATGCGCCCCTTCCGCACCGAGCACCGGCCCTATCTCGCCGCGAAGAAATCCATCTTCAACCGCACCGTCGGCGAATCGGGTTCCGGCGGGCTGGAGCTTTCCTTCGCCGCCTTCCTCGAAGCCGCGCCGGACGTGGCCGCGTTCGCCAAGAACTACCTCACCGTCGGCTTCAAGCTCGACTACGTGAAGGCCGGTGGCGACCTCTCCACCTATACGCCCGACTTTTTCGTGAAGACCGACGACGGCACGGTCTGGATCGTCGAGACCAAGGGCCGCGAGGAACTCGACCTCCCGCAGAAGATGGCCCGCCTGCGCCAGTGGTGCGAGGACGCGACCGGAGCCGAGGAAAACGGCACACGCTACCGCTTCGTCTACGTGGACCAGGACAGCTTCGAGCAGCACCTCCCTCAGACCTTCGCTTCCCTCGCGGCGAGTTTCACCGAGTATCAGGCGCCGGAATGAACTGGCCTTACTCCGCAGCCAAAGTCCACGAACTGGTCCAGGCGGCGAAGTGCCCCGCGCCAGACCAACCGATCACCTTCGCGGCGCAAGGCGAGCACGGTCGGGAACTCTCCCTCATGCTCGATCTGGTCGATGGCGGTCTCTATCATCTCCGCCTCATCGTCGCAGCCGGTCGGTCCGACTCGACGGAGACTTACGAAGCGGCTCTTTTGCTCAACAACCGGCGCATCCGCGGCGTCGGCTTCAGCAAGGTCGCGCGAAAGAAATACTTCAAGACCCACATCGCAAAGGGCTGGCACGAGAACGTCCTCGATTACCTCCTGCCTACCACCGATGACGGACACAACCGCCACGATCCGCTTCCCGATTTTACCGCCACTGACCTGCAAGACTTCCTGCGGAAAGTTTGTGCCCGCTGGAACATCCAGGTCGATTTCGACCAAGACCTATGGTAACCACCACCGTCGACTCCATCATTCTCCATCCTGAAGAATTTCGCCGGGCTCTCACCGGCTTTTGGTCCGAGCAGTTGACCATCGAGCAGGACCAGAACGACCTCGTTCTCGCCTTGCCGCTCATGCTCCCGGACGGGGTGCAGATTGCCATCGAAGCGCGGCCCATCGCCGAGCGCCGTGCCATCCTCTCCGACGCGGGCGACGTGCTCCGCTGGCTCACCACGCGCGGCCTCAACCTCAAGGCCGAGGCCAACAAACAGTGGCTCGACGAACGCCTCGCCACCTTCGAGTTGACCCGCTCCGGCTACGAAATCTTCCGCGAGATCCCGCTCCCGGTGCAGGGCCTCGACGTGCATCTCTTCGGCGAAGCGCTCGTCTCCATCGCCCACCTCGTCTGCCGCCATGAACCGCAGCAGGCCATCGCCACTTCCGCCGCGGAGCAAGTCAACCGCGTCTTCCTCGACACCGGCATTGCCTACCAACGCAACGTCAAGCTCACCGGCACCATCGAGGAGGCCATCGAGGTGGATTACTTCTTCGAGCAGCACGCACCCTCCGCCATCGAGATCATCGGCAAAGGCGGGCGCATCCTCGATACGATGGAGCGCTGGGGCTACCGCTGGCACGATCTCAAGCACAAGACGCCCGCCTTGCGCGCCGCGATGATCTACGACCCCGAGCGCCAGACCATCGACGCCACCTCCCGACGCATCGGCGAGGAGTGCTGCGAACTCTTCTGCGCCTACCACGAGACGGATCGCATTCTGGAATTCGTCAGCGCCTGAACGGTTGGCCCACCCTCCACCTGAGCGGGATACCCCGCGACGCCATGGAGACGACTTTCAGTGGGAGCAGGCCACCTCCATAGGGCACGCTTTCCGCCTCCGGTTCAAATTCGATTCTTTCATCCTTTTTTCCACCATGCCTCGCCCACACGCCGAGCACTACGACCTCTCCGACGCCGAGAAGCGCGACCTCATCAAGCTCATCGAGCAGGGCAAGCCGCTCCCGGAGAAATATCGCTTCCTCCTCTTCGCCGACAAGCGCGAGGTCGAACTCGTCTGGAACGGCAAGTCCCGCGAAGTCTGCACCGCCATCCTCCCCTTCCAGACCCTCGAACACATTGACGAGCCCCGGAAGGAAAAGCGCGACGACGAGGAACTCGGCCTCGACACCGGCGGCCGGCAGGTCAAGGGCTGGACCAACAAACTCATCTGGGGCGACAACAAGCTCATCCTCGCCTCCCTCAAGAGCGGCGCGCTCCGCCGCCAGATCGAGGACGCCGGCGGCCTCAAGCTCATCTACATCGACCCGCCCTTCGACGTGGGCGCGGACTTCAGCATGGACATCGAGATTGGCGGCGAGACCTTCCACAAAGAGCCGAACCTCCTCGAACAAATCGCCTACCGCGACACCTGGGGGCGCGGCGCGGATTCCTTCATCGCCATGATTTACGAACGCCTCATCCTCATGCGCGATTTGATGCACAGCGAGGGGAGCATGGAGAAAGTGAGCGCCAACGGCGCGTTCCATGCCAGCCTAGGGCAACGCCCTGGGAATATGGTGGAATACATCGAAAGCCCTAAAAGGGCGGCCTAAATCCGCGACTCATGCCACAATCTCTCGCCAAGATTTACTTGCACGTCGTCTTCAGCACGAAGAACCGAGAACCCACTATCACCGACGCGGCGAGAGAGAACCTGCACGCTTACATGGCGACCGTTCTGGCAAACCTCGGCTGCCACGCGAATCTCATCAATTCGGTGGAAGACCACGTTCACATCCTGTTCGAGTTGGCGCGGACTGTAACCGTCAGCCAAGTCGTCGAAGACGTGAAGAAGTCATCGTCCAAGTGGATGAAAACGCGGCCCGGAGTCTCTGGCGCGTTTGCCTGGCAGAGTGGCTACGGCGTATTTTCCGTCAGTCAGTCCAGCGTGGATGCTGTCCGCACCTACATTGCGAACCAGCGCGAACATCATCGCAAGCAATCGTTTCAAGACGAACTGCGCACATTGTTCACCAAACATCAAATCGCCTTCGATGAACGCTATGTCTGGGATTAGGTCGCCCTTTTAGGGCTTGGTCCACTTCTCGCGCAACCCAGGGCGTTGCCCTGGGCTGGCATGGCGAAGGCCGTTGGCCTTCACGCTCGCCAGCAGCAACGAAGGCGATTTGGTGGCGGACTTTTTCTGCGGTAGCGGCACGACCGCCGCCGTGGCCGAAAAGACCGGGCGCAAGTGGATCACCACCGACCTCGGCAAGTTCGGCATCCACACCACGCGCAAGCGGCTCATCCAGGTGCAGCGCGAGTTGAAGGCCGGCGGCCAGCCCTTCCGCGCCTTCGAGGTGCTCAACCTCGGCCGCTACGAGCGCCAGGCCTATCTCAACGTCGCCGGGCGGCTCACCGGCAAAAAGAAGGAGCAGGCCCTCGCC
>VFJQ01000159.1 GCA_009885995.1 Verrucomicrobiota bacterium
CACTACAACGCCAAACGCACTCCACCTCACACCGTTCCAAGAGAAGCATTCCTTTTAACCACCCTCATAATACCCGAAAGGCTGGGTCAACTGTCGAACTTGGGGTAGAAGGCACCCGTGCTGGAATGATTTAGGCTGCCCCAGCCTACCCGAGCGGGTGAAATTGAAGGCTTGTCATCCATGGCACGAAGGCCTAGCCCGGAAACCCTATGAACATCACCAAACTCATCACCGCCGCCGCATTTGCGTTCGCGATCCTTGCCACCCCCGCCTTTGCAGAGACCTGCTGCGAAAAGGCCAAGGCCGCGGGCAAAGACTGCGCGCACCCGTGCTGCGTGAAAGCGGTCAAAGACGGGAAGGTTTGCGAGAAGTGCAATCCTCCCAAGAAGTAACCGGGATCTCCCGGGGCTTCTCCCGCTAAACTGTCGAAAGGCCGCGCCGCGAAAGTGGCGCGGCCTTTTGATTTTTGCGGGCGGAACTCACCGCAGAGGCACAGAGGCTCAGAAGCCAATCGTCTCCGCGCCTCTGTGCCTCTGCGGTTCAAGTCCTGACCACACGGAAGCGCGAAGTCCGCTCTGGAAAAGACCGCGCTCCTTCTCTACCTAGGCCGCCCCGTTTCATGCCCACCCGCTCCGTCGTCCCGAAAAAACTCCTCGTCGCCAACCGCTCCGAAATCGCCATCCGCATCATGCGCGCGGCGAATGAACTCGGGCTGCGCACCGTCGCCATCTACGCGCAGGAGGACCGCTTCTCGATGCACCGCTTCAAAGCCGACGAGGCTTACGTCGTCGGCGAAGGGAAAGGCCCGGTCGGTGCGTATCTCGACATCGAGGGCATCGTCGCACTCGCGAAATCGAAGGGCGTGGACCTCATCCATCCCGGCTACGGCTTCCTGTCGGAAAATGCGGCTTTTGCGAAAGCGTGCGCGGAAGCGGGGATCATCTTCGTCGGTCCGCGGCCGGAGTTGCTCGAGCTGATGGGCGACAAGGTCGCGGCGCGCGCGCTCACGCAGAAGCTGAAAATCCCCACGCTGCCCGGCACCGAGGAACCCGTGACCGATCGTGGCGAAGCGCTGAAGGTCGCCGCGCAGATCGGCTTCCCGCTCATCATCAAGGCGGCCTTCGGCGGCGGCGGACGCGGGATGCGCGTGGTGCACAAGGCCGGCGATCTCGATGCGCTGCTCGACGAGGCGCAGGGCGAAGCGGGGCGTGCCTTTGGGAATGACGCGGTCTTCCTCGAGAAATACATCCCGCGCGCCAAGCACATCGAAGTGCAGGTGCTCGGCGACAAGCACCGCAATGCGGTTCACCTCCACGAGCGCGACTGCTCCGTGCAGCGCCGGCATCAGAAGGTCGTCGAAATCGCGCCATCGGTCGGCCTGCCGGCCAAGGTGCGCCGTGAGCTTTGCGACGCCTCCGCGCGCATCGCCAAGGAGATCGGCTACGACAACGCGGGCACCGTCGAGTTCCTCTACGACCTTGACCGGCACGAGTGGTTCTTCATCGAGATGAACCCGCGCATCCAAGTCGAGCACACGGTCACCGAGCAAATCACCGGCGTCGATCTCGTGCGCGCGCAGATCCTCATCGCGCAAGGCGCCGAGTTGCATGGCCCGCAGGTCGCGATGCCGCCGCAGGACGAAATCCCACGCAACGGCTTCGCGATCCAGTGCCGCGTCACGACCGAAGATCCGGAGAACAAGTTCATGCCGAACTACGGCAAGATCATCACCTATCGCAGCGCTGGCGGCCTCGGCATTCGGCTCGACGCGGGCATGGGCGACGCCGGCGCTGTGGTGACGCCGTTTTACGACTCGCTGCTGGTGAAGATCACCGCGAGCGCGCCGACCTTCGAGATGACCATCGACCGGATGGATCGTGCGCTCCGCGAGATGCGCATCCGTGGCGTGAAGACGAACATCCCGTTCCTCGAGAACGTGCTGCGTCACGCCAAGTTCCGCAGCGGCCAGGCGACGACGACGATGATCGACACGTCGCCCGAGTTGTTCGACTTCCGCGCGAAAAAGGATCGCGCGACGAAGCTGCTCAACTTCCTCGGCGGCGTGATCGTGAACGGCAACCCGCACGCGAAAGGCCACCGGCCCGCCGCGCCGCTCGAAGCCGCGAAGGTGCCGCCCTGCGACGGCAAGGCGCAGCCGGCGAAAGGAACGCGCCAGCTCCTGCTCGAGCTCGGCCCGAAGAAATTCGCCGAGTGGACGCTCAAGCAAAAGCGGCTGCTCATCACCGACACGACGTTCCGCGACGCGCACCAATCGCTGATGGCGACGCGCGTGCGCACCTTCGACATGGCCGCAATCGCGCCCGCCGTCGCGCGGCGCACTTCGGAGCTTTTCTCCCTCGAGATGTGGGGCGGCGCGACCTTCGATACCGCGATGCGCTTCCTCAACGAAGACCCGTGGACGCGCCTGCGCATGCTGCGCGAAAAGGTGCCGAACATCTGCTTCCAGATGCTCCTGCGCGGCGCGAACGCCGTCGGCTACACGAGCTACCCCGCGAACGTCGTCGCGGGTTTCGTGAAGCACGCGGCCGAGAGCGGCATGGACATCTTCCGCGTGTTCGACTCGCTCAACGACCTCAAGAACATGAAAGCCGCGATGGAAGCCGTGCAAGGCACGCACGCCATCTGCGAAGGCGCGCTCTGCTACACCGGCGACATTCTCGACCCGGCGCGCTCGAAGTATTCGCTCAAATACTACGTCGCCCTCGCGAAGGAGCTGGAGAAGATGGGCGCGCACTTTCTCGCGATCAAGGACATGGCCGGCCTCTGCCGCCCTTACGCCGCACAGGCGCTCGTGAAGGCGCTCAAGGACGCCATCGGCATTCCCGTCCACTTCCACACGCACGACACGAGCGGCATCAACGCCGGCTCCGTCCTGCGCGCGAGTGATGCGGGCGTCGATGTCGTCGATCTCGCGATCGCCTCGATGAGCGGCAGCACTTCGCAGCCGAACCTCAACTCGATCGTCGCCGCGATGCAGCGCACGCCGCGCGACACCGGGCTCGACCTCGATACGCTCAACGAATTCAGCGACTACTGGGAGCAGGTGCGCACGTTCTACGCGCCCTTCGACACAGCGCCGAAGTCCGGCAGCGCCGAGGTCTATCTCCACGAGATGCCCGGTGGCCAATACACGAACCTCAAGGAGCAGGCGACGTCGATGGGGCTCGGCCATCGCTGGCCGGAAATCGCGCGCTGCTACGCCGAGGTGAACCAGCTCTTCGGCGACATCGTGAAGGTCACGCCGAGCAGCAAAGTCGTCGGCGACATGGCGCTCTTCCTTTTCACCCGCGGCATCAAACCAGCCGACGTGGTGAACCTCGAGCACGGCAGCACCGGCTATCCCGAGAGCGTCATCGACATGCTCAGCGGCGGCCTCGGCGAGCCGATGGGCGGCTGGCCGCCCGCGCTCCTCAAGGCCGTGCTCGGCACCACGAAACAGCCCAAGCGTGCGAAGATCGCGCCCGTCAAACTCGCCGACGTGCGCGCCGAACTCGCCGGAAAACTCAAGCACGAGCCGAGCGACGACGACACGTTTTCGCACCTCATGTATCCGCAGGTCTTTGCCGACTTCGCGAAATTCCAGCGCGAGTTCAGCGACGTGAGCTGCGTGCCGACGCCCGCGTTTTTCTACGGCCTCAAGCCCGGCGAAGAAGTCAGCATCGAGATCGACGCAGGCAAGGTGCTCTTCATCAAACTCATCAACGTCGGCACACCCGACAAGGACGGCCGCCGCGTCGTCACCTACGAACTCAACGGCTACCCGCGCGAAGCCGTCGTCGTGGACAAGAACCTCTCGAAGACCGTCAAAGCCCGCGCCAAGGCCGACCCCGGCGACGCAATGCAAATCGGCGCGCCGATCCCCGGCATGGTCACCGCGCTCAGCGCCACCGTCGGCGGCAAAGTCGCGAAGGGCGACAAGCTTGCGACGCTCGAAGCGATGAAGATGCAGACCAACATCCTCGCCCCCGCTGACGGCGTAATCGCCGAGGTGCTCGTGACCGTGGGCGACACCGTCGAATCCAGCGATCTGATCGTGAAGCTGCGCGGTGCCTGACCTCCTCCGCGCCACGCAGCTCACGAAGTCCTTCGGCGCTGTGCGAGCGCTTCGCGGTGTGTCGTTCGATCTGCGCGCGGGCGAAGTCCACGCGCTCCTTGGTGAGAACGGCGCGGGCAAGTCCACGCTGATCAAAGTCATCACCGGCGCGCACGCGCCCGACTCCGGCTCGCTCGAAGTTGGCGGCAAAACCGTGAACCACTTCAACCCGCGCGAAGCGCACCGGCGCGGCATCGCGTGCATCTACCAGCAACCCGCACTCTTCCCGGACCTGAGCGTCGCGGAAAACATCGCGCTCCGGCTCGAAACACCGCGTGCATGGCGCCGCGTGCGATCAGCATCGCGGATCGCGCGAGCACGCGAACTCCTCACGCGGATCGGCGCCGACATCGAGCCTCGGCGTGAGGTGCGATATCTCTCCATGCCCGAGCAGCAACTCGTCGAGATCGCCTGCGCGATCGGCAGCGGCGCGCGCGTCGTCATCATGGATGAGCCGACGGCGTCGCTCACGCAAAATGAGCAACATCTTCTCTTCGCCGTCGTGCGCGACCTGCGCGCGAGCGGCGTGGGCGTCATCTACATCTCGCACCGGTTGGAGGAAATCTTCGCGCTCGCCGATCGCGTGACGGTGCTGCGCGATGGCGAAAGCGTCGGCACGAACGCGCTCGATTCGATGAACGAGTCGTCGCTCATCGCGATGATGGTCGGCCGCGAGGTCTCGCACACCTTCCCGACAGCCGAAGGGGCACCCGGTGATGTGGCGCTCTCGCTCCACGAGTTGGGGTGCAGCGCGAGCGGCGTGCATGGCGTATCGCTCGACGTGCGCGCCGGCGAGATCGTCGGGCTCGCGGGCCTCGTCGGTGCGGGCCGCACCGAACTGGCTCGAGTGCTTTTCGGCCTCACGCCCGCGGATCGCGGCGAGATCCTGCTGAATGGCGAGCGCGTCGTCGTCGCCGACCCACGCACCGCGATCGCCCACGGCGTCGCCTACGTTCCGGAGGATCGGCGGCGCCATGGCGTCATCCTCGAAATGCCGATCGCACAAAACATGTCGATGGCGATCCACGGCCTCATCTTCCCCGGAGGCTGGCTGCGCGTCGCGGCGGAACTGCGGCTGGCCGACGAGTTCATCGCCAGCCTCGATATCAAGGCTGCTGGACCTGGCGCGCCCGGCGCTTCGCTCAGCGGTGGCAATCAGCAGAAAGTCAGCGTCGCCCGCTGGCTCGCGACGAAGCCGCGCGTGCTGATCCTCGACGAGCCGACGCAGGGCGTGGACGTGGGCGCAAAGAGCGAGATCCATCGCATCATCCGCCAACTCGCGCAGGATGGGCTCGCGGTGCTGATGATCTCCAGCGACCTGCCCGAGGTGCTCGGCATGAGCGACCGCATCGCCGTCATGCGGGGCGGCACGATCACCACGCTGCTCGATGGGAAGCCGGACGCGCACACCGTGATGGCCGCCGCGCTCGGGAAGGAGGCCGCGTGATGAAGCGTCACTTCCGCGAACTCTCCGTCGCCGCAGCGCTCGCGCTGCTGCTGCTCGCGCTCGCGATCTTCGCGCCGAACTTCTACTCGCTCCAGCCGCTGCTCTCCCGCCTCACCGCTCAGATGCCCGCGCTGGTCGCGGCGATCGGCATGACGCTCGTGATCATCTCGCGGCAGATCGACATCTCGGTCGGCTCGCAATTCGGGATGTGCGCCGTGATCGCCGGGCTGCTCGCCGCCGCTGGTTTGCCGCTGCCCGTGGTGCTGCTCGCGAGCATCGGCGCGGGCGCGGTGATGGGCGCGGTGAATGGGGCGCTCGTCGCGTGGCTCGGGCTGCCGAGCATCGTCGTCACGCTCGCGACGATGGTGACGTGGCAGGAGGCGCTCCGGCTCTGGCAGCAAGGCCGGCTGCTGAATCTGCCGCCGGGCGTGCAGTGGTTCGGGCTCAGCCAGTCGGCGGGGCAGATGGCGCTGATCGGATTTGCAGTGGCACTCGTCGCACTCGGAGCGTGGGTGATGAAGAACGTGAACGCGGGCCGCTTCATCCACGCTGTCGGCAGCGATGCGGAGGCCGCGCGACTCGCGGGGATCAATCCGCACCGCGTGACCTTCGGCGTCTTCGCGCTGATGGGCGCGCTCGTCGGCCTCGCGGCGGTGATGAACGCCGTGCAATCGCCGCAGGTGCAGCCCACGTGTGGCGACGGGCTGGAGCTGAAAGTGATCGCCGCAGCAGTCGTCGGCGGCGTCGCAGTGAGCGGGGGGCGCGGGAACCTGTGGGGCGTCTTCCCCGGCCTGCTGCTGCTCGCGAATGTGAACCCGGCGCTGACGCACTTTCACGTGCAGGCGTATTGGGAGAAGGCGATCCAAGGCCTGGTGATCCTGCTCGCCGTGGTGGCGGACGGGATCCGGAGCCGGAGGGCGGTGCGATGAAGAAACTTTGGCTGCGTCACGAAATGATCCTGCTCGTCGTGCTCGTGCTGGAAATCCTGCTCTTCAACGCGATCGGCCGCCGCTTCCTCACGGCGGACAACGTCGCGAACATCGTGCGGCAGTCCGTCGAGATCGGCTTGCTCGCGCTGGTGATGACGCCGGTCATCCTCACCGGCGGGATTGATCTCTCGGTCGGGTCGTTGCTCGGGCTGTGCGCGGTCACGTTCGGGATGTTGTGGGGTGAACTGCACTGGCCGCCGTGGGTCGCGGCGACCGGCGCTGTCGGCGTCGGCGCGATGGGTGGATGTGTGAATGCGGCGCTCATCACGCGGCTCCGGCTGCCGCCGCTCATCGTCACGCTCGGCACGTTCTCGTTGTTCCGAGGTCTCGCCGAGGCGCTCACCAGCGGCACGAAGGCTTACACAAACTTCCCCGCGTCATTTCTCGCGCTCGGGAATTCGTTCTTCCTCGGTGTGCCCGTGCAGGCGTGGGTCTTCGTCGTCGTCGCCGTCGCGGTATGGCTGCTCGTCCATCGCACGACAGCGGGCCGGGCGTTTCGCGCGATCGGCTTCGCTCCGGAAGGTGCGCGCTTTGCCGGCCTGCCGGTCGAGCGACGGATCGCGCAAGCCTACGTGCTCGCGGGTGCGGTCGCGGGATTGGCAGCGGTGATCTTCGTGTCGCGCGTGACCGAGGCGCGGGCGAACGCGGGCATCGGCTACGAACTGGCGGCGATCACCGCGGTGGTGCTGGGCGGCACGAGTATCTTTGGTGGGGTCGGTTCCGTGCATGGCACGCTGCTCGGCGTCGCGGCGGTGGCGGTGCTGGGGAATGGGCTGTCGCGCATCCTCAGCATCACGGCGTTTTCGCGGGAGTTGTCCGGCATCCTCACCGGCGCGCTGCTGATCGTCGCGCTCGCGGCGGGCACGCTGCTCAGGCGAGCGCCTGGCGCAAAAGGTCGAGGGCGGTCTGGCTGACGAGCTGTTTGAAGCGCTCGCGGTCGGTAGGGAAGAAGAGCTTTTCCACGCGCGTCGCCGCGTGCGCGGAGGCGAGGCCGACGAAGACGGTGCCGACAGGTTTCTCCGGCGTGCCACCGTCCGGGCCAGCGATGCCGGTCGTCGAAAGCGCAAACGATGCGCCGCTCGCTGCGCGCGCGCCCTCGGCCATCGCGCGGGCGACAGGTTCGCTCACGGCGCCGTGCTCGCGGATGAGCGCTGCATCGACGCCGAGCGCGCGCGTCTTCGCTTCGTTCGCGTAGGTGACGTAGCCGGCGAGAAAGACGGCGGAGGCGCCGGGGACGTTGGTGATGCGGTTGGCGATCGCGCCGCCGCTGCAGGACTCGGCGATGGTGAGCGTCTCGCCGCGCGCGGTGAGGCGATCGACGATGACTTTCTCGAGCGAGCGCTGGTCTTGCGAGACGAGCCGGGGGCCGAGCTTCGCTTCGATGATCTCGCCCGCGCGCCGCACCTGCTCGGGCGTGCCGATGATGCGCACGTCCACTTCGCCTGGGCGCGCGCAGTAGCCGAGTTCCGCACCGAGCGCGAGGAGCGGCTCGCCGACCATTTCCTCGACGAGCGATTCGCCGAGACCCGCCGTGCGCCACACGCGCATCTCGACTTCGGGCTGTGGCGGAAGCAGGCGAGAGAGAATCGGGACGACGTGATTTTCCACCATCGGCTGCAGCTCGCGCGGCGGGCCGGGGAGGAGAAAGAGATGCGGCGAGTTCTTCTCGGCGAAGGCTGGCAGATACAGGCCGGGCGCGGTGCCGTGCGGATTCCAAAGGACCGTCGCCTCGGGCGGGCGCAGGGCCTGGAGCTTGTTGCGAGGGCTCATCTTCAAGCTGCGGCGGGCGAAGCGCTCCTGGATTTGCCGCCAGATTTCCTCGTCGTGCTCCATGCGCAGGCCGAGCAAGTCGGTGACGATGTCGCGCGTGATGTCGTCGGTCGTCGGGCCGAGGCCGCCGGTGATGAGCACGATATCCGCACGACCGAAGGTCTCGGCGAGCGCTTCGCGAATCGGCAGCCCGTCGGGCACGGCGACCTGGCGCGCGATGCGCAGGCCGAGCGGAAAGAGCGCCTCGGAGAAGATGCGCAGATGCGTGTTGAGGACGCTGCCGAGCAGCAGTTCGCTGCCGGTATTGAGGACTTCGAGGCGCATCAGCTTTTCCGCGCGGCGGTGATCCATTCGCTCATCTTCGCCCCGAGCTGCGGGTCGGTTTGCTCGGTGATGAAGTAGAGGTTTGTGAGCATCCGGATGAGCATCTGCTTCGGTGTCGCGGCGACAAGGTGCTGAGGGAGGAGCACGAGGTTTTGCTGCTCGAGCAGCGCGCGGCATTCGTCGAGGCCCACGCGCCGACCGCCGTGGAAGGGATCGAAGAAGACGTCTTCGTGGCGCATGATGAAATGCCCCGGCAGGCCGATGCCGTCGATGCTGAGACCGGCGCGCTTTCCCACGAGGAGATAGACCAGCGCGAGCGAGATCGGGATGCCGAGTCGGGTCTCGACGACGGCGGGGAGGAGCGAGTTGCGGATGTTGTAGTAGTAGTCGTCGTTGCCGCGCAGTCGCTGGTCGAGGTTGAGGAATTCGGCGAGCGTCTCGACGCGGTCGAGCGGGGTCTGCGCTTTGGCGAGCCGGCGCTGCACTTCGGCACCCCATGCGTCGAGCAGCGCGTGTGCGTCCGTGAAGTCCTCGCCGGGCAGGAGCACGGACGCGAGCTGCCAGGCGGCGGCTTCGAGATCGCCGTGGTCGCCGAAGTGCCGGCAGACGTGCATGAAGGCGACCTCTGCGCCGCGTTCCTGGATCTCGGCGATCACGTCGCGCACGTGGAAGCTCGCGACGGGATCCCCGAGCGCTTCGAGTTGGCGCAGTTCGCCGAGCATGTCCGCACCGGCGGCGGCGAGTTGTGCCTTCACCAGCGCGACGGTCTGCGGATCTTCATCGCCGAGGAGGCTGAGCAAGGCCTCGCGCCGGCGCTGGAGCGCGTCAGTGCTCACCCGACGGAGGCCGTGATGCCGTGGACTTCGCCTGGTTCGCATTCGATTTGGAATGCAATGGGCCGGCAACACACGACGCAGTCTTCGATCGTGGCGTAGCTGCCCTGCGCGGTATCCACGGTGATCGCGAAGACTTCGCCGCAATACGGACACTGCACGTCGGTGTCTTCGAGCAGGTTCATCCGCCGACTACGCTGCGGGCTTGAGCTTGAGGCGGGGGGCGTCGCTCCACAGGTCTTCGAGACTGTAGTAGGGGCGCTTGGCGGTGTGAAAGGCGTGGACGATCACGTCGCCGTAGTCGGCGACGATCCACTGGCTGGTCGGGAAGCCATCGACGGCAAGCGGCTTGCGGCCGTGCTCCTTGCGGAGGCACTCCTCGAGGTTGTTCACGATGGCCTTGAGATGCGGTTCGCTCGTGGCGGAGCAGATGAAAAAAAAGTCGGTGAACGAGGAGAGGCCGCGGAGGTCGAGCACCACGATGTCCTCGGCTTTTTTGTCAGCGGCGATCGTGGCACAGAGTTGGGCGAGTTGTTCGGAGTCGATGGCGGGTGGTCAGGTTTGGTTTTGGTAAAGCCGGTGCTGCTCGATGAGAGCGCGCACCGGTTCGGGGACCAGATAGCGAATGCTGCGGCCCTGCGCAACCCGAGCCCGTATGTCCGTGGCCGAGATGTCCACGCGGCGGGCGATGCGGGGGAAGCCCGGAGCGTCGGCCGTTTCACCGCCACGGCTGAAGACGATGAACTGCACGAGCGTGCGCAGCTTCTCCCAGTCGCGCCACTTCGGCAGCTCGCGCACGTGATCGCCGCCGACGAACCAGAACAGCTCCGCCCCCGGCCAGCGCTCGCGGGCGGCGAGGACGGTGTCGATGGTGTAGCTGGTGCCGCCGCGAGTGAGTTCCGAGTCGTCGAGCGCAAGGCCTTCCTCGCCGTCGATCGCGGCACGCACCATGGCGAGGCGCACGGCTGGGGGGGCGCTCTCGATGCCGGGCTTGAACGGAGAGCGCGCCGCGGGCAAAAACACGACGCAGTCGAGGCCGAGCTGCTCACGCGCTTCACGAGCGAGGATGAGATGGCCGTGGTGGAGGGGATCGAAGGTGCCGCCGAAGAGGGCGATTCGCATGGTGCGGCGCGGGTTTACCCGGTGCAGAGGGCGATGGCTACCCCAGAGTTTTCATCGGCGGGGGCTGAAAGCTTCACCGCAGCGGAAATCCCAGCGCCGCGATCTCAGTCTTGCGCAGATTTTCTCAGAGCTGAAATGCGCAAAAATGACGACTACAGAGTAAACCTGAATTTCCAGCTAGGTATCCGGTATTAAGACTCGGCCATTCAGCCCTCTCCATGCCCCGTGGCATACCAGTGGCTTGCGGATACTACGCAATCTTCCCGCTGCGCCCCTTGAACACAAAATCAGCCCTCAGCTCCCTCGGTGCGATCCTCTTTCTGGTCGCCAATTCCCCGGCTGCCGTCGATCTCGGAACCCCTTCCTCCAGCACGCCTTACGAGCCCTATATGCGGCCAGTGAGGCAGGTCCTCGGTAGCCTCCACGGCGAAAAGGCGAGCATGGAAAAGGTGAAACAATACCTGCGCGTCAGCTACGGCTTCCGCTACAGCTTCACCGAGCCGTATGTGGCAGCACTGCCGGAAGTGACGGCCAAAACCCGCACCGGTGACTGCAAGGCCAAGAGTCTCTGGCTCGTGAGCCAGATGCAGGATCGCAACGTCCGCTACGTGATCGGCAAGGCCCGCAGCACCAGCAAAATCAGCCATGCTTGGGTGATGTGGAACGATGGCCAGCACTGGTGGATCCTCGATCCGACGAATACTTCCCAACCAATCTCCGCGGAGCGCACCGGGAGGAACGAATACATCCCGCTCTACAGCTACGAACCCGGTTGCGCGTTCCTTCACACGGCTGCCTCCCCCCGCCCCGCCGGTGCCACGAGCGAGCACGCTGTGGTCGCGGCTGAACAAGCTCGCCGGTAAACTACTTTTCATGGGCTGCAGGGCGCTCCGGTCCGAGTGGGTCGGGGCGCCTTGCATTTTTTTGGGGATTCGTGGCGGGATGAAGATTGCGGCTGGCGCTCCGGGCACGATTCGCGTTCTCTCGCGGATCACACCTTCCCCACATGAGCACTACCGCACCGCCCAAAGGCAGCATACTCATCGGCGAGGACGTCCGGCTCATCGCTTTCCGGATGCGCCAGGCCCTCGAAGCCGCCGGCTACTCCGTCGAGGAGGCTGCCGACGGCGAACAGTGCCTCGCAAAGGCTCGCATGCTCAAGCCCGACCTCGTCGTCCTCGACATCATGATGCCGAAGCTCCACGGCATCGACGTGCTCAAGGCCTTGCGCGCGGACCTGAAGACCGAGTCGATCGGCGTCATCGTCTGCGCGGCAAAGGATTACAAAGCCGACCCGGCGCAGACTGCGGAGCTCGGCATTCACGACTACCTCGCCAAGCCGGTCGAAAGTCCGGCTTTGCTCGAGAAAGTGAACTCGTTCTTCACCACCCGCGACACCGAACCGGCGACACAGCCTGCGCCGAAAGCTAACGATATGACCTCTGCCACGCCCTACGCGCCGCCATTCGATGAATGGGGAAACCGCTACGCCCTCTGGGGCTGCCGCGGCTCGACCCCGACGCCCGGCGCCCGCTTCCTCAAGCACGGCGGCAACACGAGCTGCTTCTGCGTCACCTACGGTGAAGACAAGTTCATCTTCGACGCCGGCTCGGGCATCCGCGAACTCGGCGCCGAAATCATGCGCGGCAAACGCCGCCGCATCCATCTCTTCATCACACACACGCACTGGGACCACATCCAGGGCTTCCCGTTTTTCACCCCGGCCTACGTGCCCGGTTTCGAGATCACCGTCTGGGGCGCGGAGCTCTTCGGCAAAGACCTGCGCAGCGTTTTCCGCGGCCAGCTCGATCGCGATTACTTCCCCGTGCAGATGGAGGACATGAACTCCAACCTCGAGTTCCGCCACCTCCCCTCGCAGCCGATCACCGTCGGCGACGTGAGCGTCACGTGGGAATACAGCCAGCACCCCGGAGCGACCGTCGGCTACAAAATCGACGTCAACGGCTTGCGCATCGCCTGGGTGCCCGACAACGAATTCCTCCAAGGCTACACGGGCGACCCGCACGCAATCACCCGCGACCACCCGCTCCTCACGCCTTACCGAAAAATGATCCATTTCCTCGGCGACGCGGACGTGCTCATCCACGAAGCGCAATACACACCCGAAGAATACTGCAGCAAGATCGGCTGGGGACACAGCTCCCTCAGCAACGCCTGCCTGCTCGTGAAATTCGCCGGCATCCGCCGCTGGGTCATCACCCATCACGACCCGCAGCACGACGACGATTTCCTCCAGCGGAAACTCTCCATCACCCGCCGCATCCTGCGCGACCTCGACCACGAGTGCAGCGTCACGCATGGCTACGACGGCATGACCGAGTATCTCTAAGACGGCATCGACCCTTGCGCGGCGGTTCGTGTGCGCTATGGGACGCCGCTCCGCACACGCGGAAGTTTCCGTGAATCCACACGACGCATCCACGACCCCACAGCAGACTCGTTTCGTCGAACACCCTGCCCGACGCCGCGCCTGGCGTGCCGGGCAGCGCAACCTCGCATGGGGTGTCGCGTTCCTCTTCGCCGCGCTGAGCGTCATCAGCATCGCCGTCTTCATCGGCGGCCCGCGAGCGATGATCCCAGTCCTCACCTGCGTGCTCAGCTTCACCGCGCTGTGGGTGCTGGCGCGGATGAAACTCTTCGCCCAACGCAACGGCGTCTTCTTCTCGCTCGCCATCATCGCGCTGCTCGGCGCCTTCGCCGCACTGATCGAGCAAGGGTGGATCCACCTCGCGAACCGCCCGACTCCCGAGCCCCGCGTGGCCACCAGCGTCGCCGCCCAGCCGACCGCCGCCATCCAGCCGCAGCTCCCATCGCTCGTCGAATCCCTCCGGCTCGAACCACCCGACGCGAGCCTTCCCCGCGCCCGCGCCACTCGCTCCCTCACCACCGTGATCGGCGGCAAAACCTACCGCATCGACGCTGGCGACGCGTTCCTCTTCTCCGACGAGAAAGGTAGCGAATTGATCATCAGCGCCGGCGAGTTCCTCGCGCGCGTTCCTTCCGATGCCATGGAACTCCTCGCGCCGGCTCCGGCGAAAGCCAACGCCAAAGCTGAGGACACCCGCAGCCCGCTCGACAAACAGATCGACGCCCAAGCCACACAGCGCGCCCAGCAGCAAGCCGCCCGCCGTTTCCCCGGCCTCGGCCGCGCCGGCAGCGACGAAAACAAAGTCTTCCTCGAGGCCTACAACGACCTCAAGCGCCGCAACAGCGACCTCCTCGACGATCCCGATTGGCCGATTCAACTGGCCCAGACTCTCGCCCATCGCCTCGGCTGGAAAGAATCCGGCGCGATCGAAGACGAGACCGCCACGGTCGTCGAATCGCCGCTCGCCCCCGGCACCAAAGTCCTCGCTCCCGAGCCCATCACGGCCGCGCCCGCGCCTGTCGCCGACCCCGATATTCCGCCGCCGCCGCGCGAGCCGAATCGCTGAACCCGGCCCATCGACAAACCGGCTTCACCGCTCCACTGTGAATGCCGCCGATGCCACTGCTGACCAACGGTTTCGCAAAAGAACTTCGTGAACGCGTAGGCGAGCGCCTCCGCGCCAGCCCGCTCACCCGCGCGGTCGATCGCGTCACACGCCGCTGGTGGTTCCGCAAACGCCGCACCTCCAGCGAGAGCCCGAACCTCCTCCCGCTCCTCATCCAGGTGCTCGCCGCGTTCTCGAAGTCCGCGCGCGGCGACGTGCTCGAGGAGGAAATCGACTCCTCGCTCGGCTTCCTGCGCTACGACTATCCCGAGGCCGTCTATTCCGAGCTGCGCAAACTCTTCCGCCAGGCGCTCAACGAGCCGCAGGATCTCAAGGCGATGGCCGAGAAGCTCGCGACCGAGCTCACCAACGAGCGCAAGATCATGCTCGGCGTCCAGCTCTACGACCTCATCGCCAAGGCCGGCATGGACCCGCAGCAAGTCGTCGCGTTCTACTCGTTCATGACGCAGCTCGGCATGGCCGCGCAGGCGATCGACATCGTCTATCAGCTCAACGCCGCCGACGAACGCGACACCAACGTCTTCCAGCACGGCCAGTCGCCGCTCGAGTCGCTCACCTTCGGCGCGAATGGCAGCGCCGATGTGATCCTCAAAGGCCTCGAAGGCGACGAGCGCCTCGTCGCGTTTCGCTACCACGACTTGATCCTGCTCAAGAACCAGTCGCAGAAAGGCATCGTCGTCCGCGGGCGGCCGCTCGGGCCAGGATCGTTCTGCCGCATCTACTCCGGCCACCGCCTCGTCCTTGGCGAGCAGGTGCTCACCTATCAAGACCTCGCCTATTACTTCAACGCGAAGAAGAACGTCTCGCTCACGCAGGTCTATCTCGCGATCGACGACAACGACGAGGTGCAGATCGACAAAGTCCGCACCCGCGAGAGCACTCTCGATGTGAAGTTCGGCCTCAAAGTCGCCGTGCGCGCCCTGCGCGATGTCGATGCCCTGCTTTGCGGCGTCGCCCTGCGCGCCGGCACCCGCGTCGAGGCCACGCTCGACGACAAGATCGTCTTTCACAACGCCAGCGAACTCCCACTCACCGACCTGCGCCGCCGCGCCCGCGCCCTTGGTGGACGCTTCCAGCTCCAGGCTTACAAGTCCGGCTACCTCGTCTCGAACAACCCCTCGCTGCTCGACCAGGACGACATCCTCCTCTCCCCCGGCACCAGCGGCGAAGTGCTCCTCAAGATCCTCTGCGACTACGAAAACAAGGTCGGCAAACTCGAGATCGTCCGCGCCGATCGCCCCATCCTCGTCGGCGACACGCCGGTCAAAGGCAGCGCCGATCTCAAGGACGGCGACACCATCCGCATCGACGCCGGCCAGGTGCTGCGCTGCAACTTCACCGACCGCATCATCGAGGAAGAGCGCAACGTCATCTCCACGCTCGAAGTGCGCGACCTCACGCATTGCTTCCGCCGCGACCAGACCGCGCTCGACGGCATCAACTTCAGCGTCAACCGCGGCGAAGTCGTCTGCGTGATGGGCGCGAGCGGCTCCGGCAAGTCCACGCTCCTCCGTGCCATCGGCGGCCAGATGACTCCCCAGCAAGGCTCCGTGCTGCTCAACGGTCAGTCGCTCTACGCGAACCTCGACGCCGTGAAGAAGTTCATCGCCTACATCCCGCAGGACGATGCCTTCGACAACCACCTCACCGTCGAGGAGAACCTCGAGATGGCCGCCGCGATCCGTTCGCCGCACCTCAGCGGACGCGACCGCACGCGGCGCATCGAGGGCCGCCTCATCGAGCTCGGCCTCATCGAGCGCCGCAGCACGATGGTCGGCAACCCCGTGAAGAAACGCCTCAGCGGCGGCGAGCGAAAGCGCCTCAACATCGGCCTCGACATGATCTCCGTCGCCGACGTGTTCCTCTTCGACGAACCGACGAGCGGCCTCAGCTCGAAGGACAGCGAGCACGTGATGGAGATCATCCGCTCGATGGCGCACAACAAGATCGTGCTCGTCACCATCCACCAGCCGACGAGCAAGCTCTTCCAAATGTTCAGCAAGGCGCTGCTGCTCGACAAGGGTGGCAAGCTCGTCTTCTACGGCACGCCCACCGAGATGCTCCAATACTTCGCCGCTGCGGAGCATGAGCAGCACTTCGGCACCGAACTGGGTGGCTGCCCCGCGTGTGGCACCACGCGGCCCGAGTTTATCTTCGACGTGCTCGAGACCCCGCTGCGCGATCTCAGCGGGGATGTCATCTACGAGGAAAATGCGCAGAACCAGCTCGTGCCCGCGCGCCGCTTCTCGCCCGACTATTGGCGCGACAAATACGAGAGCATCCGCCTGCTCCAGGACGTGAAGCAGATCACGATGCGCAAAGGCACCGGCACCGCGACCGGCACCGCCACCTCGTCCCTATCACACCTCGCGCTGCCTCCCTCGAAGCGCCGCGATTCGTTTCGCATCCGCGATGAGTGGACGCAGTTCCGCACGCTCTGGCGCCGCGCCTTCATCGCGAAGCTGCGCAACCGCGGCAACCTCGTCCTCACGCTCGCCGTGCCGCCGCTGCTCGCCCTCATCGTCGCGTGGGCACTCTATTTCACCGACGACGCCACCGGCCAATACAACTTCGCCAGCGCCTTCCACATCCCGACCTACATCTTCATCTCGCTGCTCGTCTCGCTCTTCCTCGCGCTGATGAACTCGGTGGATGACATCATCCGCGACCGCGTCGTCCTGCACCGCGAGCGCAACCTCAGCGTGCGGCTTCCGTATTACATCTTCGCAAAGATCAGCACGCTCGCGCTCTTCAGCGCGGTCCAGTGCGCCCTGTTCGTCATCGTCGGCAACCAAGTGCTCGAGATCCGCGGGATGTTCTGGCCGTATTGGTGGTTCACCTTCGTCACCGCCCTGAGCGGCATTTCGCTCGGCCTGCTGATCTCCTCCCTGTCCACCTCGGACAAGATGGCCATGAACTTCGTCCCGCTCGTGCTCATCCCGCAGCTCATCTTCGGCGGCGCGCTCATCAAATACGAGGAGATGAACACCGACCTCGATTCGATCTACTCGTTCAAGCGCTTCTTCACCACTCACCCCGAGATCCCCGACGCCTCCACGCGCAACGACGCCGCCCTGCGCATCCCGCTCATCAGCCGCTTCGTCGCCACCCACTACAGCTACGAAGCGCTCATCGTCGCGCAGGCCAAGCTCAATCCCCTCGCCCTCCGCCAGGACCGCTTGCAGACACAGATCGACGCGCTCGTCGCGCTCAAGCAGCGCGACCCGGAGCAATCTACCCGGCTCGAGGACCTCAAGGACACGCTCGCGATGCTCAGCGGGCTGGAAAGCGGAACCCTTCATGAAGTCGAAGTCCGCATGCGCCGCGTGGACAAAGTCATCGCCGGCGGTGCGCTCGACCCCGGTGGCCTGCGCAGCAAGACCGGTGGCATCAGCGCCGAGCGGCTCTACTCGAACCAAAAAGTCGGCGACCTCGTCGCCAAGGCCGAGACCGAGCAAAACGACTACCGCCGCGGTGCGCGGTTGAATGTCTTCTTCGGCCCGGTGAAGACCCACACCCTCGGCCCGCGCACCCTCACATGGGTCGCGCAGCACCCGCTGGTCTTCACCGTCTATGCGCGCAACACCCTCGTGCTACTCGGCTCCACCTCGTTCTGCCTCGCCGGCCTCTACCTCGTCCTCAAGCGCCAACTCCGCACGCGCAGCGTGTAGGGCACTGCATCGCTACGGCGCCGCTGTCACTTTCAGCGTGCTGCCGTTGTCGGTGATGATCGTCGTCATCCCCATGCTGAAGGCCGCGCCGTCCGGGCTCCCCGCTGTTTCCACGGTGTAAGCCCCCTTCGGTCCCACAGCCGCTGCGGGAAAGCGAGCGGTTCTGACTCGATCGTTATACATGTCCATGGTTGCCTCATTGGCAGGGTTGGCGGCCCAGTCGCCTTCACGTTTATCATCTACCTCATAAGCGTGGGTCGGGGGTCGTGAGAATATTCTTGCTGTCATGCGGGCCGGGTAAGGCGACAGACAGTGATCGACGTGTTATGGCAAGAATATTCTCACGACCCGATTGTTCGACGCCTTCTATCGCCCCGACGTGGCCCGCACGCGCGAGACCGGCGGCACCGGCCTCGGCCGCGCCATCGTGAAGACGTGCATCGAAGCCTGCCGCGGCACCGTCGCCGCCCGCCTCGGCGAACCGCACGGCTTGGAAGTGTGCTTCACGCTCCCCGCCGCCGCGTAAGAAGCCTCCGCCCGGCCTCCTGCCCGCGCGCGGAGTGAGAGGAAGTGGTCGTTGGCTTTGTTTTCATCGGTTCTCAGCGTGTGCCCCCGCTGGCTCACCCGCCAAGACCCACATGCTATCTTTCTCCGACCCTGAACGCTGACATGTCGGAGCAGCGGGATTTACAGACCGTCTCCTCCGCCTATGAGTTCGCCGTATCCACGTTTCAAGCGTTGAC
>VFJQ01000077.1 GCA_009885995.1 Verrucomicrobiota bacterium
CAGCTTTTGCGGCCACATCGCCCGGACCCTCCACGGGGTTCCTCGACTGCGTTCCGCCCGCTTTTCCGCCTTCACTTCGCTCGGAATGACTCCGTTGTGAGGTTTTTCAACAGGCTGTTAGGAAGGCAGGAAAGGCAGCTTGCTTCCCTGATTTTCCTGCCTTCCTGCCTTCCTAAGCAGCCGTCTTGTCAATGAAGCGGATAAGCATGGTTCAACACCTACCGCTTCGCGGGCACCAAGGAGCCGGTGATCGCGCTGCTCGCCCGCGTCTGCACGGTGAGTGTGGAGACGATGAAGATCGTGCGGGCGATGCCGTGAGAGGGGAAGGCTGTGGAACAGCCCGCGCCTTCTCTGTAACCAGCTCCGGACTCCAGAAGCGTGGAACAAACCCGGTAACGCCCGTGCCGGGCGTCTGCATGGCCTCGCCGGGAGTCTGCGCGGGCCGAGCGGGGAAATGCGGGTCAGTCAGCAAATCTTGACAGGACAAGTCGCGAGAGCGGCGAGTTGCGCAGGCTCGGGCGGCACTGCTTCGGTGCCGGGGTGGAAGTAGATTTCGGTGGTGCCTGCGCCAGCTTGGTCGAAGGCGCGCTGGAAGGCGGCGAGGGACATGCGGCCGGTGTCGCGGAGGCCGAAGGTGCGGTCGGGGAAGCCGATGCCGGCGGCGCGCAGGTGCGGGAGGGCGGCGCGGCTGAGGCGGGCGAAGATCCACGGGAGGAGCGCGGGCGGGCCGGGTTCGCGGACGAGGCGGGTGTGGGTGAAGCCGTGGGCGCGGGCGATGGGGAGCGTGAGGCGGAGGACAACGGGATGCAGGTGCAGGTGCATGTGGCCGTCCCAGTAGGTGGGCGGGAGATCGAGGGCGCGGAATGCTGCGAACTGGCGCTCTATTTCCGCGCGCAGCGCGGTGCGCGGGAGGAAGGCGAAGCGCAGGCCGTGGAGCGCGGGGGAATGGGTGCAGACGGTGAGGTGGAGACCGACGCGGAGTTGCGGGTTGCGGCGGGCGATGGCGACGGCTTCCTCGACGTGTGGGGCGGCGACCATGAGGCTGGCTTGGTGCAGGGCGCCGGCGCGGTGGTAGCGCTCGATCGCGGCGTTCACGGCAGGGCTGAGGCCGAAGTCGTCGCCGGTGATGATCATTCGGCGGATGGGCGAGGCGGACGGCTGGGGACAGCCGTCCCTACCGAGTGGCTTGGTGGAATCGGGTGTTGGCATCGAGGGCGGCGGGGTAGAACTTGCGGAGGATGAACGTTCAACGCTCAACGCTCAACTTCCAACCCTTCGACAGGCTCAGGGCAGGCTCCTTTGACAGGCTGGGGGCAGGATCTTCGACGGCACGCTGATGGATGCGGGTGCTGTTTGGTTCTCGCTGCCGCTGGGGGTGATGTGTGTGCATCGGGCGGCGGTGTGGTTTGCGGTGGGGCGCGGGGCTTTAGGGCAAGCGCATCGCTTGCCGGGGAAGAGTGCGGCAAGCGGGGCGCTTGCCCTACAGGGTGAGGGACGCACGCGAGCTCCTGTGACGTGGCTACGGCCGTTGAAGGCGGGGGTGCCGGGGCTCGGGGAGAAGCTCGCGCGATTCGTCGAGATCATGTGCGCGAACGATGAGGCGATCTTTGGGGTCGAGGTGGGGTCGGAGGAGGAGAGGCTCTGCGCGGAGTTGGCGGCGCGGGATGGGCGGGTGAAGGTGGTCGTGTGCGATGCGGGGGCAGCGGCGAATCCGAAGGTGGCGAAGCTGATCGCGATGACGCCGTGCGCGCGGCATGAGCGGTGGATCCTCGCGGACGCGGAGGCGCGGATCGATGCGGAGTTCGCGAGCGCTTTCCGCGATGAGTGGGAGTGGACCGGGGCGGATGCGCTGACGGCGGGGTATCGCTTCGTGGGGATGGGGACGTGGGTGCAGTGGCTCGATGCGCTGGCGGT
Source organism: Verrucomicrobiota bacterium (assembly GCA_009885995.1). Classification (GTDB taxonomy): domain Bacteria; phylum Verrucomicrobiota; class Verrucomicrobiia; order Chthoniobacterales; family Chthoniobacteraceae; genus VFJQ01. The sequence goes on from VFJQ01000077.1 coordinate 1,915, forward strand.
GGTGCAGACGCTGTGGCCGGGGCTGGAGCTGGTGCGCGCGTTTGGGCGCGTGCGGTTCACGCTCGGGGCTTGCACGGGCGTGCGACGCGTGGACGTGGAAAGCATCGGCGGCTGGGCGGTGCTCGGGGCTGAGCTGGCGGAGGATCAGCAGCTCGGGGCGCGGCTGGCGGCGGCGGGGAAGACGGTGCGGATCAGCGAGGCGGTGCTGGATCTGGAATCGGAGCCGATGACGTGGCGGGACTATTGGCGGCATCAGCGACGGGTGGCGGTGACTTATCGCGTGGCAGCGCCGGCGGGGGCGCTCGGGATGATTCTGACGCGTGGCTTCACAATCTGCCTGATGCTGGCGGCGGTGTGGCCGGGCTGGCTGACGCTGGGGAATGCGGCGCTCGCAGCGGCGATCCATGTGCTGGCGGTGGCGGTGCAAGGACGGCGGCAGGGCGAACGGGCCGGTGGCTGGGTGGGGCTGAGCCTGATCGCGGACGTGGTGGAGACGGTTTGCTGGGGGTTGAGCTGGGGCTCCAGCCGGGTCTGGTGGGGGGGGGGAAGTGGCGGCTCATTACCCGGCGTGGACAGTTCAGAGACGCCAAATCTGAGGCAATGCGCTAAAAAGTTTATGAGGCGCCTTGCTTCTTTGTAACTCGACTTTAGTGTGCGCCAGCTTTCCCTGCCCCGCCTTTTCTCTCCATGCACACCGCGCTGATCGAACCGCTCGAATCTCGTATCGCCCCCGCTTTCTTCAGTATCAACGCCGTTGTGCCCGGCGGTGAGTTTGAAGGAAACGATGTAGCGGGCAGCCAATCGGTGCATTTCACCATCTCGCTCAGCGAACCGGTGTCCGAAGCGGTTTCCGTCGATTTTGAGACGCAAAATGGAACAGCGATGAGCGGCTCGGATTTTCTGGGGACTACGACGCCACAGCGGGTGACTTTCCAGCCGAACGGACCGCTTACGCAAGATGTCACGGTGACGGTGCTTCACGACAAGGCGTTCGAGGCGGACGAGACGTTCACAGTGGCGTTGAGCAACCCGATTGGCCCCGGTGCTGCGCTCGGGGCGCCGACCTCCGCGGAGGCGACGATTCTGAACGATGACTCGGCACCGGCCATTGGCGTCACCGGCGGGACGTTCGCCGAAGGAAACGTGTCGGGCACGCAGAATGTGTTCACGCTCACGCTGAGTGAAGCGGTGTCAGTGCCCGTGTCGGTGCATGTGCAGACGGCCAATGGAAGCGCGACGGCGGGGCAGGACTACACCGCGCTCCCGGACACGATCATCACATTCGCACCGGGGGAAATGTCCAAGCCGGTGTCGATCGAAATCATCGGGGATACGGCGGTGGAGGGAGACGAAAGCTTCACTTTGCTGCTCTCGCAGCCTGAGAACGGAACCATCGGGACCGGACAGGCGGACGCGACGATCCAGAATGACGACATCCCCGGGGACGTGACCCTTTCCATCGCGGATGCGACGGGGTCCGAAGCCTCCGGTTTTGTGCGATTCACCGTGTCGCTCTCGAGCGCGAGCGATCAGGCCATCACCATCACCTACACCACTGGGACGAGTGGAAGCGCGACCTCCGGGAGCGACTACACGGCCGCTTCCGGCCAGCTCACATTCGCGGCGGGTGAGACGTCGAAGCCGCTGACGATCACGGTCACCCAGGACACCGCCCGCGAGACCAACGAGACTTTCTTCCTGACGCTCTCGGATTTATCCGGGGATGCGACCCTCGCCGATGGGGAGGCGATGGGGACGATTGTGGACGATGACCCCATCCCGACCGTCAGCATCGTCGGGCCGAATGGGCAGACGGCGATCGATGAGGGGGATAGCCAGGCGGGCCGCATCTTCACGGTCCAACTCGACCGGGCCAGCCACGAGGCCATCACGGTAAATATCGTGTCGGCGGACGGGACCGCGACGGTGGCCGGTGCAGACTACATCGCACTCAGCCAAAGCGTCACTTTCGCCCCCGGCCAGGTAAGCAAATCGGTGACGCTCACGGTCATCGGCGACACGATCAACGAGATCGATGAAACGCTGACGCTCACGGCGACCGGCGATCCTGCGAAAGTGAATTCCGCGTCGGCCATGACGACGGTGACGCTCCGCAACGACGAGCGACGACTCACGGTGAGCGACGTGACGCAGGTCGAGGGAAACTCCGGCACGACGGAGATGATTTTCACCGTGACCCTCAATGCGGTCTCGGACGCTCCGATCGTCTTCACATACGCGACGACGGACGGGACGGCGACCAGCACGGGAACTGCCGCGGACTACATCGCCAAGACCGAGACGATCACGTTCGCACCCGGCGATATTTCCAAGGAGATCCGGATCGTCGTGAACGGCGACATCACGGGGGAAGCGGACGAGTTTTTCCTGATCGATTTCACCAACGTCCAGAACGCCGCGATCAACCAGACACAGGTGCGCGGGACGATCACGGACGACGATCCCTTCCTAAGCATCAGCGATGCGCAGGTGGTGGAAGGCGCTGGTTCGACGAGCCGCACGATGGTCTTCACGGTGACGCTGCTGCGGGCGAGTGGGACAGTGCCAGTAACGGTGGACTATACGACCTCCAATGACACAGCCACCGGTGGTCTGGCCGGCGTGGCCACCAGCGATTACGTCCCGATCTCGCCAGCCGGCACGCTGACGTTCAACCCGGGCGAAACGAGCAAGACGATCTCCGTGACGGTGCTCGGCGACAACTTGGCCGAGGCGGACGAGAAGTTTTTTGTCACGCTCAGCAACTTCACGGGCATCACGCAGGAGGCCGCGGCGCGCAACAGGGGCACGGGGACGATCATCGACGACGAGGGGCTGGTGACGGTGTCGAATGCCTTCATCGTCGAGGGCGACTCGGGGACGGCAAACATGGTCTTCGTGCTGAATCTGGACCGAACGGCGTTCAGCGCTTCGGTAAAAGTGAACTACGCGACGGCGGACGACACGGCGGTCTCGACCGGCGCGCTCGCGGACTACACGGCGATCACCAATGGTTCGGTGACGTTTGGAGCCGGGGTGACGCAACAGACCATCTCGGTGCCGATCCTCGGCGACCAACGGTTCGAAGGCGACCAGGCCTTCAAGCTCAACCTGAGCGTGGACAACACCGGCATCACCGACTCCAACCAGGCATCGATCGCGACGCCGACGGTCGTCGGGACGATTCTCGACAACGATCCGCTGCCGCGTTTCTCGGTCACCGGCGGCAGCGTGGTGGAAGGTGCGGCGGGGGCGGAGATCGTCTTCACGGTGAATCTGGCGGGCGGCTCGGACTCGGCGGTGACGGTAAATTTCGCGACGCAACCGGGCACCGCGACGGCGGGTGCGGACTACACGGCGGTGAGCACGCTGCTGACGTTTGCGCCCGGCGAGACGAGCAAGACGGTATCGGTGCCGGTGCTCGACGATGCGACAGTGGAAGGGAACGAGACCTTCACGGGTGTGCTGTCGAACGCGGTGGGTGCGACGATCGTCACTAGCTCGGCGGCGGGCACGGTGAGTGACGACGACATCGTCGTGAGCCTGGTGGCTGGGGACTTTGCGAGCGAGGTAGCCGAGGGGATCGGCGCGGTGCGGCGGATGACGGTGAATCTCTCGCAGGCGCCGATCGCGGGCAACCCGGTGACGGTGACTTTCGTGGTCGCAGCCGGGAGCGCGACGGCCGGCGCGGACTTCGTGCTGCGCAACACGTCGAACACGCTGACTTTCGCCCCCGGCGTGACGAGCCAGACGATCGACTTCGACATCGTGGGCGACGCGCTCGACGAAGCGGACAACGAGACCTTCTCCGTGACGCTCACGGGCGCGACGAATGCGGTGCTCGCCACGGATATCTTCAAGCCGGCGGCGATCGCGGACGACGACACGCCGCCGACGATCACGATCGAAGATGCGCAACTGACCGAGGGAAACACGGGCACGAGCGCGATGAACTTCACGGTGCGGCTGAGCGCGCCGAGCGGGAGGACGGTGACGGTGGTGGCGACGCCGACCGCGGGGACGGCGACGAGTGCTGACTTCAGCAATGCAGCGCAGACGGTCACGTTCCAGCCGGGCGAGACGGTGAAGACGCTGGCGGTGAATATCACCGGGGACACGATCGACGAAACGGATGAGACCTTCACCGTGGTGCTGGGCAATCCCGGCAACGCGACGATCGCCGACGACACAGCGACGGGGACGATCCTCGACAACGACACGCGCTCGCTGAGCATCGCTGATTTGATGTTCACGGAAGGCGACACGGGGACGAAGACGGTGAGTTTCCTCGTGACGCTTTCCAGCGCGTCGGCGCAGGTCATCACGATCGATTATGTCACCGCCGCTGGCAGCGCGCTGGAGGGCGTAGCCGGGGATTACCTCAAGGCGATGGGCACGCTGACCTTCCTGCCGGAGCGCCCGGATCCGGCAAATCCGGGCATGGTGCTGCCGGCCCAGACCTCGCAGCCCGTGGTGGTCACGATCAACGGCGACACAGCCGTGGAGACGGATGAGACGTTCATCGTGCGCCTGCAACCGACGCCGGGCACGCCGGTGAATGCGCTGATCACCGACGGTGAAGCGATCGGGACGATCAAGAACGACGAGACGACGTTCACGATCGATACGTCGGTGGCGGTGGTCGGCGCGGAGGAGGGTCTAACCTCGGGCGCGGGGAATACGCTGACGTTCACGATCAAGCGCAGCAATACGCTGGGCGCGGGCGCGGTGAGCTACACGACGGTGGATGGCACGGCGAAGTCGGGGGCCACACGACCAGACTATATTTCCAAGACCGGCTCAGTGCTCTTCGCGGACGGCCAGGACACGCAGACCGTGACGGTGACGCTCGTGAACGACCTCAACTTCGAGGCGGACGAGACCTTCAAGCTGCAACTGACGGGCGCGACCAATGGCGTGCTCGGCACGGTCATCGAGCATGAGGCGACGATCACCGCCGGCTCCGATGTGCGGCCGACGATCGAGATCGATGACAAGGTGATGATCGAGGGCAGCGATACCACGACGCCAACCGGTATGACCTTCACCGTGCGGCTGAGGTCGGGCGGCTTGGCCGTGGTGGACGAAGTGGAGCCGATCACGGTGACTTTCATCACGATCGCGGGGACGGCGGAGGATGCGGTGTTGGGGAACCTCGGCATTGATTTTGTCAAGGTGGTGGCGGGCTCGCTGAACATCCCCGCCGGCCAGTCCACGGGGACGATCACGATCCAGGTGACAGGCGATCGCGTGGACGAGATCGACGAGACCTTCTCGGTGAAACTCACCGGCGCGACGGCGGCGACGGGCACGGGGCCGACGACCCTGACGATCGCCGACGACACCGGGCTCGGCACGATCACCGACGACGACGATGCGCCGCTGCTGACGTTCTCGGGCGGGGCGGCGAATGGCGACTTCTCGGTGAGCGAGGGTTCGGCTGGGAACTTCACGATCAAGCCGAAGCTGGAGCTGCGCGTGGGTCCCGGCGGTGCGCTGACTCACAGCGAGAAGGAGATCACCTTCACGCTGACGACGATCGCGGGCACGGCGACGCAGGGTGTGGATTATTTCGTCGTCGGTGGCACGTCGGTGCCGGTGACGATCCCGGTGGGATCCACGTCTTACGAGGTGGAATACACGATCGTGGGCGATAGCATCCGCGAGGCGAATGAGACGTTTTCGCTCGCGGTCAGCGATGCGCAGAATGTGCGAGCCACCGATGCGGGCATCCAGGTGACGATCACGAACGATGATGCGGTGCCGCAATTGATCGCGAACGGCACGAGCGTGGTGGAAGGTGCCAGCGGGCAGTCGGAGATGGTCTTCACGGTGTCGCTGCTCGGCGCGACGGATCAGACGGTGACGGTCAACTTCACGACGACCGAGGGCACGGCGAAAAGCACAGGCGGGCTGCCCGATTTCAAGGCGGTGAGCGGTGCGCTGAGCTTTGCGCCAGGCGAGACGATGAAGACCGTCAGTGTGCCGATCTTCGGCGACACGTGGGCGGAGGCGGACGAGACCTTCACCCTGACGCTCTCGGGCGCGGCGAACGCGGCGCTGCTCACCGCGACCGGCACGGGGACGATCCTCAACGGCGGCGATACGACGGTCGGGCTCGTGGTGCAGGACGTGGTGAGCGTGGAAAATCCGCTCAACGCCGACAGCACGGCGGTCGCCAACCCGGTGATGACCTTCAGGGTCGAGCTGACCAAGACGCTCGCGAGCGACGTGAGCTTCACGGCTGCGACGCGCAACGGCACGGCGATAGCCACGGGCGCAGTGGATAGCGATTTCGTGGCGCTGAACCAGAGCTTCTCGATCGCGGCGGGGCAGACTTCGGTGAACGTGCCGGTGTCGCTCAGGGTCGATTCGACCTTTGAAGCGACGGAGAGCTTCTTCCTCGGCGTCGGCAACATCTCGAACGGAGTCGGGGAGGCGCGGGGCGAAGGGCGAGGCGTGATCCTCAACGACGACTTCGTGTTTAGCGATGTGAAGACCCTGATCTACGTGGACGAGGACGGCGACCTCGCGACGTTGAAGATCACCAAGGGCAACCTGACAGCGGCGACGATCACGCTGGGGCCGACGAACCAGACGACCGGCGGGCGCACGCTCCAACTCCTCGATTTCACGTCCAACCCGGCACTGTTCAACGGGACCGACGTGCGCATCTCGGTCGAGCCGCAGACGGGCTTTGCGGCGAGCGGTTTGACGACGGATGGGCAGGTGGATGTGGGCTTCATCCGCGGCGCGATCTCGGACACGAACACGCTGCAATTCACCAACGGCATCGACTTCGGGAGCATCGTGGTGCCGGGCGATGTGGGGAAGATCACGGCGGGCGACAAATTCATCACGCCGTCGATCCGCGGGAAGATCAGCGTGGAGTCGCTGGGCGTGCGCAGGACGACCAGCGGTGCGCCGGATAATACCTCGGAGTTCCTGTCGGTGGTGAATGCGATCAGCGTCGCGGGCGACGTCGCGGGCGTGGTGAAGGTGATCGGTAACTCACTCGGCAATATCAACTCGCTGAAGATCGGCGGGGCGCTGCTCGGCGACGCGACGCCGGCGAACGCAACCGCGCAATCGGGCATCATCTTTTTCACCGGCACGCTGGGCAAGGCGACCGTGGGCTCCATCATCGGTGGTGCGAACGCCGACAGCGGCGTGATCAACGGCAACACCAGCTTCACGGCGAAGATCGGCTCGCTGCACGTGCTCGGCGACATCGTCGGCGGCACGGGCACGCGCTCGGGCCGTGTCGTGGCGAAGACGATCGGCACCGTGACCGTGGATGGCGACTTGCTCGGCGGCGGCGGCACGGGAATGGACGCGGACGGCACGACGCCGAAGGGCTCGGATAGTGGCGAGATCCTCGCGACGTCTTCGATCAAGACCGTGAAGATCGGCGGCGACGTGAAGGGCGGCATCCAGCGCAACACGGGCATCATTTCGAGCAGCGGCACACTGGGCACGCTGCGCATCGGCGGTTCGCTGATCGGCGGGACCGGCTCGCTCGATTCGGGCGTGCTGATCGTGAACCGCACGCTCTCCAACCTGACGGTGATCGGAGATATCGTCGGCGCGGCTGGCGAACGCAGCGGCACGGTGCAGGTCGGCGGCACGATCACGAAGTTGACGCTCGGCGTTTCCGGCGAAGAGGGCGAAGAGGGCGGGAACTTGAAGGGTGGATCAGGCGAAAACTCGGGGACGATTTCCGCGGGAGCGGGATTCATCAGCGGCGAGTTTGTGGTCTCCGGCGGGAGCATCGGCAACGCACTGATCTACGGCGATATCGTCGGCGGAACCGGCGACGGCGGTAACACGAGGACGGGCAATGGCAGCGGCGGGGTGCAGACGGGCGGGCAGATCAAGAAGCTGGATTTGCGCGGCAGCTTGATCGGAGGCGACTCACCCGCCGCAGGCGTGGACACGACCGCGGCAGAGATGACGCAGAGCGGCTTCGTGCTGGCGGGCCGGCTCGCACAGATGATCATCGGCGGCGACTTGAAGGCGGGAACCGACGGCGGGCTCGGGCTGGCGGATAGCGGGAGCATCCGCGTGCATGAAAACATCGGCACGCTGACGATCCTCGGGAATGTGATCGGCAACGCGACGAACCGCGCGGTGATCTCCGCCGGCAACAACGGACCGGTGACCAACGGCAAGACGAGCCCGGCGATTTCCAAGCTCACGGTCGGCGCGAAGGCGGCCAACGGCACGGTGACGGGCGGCGACGTCTCCTTCCTCGATGTGCTCGCGGGCTACAACGAGAGCGGCACGCCCGATAACCCGCGCGGCGAGGCGAGCGACGAGAACCCGCTGATCGCGGACGCGCAAATCGGCACGGTGACGCTGCGGGGCAATGTGCGCGCGCTGAATCTCGTGGCGGGCGCGGACGCCGGCACCGACGGCCTCTTCGGGACTGAGGACGACGTGAAGCTCACCGGCGAGAACGTGGTGGACCGGGCGAGCGTGATTTCGAGCATCGCGAAGGTGATCATCGGCGGGCTGCTGCTCGAGAGCCCGGAGGTGCATGGCATCGTGGCGGAGCGTGTGGTGTCCGTCTCGGTCGAGGGCACCGAGGTGGAGCTGAACGCGGGGGCCGGCAACGACCAGACGCGAGTGATCCCGGAGGAAACGAGCGGCACCCTGATGCAGGTGAATGAGCTGACCGCGTAAGGCTGGGGGCATGGGTCGAACCATAAAACGCACTTGCCTTCCCGCCGCATCGACACACTTTGGCCCCGCGTCGCGGGCATAGCTTAATGGTAAAGCCCCAGCCTTCCAAGCTGGCCATGAGGGTTCGATTCCCTTTGCCCGCTCCATCCTCTCCACCCCATCGTTTCTGCATGATTTCATCGCTCCGCCATTGCGTCGCCATCCTCGTGGCCGGCCTCGCGTGGAGCGGCACGGTGGTGGGGCAGGAGTCGCCATCGAGTGGCTCGGCGCCGGCGAGCGGGAGCGGATCATCGGGATCGAGTCCGGTCTTCGGAAGCGGATCGGGGAGCAGTTCGAGTTTCAGCCTCTCCACCAGCGAGGCACCGGCGGCGCCGGCGGAGACGGGACGGACGGAGACTGGCGCGACGCCGGAGGGAAGCAGTGCGTCGGGATTGAGCACGCCGAGTTTTGGCGCGGAGGCGCCGAAGACTTCGCAACCGAGCTTCACGGTGCCGGGCTTTTACGGGCAGGGCTCGACGACGTTCTTCGGCGGGTCGGGGCGGCTGGCGCGTCCGCGATTCCGGGCGGGGTTCACGTTCGGGATCGGCTACGACGACAATCTTTCCAACACGCCGAGCGACAACACGCCAACGATCCTCCCCGGCTTTTCGCAGTTCGTGGATGCCAACGGCAACACGGTGACTGTGCAGCCCACGGAGACGAAAACCATCGTGGTGCAGACGGGCACGCAGTTCCTGCCGGGCGGGCTCCAGCCGCAGCCGGTCTTTGAGACGTTCACCGTCGAGGTGCCGGTCGATGTGGACGATACGGTCATCCCGGCGGATGAGCGGCAAGGCAGCCTGTTCACGCGGACTGGCCTGCTCCTGGAAATGCAGCGCTACACGCCGCGCTCGCTTTTCACCCTGAATGCCGTCGGCTCTCTGACCTACTATTTGGACAAGGGTGAGGAGCCCATCGAATACAACGGCAATTTCACGGTGTCGTATCTGTATCGGCTCACGCCGCGCCTTCAGGTCACCGCGCAGGCGAATACGGCTTACATCTCGCAACCGGACCTCTCGCGGCCGAACACTCCGCAGGTGCAAACTCAAGGTGATCTGATCAATGCGCTCGGCCGGTTGGATGTGGAGTATCGGATCACTCCGCGGTTGAGTTTGAGCCTCACGAGCAACTACAGCGGCTACCGCTACACGGAGGTCACCGAGCAAACCGGCGACTTCGACGAATACACCTTCGGCATCGAGGCCCGCTACCTGTGGAAGCCGCGCTGGACGCTGCTAGCGGAACTCCGGCACAGCATCACCACTTACCTCAATCGCACCGATCTGGACGGGACGACGGACTTCCTGCTCGTCGGCACTCAATTCATCCTGAGCCCGCGCCTGTCCGGGACGCTGCGAATCGGCGAGGCGATCAAGACGTTCGATATGAGTAGCAGTGCGCAGAGCGCGCCCTATGTGGAATCGACCGTGAGCTACCGCTCGACAGCGCGATCTTCGGTCACTTGGAACAACCGGTTCGGCTTCGAGGAGCCGCAGAGCCCGAATCAGGAGCGCCTCGTCTATCGCGCCTCGGTCGCATACAGCTACATGTTCAGCCCGCACCTCCAGGGCAGCGCCGCGGTAAACATGGTCCACGAAATTACGACGACCGAAGGCGCCAACACGGATAGCACGCAGGATACCTTTGAGGCGACGCTCGGGCTCGAACACAACGTGACCCGCAATTTCACCGTCAATGGCGGCTACACCTTCACGCTTTCCAACACCAATACCGGCCTGAGCGATTATTACCGGAACCGCATCTTTGTAGGCGGCCAATACACATTCTGACGCTCGCCAGGCTCACACGGTGCTCGCGGCGCGTTTCACCCGTTGCCGATAAGCGCCGCGAATGCTCTCTTAACCAGATTCCCAGCCACGACCCAGATCCTTTATGAACGATACTAGTGAGGTAAAACTGCACTTTCTTGATTACTGGCGCACCATCAAGGTCCGCGCGGGGCTCGTCGTGCTGACTTTTCTGCTGGTCATGGTCACCGCGGGCGTGACGACCTACTTCCTGCCGCGCGAGTTTTTCTCGAAGGTGACGATGGAGGTAAAACCCGAAGGCAGCGGCCCGATGGGAGGCGGCGTCTTCGGTGGCGGCGGGCGCGGCAGTCTGGACCCGATGTTCGTCCCGACGCAGTTCCAGATCCTCCAGAAAAAGGAGATCCTGTATCCGGTGATCGAGACCTTGAAGCTGATCGATACGTGGTCCCCCAGCGGTCAGAAAATGACGCAGGAGGCGGCGTTCATGAAGCTGGTGCGGATGATGGACCTTAAGGAAATCCGCAACACCGGCCTGATCGAACTCGGCATCTACAGCACCGACGCGCAGGAAGCCGCAAACATCGCCAATACCCTCGCCGTCGTCTACCGGGAGAAGCGCCTCGCCGACCTCCAGGAGGGCATCGACCGCGCGCTCGCCCAGCTCAAGGACGAACTCGAGAAACAGCGCAAGGTCGTCGATGAAACCGCCATCGAGATGGCGAAAATCCGCGTGCGCGACAACATCGTGGACGCAGACACGGAGAACCCCAGCGCACCCGTCAATACAACGGATCGCAACATCGTCGATATCGAGAAGATGGTGAACGACAAGCGCCTCAAGGTCACCGAACTGAAGGGCCAGTTCGACGCGATCATGAAGATGAAGCCGGAGGAACTCCGCCAGGTCCTCCAGACGCTGAATATCGAGGACCAGATCGTGAACCGCATGGTCCAGAGCCTTCAGGACGCGACAGCCAAGGAGGCCGAACTGGCTTCATCCGGCCTCGGCGAGAACCATCCGCGGCTCAAGGCCGTGCGCTCGCAGAAGGAGGTCTTCCTACAGACCCTCGCCGACCAACTCGAGAGCGTGCGCAAGAACCAGGCAAGCCGGCTCGAGATCGAGCAAGGCGTCCTCAAGGACCTCGATGGCAAATTCACCGAAGCGCAAAAGCTCCAGATCGAGGACAGGGAAAAGAACAAGGCCTACCAGGAAACGAAGACCCGATATGTCCAAGCGCGGAAGATTCACGAAGCCGCGCAGATCAAACTCAACACCGAGCAGATCGACCGGCGCATCGATTTCGAGCCGGCGAAGATCTGGGAGCGCGCGGAGAAATCGGCCTACTGGGCGCGCCCGAACGTCGCCGCCTACATGGTGCTCGCCGCCCTCGTCGGCCTCATCGTCGGCGTCAGCCTCGCCTTCTTCATCGAGTATCTCGACACCAGCGTGAAGACCATCGAGGACGTCGAGAAGCACCTCCAGGTGCCCGTCCTCGCCGTCGTGCCGAAGAACGTCCACGTGCTCATGAACACCGAGGGCGACACCGCCGACGCGGAGATCTACCGCATCCTCCGGGCGAACGTTGAATTCAACAAACCCAACCGCAACGCGAACACCATCACCGTGGTCAGCGGCGGTCCCGGCGAAGGCAAATCCACGACGCTCAACAACCTCGCCTTCGTCTGCGCGCAGGGCGGCTACCATGTGCTCGTCATCGACGCCGATCTGCGCCGGCCCAGCCAGCACCGGTTCTTCGAAATCGATCACAAACACGGCCTTGTCGATTACCTCAAGGGCAGCGCGACGATCGACGAAATCACGCGCCCGACCAAGCTCGACAACCTCTCCTTCATCCCGAGCGGCCGCCTGCCGGAGAGCTCCGTCGGCATCCTCAACTCGCAGCGCATGGTCGAGTTCATCAAGCAGGTGAAGACCCAATACGACCTCGTCTTCTTCGACGCGCCGCCCATCCTCGGCGTCAGCGACGGCTCGGTGCTCTCCAGCGAATGCGACGTCACCATCATGGTCATCCAGCACCGCCGCTTCCCGCGCGCCATGCTCCAGCGGGTGAAACAAGCCGTGCAGCAGGCCGGCGGCACACTCATCGGCGTCGTGCTCAATAACGTCGATGCCAAGCACGACGAAGGCTACTACAGCGCCTACAACGACTACTACGCCAAGCCGACCCGCGACAAAGCGCCCAAGGCGGCGACCACGCCGCGGCGCTCCGCAAAACCTGCAGCCGAGCCGGCGCCAGTCCCCTCACCTGTCGCTGCAAATGGCGGCAACGGCCCCGCGATGAAACCGCGCGCCGACCAAGAAGAAGATTACTAGTTCCCATGCGCACCCCCTGCACTCTCCTCGCCACTCTCCTCCTCGCCGGTTCCGCTCTGGGACAGTCGGTCCAGAGCGTCTCCGGCCGAAATAGCCAACCCGGCACCGATTCGCGCCTCGCCGCCGCAGCGCCGGAAGTCCGCCGCGCGCAGCCCGTCACCCGGTCTGCCAAAGCCGTCCCCGCTCCGCCCACCTCGCCCGGTGGCAACGCCGTGCTGCGCACCGGCGACTCATTCGAACTCCGCATGACCGGCATGCCCGTCGAAGACGCCAGCATGTATTCGCTGACCTTCACCGTCAGCTCCGACGGGATGGTGAACATCCCGCTCGGCGGCCAGATCCGCGCAGCGGGCCTGACGCTCAGCCAGCTCGAGACTGCCATCGAGCGCCGGCTCATCGACGAGAAAATCTTCACCGGCCCGACCGCAACGATCAACGTGCCGAACCAGGCGCGCTTCGTCACCGTCGGCGGCAACGTCCGCGCTCCGAACCGCCAGCCGTGGTCGCCCGACCTTACCTTGCTCGTCGCCATCGCCGCCTCGGGCGGCGCAAACGAATGGGGCGGCGACAAGATCGACCTCATCCGCGGCGGCCAGATCCAGACCTTCAGCTTGAAGAAGCTGAACAAGAATCCCTCCGACGACCCGAAGCTGGTGCCCGGTGACCGGCTCGACATGCGCTGAGACAAGGTAGGGCGCGGTGTCCCTACCGCGCCGCGGACCGCTGGGGGGGACAGCGGTCCCTACCAACAGCTACTTCGCCTCGATCAACGCGCGGTTTTTCCAGACGTAGCCGAGGCCGGAGCTCAGCGTCAGCACCACCGCCAGCGCGACGAGGCAGCCTCCGCCGTAGCTCCACGCGTGCGCCCACCAGTAGAGGCCGTGGATCACGCCCGCGCGCTCGCATTCCATCAGCGACAGGAGCAGCAGAAAATAGATCACCGCGATCATCTGCCAGGCGGCCTTGTGCTTGCCGAGTTTCTCTGCCGGCAGCACCACGCCCTTGCTCGCCGCGAGCAGCCGCAGCCCGGTGATGAGGAACTCGCGACTTATGATCACGATCACGCTCCACGCCGGGATCGCCTTCTCCGGGATCAGGCAGATGAACGCCGCCGCGACCATCACCTTGTCCGCGAGCGGATCCATCAGCTTGCCGAAATCGCTCACGAGATTCCGCCGGCGCGCGATCTCCCCGTCGAGCCAGTCCGTGATCGCCGCCGCGACGAAGAACACCAGCGCCGCCGAATAACCCCACGCCCAACTGAGCCGCGGCGGCACCGCGCCAAATGCCGCGTCTTCCGCCGGCCAGCGCCAAGCGAGCGTCATGCACGCGACGAAACCGGCGGTCAGCACAAAGCGCGAGCACGTGAGTTGATTCGGCAGATTCATTGCGGCGGCGCGCACGTTGCCCGTAGCGTCGCCTCGCCGCCAAACCGAAAATGAAAATCATCGTCATTCTCCTCGCGCTCCTCCCGGCCGCACTCGCGCAGGCGCCGTGGCCCGCGACCGTCGCCGCGGAGAGCTACGAGGTGAAAGTGGTCGCGCCGTTCAGCGCGAACATGGCCGCGACCTACGCCAGCCCGCACTTCCTCATCCCCTCCGAGATGAAGCTCCCGCTCGGCGTCGTGCGCGATCTCGCCGCGGTGTTTGAGGCGACGCGCGCCGCCGTGCGCGCCGTGCCGCTCGGCTTCAGCACCGCTGCAGAGCCGAAGCAATATCTCGTGCGCCTCTGCTCCACCCCCGAGAGCTACGCTCGCGCCGGCGGAGCGGGCGGAAGCGGCGCGCATTTCGACGGCACCGCCACGATCATCCTGCTGCCGAATATCGCCATCAAACCCAGCACGCAGATGCTCACCACCGAGCACACGCCGCATCTCTTCGTGCTCAAGCACATCATCACCCTGCAAATGCTCGGCGTGAAACCGCTGCCGCTCCCGCCGTGGCTGCAAACCGGACTCGCCGAAACCTTCGCCGCCGCGCCCTATATCCGCGGACGCTACACCTTCAGCAGCCTCGACAGTGCGCTCCGTGATTACATGCTGAAATGGCGCCGCACCGACAGCCGCGCGCTCCGGCTCATCCCGCCCTCGGCGCTGATGACGTTCACCGCGGACGACTGGCAGCGCCAGCTCACCGCACTCAGCGCCTACGATCTCTACAACTCCGCCGCGCTGCTCACCCACTGGTTTCTCCACCACGACGGCAAAGGCGACAGCGCCGGCCTCGTCGCGTATCTCGACGCCGTGCGCATCGGCTACGATCCCGCCGAGATGGAGCAGAAGCACCTCCTCCGCGGCCGCACCCACGAACAGCTCAACGCCGACTTGAAAGCCCTCGCCCGCCGCATGGCCATCGACGCGAAGTGGCAGTGAAAAAGCAGTGGTGACAGCGCATCGCGCCCCTGCTCAATCTTCCCGCTCAATCCTCTGCACCACATGAAACCCACCTCCGACTCCCGCCTCCTCGTCCCCCGCCGCAGCTTCCTCCGCGGCGCCTCCGCCGCACTTGCCGCGCTGCCCATCGCGCGCTTCGCCCACGCCCAGGGCAGCGGCGATCTCAAGCTCGCCATGGTCGGCGGCGGCGGCCGTGGCACCGGTGCCGCGAACCAGGCGCTCCACGCCTACAAGGGCCTCAAGCTCGTCGCCATCGCCGAGCTCTACAAAGACCGCGCCGACATTGCGATCAACAACCTCGCCACGCAAAACCCCGGTCAGGTCGATGTGCCTGAGGAGCGCCGCTTCCTCGGCTTCGAAGCCTACAAACAAGCCATCGCCGCGTGCGATGTCGTCGTCCTCGCCACGCCGTGCATGTTCCGCCCGATGATGTTTGAAGAGGCCATTCGGCAGGGCAAACACGCCTTCCTCGAGAAGCCCGTCGCCGTCGATGCGCCCGGCGCGCGCCGCGTGCTCGCCGCCGTGGCCGAGGCGAAAAAGAAGGGCCTCAAAGTCGGCGTCGGCCTGCAACGCCGGCACAAGCCCGGCTACATCGAGACCATCAAGCGCATTCAGGATGGCGCGCTCGGCGAGCATCAATACTACCGCGCGTTTTGGAATATGGGCGCCGCCCGCGCGCTGGTGCCGCGCAAGGAAGGCATGAGCGAACTCGAGTTCCAGCTTCGCAATCAGTTCTACTTCGCGTGGCAGTGCGGCGACATCATCGTCGATCAAGGCCTGCACAATCTCGACGTGATCAACTGGATCAAGGGTGCGTATCCCATCGCCGCACGCGGCATGGGCGGCGCGGAAGTCCGCAAGGGCCGCGATGCCGGCGCGGTCTATGATCACTTCAACGTCGAATACGAATACGCCGACGGCACGCGCTGCTTTCAGACGAACCGTCAGGTGCCCGGCTGCTGGGCCTACGTCGCCGAATGTGCGCACGGCAGCGAGGGCTGGGCGGAAATGATCAACGACCGCAACACCTTCATAATCCGCGGTAAGAACGCGTGGCGTCGCCCAGACGAACCGAAGAAGATCGACCCCTATCAGCAGGAGCACGACGACATGATCGCCGCAATCATCGGCAACCAGGAATACAATGAAGCCGAACGCGGCGCGCTCAGCACGCTGAGCGTCCTCATGGGCCGCAGCGCCGCCTACTCGGGCAAGGAAGTGACGTGGGAGGAAATGATGAAGACCGAGAAAGTGATGGCTCCGCTCATCAAGAGCTTCAACGACGCGCCGCCGGTCGTGCCCGACGAGAATGGCCAGTATCCCCTGCCCGTCCCCGGCAAGTTCGAGGCGGTCTAGCGCCTACTGCGCCGTCCACCCGCCATCCACGCTGAGCATGCTGCCGGTCACGTAGCTGGCAGCATCGCTCGCGAGGTAAATCGCCGCGCCCTGGATCTCCTCGATCCGGCCCCAGCGCTTGAACGCCGTCGCGCCGACGACCACGCGCAGCGCTTCCTCGTTGTTCATGATCGCGCGATTGATCTCGGTGAGGAACGGGCCGGGGCAGATCGCATTCACCGTGATCGCGTGCGCGGCCAGTTCGAGAGCGAGCGTGCGCGTGAGCTGCACGATCGCGCCTTTGCTCGCGGTGTAAGGCGTGCGGTCCGCGAGCCCGATGAGGCCGAGCGCGCTGGCGAGATTGATGATCCGGCCCGAGCCACGCGCTTTCATGTGCGGCACGACAGCGCGGCAGCATAGCCACGTCCCGTCCACATTCGTGCGCATGATCTGCCGGTAGGTCTCGACTGGGAAATCCTCGATCGGCCCGCGCACGTTGATGCCCGCGCTGTTGATGAGGATGTCGATCTTCCCCAGCTCGCGCAGCGCGGCAGCGATCATCGCATCGACTTGCGCAGGCTCGGTCACATCGGCGGCGAAGGCGAACGCGCGATGGCCCCACGTCTTCGCGATCGTCTGCGCGGTCGCCTGCGCTTCATCGCCGTTGCGGCTCACGAGCATCACGTCCGCGCCCGCGCTCGCGAGTCCCGTGGCCATCGCGGCGCCGAGGCCTTTCGAACCGCCGGTGACGAGCGCGGTGCGGCCGGTGAGATCGAAGGCGCGGAGGCCGGGGAGCGAGGCGAGGTCGGAGTTCATGCGCGTGGTATTACCTCCGGGCTCGCCATCGTCGAGTCCACACGCTGCACTCGCGCCATGCACCTCCGCTTCCTCCTCGCCCTCGCCATTCCCGCTTTCGCCGCCGAGCCGGCGCAAGTCCTCGACTTATGGCCCGGCACGCCGCCCGGCGAGATGAACGCGAGCGGTGAAGAGAAGAACACATCCGAACCCGGCAAAGGCCTCGTCGCCGGACGCGAACTGATCCGCCTCGGCAACGTCACGAAACCGCAGCTCCACGTCTTCCTCCCGCCGAAGGACAAAGCCAACGGCACGTGCGTCGTCGTGTGCCCCGGCGGCGGTTTCAATATCCTCGCGTGGGATCTTGAGGGCACCGAAGTCGCCGACTGGCTCAACTCCATCGGCGTCGCCGCCGCAGTGCTGAAGTATCGAGTGCCGACCGCAAAGTTCGAACCGAAGTGGCTCGGCCCGCAGATGGACGGCCAGCGCGCGATCAGCCTCGTGCGCAGCCGCGCGGGCGAGTGGGGCCTCGATCCCGCGCGCATCGGCGTGCTCGGGTTTTCCGCGGGCGGCTGCCTCACCGTGCGGCTCGCGCTCGAGTTCTCAAAACGCACCTACGCGCCCATCGACGACATCGACAAAGCCTCGTGCCGCCCCGATTTCGCCGCGCCGATCTACGGCGCGTATTCCTACGACGACAAGACGGGCAAGCTCCGCGACGACGTGATCGTGCCGAAAGACGCGCCGCCCCTCTTCTTCGTCCACGCCTGGGACGACCGCATCGACCCGCGCAACTCACTCCTCCTCGCCGCCGCCGCGAAAGCGGTCGGCGTCCCCGCGGAAGTGCACCTCTACGACACCGGCGGCCACGGCTACGGCCTGCGCTACGTGAAGGAGCAGCCCGTCACCACCTGGCCCGCGCGTTGCGCAGAGTGGATGGGGCGGAATGGATGGCTGACGAGGAAGTAGCCGCGCTACGCAAGATTCCATCCGTGTTCGCCGTGCTTGGCTTGTCTTCTCTTTCCGCTTCAGGCGATTCTACGTTCTTCCCTCATAAGTGAATCCAGAATCCCCCAACGGTGCCATCCGCCAACAACGCTACCAAGCCGAGGTGCAGTTCCGTCGAGGAATCGTTCGTGTTTGCCAGTCCGTTCTACTGCTGATCGCGACCTACTTCGCCGTCGGACTGTTTATCCCGCGTTCTTCGGTTCTCGCGGAGAGCGAGGCCCGTCACGCATACGTCGCGCCCCGCATCGTCGTCCGGCAGGTTTGGACCGCCCCGCTTTGGGCGTGGCCGTTGGCTCGCATCATCGAGGACTCTCCGCAGCACCGCTTCGAGTATTATTGCGGCTCCTCACTCTGGAGCTGCCAGAGCCACACCGGCGACAGTTACCGAGCGAACAGCGCGCAAATCGAATGGGACTCAGATGGCACGGCTACGGTGTCGCTCGACCATTCGCCGCTTTTCACGTGTCGGAACGGAAAATGGAACGACTTCAAACCCCGATGAAGTCCCTAACCCCTCCGGTCTTGTCGAATGGTGCGAACGATGGGGTCGCGTGGGACGGGAGGATTCGGGGCGACAATTTTCCAGCCGTGATGGGGAGTCGCAGGCTCCGGGGCTCGGCGCGGCGATGCGTCTTCAACCTCTCGCGCCTCCACGCCGCCAAAACCTAATGGTTCCCGGCGATCAGGAGTCTCCGGGTCGTCAATTGCTGACCGATCCTTCCGGCTGGCAGTCTCCGGGTCGCCGGTTGCTGATCGATCCTTCCGGTTGGCAGTCTCCGGGTCGTCGATTGCTGATCGGTCCTTCCGGTTGGCAGTCTCCCGGTCGCTGATTGCTGACCGATCCTTCCGGTTGGGAGCTCCCGGTCGCCGATTGCTGATCGCTCCTTCCGGTTGGCAGTCTCCGGGTCGCCGATTACTGATCGCTCCTTCCGGTTGGCAGTCTCCGGGTCGCCGATTGCTGATCGCTCCTTCCGGTTGGCAG
>VFJQ01000017.1 GCA_009885995.1 Verrucomicrobiota bacterium
CCACTACAACGCCAAACGCACTCCACCTCACACCGTTCCAAGAGAAGCATTCCTTTTAACCACCCTCATAATACCCGAAAGGCTGGGTCAACTGTCGAACTTGGGCTAGATCGCGTCGTCCTCCGCCGCTCCACGCGACACGACTGTCGCGATCACGAGATCGCCGGTCACGTTCAGCACCGTGCGGCACATGTCGAGGAAGCGGTCGATGCCGAGGATGATCGCGATGGATTGCGGCGGAACGTGGATGGTCATCAGCACGCCCACGACGAGCGGCAGCGAGCCACCCGGCACGCCCGCCGTGCCGACCCCGGCGAGGATGCACATGAGCGCGACGACGAGCTGCTGGGCGAGCGTCAGCTCCACGCCGAAGACCTGCGCGAGAAAGAGCACGGTCACGCCTTCGTAGAGCGCGGTGCCGTTCTGGTTCGCGCTCGCGCCGACGGTAAGGACGAAGCGCGAAATCTTCGGTGGCAGTTTCAGCTCCTCCTCGGCCACGCGCATCGAGACGGGCAGCGTCGCATTGCTCGAAGACGTGCCGAACGCCGTGAGCATCGCCTCGCGTGCTTCGCGGTAAAAGGCGCGCGGCGACTTTCTGCCGAGCACCTTCAGCACGACCGCATAGACGCCAAACTGGTGCAGCGCCATGCCGCCGACCACGACGAGGAAATACGCGAGCAGCGAGTGCAGCAGTTCCCAGCCGGTCGTGGCCATGAGCGAGAAACTCAGGCACGCCACGCACACCGGCGCGAGAATCATCGCGAAGTCGATGATTTGCAGACACACGCGGAAGATCGCCTCGAGCAGGCTGCGCAGCGGCGCGTCGGTGCCAGGCGTGAGCATCGTCATCGCCACGCCGAGGAAGAGGCTGAAGATCATCACCGCAATCAGGCCGCCGTTCGCCTTGTCGGGGTTGAAGGCGTTCACGGATTCCTCGAGTGGGTTCGTCGGGATGAGGTCGAGCAGCGTCTGCGAGAGCGGCTTGGCGGACTCGGCGGCTTTGATCTTGTCGCCTGCCTGGACGGTGTAGCTCGCGATGAGTTTGTCGCGGACTTCGTGCGGGATGCGTTTGCCGGGCGCGAAGACATTCACCAGCGTGAGCCCGAGCACGACGCTCAGCCCGGAGAGCAGCAGCGTCATCGCCACCGCACGAAGGCCCACGCGCCCTAGTCGGCGCGGATCGCCCATTTCCACCACCCCGAGCACGATCGCCGAGATGATCAGCGGCACGACGACCATAAAGATGATGCGTAGGAAGACCGAGCCGATCGGCTTGATGACATTCGCCACCGTGGCATCGAGCGCCGGACCGCCGAACCACACCTGCGCGATCACCCCCGCCACCGCGCCGACCACGAGGCCGATGAGAATCCACAGCGATCGACGGGAGTTGTGCGCGTAGCTCATGGCCGCGTAGAGCAGCGCCCGGCCGCTCGCACGGCAAGCGGGAAGTCTCCGCCGACATTCCATTTGCCGCCGCCGCACGCGCGCGCCAGTTTGCTCGTCCTATGACTTTGACCGAAAAACTGCTCGCTCGCGCCGGTGGCCAGGCGCACGTCGCGCCCGGCGATAACGTTTGGGTGAACGTGGATGTGCTGATGACGCACGACGTGTGCGGGCCGGGAACGATCGGGGTGTTCCAGCGCGAGTTCGGCCGGGATGCGAAGGTCTGGGATAAGCAGAAGGTCGTCATAATCCCCGATCACTACATTTTCACCGCCGACTCGATGTCGAACCGCAATGTGGACATCCTGCGCGACTTCGTGCGCGAGCAGGGGCTGCCATATTTCTACGACGTGATCGACGACCCGAACGGGCACTGGCACTTCGACGCGTCGAAGGGGCAGCTCAAGCAGCAGTGGAAGGGCAATTACACCGGCGTCTGTCACACGACGCTGCCGTGGAAAGGCCACCTACGACCGGGCGAAGTGCTCGTCGGCACGGACTCGCACACGTGCATGGCGGGGGCGTTCAATCAATTCGCCACGGGCATCGGCAACACCGATGGCGGCTTCGTGCTCGGCACGGGGAAGATCCTGCTGAAGGTGCCGGAGACGATGCGCTTTTATCTCGAGGGCGAGATGTCCGCCGGCGTGATGGCGAAGGACGTGATCCTGCACGTGATCGGCGAGATCGGCTTCGACGGCGCCACGTATCGCGCGATGCAATGGGAAGGCCCGGGCGTAAACGCGATGAACATGGACGACCGCATGACGATCGCGAACATGGCGATCGAAGCGGGCGGCAAGAACGGCATCTTTCCCTACGACGAAAAGACCGGCGAATACGTGCGCGAACGCATCGCGGAGAATGGAACGAAGAGTGAGTTCGAGCCGGTGGAGGTCGATCGCGAGCAGTCGTTCTCCTACGACAAGACGTTCGACCTTTCGAAGCTCGAGCCGACCGTCGCGTGCCATCCCGATCCGGGCCAGCGCAAGACCGCGCGCGAGCTGAAGGACGTGACGCTCGACCGCGCTTACATCGGTTCCTGCACCGGTGGGAAGACGAGCGACTTCCTCGCTTTCGCCCGAGTCGTGAAAGGCCACACGGTGAAGATCGACACCTTCGGCGTGCCCGCGACGACGAAGGTCGTGCATGAGCTGAAGGAGACGATGTGGGACGGCCTGAGCGTGTGGTCCATCCTCGAAAACGCCGGCGTGCGCATGACGGAGAACGCCTCGTGCGCCGCGTGCCTCGGCGGGCCGGTGGATACGTTTGGCCGCATGAACACGCCTATGAAGTGCATCAGCGCGACGAACCGCAACTTCCCCGGCCGCATGGGCCACAAGGAGTCGCAGGTCTTCCTCGCCTCGCCTTACACCGTCGCCGCGAGCGCGCTGACCGGGAAGATCACTGACCCGCGCGACTACGTCGGCTAAGCCGATGCGGGCGCGGTGCGCGGGTATGATCGGCTTGGCGGTGGCGCTGGCTGCCTGCGCGAGCGGGCCGCAGATTCCGCCAGGAAGTTCCTGCGAGATCACGGCGTCGCGTGCGCCCTTCTACAAGCAAGGTCCGGCGCAGACCTTCGGCGCGGACGAGATGCTCGCAGCGGGCACGCGCGTGACGCTCATCGAGCGGAGCATGGGGTTCAGCCGCGTGATGCTGCCGAACGGCGTGACCGGCTACGTATCGAACGACGACGTGAGCGCGGTCGCGCCCGAGGTCGCTCCGCCGGCCGGCTCCGTCGTGACCAACCGCAAGCTCGATCCGCTTTTCACCGCGCCGGGCAGGTCGAGCAAACCCAAGCGCAGCAATGTGCAGCCGACGCCGAGCGATCCGCTCTTCGATGTAAACGATACTCCGCTACCGCTGAAGGACGAGCCGCCCAAGGCGACACCCGCACCGGAGAAAGAACCGGAGTGAACGAAGCGCTTGCCGCCGATGAAGATGAAGCGGAAGAGAACGAAGAAACTTTCCCAGCCATGCCAAACACACTCACCAGCCCGGTCTATGTCGTTCAGGACAACATCGACACCGACCAGATCATCCCCGCGCAATACCTGACGCTCGTGCCGACCATCGCGGAGGAATACGAAAAGCTCGGCAGCTACGCACAGATCGGCCTGCCCGACAGTCTCTACCCGGTGCGCTTCGTGCCCGAAGGGGAGACGAAGACGCCCTTCAAGATCGTGATCGCCGGACGCAACTACGGCTGCGGCAGTTCGCGCGAGCACGCGCCGATCGCGCTCGGTGCAGCGGGCGTGGAGGCGGTGATCGCAGAGAGCTTCGCGCGCATCTTTTTCCGCAACTGCGTCGCCACCGGCGAACTCTACCCCTACGACGCGAAGGAGCGCCTCTGCGAGAAGGTCAAGACCGGCGACATCGCGACGCTCGACTTCGATGCCGACACGCTGACCGTCGGCGGCACGACCTACTCGCTTAAGCCGCTCGGCGCGGCACGCCCGGTCATTGATGCGGGCGGCGTGTTCAACTATGCGCGCAAGAGCGGGATGATCGCGAGCAAAGGCTGAAGACGCCGAGCGAAAGGCGCGCGTGCCGTTCCTTTCGCTTGTTCTACAGCCGCCAGAGCGAGCGGTGCGTGCCGAACTCGCTAATCTCGCCGGACATCTTCCTCCCCACGTAGATCACGATCGCGGTGATGCCGATGATGGTGCCGGCGAAGAGCGATGCGACGAGCCAGCTCGGGATCGATGTGCCCACGTGCAGCGCGCGGTAGAAGGTCGCCCACGAGGTGATCTCCGGATCGGCGTGGAGGAAAATCTTCGTGATCCATGCGACGAGGATGATGACGAAGATGAACGCGTAGTTTCGCCGCAGCCGGCGGCCGATGGCCTCGAAACGGCTGATCTTGAAAGACGGGAGCACGAGGTCCGCGCAGACGAGCTTCTGCCACTCGCCCTGGAGCATCGCGGTGTTTTGCGAGACGATCGGCACGAGGAAGTGCGCCTCGAGCATCCGCACACGGGCGCGGAAGGCGTCGTAGAAACGGTATCGGCGCGCCTCGATCCACAGGAGCATCACGACGACGGCGATGTTGAAAAAGAAGATGATGTGCGGCACTTCTCGGTTCGCGAAGGCGAAGCCAAAGACGGCGGAGCTGAGCGTGATCGCCCACGAAGTCGTCACGTCGAGCCGCTGCCGCCAGACCATGATGCGGCCGAGTTCGCCGCGGTAGAAGTGTGACATCGCATTGACGTAGGTCGGGTCGAAGCGGGTCGCCTTCGGGGGCTCGGGCACGTGCTGCGACTCGCTCATCGCCGCGGTGTCTCGCGTTTCATCAGCTCCTCACGTGCCTTTTCCAGCCGTGCACGCTCTCCGGAGGTGAGGCTGCCGATGCCGGACTTGGCGATCTTGTCGAGCAGCGCATCCACTTCCGCCATCGGCCCGTCGTCGTGCTCCGCGCCCGGCATCGGGTCGGGCAGGATGCGGAGTTTGGGGTTCTTGCGAGGGAGGCGGAAACTGAAGCGTGGCAGCCGGAATTCGCCGCCACGTTGCACCCAGCGCACGAAGGCGAACGCGGTGCCACAGGTCGCGAGCAGGATGGTCAGCGCGGGCCAATCGTGGGTGGGCAGATACATCAGCACGCCGAGGATCACGCACGCGAAGGCAAAATACTTCAACGGCACCCAGCCCATAAGGTATTCGATGTTCGGATAAAGCGTCGCGAAGGCGATGAGCAGCGCGGCGGTGAGATGGTAGTTGCCGGTCGTGCCTGCGGGAACGCCGAGCACCCACCACCAGACGAGACAGGTCGCGGCTTCGACGAAGATCAGCGAGCCGATGAGCTGGAAGAATCGGGCGCGGCCAAGAAACTTCTCCACTTCGAGCGCCCACGAGAAGAAGCACAGGATTCCCAGCAGCGTGAAGAAATTCGGTGACCCGATGAACACGAAGGTGAAGATCTGCCACAGCGCGCCGTGGGAAAACGCGGGCGCCGAAAATGCGAGCGCGCGGAGGGGGAAGCCGGCGGTGGCGAGGATGACCGAGACGATCATCCCGATGCAGAGCAATCCGGTGAGAATCGTCGTCGCGTAGATCGGCAGCCGCTTCCACCATGTGATCGGTTGGTTGTCGTGAAAGCTCTGCCCGTAGCTCATTGCGTCGATGCATTAAGCCCGAACTGCTCGCGCGGCAATCGCGCAAGCGATGGTGAATTCCCGGCAAGGCCCGCTGCTTGTCACCCGCGGCTCGGGCTCTAAGCTTGCGGCACTATGGCTACTTACGGCACCACTGCTCCGACCAATAAGGCGATCGTCGATTGGATCGAAACCTACCGTCTCCACTGCCAACCGGACCGCATCTTCTGGGTCGATGGCTCCGAGGCTGAAAAGGAACACCTGCTCGCAGAGGCCGTCCGCAACGGCGTGCTCACCACGCTCAATCAGGACAAACTCCCGGGCTGCTACTACCACCGGTCGAACCCGAACGACGTCGCGCGTGTCGAGCAATGCACCTTCATCTGCACGCCAACGAAGGACGAAGCCGGCCCGACCAACAACTGGGCGCCGCCGCGCGAGATGTATGAAAAGCTCAGCGGCCTGCTCTACGGCGCGATGCGCGGGCGCACGATGTATGTGGTCCCGTATCTCATGGGCCCGCCGGGGTCGCCGCTGAGCAAGGTCGGCATCGAGATCACCGATTCGATCTACGTCGTGCTGAACATGCGCATCATGTCGCGCGTGGGCCGCGTCGCGCTCGACCAACTCGGCCACGCCGACGACTTCAACCGCGGCGTGCATAGCGTGCTCGATTGCCATCCCGACCGTCGCTTCATCTGCCACTTCCCGCAGGACGACACGATCATCTCGGTCGGTTCGGGCTACGGCGGCAATGTGTTGCTCGGGAAAAAATGCCTCTGCCTGCGCATCGGCAGCTACCTCGGGCGGCAGCAGGGCTGGATGGCCGAGCACATGTTGATCCTCTGCGTCGAGTCGCCCGAGGGCGAGAAGACCTACGTCGCCGCGGCCTTCCCGAGCGCGTGCGGCAAGACCAACTTCGCCATGCTCATCCCGCCCGCGCATTTCAAGGGCTGGAAAGTCACGACGATCGGCGACGACATCGCCTGGATGAAGCCGGGGCCCGATGGGCGGCTCTACGCGATCAATCCCGAACTCGGCTACTTTGGCGTCGCACCGGGCACGAACTTGAAATCCAACCCGAATGCCATGGCGAGCATCGCGAAGGACACGATCTACACGAACGTCGCCCTCGCACCCGACGGCACCGTGTGGTGGGAAGGCCACGACGATCCGCCGCCGGCCGGCCTCCTCGACTGGAAGGGCAGCCCGTGGACGCCCGACTCGACCGAGAAGGCCGCCCATCCGAACTCGCGCTTCACTGCGCCGATGACGAACAACCCCGCACTCGCACCCGAGGCGCACGATCCGCAAGGCGTGCCGATCAGCGCGATCATCTTCGGCGGGCGGCGCGCGACCACGATGCCGCTCATCTTCCAGGCTTTCAATTGGATCCATGGCGTCTATCTCGGCGCCACGATGGGCTCGGAAATGACCGCCGCCGCCGCCGGCACCATCGGCCAGGTGCGCCGCGACCCGATGGCGATGCTCCCCTTCTGCGGCTACAACATGGGCGACTATTTCAACCACTGGATCGGCATCCGCCGCGACCTCGGCGACCCGCCGCGCATCTTCCATGTGAATTGGTTCCGCAAGGACGCGAACGACAAGTTCCTATGGCCCGGCTACGGCGAGAACTTCCGCGTGCTCAAGTGGATCGTCGAGCGCTGCCAGGGCCGCGGGAAGGCGCACGAGACGCCGATCGGCTGGATGCCGCGCTACGAGGAGTTCGACTGGACCGGCCTCGATTACCCGCGGGAGAAGTTCGAGCAGAGCATCAAGATCGACTCCGCCGAGTGGAATCGCGAGTTGCTCAGCCAGACCGAGCTCTTCCTCCAGCTCCACGACCGCCTGCCAAAGGAACTCATCTTCCAGCGCGAGTTACTGATCTCGCGGCTGTAAGCCCGACGCGCAGCCTCGTCACTCTCCTTCCTTCTCGGGGACGAGCTTCAGCGCCAACCGACGGAAATCCCGCACGCGGTGAAACGTCGCATAGTCGGCGTCGTGCTGATTCGGCGCGTCGATACTGGAGCGGGCGATGATCGCCAGGTCGTCGCCATCTATCACCGGTCGAGCATACATGAAGGACTGCGAGATCTTGCCCGCTTGCGCCACACAACCAGCTTGGAGCCAGTTCAAGCCGTCCACGCCGTAGAGCAGCATGAGGAAGCGCCGGTCGTTTCCGCCGAGGCCGCTGGCAAAGGCAAAGTTTCCGCGCTTCTCGCCCTCCGCCCACCAATCAAATGCCCCTTGGCTATCCACGACCAGGTTCACGGTGGCCCAGAACATCTGTGAAACCTCGTCCCAGATAACGCAAAACTTCAACTACCCCCAGGCATGGGATGGTATTGCGTGAAGCTGAGGCCGAGTTGCTTGCCGTCATCACTCACACCCAGCACGGCACATAGGCCGACGGTAGATCGGCGCCTAGCTTTTACCGTCGCCAGCACGCGTAACTGCCCGCGCACGTTGATCACGTTCGGCTCAAGATACTGGCTCGGGAGCTCCGCGAGCTTCGGATTCGTCATTGCATCCGGCACTCCGGGAAAAGGAACCGGCTCCGACATTCGCCACGCAGCCGGGTTCATCAGATCGGCCGACAAATCGCCGGCGACCACCCGCGGTCCGCGCTTCGCCCCGAGGCTGAGATCATCCACAGCCCAGTAGAAATGCCCATCGCGCACCGCCATGCCCGTGTGGCAGTTCCAGAAATGTCCCGCAAACAACGTGACCGGCTCCGACCAGGTTCTGCCACCATCTCCGCTCCGCAGCAGCAGCAGGTCATCGTTGCGAGATTTAATGCCCCCTTTGTTGGCGAATAGATACAACCCGCCGCGATGCACCCACGGCGCTGCGGAGTAGTAGGGCAAGTCCGCGAGCGGCTGCCACGTCTTGCCGCCGTCTTTGCTGTTGAGGAGATGCGTGACGCTATGCTCGAAACGCCGTTCCGCGCTCCATTCCACCCGCGGCACCACCGGCACCACCGCGACGAGCACCTCATCATCGAGCCGCACGAGCCCCGGGCCTTCCACATAGTATTCGGGATCGGGATTGTGGAAGACGACCGTGTAATCCTGCGCCAACGGCGTGGCCGCCCGCAGCGGATCACACGAGCCGGCGACCAGCGTGGCGGATAGCAGAAGCGCGAGCAGTCTTGTCATGTGGGATGTGTTCATGGTTCAGGGATGCAAACGCAAGCTTCCGTGATGATAGCCGCACGCTGCTGGGCTCGGAGTGCCGCTTTTCGGAAATCCGCCCGTCGCCGCGTCGCCCTGCCGATCCGTTGGAAGCGCCTGCGCTATTGCAGGTAGAAATCCACCGTCGTCACCACGCGCACGATCTTCCGGTCGGGCGAACTCGGATCCACGTCGTTGATCTCGAAAGGCCCCTGCACTGCGTGCCGGATCGCACCGACCTTCGCCTGCGAGTCCTCGGCGAATTTCTCCGCCGCCTTGCGCGCGTTCCGATTCGCCTCCCCGATCATCTCGGGCTTGATCTCATTCAGGCCAGTGAAGAGAAACTGCGGCCGGCTTTTGTATTCACCGCCGGTCAACGCGATGCCGCGCAAAACGAGCTTGTCGCTCGCTTCCATCGCCGACTTCAACTCCACCACCTTCGCGCTCCGCAGCAGCACGGTTAGATTCGCGCGATAGCGGAAGGCCGGCTTTTGATCCTCGGCGGTGCCGGAAGCCAGATCATCGATCTGCGGCGGCGAATTGCTAAACTCCTCCGCCTTGAATCCCTGCTCAGTGAGGAATTGCTGGACCGTCGTGCGCGCCTTTTGAATCTGCGCCTGCAGGAGCGTGAGATCGTTGTCCGTCACGGAGAAAGCGATCGGCCAGATCACGAGGTTCGCCGGCACCTCGCGTTCCGAGAGCCCTTTCACGGTCACGAATTCATCGAACTTCTTCGCCGAGAGAACCGTATGCCGGGCGATGAACCCGAACGCCGCCATGCCCACCACGAAGGCAAGGCTGGGGATCACGAAGCGCGAGTGGGAAGCGGAGTGGTTCGTTTGAGTCATGGCGATCGTTTCCAGCGCATATACGGGTGCCCGGTCCGATCTTTCAAAAAATCTTTCGTCGCTACTCTCCCGAACCTGGCTGTCTTCGCGGGATCGCCCACGAGCGAGGCGCGACCATTGCGGCAGAGGTATGTGCCCTCATCGCTCTGGGCCGCCCCCCTCGTTTGGGAATGCCCTCAAGCGCAAGAAACGCACTTCCCGCAGGCGGAGGGAATAGGTAACATGGTCGCGATGAACTCCCGCACCCTCGCTTTCACCCTGCTCCTCTCCCTCGCCGCCAGCGGCGCCAGTCCGGCCGCCGAGCCAAAGCTTGAACCGCTTTTCAATGGCAAAGACCTCACCGGCTTCAAAACCGAGGGAGCGGCGGAGTTTTGGCGTGTGGAGAACGGCGTCCTCGTCGGCGAAAACAATGCCGAGAAGAAAGGCCATTACCTCTGGACGGAGAAAGAATATGGCGACTTCGTCATCGAGTTTGACGCGCGCTGGAAGGCCACGACGGACCGCGGGGTCGATACCGGCATCGAAATGCGCAAACCGAAGATCCAGCTCCAGCTCGGCGTCTCGGGCAGCTTGCGGGTGGATATGACGGGCTGCTTCTACACCGGCGGCAAGCCGGCGTATCCCGAGGCCGGCCAGGCCAAGGAAGCGAAGAAGCTCCTGAAACCCGACGGCGAGTGGAACACCTTCCGCATTCAGGCCAAGGGCGATACCTTCATCTGCTGGATCAATGGCCAGAAGGCGTCGGAATACACCGATCCGAAATTCTCCGGCGCGGCCCCGCTCGGCCTGCAGATCCACGGCGGCGTCGAGATGAAGGTGGAATACCGCAATATGAAGATCGCGGAGCTGTAGCGCGGAGAGCGCCCGGCAATAAAACGCTGCGGCTAGAAACCCTTCGGCAGATTCTTCAGCGCATCCTGGAGCGCCTTCTGCGCTTGGGCTTCGATGTCAGCGGCGCTGGCATCGGGGGCTTTCTTCGACGCGGGAGGCATGGCCGCATCGCTACCGCTGTAATCGAGGCCTTCGGTAAAGATCTTCACCACACTGCCCGCCCCTGCTGGCTGAATCATGATCGTCAGCTTCGCCTCGCCCTGCTCGCGCCGGAGGATCGCATTCGTTTTCCCCATCAAACTCCCGGCGCTGTCCTTCCAGCCTTGTTGTTTCAGGTTCGCCGAAAACTCCTTCGCCACCGCCTCGGCCGGTCGCGCGCTGGTAAACTGGATCTGATTCACGGTCGCCTTGAATTCCACATCGGTGGCATCCTTCGGCAGCGCCAGCTTCCGCGCGGCGATGAGCGGTCCAGCCGCGCGCTTGGGCGAGTTCTTCGCCGGCTCGACCGGTTCACTCGCGACCGGCTTCGGCGCGGCCGCGGGCGCATTGCGCAGCTTTGCCGGCAAGGGCGCGGCGAACGTCAGGTCCACCTCCCATTTTTCGCCAAACGCATCGAGCTCCTTACCCGTGCTCACGTGACCGCTCACGTTCCCGCCCGCGATCTTAAACTCCACCATCTTGATGACCCCGAGCGAGCTGAAGCCCTGTTTCTGGTGCGCGCTGTGGGCCACCTGGCAGCCGAAAATCCCACCATCGTGATGCACGTTCAGGATCAGCGCGCTGCCGAGCTTCCCGAACATCGCATCGAACGAAGGCTTCTTCGCCGTCGCAGGATCCTTCTCCGTGAAAATCAGCGTGATCGCCTCCTTGCCGCTGAACTCCTCGTGTTCCTCCACCGTCACGAACTTGATCGCCGCGTTCTTCCCGTTGCCGACAAACTTGCCGCTCACCGTCGGTTTCACCGGCGGATCGAGTGGGGTCTGCGCGGTGGCGAAACTCGCGATGAACAGCGCGACAAAAGCCGCGGAGATTTGCCGGAACCGAAGAGAAGGTAAGGTCGTCATGGGTTGGAAGGGTTGACTGGTGCAGAGAGTTTTGGGGTATTCGCGGGGAATTTGCGAGCGAACATTCCTCCCCCGCCGAGCGCCTCGTCACGCCCCGAGCGACCACCGACCCGGCGCTCACGGACCTCGCGTAAGCCGCCCCCGCGCTCTTCGTCCACGAGTGCCGGCTAGGATGGATACCGTGACGCCCAATTCCCGCCCAGCGCCTCGCGGACCAGCTCCTCCACCACCTGAGCCTGTCCCGATTCGGTGGACGTGATGGAAGGGATTGTGAACGAAGAAATCACCGGCTGGCTTCGGCGAGGCGCGTCGCTGCGGCGGCCATCGCGAGCGAGTCGCGCCCGTTGCGCTCGGTCACTTTGCGCACGTGGGTTCGGTCGCGCAGCCACGCGAGTTGATCGTCGAAGAGCGCGCGCAGGAGCTCGCAATATCGCCGCATCTTGTCGTCTCCGAGGGCGTGATGCAGCTCGATCTGCTGGGAAAGGTCGAGGTCCTTGAACCGGCCCCGCGCCGCGCGGTCGCGTCCGCCATAGGTCTTCAGCACATCGAGCCGCGAGTCGGGGAAAAGCTCCATCAGCGTGCGCGTCTGCTCTTCGTTCACCGCCGCGCGGATGCGGGCGCGGACCGGCACCCATTCCTCCAGCGTCAGCTCGCCATGCTCGAAGAGCAGGCGAAACTCCTGCCGGTCGAGCCGCGAGGGTTGGGTGAAGCCGTGATGGAAATTCACCAGCGCGCCGCTCACGTAGCGCACCGTGCATTGCACCTGTTCCTCGATCCCGGAGCCGGGCCGGAGCACGCGCTGCGCAGCCACCACTTCACCCCCGCCGAGCCAGCCCTCGAAGAGATCGAAGAAATGCACGCCGTGCTCGATGAAGATGCCGCCGCTCTTTTCGCGGTCCCAGAACCAGTGCTCTGCGCCCAACCCTTCGTCGCTCGCGTAATTCTCAAACCAGCCGTGCAGACACTCGCCGAGCGCGCGCGACTCGATCAGCGCGAGGGCCGCGTCGAAGAGCGGATTGTAGCGCTGCATCAAGTTCGCGATGCAGAGGAGATCGCGCGTCTTCGCCAGCGCGAGCAACTCGTCGGCCTGTGCCACGGTCAGCGCGAGCGGCTTCTCGCAGATCACGTGTTTGCCCGCCTCCAGCGCTGCGCGCGCCTGCGGATAGTGGAGAAAGGGCGGCGTCGCGATGTAAACGAGGTCCACCTCCGGGTTCGCGAGCAGCGCATCGACTTCCCCGACGTCGTTCACCCCAAACCGCCGCGCCATGGCCAGCGCCGCCTCGCGATGCGTGCCAGCGATCGCTACGAGCCGCACGCCCGGCGCCTGGAGGAATTGCTGGAGCGCAAACAGCCCAAACCCACCCGCGCCGATCGCGCCAATGCGTAGCGATTCAGTATTCATGCCGGGCCGAGGAGGAGATGGATGCGGAGGGAGAAGCCGTATTGGGACGGGGTGCTCATGTCGGGGGGATTGTAGCGCGGGTGGGCGTGGGGCACGAAGGAGATTTGCGGGAGCGCCTTTCCACTGCACGCCCCGCACACCAGTTTCCCGACTCGAGGAACCAAATCCGGACGTAACAGCGGCCCGAGGTGAAAGATTCGCAGCGCGCTCAGGCACGTGTGCTCCAGCACCCCATCATAGGCGCCGCGCATCTCCTCAGGCGGATACAGACCGGCCCCCTGGCACGCCATGCACGCGTCCGCCAGCAGACGCCTCATTTCGTGTCCACCGAGATTGCAGGCTACTTCTTCTTCAGGAACTTGACCTTTCCTTTGCCGTCGAAGTTGGCCGTCAAGGCCGGGGCGTCCTCGACGCGCAGATCGAGAACCCCAGGTTTTGCCCAACGCACGGGGGTCATGTTTTCGAGTTCGTCGGGCGGGTGGGCGGGTGTGAATTTGTCGCCGCGGAGATGAAAGACCAGAGTATAGCCGACGCGCGGGTAAGTGCAGTAGAAGGCGCACCATTTCGAGTCGACGGACCAGAGGAGTGTGATGTCCCTGAATTCGTTCCCGCCTCGGAGCACGGCTTCGGTCAGTTCGTGGATCACACCCTTTTGCGGGAGTGAGACGATGGCCATGGAATCAATAGTCTGCGAGAAAATGCCCCCCTTGGGCGCAGTTTCCTTGGGCAGCATTTGTTCATTCAGCGCCCGATCGTAAATGATCCGGAAAGCGTATTTGCCGTCCGGCGAGACGTCCCGGATCTTCTCAGTGAGAAGTTCGGTCTCGGAGGCGCCGAAGACGGCCGTGGCAGCGAGGACAAACGTCAGGAGGACCCACATAGGGATCAGGCGTTCAGTTGGATTCGGAAGAGACGTGAAGAAAGAATCTGGAAGCGGCTGGAACAGAGAGGATGCAGGGAGTGAGACGCTCCCTGGGCGCCGTGCGGAGGCGGCGAGCCGCGTCGCACTCCCGGGACCGCGCGCTCTGCGCGGCTCAGTCTCATAGAGCCGCGACTGCATGCGCAGCCGGCATTTCGACAGGCCGCTATGCGGATGGCGGCGGCTGCAGCGGCACGCCCTCGGCCCTCAGCACCTCGAAGACTTCGGTGAGCACGGTGCGGAAATGCTGCGGGATGACGATGTCGCGGTCTTCCTGCTCCAGGGCGGAGAAGTCCGCGTAGGCGTCGGCGAGCTTCAGGCCGAGCAAGGTGCGGAGTTGCACGTCGGGCGGAGGATTCTCGCCGCTGAAAACGCCAGCGCTCGTCGCGCGGGCTTCGGCGTCGGCGGTGAGATCGTCGAGGCGGCTCTGAAGTTCCGCGATGCGCGCTTCGAGTTGCACGTTGAGCCGGGCGAGTTCTTCGGGCGTCGGCTCGCCTTCGATCACGGGCACGTCGGGCTTGCGCTTCACCACACGGCGGTCGTCGTCGCGGGCGCGGAGTTTCTTCTCGGCGAATTGAAGCTCGTTCCTCAGCCAGCCGATGTGCGCGTCGAGCTGCCGCAGCGCTTCGCTCGGGTTGAACTGCGGGGATTTCGGCGGCGGACCCTTCGGCTCGCGTTGCGGCTGCGTTTCGCGCTGCTGCTGCTCGCGCTGTTGAGGTTCGCGTTGCTGGGGCTCACGTGGCTCGCGCGGCTGCTGCGGGGGCCGCTGATCCCGCTGCGGGATCGTCTTGGAAACATAGACCGGGCGCCCTCTGGGCGATTCGCCATCCGCGGGCGCCGCCTCATTCAGCTCCACGGGCAGTCCATCATCCGGCGCTGGCGATTCGCCGGAGCGCAGTTCCTCGGGGAGTCCGTCTGCGGGAGTCACGACGGGTTCGGGTTCCGGCGGCGCGGTCTTGAGCGCGGCGAGGATGACCTCGGGCACGCCCGGCACTTCGTTGCGGACTGCGTCCGCCCATTTCGGACTCCATCGCGAGACGCCCTTCGTGATCGCGGCGACGGCGGCTTCGTGCAGTTCGGCGAGCTGGCCGGCTTCGGCAGCCCACTTGAGCACGCCGAGCGGCGTGACCGGCGGTCCGCCTATGCTGAATGCGGCGATCAGCGCGCAATGAACGAGCAGCGCGGCGTCGGCAGGCTTGAGGTCCGCGAGTGCGATCTGCGCGATCCACGGCTTGCCTTTGCCGATCATCACGGCGGCGAAATTCTGCGCGTCCCTCACCGCAAGTTCGCCCGTCTTCTTGTCCCGGATCTCTTTGCAGGCACCGATGATGAGCTTCGAGCACGCGGCGATATCGGATAGCCTGAACAGGCCGCGGGCGATGCTGAGGCGGATGCGCCGGCCAGCTTCGCTCTCATCGATGGCGAGCGTCTTAAGGAAGGCGGTCTTCGCCGTCGCCTTGAGTTCCGGCCACGCAGCGGTGACGCCTCGCGAAGAAGGCGCCCAGCCGAGCTTGGGCAGCAGAGCGGCGACATCCTCGCTCCCGGCGATCAAGGCAGCGCGGATAAGCTGAACGGCTTGCTCCTCCTCCGCGATGGGCAGGCGCTGTGCGACGGCCTTCTCGGCGAGGGCGGCGAGAGCCTCGGGATCGGGCGCGATTTCGGGGGCCGGGGCGGCAGGC
Source organism: Verrucomicrobiota bacterium (assembly GCA_009885995.1). Lineage (GTDB taxonomy): Bacteria > Verrucomicrobiota > Verrucomicrobiia > Chthoniobacterales > Chthoniobacteraceae > VFJQ01. The sequence continues at coordinate 15,457 of VFJQ01000017.1, forward strand.
TCCGGTGCGGGCGGCGTGATTGGGTCCACTGATTCGGTGTCTTCCATTCTAGAAATTTGGCGGCGGCAGCGTGCCGCGTGCGCGCCGGAAGGCCAGCCCTTTTCGCGCCTCCAGTATTCCCCGCACTTGCGCAGCGGGCGGGGGCTTTGCAAGCTGTGAGCCTTTCCCCCGTGACCGATCACCCCGAACCCTCTGAGGGCGTCTTTTATGTCGTGCGCCTGCCCCATGGCTGGCAGCTCTGCTCGTTCCGTTTCGACGAATACGGACCGATCGGCCTGCCCGATTGCTGGGTGCAGGTGCTCGAGCCGTTCCTCGACATCTGGCTCACCCATTTCGGGAAGGAGAACCCGACCACCTTCAAGGCGCGGCACACGGCGCTGGAAAGTGAACTCGGCCTGCTCGTGGCCGGCTACGATACCTTCCCCCGCGGCGAAGTCTGCCGCGCCGACGATCGCAAGCGCTACGTGATCCGGCACAGCGGCGAACTCGCGCGGATGATGCACGTGCCGCGGCGCGAGATCGAGGAGGCCTTCGGCATTCACGGCCACGCGACTTGGGTCGAAGACCACGATCACATTTCCGATCATCGCAGCGCCCAGCGCCTGCGTGCGCTGCTGCCGATCGAGGAGAAGTGGGAGGACATCTAAGCTAAGAGCGCGCTGGCATCGGGGATGAAGTTGGCTACCTACGGCGCCCGCCGTTGACCGATATGAAACTCCTCGCCTTCGCTCTCACGCTCTCGTTTGCCGCATTCGCCGCCGACGCGCCCAAACCGCTCTTCTCGGAAAACTTCGACGCCGCCGCGCCCGGCAAGCTGCCCGCGGGGTTCACTTCGTTCGCGGGCGACTTCAAGGTGGTCGAGGACGGCGGGAAAAAATTCCTCGAGCTGCCCGGCGCGCCGCTCGACACGTTCGGCGTGCTCTTCGGCCCGAGCGAGAAGCCGCCGCTCGGCGCGAACGCGAAATTCTTCGCCACCTCGACGAAGCGGAAGATGCCAGCCTTCGGACTCAGCCTCGGCGGCGTGGGCGGCTACCGCGTGCAGGTCAGCGCGGCGAAGGGTGCGCTCGAGATTTTCAAGGCCGACGAAGGCCGCGCGAGCGTGCCGTTCGCGTGGACGAGCGGCTCGTGGCTCGCGCTGAAGATCGAGGTGCGCGCCGCGGGGAGCGGCTGGCTCGTGCAGGGCAAGGCCTGGACCGCCGATGCCGCCGAGCCGGCGGAGTGGACGATCAAGTTCGAGACCCCCGACGCGCCGCCGCAGGGCAAGGCCGGCGTGTGGGGCAACCCGTTTTCCGGCACGCCGATCCGCTTCGACGATTTGGTAGTCGCGCCCGCCAGTTGATCGCCCGTTAAGTCCCGCACTTTTTCCACCATGACCACCCGCACCATCCTCGCCCTCGCCCTCGCCACTTCCCTCGTCCAAGCCGCTGACTGGCCGCAATATCGCGGCCCAGCCGGCGATGGCTCCACGCCCGACAAGATCTCCCTCCAGTGGCCGTCCGGCGGGCCGAAGGTGAAGTGGAAGACCGAGAGCACGCTCGGCTACTCGTCGTTCGCCGTCGCGGGCGGGCGCTGCTTCACCATCGAGGGCCGCGAGGCCGATGGCATCCCGGCGGAAGTGCTCGTCGCCCGCGAAACGGAGACCGGCAAAGAGCTGTGGACCGCCGCGCTCGGTTCGCGCGCTTATGGCAATGACGGCGGCAACGCCGGCGCCAAGGACAACAAAGGCGGCGACGGCCCGCGCAGCACGCCGACGATCGTCGGCAAGACCGTCGTGACCACGAGCGCCGATCTCGTCGTCTCGTGCCACGACATCGCGAGCGGCAAGGAACTGTGGAAGCGCGACCTCATGGGCGAGCACGAGGGGCGCAACATCACGTGGAAGAACGCCGCTTCACCGCTGCTCGAAGACGGCCTGCTCTACGTCGCCGGCGGCGGCGCGGGTCAGTCGATCCTCGCGCTCGACCCGAAGAGCGGCGCGGTCGTCACCAAAGCCTTCGACGAAAAGATGACGCACGCGACGCCGGTCGTGGGCACCATCCTCGGGCAGAAACAGATTATCTTCTTCCTCCAGAGCGGCCTGCTCGCCGTCGAGGCGAAGACGCTCAAGGAGCTGTGGCGCTACGCGTTTGACTTCAAGATCAGCACCGCCGCATCGCCGGTGATCGCGGGCGACATCGTCTATTGCTCCGCCGGCTACGGCATCGGCGCGGGCGCGGTGAAGATCAGCAAGGACGGCGCGGCGTGGAAGGCCAGCGAGATTTACCGCCTGCGCGGCGACAAGCCGCTCGCGAACCACTGGAGCACGCCCGTGCTGCACGAGGGGCACCTCTACGGGATGTTTCAGTTCAAGGAATACGGCACCGGCCCTGTGAAGTGCGTGAACATCGCCGACGGCAGCGTGAAGTGGGAGCAGCCCGGCTTCGGCCCCGGCCACGTCGTGAAAGTGGGCGACCACATCCTCGCGCTCAGCGACGCCGGCGAACTCGTGCTCTTCGCTGCGAAGACGAATGCCTACACCGAAGTCGCGCGTGCCAAGGTGCTCGACGGCAAATGCTGGACCACGCCCGTCGTCGCCGGCGGCCTCGTCTTCGTCCGCTCGACCACGCAAGCCGCCTGCATCGACCTCCGCGCCGGTCTGGCTGCGCGCTGAGCCGAGGCGCGCGCCTTCGCGCGTTCTTCACGGAGATTTCATCGCGCCCACATCACCGTTTCATGCGGTGAGGCAAAGTTACGGGCATGAAATCCGCCCTCTGCCTGCTTCTCGCTGCCGCTGCGACGCTCCCCGCCGAAGAAATCCCGCCGGCTTCCGCGCTCGATCGCGCGACGGTCACCATTCCCTACGCGGAGCTTCGTTCGCTGTGGGAAACCGCTGAGCGCGCACGGACTGCCGCCACGCCCGCGAAGGCGCCAGTGCCCGCAGTCGTCCACTCGGCTGAGCTGAACTTGCGACTCACCGACGGCGACGGCGCGCTCGAGGCGGTGTTCGATTTCGAGGCGTTCGATGCGCGCAGGCAAGACGTGCGGCTGCTCGCGGGCGATGCGCGTCTCGGCAGTGCCGACGCCGGCGAACGCGCGATCATCTGGCAGGACGGCTATGCTCTGCTCACCGACAAACCCGGACGCGCTCGCGTCGTGCTGCAGCTCGCGACCGTCGGTTCGCGAGCGATCGCGGAAGCACGTGCGCTCAAGCTCTGGCTTCCCGCCGCCGCAGTGAAGCGCCTCACGATCACCGGCTATCCGCCGGGCCTCGAGCCGCGTGTGAACGACACGCCGCCTGCGACGCTCAAGGACGGCTCGGCCGCTTTCGCGCTGCCAGGCGCGGAAGGCGAAATCACGATCGCGTTCGCACCGCCGCAGACCGAGCCACCGCCGCCTATGCCGAGCGTCTGGCAGGCGCAGTCGCAAGTGCTCGCTCGCGCGGAAGACGGACGGCTTCGCGCCGTGGCGCACGTCTTTGCGCGAGCGGAAAACGGCTCCGGCCTCGGCATGACGCTCGCCCTCCCGCCGAACGCGACCACGATCGAAACGGCAGGCGACGATCTCGCATCGACGCACATCGAACGTGATCCGGACGGACGAAGACTCGTGCAGGTCGCGTGGAAAACGCGCGACGTGCTCGACCGCGGACTCACGCTCTCGTGGACCTCGCCACAATCGCCGCTCGCTGAGCAGTGGCTCATCCATGCGCCGGTCGTGCCGGGCGCTGCTGAGGCGAAAAACTTCTTCGCCATCGTGCTGCCCGAGGGATCCGAGCTGCGCGGCGACGGACTGCACCCGGGCTTGGAGCGCGTGCCAGCGTGGATTCGCGCGGAGCTGCGCGGCACGGCGTTCAGCGTCGCCGAGGCCGGCGCTCAGCTCGCTGTGCAGCCGGTGCAGCTCCCGACCGTGGCGACCGCCGAAGCCGTGATCGTGAGCGCGAAAGCAGAGCTGCGCCTCGTCGCCGACGGCTCCATGCAGACCGCCGCGTCGTGGCTGGTCCGTCACGCAGCGCCGCTGCCGTGGCGGCTGGAGCTGCCCGAGGGCGTTGAGATTCTCACCTGCACCGTGGGAGGGAAAGCCGCGCGCCCCGTGCAGCGAGAAGCCGGCGCGGTGGAGATCGCGCTGCCCGCGAGCGGCGGCGAGCCGACGCCGGTGGCGATCACTTATGCCGCCAAGACCGAAGCGCTCGATCCCGTCTCGGGCAAGGTCGCACTCGCGATCCCGCGCACCGCGCTGTTCATCGAGCGACTCGATTGGTCCATCGCGCTGCCCGACGCCTTCGAGGTCACCGCGATCAATGGCAATGTGAGCGTCGCCGCGGGCGCGAAGCAAAACGCGGAGCGGGCCGAGCAACTCATCGCGCTGCGCAAGGAGCTGTGCCGCGGTGAGCGGCCCACCGTCGAACTCTTCTACCAGCGCCGCGGCATCGACCGCTGACGCGCCCAGCCTTTCTCCACCAAACCGCAAAACAACACACCACGAACATGACCATCAAACGTCTCATTGCCATCATCGCCATCGCCGGTTGCACCGCAGCTGCGTGGTTCCTCCTCGCCGGCACGCTGCAATTTCGCTCCGCCGCCACTGCCTCGCGACTCACACCCGAGATCGCTACGAACTGGGGCCCCGTGCTGCGCCAGGAGCCGCCCCGGCTTTACTACGAGTCGCCCGCGGAATCCGCCGCGCAGCGCGAGATCCAGCTCGAACGCAGCGACATCACGGTCGCGCTCGCCTTCGAGCCGAAAAACAAGGGCCTGCTGTGGTATCGCGCGTTCACGGCGGACTTCGAGGCGACCTACCTCGTGCGCAATCCGACGCCGATCGCGCAGACCATCTACGTCGCGTTCAAGTTTCCTGCGGCCTCTGCGCGCTACGATCACTTCGCGCTCAGCTTCGGCGACCAGCCGACGGAGAAGGAGCCGGTCAACGGCGCGATCGTCGAGTCGCTGCTCATCCCCGCAAACGGCGAAGCGCCGCTGAAGATCACGTATCGCGCGACCGGCCTCGACTCGTGGACCTACGCGCTCGGCGGCGCGAAGCGCGTGAAGAACCTGCACCTCGCGATGACGACGAACTTCCGCGACATTAACATCCCCGCCGGCGCGGAATCGCCGACCTCGCGCAAGCCGGCCGGCACCGGCATGGCGCTCGACTGGGACTACAGCGACGTGATCGGCGCGCACGCAATCGGCATGGATATGCCCGCTGTTGCCAACCCCGGCCCGCTCGCGAGCCGCATGACCTTCTTCGCGCCCGTGTCGCTCGTGTTCTTCTTCGCCGTGCTCGTGATCGCCGCGCTCACGCTGCGTGTGAATCTGCATCCGATGAACTACTTCTTCCTCGCGGCGGGCTGCTTCGCCTTCCAACTCATCTTCGCGTATCTGGTCGATCTTGTGCCGCTACTGCCGTCCTTCCTCATCGCCGCCGCCGTGTCGTTGCTGCTCGTGAACGGCTACCTCTGGCGCGCGGCGGGCGCGGGTTTTGCGCGACTCTCCACGGCGGCGCAGTTCGCCTACATGGCGCTGTTTAGTTACAGCTTCTTCTTCGATGGGCTCACCGGCATCACGATCACCGCGGGCGCGGTCATCACCCTCGCGATGCTCATGGCCTTCACGGCGCGCGTGGACTGGAGCAGCGTCTTCGAGGCGCGCCGCGCCGCAACGGCGGCTTGAACTCTGCCCGCCCGCGCACCCACGCTGCCGGCATGAAGCCCCGCATCCTCGTCGTCGATGACGAACCGTCGATCCTCGACAACATCGTCTTCGCGCTGGAGACGGATGGCTTCTCGCCGTGCGGCGTGGGCACGGCGGAGCAGGCACGCCGCGCGATGGCTGCGGAAAAATTCGCGCTCGTCGTGCTCGACGTCGGCCTGCCGGACGCGAGCGGCTTCGAGCTGTGCAAGGAGATCCGCCGCGCGGCGGGCGTGCCGGTGATCTTTCTCACCGCGCGCGCGGGCGAGGTGGACCGCGTGGTGGGGCTCGAGATCGGCGGCGACGACTACGTGGTGAAGCCCTTTAGTCCGCGCGAACTCGCCGCGCGCGTGAAGGCCGTGCTGCGCCGCTCACAGCACGCGCCACCCGTGGCGGACGACGCAGCCGCCTCCGGCCCGTGGCGCGTGGATGCGGAGCACGCGCGCATTTTCTACCACGGTTGCGCGCTCACGCTCTCGGCGACGGAGTATCGCCTGCTGCGCGCGCTCATCGCGAAGCCGGGCCGCGTCTTTTCCCGCGCGCAGCTCATGGAAGCCGCGTGGGACGATCCCGGCGCGGCGCTCGAGCGCACCGTCGATGTCCACGTGAAAAGCCTCCGCGCGAAGCTGCGCGAGGCGCGGCCGGGCGACGATCCGATCGAGACGATGCGCGGCTTCGGCTACGCGCTGCGTGCCACCGCGTGAGCACGACCTCGCGCATCCTCGCGGGCTTTCTCGCCGTGCTCGCCGCAGCCCTGCTGATGCTGATGCCGAGGCTGCTCGGCCGCGTGGAGCGTCAGTGCCTCGAGGCGGCAGAGGAACCGATGGTCGATGCTGCGAACATCCTCGCCGCCGTCGTCGGCCAGCACGCTGACGCATCGGGCGCGCTCGATCTCTCGACGATCCGCCGCGCCATGGAGGACGCGCGGGCGCGGCGTTTCGAGGCGCTGATCTACGAGCACGTGAAGACGTCCGTCGACATGCACATGCTCGTCGCCGACCGCGCGGGCGTCGTGATCTTCGACTCGGATGGCGCGCGCGCCGAGGGGCAGGACTACCGCCGGATGCGCGAGGTGGCGCTCACGCTCACGGGTGCCTACGGGGCGCGCGCGACTCGCAGCGATCCGAATGACGAGCGCACCACGACGATGTTCGTCGCCGCGCCGGTGCGGCTTGCCGGAGAGATCGCGGGCGTGCTCAGCGTGTCGAAGCCGACGAGCGCGTTCTTCGACTTCATCGACGGAACGCGCGCGTGGATGGGCGGACTGTCGTTCTCGATGTTCGGTGTCGTCGCTGCGGGAGCCGCGGTGATCGTGTTCATGTTCTCGCGCCCGATCCGGCGGCTCACCGCCTACGCGCACGCCGTGACGCGTGGAGAGCGCATCGCCGCGCCGCACTTCGACGCGCCGGAGGCCGCGGCGCTCGCGCGCGCTTTCGAGGAGATGCGCGATACGCTCGAGGGGCGCGCCTACGTCGAGACCTACGTGCAGTCGCTCACCCATGAGATGAAAAGCCCGGTCGCGGCGATTCGCGGCGCTGCCGAGTTGCTACGAGAGGAAATGCCGCGCGAGCCGCGAGAGCGGTTTCTCGCGAACATCGAAGCCGAGGCGCGCCGGCTGCAATCGATCATCGACCGTCTGCTCGCGCTCGCGGCGATCGAGGCGCGCAAGACGCTGGATCACGCCGAGACAGTCGCGCTCGGCGAAGTCGCCGAGTCGGTGCGCCAGCAGCTCCAGGTCGCGGCCGAGGCTCGACTGCTCACGCTCCGAGTGGACTCGCCCGGCCACGCACTCGTGTCCGGCGAGCCGTTTCTCATCGAGATGGCGCTCGCGAACCTCGTGCAAAACGCGATCGACTTCTCCCCGCCCGGAACCGCCGTGACCATCCGCACCGCGCTCGCGCCCGGCGGCGCACACGCGGAACTCATCGTCGATGACACCGGCCCCGGCATCCCGAGCTACGCGCTGCCGCGAATCTTCGACCGCTTTTACTCCCTCCAGCGCCCGGCCACTGGCCGCAAAAGCTCGGGCCTCGGGCTTTGCTTCGTGCGCGAAGCGGCGCTGCTCCACGGCGGCGACGCGGCGGTCGAGAATCGCGAAGGCGGCGGCGTCCGCGCGACGATCCGGCTGCCGCGGAGAACGGGAGACCGAACGATTTAACTCCGCTGCCGCTTCACCGGTCGCTCGGTCGCCGAGGCGCAGGCGTCAGCGATGACTTGCAGCGCTTCGAGGAAGCCGTCGCGCTGCACCTCGGGCAGCGCGGTCAGGATGCTGTGCTGGAGTTCCGAGGCGGCCTTGCGCGCTTTTTCGAAAACCTTGCGCCCCTTCGGCAGCAGGCGCACCCGGAGCGCACGCTTGTCGCTCTCGTGCGGGCGGCGCTGGACGAAGCCCGCCTTCTCCATGCGCGCGAGCGTGGAGGTGATCGTATTCGGATCGCTCGCCATGAGGTCGGTGATCGCCCGCTGCGTGAGCCCCTGCGGGTCGCCCTCGCTGATCCAGCGCAGGATGGAAAACTGATCGGGCGTGATCTTCAGGTCCGCGACGCGCTGGCGGAAGGCCTGGTTCAGCCCATACCACGCGCGTCGCAAGAGCACGGGCAGGCGCTTTGGATCGCGCTGCGGAGAGGTGCTGGTGAAGACGCTGGGATCAGGCATTTGAGCCGGGCCTTCAACTACCACGCACACGTATTAGTCGAGCTTCTTCTTTTCGAGCTCGATCAATCGAGCGTCGTCTTCGGCGGCGCGATCGAGACCGCTCCGGGTGCGACCACGGGCACCACAGGTGGAGGGGTGAAATCCACCGTGTATTCCGCTGGCATGGTGCGGACGAAGGCCGGACTGCCGTAGAGATCCCACCCGACCGGCACGCCCATCTGGTCCGCGATCTCACGGATGGCGAGGTAGGTCGGGATCGAGTCCTTATAGACGTGGAACCACACGACCGCCTGAGGGTCGATCTTGAACTTGCGCAGCAAGCTCTGGAAGACGGACACGAGATTCTTCGCCTGCTCGGCCGTCTCCCCGGCGCCCGGCGCGGGTGAGAGCTTCATGGGAATGCGCGGCGAATTCGGCGACGGCACGACCTCCACTTTGATGTCGCGATTGCCCAGCCGCAGCCGCGCGAAATGGGCGGCGAGTTTCTTGGAATCGAACACGACCTTCCGCTGCGGGGAGAGGCGGCCCGACTTGTCGCGCTGCATGACCGGCTTGCCGTCCGCGCCTTTCACCGTCTCGCGGCTCAAGGCGATGCTGGCCTCGCTCCGCTTCAGTTCGCCTTCCACGAGCTTGGAGAACTCCTCGTCATTCGTGAAAACGACGCGCCCGCCAACGACGAGAAAATGCTGCACCTCCGCTTTCTCCGGCATCGGTCGCGGGTTCGGCAGTTTCACGATGGTCGCGGGCGGCGCCTGATAGACGGGCGTGGTGTCGAGTCGCGCCTTGAGCGCGTCGAGTTCGGCGAGGAGCTTGTCCACGCTCGCCTTCTTCGCCTCGCGCTCCTTCTTCCGCTCATCAATCTGCTTCGTGAGCTGATCGAGGTCCACGATCTTGATGTTCTGCTTCTCCTTGGAGACCTCCATCGTCTTCAGCTCCTCGGTCGTCTTCGTGAGCGTCTGTTGCAGCTTCGCGGTCTCCTCTTCGACCTTCTTCGGGTCGTCCTTCGGCGTGGCGTCCTCCACCTCTTTCTTGAGCTTCGCGTGCTCCTCGATCGTGACGGGCGGAAGATCGGAGAGCACCTTGCGCACGGACTTCGCCAGCCCGATGCCGATCATCACGAGCACGATGATGAGCACGCCGACGACGTTCGTCATCGTGTCCATCAAGGCCACAAAGGGCAGCTCTTCTTCATGAGGTTTGCCGCGGCGCGCCATGGTGAAATCAGGTCTTCGGCGGAGCCGGTGTCGCCTTCGGCGCGGCGGGTGCGGGCGTGGCCGGCTTGGCCTCGGGCGGAGGTGGGAGGGATCCGAGGAATTCGCTGAACATCTTCAAGTCGATCTCACCCCGACCGGGGATCGGCAGCCTGCCGATCTGCTCCGGCTTGTAGCCATACGTGGCCTGCGCCCAGCCAGCGCCGAGATTGAAGGCGCCCATGCCGTCTTCGCGCAGCAGGAAGATGATCTTGCTCTGTGGCACGGCGAGCACGCCTTTGAGGAAGGCGTTGAACGCAGCGTCCGTGGCGATCACGTCGGCCACGGCGCTCACGACCGTCCTGGTGTTCTCATTCCAGAAAACGGTCAGCTTTCCCGCAGAAGCATCGACGAAGAAAAGTTTCGTCCCCTTCGCGACGCCGGAGCCGCCGGGCTGCACGACGACCGCCGGACCTTTCACCTCGGGCGGCTTGCGTTTCTTGATCTCAGCCAGGAGCGCCGCGATCTCCTTTTTCAGCGGCGGTTCCTGCACGGCGAGGCCGTTGACCTCGACCATCAGGTTATCCAATTCCTTGAGCATGTTTTCGCTCAGCTCCTTGTTCCGCTCGCGGGCGGTGGTCGAGGTGTCGAGCAGCATGCGGAGCTTCGCGAACTCCTGTTCCTTTCCCGCGGTTTGTTCCCGCAGTTTTTCCAGCGCGGCCACCTTGTCCTTGAGCGCCTCGTTGATCTGCTCGTTCTCCTTTTGCACCTTGAGCAGCTTCAGGTGCTCCTGCGCCCGCTGGAGTTCCTCCGGCGTCCGGCCGTTGATCTTCTGTGTCTGCGCCACGACGAGCACGACGATGATCAGCACGAGCACGCCGATCAGCGAGCAAAGGATGTCCAGGAACGGGATCAGCATGATCTCGTCGTGGCGGCGGGGGTGTCGTTTGACCATGGGATCGGTCGCTTCCGGCGGTCAGCTTAACCCCGGCTGAACCAGCCTTTCTTTTTCACCTGCTGCACGACGACCTGCTGCTCGCCGAGCTTTTCGAGCACCGTGTTCAATCCGCGCAAGCCCGACTCCAGCCCGCCGAGATACTGCGCCGTCAGTCGCATCGACTCGCTCAGGTTGCTTTCCACTTCGGTGCGCATCGTGGTCATGTTCTCCACGAAGTGCTGCGTGACGACCTGCTGATGTTCCTCGGTGCGGCGGTCGAGGTTGTCCGCGTATTCCATCATCCGCGCCGAGAGCGCGTTCAGGTCGGTGAGAAACTCCTGCTGCGCACTCGCGAGCGCCTTCACCACCGAATCCGCGACCGCGCCGATGTTGCCGCCGCCCGCGCCCACGCCGTCGTTCAAACGCGGGAGGAGCACCTCGTTGCAAAACGCGTCGATGTCGTTCAGCGCTTCCTCCTCATGCTTCGCGAGGGAGTTGAGCGGGAAGTTGAGGAACACCGCAAACACGAGGCCGAGCAGCGTCGCATCGAAAGCTGTGCCGAGGCCGCTGGTCACGTTGTTGATCGAGCCAACGATCTTCCCGACATCCTCCACATTCGCGAAGCTCATGCCGCTGATCGCGTGCGAGAGACCGATGACGGTGCCGATGAAGCCGAGCAGCGGAATGGCCCACAGGAACGCGCGCAGCATGATGTAGCTGCCCATGATGCGCGAGCCGTCGATCGCCGACTGGCTGTTCATCATCGCGCTCACGTCGGTCACGTTCTGCCGCACTTCGAAGAACTCGAGCGCCTTGCGGATGCGGTTCACCATGAGGCTGTCGCGGAGCTGAATCGGCAGGCGGTAGAGGTTGTTGATGAAGAGATCGACGTTCATCGCGTTGATCTCCTTGCCCATCTCCATCGGGAGCACGTCGAGCATCAACGCCTCGCGCTGGTGCTTGAGCTTCTGCCACTTGAGGTAGCAGATCGCGATGGCCCAGCAGAAGAAGAGCGTGTTCGCGAAGCTGACCGTGAAGTGTTTGTAGAACAGGTTCGCGAGGACTTCCCCGGTGGAATAATCCCCCGACGGTTTGTCGGGCGCGGCCTGGAAGAAATAGATGATCGCGAACCAAACGAGTGTGAAGCCCAGGCCGATGCCGAAGCTGATGCGCGCATTGGGATTGGTCGGGTCCTCTTCCTTCCATGCCTTGCGTTGCTGCGGCTGCCCGCTGGGATTGAGCCGGCCGGGGCTGGTGGCGCGCGGCTGCTTCGGACCCGGAGCGGGCTGTTGTTCCGCACCCATGTCCGCAGGGATCTGGATCTTGGTATTGCAGCCGGGGCACTTGACGACTTGGCCGGCCATCGAGGGCTCGACCATCAAGTGCATGTCGCAGGAGGGGCAGTTGAATTTCATCTGGGTGGTTTCTTGGCTGATTCGTTTCTAGCGATGCGCCGCGCGGAACTTCGCCATCGCGCCGAGCACGTCGCGCGCGGTCAGCAGCAGGGCACGGTTGCGGTCCTGATTCTCCGTCACCGATGCGGCGGCTTTCTCAGTATAGACGCGCACGATTTCGCCATAGCCGATCACCGCGTCGAGCAGCGGGAGCGAGGTGGTGGCGAAGTGCGGCCGGGCCGCGTTCAGCTTCGCGATCTCCGCCTGCACGGTCGCGTTCGGCAGCTTGGTCAAGTCGTTCGGCGTGCTCGATTGCACGACGGTGAAGATCGTCGGCGCCATGTCTTCGATCGCGTAGAAGGTGCCCTCGGAGGAGAGCTTGTCGAACTGCCCCGTCGTCACGCGCAGCAGCAGCCGCGCGCTCACGCAACTCGGCATCACGACCATCGTGTTGCGGAGTTGCTCCTTCATTTCATCGTCCTTGAGCAACTCGTCCGGCTTGGCGCCCTCGGCGCTGAGCGCCTGCTGCACGTTGCCGAAATAGCCAAGGCCCTTCGTCATCTCCGGCGTGAGCGCGGTATCGATGATCGGGCGCGCGTCTTCATACGAGTTCACCGCGAAGAACTGCGTGTGCGCGAACATCGCCGGCCCGGCGCTCACCATCATGTCGTTCACCTGCGAGACCTGCTTCTCGGTCATCACCACGCGCTTCGCCTTCGCCCTCATCACCGCGAGCAGCCGCGGGATCGCGTCGCGCACGGGCTGCACATCGCCATCCGCCTCGAAGGTGCCCACCGCCATGCACTCCGGCTCCGGCTTCCACCCGCCGAGCGCAGCGTCGAGCCCGATCGCGAGCCCGAGGCCCGAGGCGGCGAGGTCGTTCGCCGCGACCATGCCGGTGAACGTGATCTCGATCCGCTGCGCCTTTAGCTTTCCCGGGTGCAGCTTCTCGATCGCCGCGGTCACGGACTGGAGCACCTTGCTCGCATCGGGAGGCACGCGCTGCGTGAAGACCGCGCCGCCGACCCCGCGCGCGATCCGCACCTCGACGTTCGCGATGTCCGCCACGGGCCGCTGGCCCGGCTTGGGCGGGAGAAGCAGCGGCACCTTCACCACCGTGAGCCCCGGCGCCGGCGGCGAGGCCGGCACCTGCGCGCGCAACACGGGCGCGACGAAGGCGATGAGGAAGACGAGTGCGGAGCGGACCAGGGCCGAAGTTTGCATGGGCTGTGAAACGGGCGTCGCGTTTAGTGCAGGCGCGGGCTTGGCGCAAGCCGCCCACTCGTCACTTTCTCGCCGCATTACCTCCCATTGTTCAGCAGCCAGAGCAGCGCGAAGCCGAACACGATGCGGTAGATGCCGAAGCCGATGAACGTATGCCGCTGCACGTAGCGCAGCAGCCACTTCACCGCCACGAACGACACGAGCGCCGACACCGCCGTGCCGAGCGCGAGCATCGGCCAGTCGGGCGCGACGTGGTTCAACTCCGGGTGCTTGAGCGTCTTGAAGACCTTGTAAGCCGCCGCCACGAGCAGCGTCGGGATGCCCACGAGGAAGGAAAACTCCGTCGCCGCCACGCGGTTCGTCCCGCACATCAGCGCGAAAATAATCGTCGAGCCCGAGCGTGACAACCCCGGGAAGACCGCCGCCGCGAGTTGCCCCACTGCGACCGACAGCGCCGACGGCCACGCCACTAGCGGCCGCTGTTCGCGCACCGCGAGCCATTTCTCCAGCCCGATGAAAGCGACACCACCCACGATCAGCGCCCACGCGACGTTGGCCACGTTCTTCGTCAACTCGTAGCCAAGTTTGTCGAGCACGAGCCCGCCGATCGCCGTCAGCAGGAAAGCCACGACGATCTTCGCGAGCAACGACTGGCTCTCCGCCTCGCGCCAGCGCGCCAGCATCCGCAGCCGGTCCTTGAACAGCGGCAACACCGCCACCACCGCCCCGGCCTGCACGCCCACGTTGAAGAGATCGGTCTTGAAAAAGCTGTCGTCTTTCAGCCCCAGCCAATGCTCCGCGATGAGCAGATGCCCGGTGGACGATACGGGGATGAACTCCGTCAGCCCTTCAACGAAACCGAGCAGCGTGGCGATGAGCCAGTCGGGCATGGTTGATTCGACAACGCACCGGCGCTCACCGCGCCTCGCCGTCGGCTAGATCGCGTTGTCCCCGCGCTCCTCGGTGCGGATGCGGATCGCGTCCTCGATCGGCAGGATGAACACCTTCCCATCGCCGATCTTCCCCGTCTTGGCCGCCTGCACGATCGCATCCACCGCTCGCGCCACCCGCTCATCCGTCACCACGATCTCGAACTTCACCTTCGGCAGGAAATCGACGGTGTATTCGCTGCCGCGATAGATCTCCGTGTGCCCCTTCTGCCGGCCGAAACCCTTCACCTCTGAGACGGTCATCCCTTCCACGCCGATCTCTGTCAGCGCTTCTTTAACGTCCTCTTGCTTGAACGGCTTGATGATCGCCTCGATTTTTTTCATGCGGCCGCATTGCTACCGGGCAGAGCACAAATGGCAAGCCGGGTTTTCACCGGGTTTTCACCGACACGCGCCCCTCGGATCGTGGCGGCCGAACGCGGCCTTGCTTAACCCCCGAAGCCTGTTCCCTTGCTCGCGCAGAAACGCAGCCCATTTGGGCCTTGGTAGATTGCTAGTTGTGTTCGTAGCGCGGCTCACCCCGCGGAACTTCCAGTGGCGATTTGAAATCCGATTCCTGGAAACAGACGCAGAAGCTTCGCAGATGCAAAACGAACACATGAACAACAGACTCTACATCGGAAACCTCGCCTTCGAGACCGCCGAGATTCAGATCAGCGACCTCTTCGCCGAGGCCGGCACCGTCAACGAAGCCAACCTCATGCAGGATCGCACGACCGGCCAGTCGCGCGGTTTCGCCTTCGTCACCATGTCCACGCCCGCCGAGGCACAGGAGGCCATTCGTCTCTTCAACGGGAAAGATCTCAACGGGCGCGCGATCACCGTGACCGAAGCCCGGCCGCGTGAGGACAGCGTCGGCGGCGGCCCGCGGCGCCAATTCATGAAGCCCTAGTCCGCATCGCTTCCAGTCCGAATTCGAAGCGCCCCGGTCCCCGCCGGGGCGCTTTGCTTTTCAGCAGTCGGTCACTTCGTGCAAGGCCGGGCGAAGCATAGACGTGGCTCGACACGCAGACGGGCGGCGATTATCCGTGGGGCATGAAACGCCGCACTCTCCCAGCCGCCATCCTCGCGGTGTCGGCGCTCGTCTTCACGCCGATGGCGCGGGCGGATGACCTGAAGGCGATGGAGGGCCGGTGGACTGTCGAGGCGATGGAGGCGGGCGGGAAGGCGGTGGACTCCGCTGATCTGGCGAAGGCGCTCGCGGTGACGATCGCTGGCGACCATTACGAACTGATGACTGACGAGGGGCCGGACGGCGGGACTTTGAAGCTCGATGAGACGCAAAACCCGAAGACGATGGACGCGACGGACACGGAGGGGATCGAGGTGGGTAAGTTGATCCGGGCGATCTATGAACTCTCTGGCGATACGCTACGGGTGTGTTACGCGGTGGATGGCAGCGCGCGGCCCACGGAGTTTGCGACGAAGGAGGATTCGCCGCTGCTGCTGGTCACTTACAAGCGCGAGAAGTAGGCGGGAGCGATGCGCGCGGTCATCCAGCGAGTCGCGTCGGCGAGTGTCACGGTGGAAGGCGAGACCGTCGGTATGATCGGGCGCGGGCTCCTGGTGCTCGTGGGCAAGGAGGAAGCCGACACGGCGGAGGATATCGAGTGGCTGGCGGGGAAGATCGTCGCGCTGCGGCTCTTCGGCGACGACGGCGGGCCGTGGGCGAAGAACGTGATGGAGATCGGCGGCGACGTGTTGCTCGTGAGCCAGTTCACGCTGCACGCTTCGACGAAGAAGGGAACGAAGCCGAGTTGGCACCGCGCGGCGAAACCGGACATCGCGATCCCGCTCTATGAGGCGCTGATTGCGAAGCTGACGGAGTTGATGGGCAAGCCGCCGCAGACGGGGCGCTTCGGGGCGATGATGCAGGTGGCGCTCGTGAACGACGGGCCGGTGACGCTCATCATCGACACGAAGGCGCGGGAGTGAGCCTGCGCGAGGGCGTGGAAAAATCGCGGGACATCGCGCGCAAACCTCGCCACAACGCCACCCGATGAAGACCCTCGCACTCGTGCTCTCGGCGACTTGCCTCTTCGACTGCTCCGCGCCCGGAGCGGACGGCTGGCAGGTGCTTTTCAATGGGAAGGATCTGGCCGGCTGGAAGCCGAACACGCAGCCGGAGGCGTTCACCGTCGTCGATGGCGCGATCCGCACTCACGCGACGCAGTCTTACGCGCACCTTTTCTATATCGGCGATGGCTCGGCGGGAGCGGGACGGTTCAAGAACTTCGAGCTGGAGGCGACAGTGCGCGGCGAGCCGAGCTCGAATTCGGGCATCTACTTCCACACCGACATCGCGTGCGGCGAGGGGCCGCGGCTGAAGCTGACGAAAGGCTACGAGGTGCAGCTCAACTCGACGGCGAAGGAGAAACGCAAGACGGGCAGCTTGTATGCCGTCGTCGATCTCGCAGAGTCGCCGGTCGATGAGGCGCAGTGGTTCAAGGTGCGCCTGCGCGTCGAGGGGCGGCGCATCACGATCCATGTGAATGAGAAGCAGACCGTCGATTACACCGAGGTCGATGGCGACACGCGACCGAAGGGCTTCGAGGGCCGTTTCCTCAGCCCGGACGGCGGCTCGATCGCGCTGCAAGCACACGACCCGGACAGCACGTTTTATTTCAAGGACCTCCGCGTCCGCCGGTTGCCGTAGTGGCGGCGAGTCGCGACACGAGTATCGAGCGATGAAAACCCTTCTTGCCGCCGCTCTCATTTTCATCGGCGTGCTCCGCGCTGAGGAGCCCGCGCTGCCGCCTGAGGCCGTCGCGCTGCTGCCGGAGACGGCGCTGAAGCCCACGCAGCCGAAGCCGGAGGAGGGCACGATCACGCAAGTCGATGGCGCGTGGCGGCTCACGTCGCCGGGGAAGCTGGAGAAATCCTACAACCTCTCGCTGAGCCGCGCCTTCACGCAGCCGATCGCGAAGGATCAGGTGTGCCTCTTCGTCATCAAGGCGCGCGCAGTGCAGGCAGAGCGCGCGGATGGAAAGGGTAGGATCACCGCGGTGGTGCAGAACATTAAGGACTACGGGCACTCGCCGTTGTGGAAGGCGTGGACGGTCGGCAAGGAATGGGAGACGACGTTCTTTGTCTTCCAAGCCGAGCATGAACTGCCGGAAGGCGCGGGCGTGGCGAAGGTGAACGCGGGCGAGGCGAAGCAGGTGATCGAGGTCGCGGACTTTCAGGTCTATCGCTTCCCGGTCGGCTTCGATGTCTTCCAGGCGCCGCAGATGAAGAAGACCTACGCGGGGCGCGAACTCGATGCACCGTGGCGCGCGGAGGCCGACGCGCGGATCGAGAAGCTGCGCAAAGGCCAGCTCACCGTGCGCGTGGTGGATGCGGAAGGAAAGCCGATCGAAGGCGCGAAGGTGAACGTCGCGATGAAGCGGCACTTGTTCGGCTTCGGCAGCGCGGTGGATCCGACGATGCTCTCGGCGCTCGATTCGAAAATCTCCGTGCCCGACCAGGCGAAGTATCGCGCCATCACCGACGAGCTTTTCAGCCGCATCGTGCCGGAGAATGGGCTGCGCGTGAACCAAATCGACGTGGCAGACGATCCCGAGAAGCCGTGGGCGACCGAGTATCAACGCCGCAACCGAGCCGCCACGCTGTGGATGCTGCAATGGGCGCAGGATCGGAAGATGACCACGCGCGGGCATTACCTCGTGTGGTGTTATCTCGAAGACTGGGCGCGCAAGGTCGTGAAGGAGCGCGGAGTTGCCGGCCTGCTCGATACCTACGAGCGCCACTTCCGCTTCGTGCTCCCCTTCTGCGCGCCTTACGTCGCCGAGTGGGATGCGCTGAATCATCCCGTCCCGTTCTACGAACCCGACGCGCTCTACAACGTGATCGGTCCCGACTTCTACCCGGACATCTACCGCAAGATCCGCGGGCAAACCGACAAGCTGCTCTTCGTGAACGAGGACGCCTTCAACCCCGAGCGCGCGGATGGTTTCGAGAAGCATGTGCGCCACATGATCGAGCGCGGCGTCACGCCCGACGGTTGCGGCTTCCAGAGCCACTACCACGATGCCGAGATCCCGAGTGTGGACGACATCTGGCAGACGTGGAACCGCGTCGCGCCGCTCGTGAAGCATCTCACCGTGACCGAATACGACTTCCAGTCGCTCGACGACGCGCTGCACGCCGACCACATGCGCGACATGCTCACCCTCGCGTTCAGCCATCCGCAGATGACCGGGTTTGTCATTTGGGGTTTTTGGGAAGGGAGGCACTGGAAGCCGACGGCAGCGATGTTCAAAGCCGACTGGACCGAGCGCCCGGCGGTGAAGGTGTGGCGCGACCTCGTGAAGACAAAGTGGTGGACGAACGCCACGCTCACCAGCGATGCCGAGGGGAAGGTAACGCTGCCCGCGTTCTTCGGCTGGTATGACATCACGATGGAGAAAGGCGGCGTGACGAAGACGCAGGAGATCAAGCACACCACCAGCGCCGGGCGGCCCGTGCTGAAGCTCCCGTAATTGGTGAGCGCGCAGGTCCGCGTAGCGGCATCTACGCTGCGACAGCCCCACTCTGCCATGACGAAACAACTCATCATCATCCTCTCCGTGTGTGCCCTCACGCTACGCGCGGCTGAACCCGAGAATCTCCTGCCCACCGGCGACTTTAGATGAAGCCCGGCCTCGCCCCTGGCGCGGGCTGGACTTTTCCCTCGCCGGAGTCGCAAGCCCGCGACGGCATTTCGACCGGCATCGTTTACCAGAGCGCGGTGCCCGGCGGGCCATTTGTGAAATGCTAGCTGCGTGTCGCCTCGGAGAAGATCGGCACTGCTACCGCGCGCTATCGCATCACCCTTCCGCCCGGCACGCGGCGGGTGCGGATGTCAGGCCGCTTCCTCCTGGAGAAGATCGAATGCGCGACCGAGCCGAAATGGTCCGCAGCTTTCATCGGCGGCGCGGTGCTCGACGCAGCGGGCAATAAACTCATCAACATGCCGACCCCGATCCACCTCACTCAGCCGACGGGCGGCTGGATGCAAAAGGAGGGCACATTCGAACTACCGGAGGGCGCAGCAGTTCTCGACATCGGCCCCGGCCTCTACCACTTCTCCGGCGACTTCTCAGTCGATGATCTCGTCTATCATGTGCTGCCGCCGAAGTAATCACGCCAGCGCGGCCAACGCTCGACCGGCGGTGATGGGAGCTTGGAAGGTGCGGATTCGATTTGTAGATCGGGGGCACCGCAAATTGTGAAACCGTTCACACTTCCCCTCTCCCTCGCCGTCTCCGCGCACGCCGCCGGCCCCTACACCATCGGCCGCGTCATCCACAGCTCCCGCAGCGTCGGATTCACCGGCTGGATCGGCGGTGTGGCGGTCTGCGATCGCGCCCTCACGGCCAAGGAGCTTGCGAAGCTCACCGCGCTCGGCACCGCCGGCCCGATTATCGCACCCGAGCGCTAAAAACCCGCGCAGGTTTGTCCAAAAGTGCCGCCTTCTGGATTGCACCTGTAAAATCCTTCACAGACTTCCACGTTACCGTGAACACACCCATGCCTCCCCGTCGCCAGTTTCTCCAAACCAGCCTCGCCACCGCCGCCACGCTCGGCACGCTGACCGGCCGCCGCACCTTTGCCGCCAACGCGGGCAGCAAGCCCGGCTTTGTCCGCGAGGATGCGCGCGAGCTTCCATTGATTAATGACGCCGATGTCATCGTCTGCGGTGCGGGGCCTGCGGGAGTCACGGCGGCGATCAGCGCGGCTCGTGCCGGGGCGAAGGTGCGGCTGTTTGAGGTGCATGGAGCGCTCGGTGGCGTGTGGACTTCCTCGCTGCTGGGCTACTTGCTCGATTTCGACAAGCCGGGCTTCAATGTGGAACTCGTGCGTCGCCTTCGCGAGCGCGATGCCATCAATGGCGGCGGCATGAACGGCCTCAGCTATCAGCCGGAGGAGATGAAGCTGCTGCTGGAGGAGCTTTGCAGCGCTGCGGGCGTGAAAGTGCAGCTTCACACTCGAGCCGCCGCCGCGTATCGCGAAGGACGCTCGCTCACCACCATCGTCACCGAATCCAAAAGCGGTCGTCAGGCATGGAAGGCTCCTGTTTTCATCGACACCACGGGCGATGGTGACCTCGGGGCGCAGGCGGGTTGCGAGTTCGAGATCGGTCGGGAGAAAGCCTGTCCGTGTCAGCCCATGACGATGTATGCGCTGCTCGTGGTGAAGGACGTGGCGCAGATCGCCGACTGCATGCACGGCACTGGCGATGGCGGACGTCACGTCGGCCCGAAGGCGTTTCAGGACACCCTGAAGCGGGCGGGCGTCACGCCCAGCTATGGTCATGCGTGCCTGTTTCCCATTCAGGGAAATCTCGTGCTGCTCATGGCGAACCACGAATACGGCATCAACGCCACCGATGCCGCGCAAGTCACCGAGGCCACCCTGCGTGCCCGTGGCGAGATTCACCAAGTCGTTCGCGGCCTGCGCAAGCTCGGCGGCCCCTGGGACGGCGTGCAAGTCGCCGCCACGCCCGAGCAAATCGGCGTCCGCGATGGCCGCCGCATCAAAGGGCGCTACGTCATGACCAGCGGAGACCTCGTCAAAGGCACAGTGCAAGCCGACGCCGTCGTCCGAGCCACCTTCCCCGTGGATATCCACGCCCTCAGTGCCGAGGACAACAAAAGGTCCGCCTACAGCAACGCCGGTGTGAAGACAAAGCCCTACGACATCCCGCTCCGCGCCCTCATCGCCCGCGATGTCGATGGCCTCATGATGGCCGGACGCTGCATCAGCGGCGACTTCATCGCCCACGCCAGCTACCGCGTCACCGGCAACGCCGTCGCCATGGGCGAAGCCGCCGGAGCCACCGCCGCTGTGGCCGTGAAAAACAAAACCTCGCCGCATGATGTGCCGTGGAGCGAGGTGAAGCCGGTGATTGCCAAGGTGCGTGAGTAAGCGTGATTCCTCAACAACGATGACGCCATGAAAATCACCCACCGACTCCTTCTCACCGCCCTGCTGTTAGCACCACTTGCGGCGCTGCACGCCGCTGAACCCATCACCATCGATCTGACCAAGCGCACCTGGCAGGGCATTCCGGGGATCGAACGCACCGCGAAGGGCCGCGTGTTTGCCTCATGGTTCACGGGCGGACCAAAGGAGCCGTCGCCGGACAACACAGTCGTGCTTTCACGCAGCGATGACGGTGGGAAGACCTTCAGCGCGCCCGAGGCGATGGCGTTGCCCCAGAGCGATGGCACCCGCTGCTTTGATCCTACCCTGTGGATCGATCCGAAGGAACGGCTTTGGTATATCTTAAATCGCGGCAACAAAGACACCGCGAAGCACGACGTATGGGCTCGCGTCTGCGACGATCCCGACGCCTCGCCGCCGGTGTGGGGCGCAGAGTTTCGCGTTGGCTATGACGATGCACCGTTCGCCTTCCGCATGAACAAGGTCACCGTGCTGTCCTCGGGCGAATGGATCATGCCGGTGACGCTGGCGGAGAAACCCATCCGTGCGTGGTGCACAGGCTACAATGACCAACAGACACCAACGCTCCACGGTGTAGGCATCTCCACCGATGAAGGCCGGACATGGAAACTCCACGGCGCGGTCAAGTCACGCCCATGGGCGCTGGAGAACATGATCACCGAACTCAAGGATGGTCGCCTCTGGATGCTCATCCGCCCTAGCAGCGGCGTGCTCTGGCAAAGCCACTCCACCGACAATGGACGCACGTGGAGCGAAGGCGCCGCGAGCACCATCAAGAGCCCCGGTTCGCGCTTTTTCATCCGCCGTCTCGCATCCGGGAATCTGCTGCTGGTGAATCATTACAAGTTCAAAGGCCGCAGCCATCTCACGGCGCAGCTTTCCACCGACGATGGTGTGACATGGAATGACGGCCTGCTGCTCGATGAACGCAACGGCGTCTCTTACCCCGACGGCGTGCAGGACAAAGACGGCCTCATCTGGATCACCTATGATCGGGACCGCAATGGCGCAGGCGATATCTTGATGGCCAAGTTCCGCGAGGAAGACGTGACGGCGGGCAAGAACATCTCTGGTGCGGTGACGCTGAAGCAGGTGATCAACAAGCTCGACAAACCAACCCTGCTCCCGCCCGGCTGGAACCCGAAGCGTGCAGGCGATGAAGTGCTGACCACTCTCATCAAAGTCAGCGCGCCGCAGGTGAAGGGCGCACACGATGCGGACCTCGTCTTGGTTGGCGAGCGTGCGTTCGTCGTCGAGCACGACAATGACATCAAGCCCGGCCACGGCGCGGGGAAGGATCAGTATTGCGTGCTGACAGTGGTGAATGTGAAAACGATGAGCGTGGAGCGAGTCGTGCCGCTGGCGAAGTCTGCGCAGGCTTTCGCCAATGAAACGCTGCCAGTGGGTGCCTGCTTTGTCCCGCGCATCATCCAGCTCAACGACACCACGCTACGCTGCTTCTTTGTCTGTGAGGATCAGAGCGGTAAGAGCCAGTCGCAGACGTGGTATCGCGACTTCGACATCGCCTCGCTCACCTTCGCGCCGGACATCCATCGCGTGAAGCTCAAGACCAGCGATGGCACCTTCGACATGCAGCCGCAGCATTTTTATGCGGACGCTGCCAAGCACGGCTTCAAGCAACCGGCCAAAGCCTTCGGCCTCTACCTGCTCGACGCGTTCAAGGTGATCGACGGCAAGACCTATCTCGCCATCAACAACTTCCAAGGCGCGCAGAACGCGCTGGCGATGCTGAACGATGCACGCGACACCATCAAGGTCATCGGCCACTACAACGAACCCGCTGAGCGCAGGCTCACCGAGTCCTCCGTCAATCGCCTGCCCGACGGCACTTGGATGGCCATCTGCCGCACCGAGAGCGGCGACCGCAACTACGTCTTCACCACCAGCAAGGATGGCAAGACGTGGACGCAAGGCGAGCCGCGTCCCTTTGTCAGCAAAGGCAGCAACTCCAAGCCGACCTTCGACAAGTTCAACGGCATCTACTACCTCGGCTGGCAGGAGGCCACGCGCATCACCGACGGCCACGGCGTCGGTCGCTACATCTTCAACATCGAAGTCTCTCGCGATGGCGTGAACTGGGAGCGCAAATACCGCTTCGAGTCTGCCGACTCCTTCCAATATCCGACCTTCCGCCAGCACAAGGGCACCATCTGGTTCACCGTCACCCAAGGCACCGGCGGCAGCACCGACCGCATCATGTTTGGCAAGCTGGAGACTCTAAATCCATGAAACGATTCCTCCTCCTCGCGCTGCTTGGGGCATTCACCTTTGCGTCGTCCGCCGCAACGCCACCGCCGAACTTCGTCTGGATCATCGCCGACGACATGTCGCCCGACACCGGAGCCTACGGCGCGACGGACATCAGCACGCCGAATCTCGATGCGCTTGCGGCCCAGGGGCGGCGCTACACGCGGGCTTACGCGACCGCGCCGGTGTGCAGTTCGTCCCGCTCGGTGTTCATCCTGGGCTGCTCACAGATTACCACCGGACTGCACGCGCACGATGTCGAGAATCCGCAGCCGCTGGCCGCTCCTTACGAGCCGCTGCCCACGCTGCTGCGCAAGGCGGGCTGGTTTGTTTCGAACGCAGCCGCGCCCGGTTCGATGCGCAGTGGCAAGGCCATCAAGAAGGGCAAGACGCACTACAACTTCGCGCACGACGCGGCGGTAATGTTCGACGGGGACGACTGGCGGAAGCGCAAGCCCGGGCAGCCATTCTTCGCGCAGTTTCAAATCACGGAGCCGCACCGGCCGTTTCCGATTCCGATGGAGTTCGACGAGGCGAAGCTCAACGCCATCAAGCTGCCGGCGAATTACCCGGATCACCCGTTGATGCGGCGAGACTGGTATGCGTATCAGCGCAGCGTCGAGGTCGTGGATCAGCGCGTGGGCGCGATCATGGCTCAACTCAAGGCGGAGGGCGTGCTCGACAACACCATCGTGATGTTCTTCGCCGATCACGGCCGCCCCATGCCGTGGGGCAAGCAATGGCTCAGCGTCGAGGGCCTCCAGGTGCCGCTCATCCTGCGCGGGCCGCAAATCAAAGCCGGCGGCATCGAGGAACGCCTCGTCAGCCTCATCGATCTCGCGCCGTCGATGCTGCAACTCGCGAACCTGCCCGTGCCCGCGTGGATGGACGGCCGCGCGATTCTCGGTCGCGACTTTCCCGAGCGCGCGCATGTCTTCGCCGCGCGCGATCGCTGCGGGGATGCGCAGGATCGCATCCGCGCGGTCATCGGCATGGACTCGTTGCTTGTGCGCAACTTCAGCCCCGAGCTCTCGCGCCTCAACTGGTCCGGCTATAAGGAGGACAGTTATCCCGGCCTGCCGCTGTTGCGCGTGCTCAGCGCCTCGGGCGGGCTCAATGAGTTTCAATCCCGCTGGGTCACGGCGACACGGCCTGAGTTCGAGTTCTATGATTTGAAGAGCGACGCCCAAGGCCTGCACAACCTCGCCACCGACAGCACGCGCACCGCCGCGATGAACACCCTGCGCACCGCGCTGGATGCCTGGATCAAATCCACCGGCGACCGCGGCGCTCTGCCCGATCCCGCGACCGAGCCTTCGCTGGCCGAAATCCAGAAGGGCAAACGCGGCGACTACCAGCGCACCTGGACCAAGCGCCTCGGCAAACCGGAACCCACCGATGCCGAGCGGCTCGTCTGGTGGGAGAAAAGTTACGGTCTGCCAGCGAAGCCCGCTCTACCTTGATTGCACTCCGCATGAACCAATTCATCCTCATTCTCACCGCTCTGCTGCTGGCGCCGCTGGCCGCGCTGCATGCCGCTGACGATGGCATCACCTGGCTGACCCAATACGATGCCAAAGCCCTGCCCGCCGCACCTTGGGCCTCCGTTGGCAAGCCCGACGCAAAAGTCGAAAACGGCTCGCTACATTTGAGCGACACATCAAAGGATGACATGGCCGCATTTGAAGCGGAGTGGCAGGGCGATCTCGAGGGCCAGGAGATCATCGTCGAGGCGCGGGTGAAGCTGGTGAGCATGGTGGGGCATCGGGACTCGCCGACGGCGACTTGGCCGCAGCGGGATGGTGCCCCTATTTGCGTTCAGGTGTGCGATGGGAAGCACGAGGAGGGCATCTTGCTCACGCCGCCGCAGGACAAGCATCCCGAGGCCGCGAAGGGCTATGTGCGCACGTTGACGGATCGTTTCGCGCAGGTGGAAACGCGGGACGCGTTTCACACGTATCGCCTCATCATTCGAGGCGAGGACATGGCGGTCGAGATGGATGGCAAGCGCATCATCGAAGGCCGCGATGCTTTCTGGCGGCCCGTGAAATCGCCCCGCAAGTTCATCCGCTTCGGCTCCACCTCGAAGCCGTTCACCGGCGATGCTCAGTGGGAGTTTGTTCGGCTCGGTTTGCGGCAGGCGACGACTGCGGCGGTGGAGAAGCCGCCGCTGAAAATCACTGTCAGCGAGCCGTGGTCGCTCAATGTGGAAGAGAAGAACACCGAATCGCGGCCCTACCTCTACGACATGGGCCAGGGGTTGCTATTGATGAGCAACGCGCAGGGCGCCGACTCGTTGCTGGAGCCGTATGGCGTGCGGCGCAGCACGGATGCGGGCAAGACCTGGCAAGTCGTCACGGGGCTTGTGCAAAATGTCGATTCGCCGCAGGAACTCGTGCGCCTCGCTGATGGGCGCATCTTCGGTCCATCGCGTTGGACACATTTGCAGCCGGACGGCACGCTCACGGGCAAGACCACGATCCTCGACGCCAAGGCGGAGACTTTCACCGTGCACGACAGCACGATCTCGATGCCTGTGGAGTTTATGCCCGCGAAGAGCGGCGAGGTTCTCATCTTTGAGCGGCAAATTTGGGCAGAGAAGGATGCCAGCATCACCGCTGTCGCCTGGAGTCGTCGATTCTCGCTCAAGCTGCCCAACGGGCGCGGCTTCCCCGAGCGCCACACGCATCTGTTGCGCAGCACTGATCTCGGCAAAACTTGGACGCATCTCGCGCATGTCGGCCTCGGCGGCGAGCCCGCCGTCGTGCGTCTCAGCGACAGCGAGTGGCTCGGCGTCACGCGCCCCGATGCGCACATGTCGAACCTCCTCCAGCACCGTTCACTCGATGGCGGCAAGACCTGGAAGTTCGAGCGCACGCTCGAAGAAGGCAGCGTCATGCCCGACCTCGTGCTCATGAGCAACGGCGTGCTCGCATGCAGCTACGGACGCCCCGTTTCCAATCTCATGTTCAGCCTCGATGGCGGCCGCACCTGGCGTGACCACCGCGTCATCTCCGACCGCGCGAACTTCAACTACACCGCCATCCGCGAGATCAGCCCCGGCCGCCTGCTCTACATGCACGACGGCCAAATCCCCGGCACCCTGGCGCG